>JBFMCW010000017.1:0-54478 GCA_040754275.1 Pseudomonadota bacterium
GCAATTGAGTTTCTGGAACTCGGGGTAGTACTTCGCGAACGCAGTGAACTCCGTGGTGCAGACCGGGGTGAAGTCGGCGGGGTGCGAGAACAGCACCAGCCACTTGCCTTCGTAGTCGGACAGTTTCTTGACGCCGTGGGTGGTGCGCGCCTCGAATTCGGGGGCGCGTTCGTTGATGCGGGGGAGGGCGACGGGTTCGGACATGAGGAGCTTCCTTTCGTGAGGTGAATGTTTATTAGCAGTTGCTAATGGAATGGTACTTTAATACCAGCCCCGGCCACGAATGAAATGGATAATTCCGATTGCATTGATTGAGCCCGTCAATCGACAGGCGGATTCGGGCAGCCACGGTGCGTCGGCGCTGCACGGGTGCCGAAACTCGATTCCGGGCGCATCGGCGGCAAGGCCAGGCAGGCGCCCGCGCGCGGACGATCATTGGGGGGCTTTCCAATAGAATCGGCGGCATGACCACCCTCCTCGCATTCCCGGTGCCCGACGGCACTGCAGACATCGAATCCGAAACGCAGCGACGCAAGACGGCACTCCTGTACCGCAACGCGGGGGTTGCGCAGCTCGTCACCGTCGTCAGTGCCGCCCTGCTCGGCTTCGTCAACGTCACGCTGCACGCGCCGCCTCTGCCCGTGTGGATCTGGCTGGGCTGCATGATTGCCATCTCGGCAAGCCGGTATCAGCTGGCACGCCGGTTTCGCAAGGCACAACCCGATGCGAACGCTTCCGGACACTGGCGACAGCGCTACATCCTCGCCACGGCGCTCGCGGCCGTTGCATGGGGCGCGGGCACGGTGCTGTTCATCTGGGGCGCTCCCGTCGGCGCACGCTTGTTCACCGGCCTGGTCATGGCCGGCATGGTGGCCGGCGCCATCCCGATCCTGTCTGCCGTCCCGGCAGCATTCCGCATCTTTACCCTGCCGATTCTCGTGCCCATGGCGCTGGCCATCCTGCTGCAGGCGGAGACGGCACTCGACTGGGCATTCGGATCAATGACGCTGCTGCTGCTGGCTGCCGTACTCGCCAGCGCACGTTACCTGCACGACACGCTCGACCTGGCGCTGCGCCTGGGCCTGGAACAGGGCCGTCTGGCGGACAATCTGGCGAGGGCGCGCGACGAGGCGGAAGCCGCGCTGGCCGAGCGCCGGCAGGCCGAAGCCACCCTGCATGCGAGCGAGGAACGCCATCGCCTGATCCTCCAGCATTCGCCCACGGGCATCCTTCAATACGGTGCCGATCTCGTCATCACCTACTGCAACGAGCGGCTCGCGCACATTCTCCAGGCAGACAGGGAACGGCTGGTGGGGCTGGACATGCGAACACTCAAGGACCAGCGTGTCCTGCCTGCGCTGCAGGCTGCACTGACGGGCGAGGAAGGCCGCTACATCGGCGAATACATCTCGACCCTGAGCCCGCACCAACTCTGGATCGCGATGACCTGCGCACCCTTGCGCAATACCCTCGGCGAAATCGATGGCGGCATCGCCATCGTCGAGGACATCAGCGAACAGCAGCGTTCCGAGGCGGAAATCCGCCATCTCGCCTTCTACGACCCGCTCACCCATCTGCCCAACCGGCGCCTGCTGATGGACCGGCTGGGCCAGGCGCTGGTCGCCAGCCGGCGCAGCCAGGCCTATGGTACGTTGATGATCCTCGATCTGGATCATTTCAAGCGCATCAACGACACGCAGGGGCACGATATCGGCGACCGCCTGCTCGTCGAAGTCGCACTTCGCATAGCCGCCTGCCTGCGGCGGGAGGACACCGTGTCCCGCCTGGGCGGCGACGAATATGTGGTCATGCTGGAAGGGCTGGGGCCATCCGAGGTGGCCGCCGCCGCCGAGGCCGAGCACATCGCTGAGAAAATCCGGCTCACGCTGGGCCAGCCCTACATGCTGGGGGGCAGCGAGTCGGAGTACTACAGCACGACGAGCATCGGCCTCACGCTCTTCAGCGGCCGGGACGATTCACCGGAAAGCCTGCTCAAGCAGGCAGACGTGGCGCTCTACCAGGCCAAGGACGCGGGACGCAACGCCATCCGCTTCTTCAGCCCGGCAATGCAGGCCGCGATCGACACACGCGCATCGCTGGAAGCCGCCCTGCGGCGCGGCCTCGACAAGGGGGAATTCCTGCTGCACTACCAGCCGCAGGTCGACCAGTCGGGGCGTCTGATCGGGGCCGAGGCGCTGCTGCGCTGGCAGCCCTCCGGACAGGCGGTGGTGTCGCCCGCCCAGTTCATCCCCCTGGCGGAAGAGTCGGGGCTCATCGTCGCGATCGGGCAGTGGGTCCTGCACACGGCCTGTGCCCAGCTCAAGGACTGGGCCAACGATCCGCGCACCCACGGCCTGCAGCTTGCGGTCAACGTCAGCGCGCGGCAGTTTCACCAGCCGGATTTCGTCGCGCAGGTGCGGCGCAGCCTGCTCGCGAGCGGCGCCGATCCCACGCGCCTGAAGCTGGAACTGACCGAGAACGTCGTGCTCGACAACATCGAGTCGGTGGTCGAGCGCATGCATGAACTCGACCAGCTCGGTATCGGCTTCTCGCTGGACGATTTCGGCACGGGCTATTCCTCGCTGTCCTACCTGAAGCGCCTGCCGCTGGACATGATCAAGATCGACCAGTCCTTCGTGCGCGACGTGCCCGACGACCCGAACGATGCGGCGATCGTGCGCGCCATCCTGGCGATGAGCCGCTCGCTCGGCCTGCAGGCGATCGCCGAAGGCGTGGAAACCGAGGCACAACGCGATTTCCTCATGGAGAATGGCTGCACGGCTTTCCAGGGATATCTGTTCGGCCGGCCCATGCCGATCGGCGACTGGACCAACCTGCTGGGGCAGTCTGGCCCCGTCGGTCCGGCCTGACGCATCAGTTTTGCCTGATCCCTCGCCGCGCGCTCAGCCCGTCCGGCGCATCAACAGGCAGTGCCAGCCCGTTGCGTAGGTTTCGAAGCCTGGCGAGCGGGCATGGCCGATGCGCCAGTCGGTGCCCGCGATACGGGCCGTTGTCGCGCTGCGCGGCTGCGAGAACAGGGCCTCCCGGCCGTCGAAGGCGAGCACGTCGCCGATGCGATGCAATTCTGGATCAGCGAGTATGCGCCCCGTGTCGTCCACGATCACGGCCCGCGTCGTCGCGGCTTCGCGCGGCGACAGGGGAATGCGTTTCAGCGTTTCGGGCCCCAGCGCATCCCAGCGGAACACGATGCCCAGCACGCCGAGCGGTTTGCCGTGCACGGTGCCGTGCTCACGCACGGTGCAGGAATAGATCAGCACGTTCTGGCCGCCCACCAGCGGGCTGGCGTGCACGGACTCGAAGCCGAACTGGGTGCCGCTGTGGGTGGCGAGTGCACTCCTGAACCAGGCGCTGTCCGTCACGATGGCGCCGCGAGCATTCGGCCATTGCTGCGGGCGGCCGTTGGCGAGGATGCGCCCGTCGAGATCGGCGAGCACGAGATCGAAGTAGACCGTATAGGAATCGAGAATCTGCCCGAGTCGCTGGCTGACGAAGCGCAGGTTTTCCGCGCCAGGCGATCTGGCCGCCTCGACCACCGCCGAGTCGGTGGCCCACCAACGCACGTCGCAGCTGCGCTCGTAGAGATTGCGGTCAATGAGATCGATGGCGTTCAGTGCCAGATCGCACAGACGGTTGTCGGTGGCGTCCTTCGACAGGCGGTCGGCCACGACGTTGAGTTCGCCGGTGATCGATTTTGAGGTGGCTTCGATGGCTTCCACGGTCCGTTCGGTGGAGGCGGCAAGTCCCGACAGCTGCTCGGCGACGACGGCGAAGCCGCGTCCGGCCTCGCCTGCGCGTGCCGCCTCGACGCGCGCATTCATGGAAAGTATATGGATGGTGCGGTTGACCCGGCGGATATTGTCGAGCGCCTCGACCACTTCCTTCAGCATGCCCTGCGACAGGCCGATCATGGACTGCGCGTGTTCCTCCGCCGAGGCGTTCTGCGACGCATTCTTCCTGTCGTTTCGCGTTCCTGGTAATGCCATGTTCAGCTCCGCGCACCGAGCAGGTAGCGCGGAGCCGGCGCCTCTGCCGATGCCGCTTCGGCCACGGGCGGGGCAGGCAGGGCCCCGAGCAAACCGAACTTGTCGCGCAGCGTCATCGCCAGCAGCACCAGCGATTCGTCGGGCAGATTTTCCACAGCGCTCAACATGGCGTCAGCATAGTGCCCATCCGCTGCCAGCTTCGCCAGGTCGATCTCGGGGCCGCCAGCCTTGCGTGCACCAAACTTGAGCTTGACCATTTCGTTGAGGGTTTCACGATCCACGTTCTCTCCTTGTTTATAAGCATTCAATTGAATTCTTATTTAACGTCGAGACAGTGTCTTGCTTGAGGGTGGGCACTCACAATTTCATCAAGTGAAAAGGCTGCCGCGGTTCAGGCCTGGGCGGCTTCCTGCAGGGCCTTGAGGCTCTCCTCCACGCCGGCGGCGTGGGTCAGTTCGGCGACGTTGTCCTTGGTGAAGAAGCCCTGGAAGCCGCCGAAGCGCTGCACGTACTCGATGATGAGCGAGGAATACTCCGACGCGCTGGAAAAGATCTGCTTGAGTCCCTCCTCCTTCGAGCCGATCACATCGAGCAGGAATTTCTGCCCGCAGTCGCGCAGGCGCTGCACCACCACGTCGATGTTGGGCACGCCATCCACTTCGCCGTCGGCCACGGCGACCGCGATGTGGTGCAGACGCGGCCCGAAGTTGCGCACGAAGGCCTCGGTGGGCGACTCGGTGAGCAGGTGGTTCATGAAGTACGGGTGGTTGGCGGCGGTGAAGACCTTGGCCGGGCATTCCAGTTCGTTTTCGTAATGCACGCTCTTGGTGACGTTGGTCGAGGAATTCTGGTCGGCGATGTCGTACGAGCCCCAGTAGTAGTAGCTGGAGAGCGTGAGGTATTCGAGGATGGCGGCCTCGCGGTTCTGGCTGTAGATGCGGGTGGCGAGGTGGTCGATGGGCAGCAGCATCGCGTCGATGCCGAGCGACTTCTGGCTGGCCTTGGCGGCCTCGTAGGCGGCCTGCATGTCGTCGCGGATGCTGCTCCAGCCCAGCGCGTACACACGGATGTCGGACTCGGGACGCTCCCAGTAGGCAACGATGTTGTGGGTGTAGGGGCTGGGCTTGACCACCGCCATGTTGCCCGGCAGTTCGAGCTTGCGGATCTGGTCCTGATTGAAGAAGCGGATGTCGCGCGCCTTCTGCATGTCGACCACGGCGTGCGGATCGGTCACGCGCAGCACCTCGCCCATGTAGCGCGAGTTGGGCTTCACCGCGCCGATGGGATAGACCTCGTTGAGGCTCCTGAAGATACCCCGCACGTTCGGGTCCTTCACCTCGCGCACCAGGATGTCCGGCGCGCTCATGTCGATGCGCAGGATGTGCGTGAAGTGCGACTCGGATTCCAGAGTGACGAGGTAGTGATACGGCGTCATCACGCACAACTCGGCGACGTAGGCGAGCGAATGCGCCGGCTCCACCGTGATCATCAGCGCATCGATCTGGCGGATCGCATCGGTAAGTCCGATGCGGTCGCGTTCTTCGAGCAGCCGGCCGAGGTAGTCTTCGAAGGCCGCGGAGTTCTGCTTGTCGCCGGCACGCTTGAAGGCAAGGGATTGGGTCGTCATGCGAGGTTGAACTGTCTCTGGGAAAGAGATTGGGCGTGCGCGGCACGGAAATAGGTCTGGGCGATGGCATCGGACACCATGCCCAGACCGGCCTGGATGCGGTCGCAGAATTCGTGCAGGCCGGCCTGCGCGAGCTTGCGGCCGTCCGCCGTGTCGAGCTCGCGGATGAGCGACATCACCTGGCGCTGCGGACCCGTGCCCGGCAGCTCGTCGAGCGCGGCATGCAGCTCGTTGAGGCAATGCCGCACGCTGCGCGGAAACTGCGGGTCGTTCAACAGGTAGTGGATGACCTTGTAACCCTTGGCGTGCACGCCGACGTGGCGCCGGTACATCTGGTGCGCGGACAGCGCATGCAGCACGCTCATCCACACCAGGTCGTAGAACTGCCCGCCCTGGAAGGGCAGGTTCACCGCGTAGCTGACGTCCAGCACGCGGCTGGTCATGTCGGCACGCTCGACGTTGCGCCCCAGTCGCATGAACTGGAAGGCCTGGTCGCGGCTCATGGTGCCGGACAGCAGACCGACGACAGCCTGGCGACGGCGGATGATCTCGGTCAGCACTTCCAGCCGCTTGCGGCGATCGAGCGCGCTGCTCTTGTGCGTACTGGTGTAGAGGTAGAGCTCGTTCACCCACTCCCAGGATTCGCGCGGCAGAACCTCGCGGAAAGTACGGGTGTTCTCGCGCGCGTGACGCACACAGGCGAAGATCGACGAGGGGTTGCGTTCATCCTGGATGAGGAAGCTCATCACCGCAGCCTCGCTCGCCTCATCGTAGAACGCATGGAAGGCTTCATCCAGCCCGACCACTTTCAGCAGGTCCTCCCAGCCGAAGCTCGCACCGCGCGGCATGTCCATCAGCATCATGGTGGTGGCGTTGATGAGGCGCGCGGTATCCTCGGCGCGCTCCAGGTAGCGCGCCATCCAGTAGAGGTTCTCGGCTACGCGGGCAAGCATCAGCGGGACTCCCCGACGACCCAGGTGTCCTTGCTGCCGCCGCCCTGCGAGGAGTTCACCACCAGCGAGCCGCGCCGCAGGGCAACGCGCGTGAGACCGCCGCGCGTGACATAGAAATCCTTCGACTGCAGGATGAAAGGCCGCAGGTCGACGTGGCGCGGCTCGATGGCGTCATCGCACAGCGTCGGCACGGTGGACAGCGACAGCGTCGGCTGCGCCATGTAGTTGCGCGGGTTGTCCGTGATCAGTTCGGCGAACTTCGCCTGCTCCTCTTGCGTGGATCTCGGCCCCACCAGCATGCCGTAGCCACCCGATTCGTTGGCGGGCTTCACCACCAGCTTGTCGAGGTTGGCCAGTACGTAGTCGCGGTCCGCCTCGTGCATGCACAGGTAGCTCGGCACGTTGGGCAGGATGGCTTCCTCGCCAAGGTAGTACTCGATCATCTTCGGCACGTAGGCGTAGACCACCTTGTCGTCGGCTACGCCCGAGCCGGGCGCATTGGCGATGCCGATGTTGCCGGCCTTCCAGGCGCGCATGAGGCCGGGTACGCCCAGCGCGGAATCCGGCCGGAAAGCCTCCGGATCGATGAAGTCGTCGTCGATGCGCCGGTAGATCACGTCGAGCCGGGTCAGGCCCTCGATGGTTTTCATGTACACGCAGTCGTCGTCCAGCACGACCAGGTCCGAACCCTCGACCAGGTGCGCGCCCATCTGCTGCGCCAGGTAGGAATGCTCGAAATAGGCCGAGTTGTAGATGCCCGGCGTGAGCACCGCGATCTCGGGGCGCTCGTCCTCGCGCGGCGACAGTGCGGCGAGCATGTCATAGAGCGCGGCCGGGTAGTCGTCCACCGGCAACACGTCGTAGCGCATGAAAAGTTCCGGAAAGAGCTTCTTCATCAGCTGGCGATTCTCCAGCATGTACGACACGCCCGAGGGCACGCGCAGGTTGTCTTCCAGCACGTAGACCGTGCCGTCGCCATCGCGCACGAGATCGGTGCCGCAGATGTGCGCCCACACGCCGAAGGGGGGATTCGCCCCCACGCAGGCCGGGCGGAAATTCTTCGAATCGGCCAGCACCTCGGCGGGAAAGACGCCGTCCTTCACGATCTTCTGCGCGTGGTAGATGTCGTCGATGAAGAGGTTGAGCGCCTTGAGGCGCTGTTTCAGCCCGGCCTCGATGCGGTCCCATTCGGACTTGGAGAGGATGCGGGGCACCACATCGAAGGGCCAGGCGCGGTCGATATTCCCGGCCTCGGAATACACGGTGAAGGTGATGCCCGCGGCCATGATCGCGGCGTCCACCGCACGGTGGCGCGCCTCCAGTTCCTCCGGCGCCAGCGTGGCGAAGTAGTCGCACAGGCCGTCCGCCCTGCTGCGTGGCTTGCCGGGGCCTTCGAGCAACTCGTCGAATCCGCCCATCAGCGGATACGTTCCGCAATCGATCTTCATACCAGTCTCCGAACCGTGCTGCGCGTGTCGTCGCGCGCGCACCTGTCCTCGACGAGCAGCCTCTGTGCCAGCCCGGAAAAGTTCATGAAAATCAGGATATTGGGATTGCGTCGCACACGCTCACGCACGGCGGCCGCGCCATCGCGGGGCGGAAATACAGTGCGCGCCCGCTTTTAGTGCGCGCCGCGTTCAGGCCGCGGCGCGTTCGACCGCCGCCAGGTCCAGCCACACCCGGCTGCCCTCGACCCGGACCGGAAACTCGCGCGCGCAGCCTGCGTCCGGGGCCACGGCGCAGCCGGAATCGAGTTCGATGTTCCAGTTGTGTAGCGGGCAGGTCACCTTGCGGCCGTGGACGATGCCCTGCGACAGCGGCCCGCCCTTGTGCGGACAGCGGTCTTCCAGCGCGAAGATTTCGTCCTCGGCATTGCGGAACACGGCAATGGCGGTATTGCCGTGGCGCACCACGCGCGCGCCGAGCCGGGGGATGTCGTTCACATCCAGGATGTCGATCCAGTTGTTCATCGTGTCTTCCTTCATGCGGCGACGGTTTCGAATTCGTGCTTGAGCTTGCCTTCCTTCGCGCGCTCGACCCAGGGGTCCTTCTCGACGGACAAGGCAAAGATCAGGCGGTCGTACAGCGCGCGGCGGTTCTCTGCGTTGTCGAGGATTTTCTTCTTCACGTAGTCCAGCCCGACGCGTTCGAGGTAGTGCACGGTACGGTCGAGGTAGCGCGCCTCTTCCCGATACAGCTGCAGGAAGGCGCCGGAATATTCGAGCACTTCTTCGGTGGTCTTCAGCTTGACGAGAAACTGCGCGACCTCGGTCTTGATGCCGCCATTGCCGCCCACGTAGATTTCCCAGCCGGAATCGACGCCGATGATGCCCACGTCCTTGATCGCGACTTCGGCGCAGTTGCGTGGGCAGCCCGACACCGCGAGCTTGACCTTGTGCGGCGCCCACATCTTGAAGAAGACCTTTTCCAGGTCGATCCCCATCTGCGTCGAGTCCTGTGTACCGAAGCGGCACCATTCGCTGCCCACGCAGGTTTTCACGGTGCGCAGCGCCTTGCCGTAGGCGTGGCCGGATGGCATGTCGAGGTCGGCCCAGACTTTCGGCAGGTCTTCCTTCTTCACGCCCAGCAGGTCGATGCGCTGGCCGCCGGTGACCTTCACCGTGGGGATGTTGTACCTCTCCGCCACGATTGCGATGCGCTTCAGTTCAGATGGCGTGGTCTGCCCGCCCCACATGCGCGGGATCACCGAATAGGTGCCGTCCTTCTGGATGTTGGCGTGGGCGCGTTCGTTGATGAAGCGCGACTGCGGATCGTCCTCGGCCTCGCCCGGCCAAGTGGAGATGAGGTAGTAGTTGAGCGCGGGCCGGCAGCTGGCGCAGCCGTTGGGTGTGCGCCATGCCATCGCCTGCATCACCTGCGGGATCGTCAGGTATTTGTGTTCGCGGATCGCCGCGCGCACCTCCTCGTGGGTGTGGTCGGTGCAACCGCACACGCTCTTCTTCTTCGGCGCGGCCGAGTAGTCGCCACCTGCGGTGAAGGCAAGAATCTGTTCGACCAGCCCCGTGCACGAGCCGCACGAGCTCGAAGCCTTTGTGTGCTTGCGCACGTCCTCCAGCGTAAAGAGCCCCTTCTCGCGGATGGCCTTGACGATGTCGCCCTTGCACACGCCGTTGCAGCCGCAGACTTCCATGTCGTCGGTCATAGCCGCGGCCTTGTTGATGCCCTGGTGGCCGAGGTTGCCGCAGTGGTCCTGGCCGAACATCAGGTGGTCGCGCAGTTCGGTGATGTCCTTGCCGTCGCGCAGCAGCGAGAAGTACCACGCGCCATCGACGGTGTCACCGTACAGTACGCCGCCGACAAGCTTGTTGTCGCGGATGACGAGCTTCTTGTATACGCCGCCGATGGGATCGGAGTAGAGGATGGACTCTGTACCCTCGCCGCCCATGAAATCGCCCGCGGAAAAGAGGTCGATGCCGGTGACCTTGAGCTTGGTCGAGGTCACCGAGCCTTCGTAGCGACCGATGCCGTAGTGCGCCAGGTGGTTCGCGCACACCTTGGCCTGCTCGAACAGCGGCGCGACGAGACCATAGGCGATGCCGCGATGCGCGGCGCATTCGCCGATGGAATAGATGCGCGGATCGGTCACGGTCTGCAGGGTGTCGGTGACGACGATGCCGCGATTGCAGTAGAGGCCGGCGGATTCGGCGAGCGCGCTGTTGGGCCGGATGCCGACCGCCATGACGACGAGATCGGCTGGGACTTCACTGCCGTCCCTGAAACGTACCGCTGCGGCACGGCCCGTCTGACCCGCGACGATTTCCGCCGTCTGCGCGCCAAGCAAGAAAGTCATGCCCTTTTCCTCGAGCGACTTCTGCAGCAGGCGCGCGGCGGGTTCGTCGAGCTGGCGTTCCATCAGCCAGGGCGCGATGTGGATGACGCTTACCGTCATGCCGCGCTTCATCAGGCCGTTGGCGGCCTCCAGGCCCAGGAGGCCGCCACCGATGACGACGGCGTGTTTGTATTCGCTGGAAGCGTGAATCATGGTGTCCACGTCGGCGATGTCGCGGAAGGCGATCACCCCCGGCAAGTCCCGGCCCGGTACCGGCAGGATGAAGGGAGTGGAGCCGGTGGCGAGCAGCAGGCGGTCGTATTCGGCCTCCGTACCGTCATCGGCCACGACCTTGCGGGCCGTGCGGTCGATCTTCACGACCGTCTTGCCCATATGCAGGGTGATGTTGTTCTCCGCGTACCAGTCGAGCGGGTTGAGAATGATGTCGTCGACCGTCTGCTCGCCGGCCAGCACGGGCGAGAGCAGGATACGGTTGTAGTTGGGATGCGGCTCGGCGCCGAAGATGGTGATGTCGTAGAGGTCGGGCGCGAGTTTCAGCAGCTCTTCGAGGGTGCGCACCCCCGCCATGCCGTTGCCGACCATCACCAGTTTCATTCCGGGCGCGCGGCCCGTTGGCGTGCTCATATCCATATCACCACTCCTGAAAATCGAACCAAGTGATGACCGAGATACGCCGTTGCATTCGGTCTGCCTGCCGCACCGTGTGCAGCCTTGCTGAAACATCTAGCAATCGCTGTGCCACGCACCGCGCCTCTGGCCGATGCTGTGTCCTGCCTGGGATCGGCACGCATGTATCGTCACGCCTGCCGCCCGACTTGCACCACGGCGGTGCCTGAATCCCTTCAATGCACCATCACGCAGCTGCGCGACCGAAGCCGTTGATCGCGGTGATCGCGCGCGCCTGATTCAGATCCTCGGTATACCCCGCCGCGAACAGGCATACAGCGAGCTGGTTGCGGATCGGCAGGGGCAGGGGCAAGGCCTCACGCAGCACCTGGGCAATCCAGGCGCCGCTTGCGCGCGCGTCGCCGGGCGGCAGACTGGTGCTGCCGGTGCTGGCCGATTGCGCCTCGTACACCCGCTGCGCCAGTCCGTCCTGCACGAGAAACATGTCAGGGCGCTTCAGCGGATCGGCGAAGGCTTCGCCCTCGCAGCCTTCGAAGAGCAGGGCGACCCCGCCCAGCGCTTCCAGCGCCGCGCGCGTCGGCGCGACTTCGCCGGCCGTCCGCACCGGCGTGACGCGCACCGACTGCGGACCCAGCACATCCGATAGTGCGGCCAGACGCGTCACCCAGCCGTCAATCCCCAGGCGCGAACGCAGCGCGAGCAGGGCCGCCAACCCCGGATTGAGCAGTGCGACCGGCGCGAAGGCGATACCCTCCTCGACCAGCGCGGTGTTCACCTGCGATGACGTGGTGCAGGGCAGGATGCCGAGCTCGCGCAGCACGTAGGCCGCCGCGGTGCCGCCGCCGCCTTCGAGCACGCCGTGGATCAGCACCGGAATGCCGAAGCTTTTCAGCAGAAGCGCAACGAGCGGCGTGAGGTGCGGGTGCGCCCGCACGCCGTGGTAGGTCGGCAGCACCACGGTGCGGAACGGGCCCCGCGGCGCGGCGAAATCGGGCAGGCGCTCGGCCAGCGCGGCATGCAGACCCAGCCAGGCATCCAGCCCCGGATCGTGCTGGTTCAGCACGACCAGGAAGGCGGCGGTTTCCAGCTCGGGAACGCCGCCGTCGAGGAGCGCCGCGCCCAGGCCGCGCGCCTCGATGTAATCCATGCCGTCGCCGGCTTCAATCTGGCGGATGAGGGTGGCGTAACTCATGCCGCCGCCCGGTTGCCTGCGATCAGGCGCTTCAGTTCCGGCACGCACGAACCGCACTCGGTTCCGCACCTGAGCGTGTCCTGCAGCGCGGCCAGATCGGCGCCGCGGGCGATGGCATCGAGGATGTCGGGCTCGGCGACGTTGAGGCAGTTGCAGACGATGCGCCCGCGCCCCGCGGAGGCTGCGGGGGGCCGTGCCACCGGCGCCAGCACCCAGGCGCGCAGGCTGCTCGCCCCCGCTCCCTCGATCCCCGTACCCTCTACGATCAGATCGCGCAGCCATTCGAAGGCTGCGGTCTCGCCGGTGAGACGGGCGGCCACGATCCTGCCGGATGCGACACGGATGCGCTTGCTGACGCCGCGCGGGCGGTCTTCGTACTGCATCACGGCGAGCGGGTTATCCAGCTCCAGCGCGGCGTCGAATGCGGCGAGCAGCGCGTCGGGCAAGGGGCTGCCATGCGCAAGGCGCAGCGTCAGCACGTCGCGCTCGCGGCCGGCCAGTCCTGCCGCTGCGTAATCGCAGGCGCGCAGGAGCGGCTGCACGGCATCGAGCAGGCGGGCGCCGTCGCCGGCCGCGAGCGCGACCATGCGCCAGGGCAGCCCGGCCTTCGCCACCTGCACGGCGGCGTGTTTCAGTTCGGGCTGCCGCGACACCGGATCGCATACCGGCAGCGTGAGGGCATTGATGCCGGTCCCGCCCATGTAGCGCGCGCCCCAGTGCATCGGCAGGAAACACTGTCCGGGCCGCAGCGTATCGCTCGCCTCGACCGCCAGCACGGCTTCGCCGCGCCGGCTTTTCACGCGCACCAGGTCGCCGGGGGCCAGGCGGCGCAGCTCCATGTCGCGCGCGTTCATCGACAGCAGCGGCGCGGACACGTGGGAAAACAGCCGCGCGACCTTGCCGCTGCGGCTCATGGCGTGCCACTGGTCGCGCAGGCGGCCGGTATTGAGATGCAGCGGGAAGCACGCGTCGATGGCTTCGGCCACCGGTTTGAACGGCGCCGCATGGAACGCGGCGCGCCGGCTGGCGGTGGGATAGACGCCGTCGGTGTACAGGCGTGCCGCACCCTCGACCGCGCCCTCGGGGAACGGCCACTGGCGCGGTGCGGCATCGAGCAGCGCATAACTCAACCCGGTGATGTCGAGATCGCGCCCGCGCGTGGTTTCGCGGTGTTCGTCGAACACATCCTCGGCACAGGCATAGGGGAACAGCCGCGCACCGGCCGCCGGCTGCAGCCGGCGCGCGAAATCCGCCGCGATTTCCCAGTCGGGCCGCGCCTCGCCGGGCGGCGGCACGGCGGCGCGCACGCGGCTGATGCAGCGCTCGGAATTGGTCATCGTGCCCTCGGTCTCGCCCCAGGTCGCCGCCGGCAGCAGCACGTCGGCAAAGACTGCGGTTTCGGTGTCGGCGTAGGCTTCCTGCAGCACGACGAGTTCGGCGTTTTCAAGCGCGGCGTGCACGCGGTTCTGGTCGGGCAACGACTGCGCAGGGTTGGTGCAGGCGATCCACACGGCCTTCACTTCGCCCGTGGCGAGTGCGTCGAAGAGCTCCACCGCCGTCTTGCCCGGCTTGTCGGGCACGCTGTCCACCCCCCACAGGCGCGCGACTTCGGCGCGGTGTTCCGGATTCGACAGGTCGCGATGCGCGGACAGCAGGTTCGACAGCCCGCCGACTTCGCGCCCGCCCATGGCGTTGGGCTGCCCGGTCAACGAGAGCGGCGCGGCGCCGGGCCGGCCGATCTGCCCGGTGGCGAGATGCAGGTTGATCAGCGCGGCGTTCTTGTCGACGCCGCAGCTCGACTGGTTCAGCCCCTGGCAATACAGCGACAGGGCCGGACCGTCAGCGAACCAGCGCGCCGCCGTGACGATGTCCTCCGCCGCCACGCCGCAGATCGCCGCAGCCTTTTCCGGCGTGTATTCGCGGACGAGATCGCGCAATGCCGCCCAGCCTTCGGTGTGGGCGTCGATGAAGTCACGGTCGATGCGTTCCTCCCACAGGAGCACATTCAGCATGGCGTGGTAGAGCGCCACGTCGGTGCCGGGCAGGATCGCCAGATGCAGATCGGCCTCGGCCGCAGTATCGGTACGGCGCGGGTCGACGACGACGAGCTTCAGGTCGGGCCGCTTCTTGCGCGCCGCCTCGATGCGGCGGAACACGATGGGATGCGCATACGCCGTGTTCGAGCCGGCAATGAAGATCGTGCCGGCCGAATCGATGTCGTCGTAGCAGCCGGGCGGCGAATCCGCGCCCAGCGTGGCCTTGTAGCCCGCCACGGCGCTGGACATGCACAGCCGCGAATTGGTATCGACATTGTTGGTGCCGACGAGCCCCTTGGCGAGCTTGTTGAAGACGTAGTAGGCCTCGGTGGTGAGCTGGCCGGATATGTAGAAGGCGACGGCGTCCGGCCCGTGTTCTCGGATGATGGCGCGGAAGCGTTCGGCGACGTGATCGAGTGCGGCGTCCCAGCTTGCCCGCGCACGCAGCTGGTCGCGCCCCGTGCGCAACTCCGGAAACAGCGCGCGTCCCGACGCCCGCGCCGCCAGATGCAGGGTCGCGCCCTTGGTGCACAGCTTGCCCGCATTAGCCGGATGCGCCGGATCGCCCCGCACGCCGGTGATCTTTCCGGCCTCGGTCTCGATCAGCACGCCGCAGCCGGTGCCGCAGTAACAACAGACAGATGGAACGACAGACATGGATCACTCCTCGCCCAGCCTGCCAGCAGGCTCTGTGCCAGCGCGCGCCGGCGCAATGAATTCAAGGGCTTGGCGCGCAGCTTCCGTACGCGGCCTGCAGCGGACGCCCGTGCGCGGTGCACGGTCGCAGGTGCGTGCCGCATATTGGTGCGCATGCCGGCGACACGCCCCCATGGCCTGCATGCATGACAGGACGATGTCGCGACGATGTACACGGTTTCAGCAATTCTTCATGTGGATGTCACCCCGGCTGGCTAGAGTCGCCGCATCGTTTCCTGCCTGGAGTCCCCCATGCCCTTCCAAACAGTCTTCTCGCGGCGCACCTTCCTGCGCGGTCTCGGTGCCGGCGTGCTGGCGGCCTCGGTGGTGCGCCCCGCCAGTGCGCACTCCGGCCGCGACCCCGTGTTCCAGCATGGCGTGGCGAGCGGCGACCCGCTTGCAGACCGCGTGGTGATCTGGACCAGGGTAAGCACGGAATCCATGGGCAAGGTGCCGGTGCTGTGGGAAGTCGCACGCGACCCCGGTTTCCGGCGCATCGTCCGCAGCGGCCGCACACTCACCCATGCCGGCGTGGACTACACGGTCAAGATCGACGTATCCGGGCTGCCCGCCGGCGCCCGCCTGTTCTACCGCTTTCGCGCCCACGGCCGCTTCTCCCCTACAGGCCGTACCCGCACCCTGCCGCACGGCGGGCTGGACCAGCTGAAGCTGGCCGTCTTCAGCTGCTCCAACTATCCGGCAGGCTACTTCCATGCCTACTCCGAAGCGGCGCGGCTCGACGACGTGTTCGCTTCGGTTCATCTCGGCGACTACATTTACGAATATGGCCGCGACGGCTATGCCTCCGGGGACGCCGCCGCGCTCGGCCGTGAGGTCGAACCCGCCGGCGAACTGCTGGCCCTGGCCGACTACCGCCGCCGCTATGCCCAGTACCGCAGCGATCCGGACCTGCAGGCCCTGCATGCGGCCATGCCGATGATCGCCGTGTGGGACGACCACGAGATCAGCAACGATGCCTGGCGCGAGGGTGCGGAAAACCACGACCCCGCCACCGAGGGCGCCTACGCCTGGCGTCGTGCCGCTGCGCTGCGTGCCTACCACGAGTGGCTGCCGACCCGTCTCACCGACCCGCACAAGCCCCGGCAGATCTACCGCAGCTTTGCGTTCGGCGACCTGCTCTCGCTGCACATGCTCGATACCCGCATCGTGGGC
The DNA here is from genome assembly GCA_040754275.1 of Pseudomonadota bacterium. GTDB lineage: Bacteria > Pseudomonadota > Gammaproteobacteria > Burkholderiales > Thiobacillaceae > Thiobacillus. The sequence continues at coordinate 16,120 of JBFMCW010000017.1, forward strand.
CGCGACCGGCAGCTGGAATATGCCGACTACTTCGGCGCCAGCGGCTTCGATGCCGCCGCCTTCCAGACCGACCTGGCAGACCCGCAGCGCCAGTTGCTGGGATCCGAACAGGCCGACTGGCTCGCGCAGCAGTTCGCGCGTTCCGCAACCACCTGGGACGTGCTCGGGCAGCAGGTGCTGATGGGCCGCATGAATATTCCCGCACCGCTGGTGCTGGGACAGATCGGTTTCAGCGACTACAGCGCGCTGCTGGGCCAGGCCCAGACGGCGCCCGCCACACTGACGCCCGAGCAACTTGCACTCCTCGCCCAGCCTGCCATCCCCTACAACCTCGATGCCTGGGACGGTTACGCGGTTGCACGCGAAACCGTGCTGGGCACTGCCCGCGCGCTGGACAAGAACCTGGTCGTGCTGTCCGGCGACACTCACAACGCCTGGGCCAGCGATCTCCACGATATCGCAGGCAATGCCGTCGGTGTCGAGTTCGCCACGCCCTCGGTGTCCTCGCCCGGCCTGGAGGAATACTTCCCGGCCGAAGACCCCGTGCTGGTCGCCTCCGGACTCACCCAGATCATCGGCCCGCTCCAGTATGCCAACACGCATCAGCGCGGCTTCATGCTCGTCACCGCCACGCATGAGTCCTGCGAGGCCGAGTGGCGCTACGTGGACACGGTGAAGCACCCTGATTACCAGACCATCCAGGGCCCCACGCTGCGCACCCTGCCGGGTGCGGGCAACCGCCGCATCGTCGCTGCCTGAAACCGGACGCCCCGCCCGGTCGCGGGCGGGGCGGCGGTAAAATCCGGTTTTTGATGAAACGGAGCCCGCCATGCGCCCCCTACTCCCTCTCGCCTTCCTCGTCCCCGTCGCGCTCGCCGGTTGCGCCTCGCAGCAGACGCTGGATGCCCAGGCTGCCGCTGCGCGCGACCTGGAATCGCTGAAGCAGGCCTACGAACGCCTCGCTGCCGCGCAGGCGGGTGCGGAGGCGCGGCTGGGCAAGCTGGAATCCGGACACGCGCTGCTCGCCAGCCGGCTGGATGCGCAGGCAGACAGCCAGGGCGCGCTCGGCGGTCTGCGCACGGAAATGCAGCGCCTGGAGGACAGCCAGCGCAGCGATGCCGCCGCACTGCGCGCGCAGCTCGACGCGGCGAACGCGGCCATCGCCCGGGTGCAGGAAAGCGCCGACGATGCTGTCAGGATCGCGCGCGACAGCCGGCTGGTGAGCGGCAAGCTGGTCGATTCGCTGCTGCTGAACGAGGGCATGGTGCTCTACGCCTACGAACAGCCCGAACTCACCGCCAGCGGCCGCGCGGCACTCGACAGGCTGATCGCAGACGTGAAGCCGAAGCTGCCGCACGTCTTCGTCGAAATCGTCGGCTACAGCGACAACCTCAGTCTCGACAGCCAGAACCGCCGCATCGCGCTGGAACGTGCCGAATCGGTGCGCCGCTACCTGCACGAAACCGGCGGCATCCCGCTCGACCGCATGTCGACCATTTCTTACGGCGACCTGCAACCTGTGGCGAGCAACGTCACCCTCGAAGGCCGGGGACAGAACAGGCGGGTGCTGGTGCGCGTGCTGAAATAAGCCCTGCCCGAGTCCTCCGATCCGCCGCTTCCGGAACCCCGGCTGCGGGGGGCCGCACGCGCGCGCGATGCTAAGATTGCGTCCCCTGTACTCCATTGGCCGCATGCCTGCGGGCAACGGGCGGCCCGCGTATGGACATAGCCTTGCTGCTGTTCCTGATCCTGCTCAACGGCCTTTTCGCGATGTCCGAAATCGCAGTCGTCTCCTCCCGCAAGGCCCGGCTGCAGCGACTCGCCGATGACGGCAGCCCCGGGGCGCATTCGGCCCTGTCGCTGCACACGGAACCCTCGTACTTTCTCTCCACCATCCAGGTGGGCATCACGACGATCGGCATCCTCTCCGGCGCCATCGGCGAAACGGCGCTGGCCGACCCGCTGGCCGCCTGGCTGGCCGGCTTTCCCCTGCTCGAACCCTACGCCAAGCCCGTCGCGCTCACCGTCGTGGTGGCCGGCCTGACCTACTTCGCCGTCGTCGTCGGCGAACTGGTGCCCAAGCGGCTGGCACTGATGGCGCCCGAGGGCATCGCCTCGCTCATTTCGCGGCCGATGATCTGGCTGGCGCATGCCACGCGGCCGCTGGTGTGGCTGCTGTCCGCGTCTTCCAGCCTGCTCCTGCGCCTCACCGGGATGCGGCAGAAGGAAGAGCCCCCCGTCACGGACGACGAAATCAAGGTGCTCATGGAACAAGGCGCCGAAGCCGGCGTGTTCCACGAAAGCGAACAGGCGATCGTCTCCAACGTGCTGCGTCTGGACGTGCAGCGCATCGAGGCGATCATGACGCCGCGCAAGGATATCTATACCCTCGACCTCAACGACCCGGAAGCCGAAATCCGCCGGGGCATCGCCGATAGCCCCTACACGCGCATCGTGGTCTGTCGCGACGGTCTCGATCACATCGCCGGCGTGCTGCGCACCTCAGACCTGCTCAAGGCAGCGCTGGACAATGAACCGCTCGACGTCGAGCATGCGCTGCGCCCGCCGCTCTATGTGCCGGCCGGTGTCAGCACCACGCAGCTGCTGGAAAACTTCCGCAAGGCGCGGGTACAGGCCGCCCTGATCGTCGACGAGTACGGCGAACTGCAGGGCCTGGTGACGCTGACCGACGTGCTGGCGGCTATCGTCGGCGAACTGCCGTCCGAGGACGTCAACGCGGAGCAGGACGTCGTGGTACGCGCGGATGGCTCGTGGCTGATGGATGGCGGCGTATCGGTCGAACGCTTCAAATCGGTACTGGAAATCGACGGGGACCTGCCCGGCGAGGCGGAAAATGCCTTCCACACGCTGGGGGGATTCCTCATGCACATGCTGGGGCGCATTCCCGCCGTGGCCGATCACTTCGAGTGGAACGGTTGCCGCTTCGAGGTTGTGGACATGGACAAGAACCGGGTCGACAAGATGCTGGTCGCGCGCGTCCGGACCGACTGAGCGCGGCCAGCCGCAAAATCAGCCGCGATAAATGCAGCCCGAATCGTGCGTCTCCATCAGCCTCACCTGCGACAGGCCCGGCAGCAAGGGCTTGAGTTGCCGCCACAGCCAGATCGCCAGATGCTCGCTGGTCGGATTCTCGAGGCCGTCGATGTCGTTCAGGGTGCGATGATCGAGCTTCTCGTGGATCGGTCGCCAGGCCGCCTCGATGTCCGAAAAATCGAGCACCCAGCCGAGCTCGGGATCGACGGCGCCGCTGACTGTCAGCTCGACCCGGAAGGAATGCCCGTGCAGGCGCGAACAGGGGTGGGATTCGGGCAACGCCGGCAGGCGGCGCGCGCATTGCAGGTGGAAGATGCGGAAAATGTCCATATGGCATTGTCGCGCAAGCGCGGGGCGCCCGCCATGCCGGGAACTTATGTGCGTCTGCGTGCGCCTATCGAGCGCGTTCAACCCCCTGGAGCCTCCATGCTTGCCCCTTCCCTGTCCCGCGCAGCGGCCGCCGTCGCATGCCTCGCCATCCTGTCGGGCTGCGCGCGCGAAAGCGGCCCCGCGATCGATGCGCCTGCCGCCTTTGCACAATCCCAGTCGGGCGCCCTCACCCTCATCGACATCCGCCGTCCGGACGAATGGAAGCAGACCGGCGTGGCCAAAGGCGCGCTGGAAATCAACATGGCGCATCCGCAAGGCACAGCGGGGTTCGTGAAGCAGGTGGAAGCCGAACTCCGCGGCGACCGGACGGCGCCCATCGCGCTGATCTGCCGTACCGGCAACCGCACCACGCAGATGCAGCAGGCGCTCGTCGAGGCCGGCTTCACCAACGTGGTCAACGTCAAGGAGGGCATGGCCGGCAGCGGCGCAGGGCCGGGCTGGCTTGCGCGCGGCCTGCCTGTGGAAGCCTGCAAGACCTGTTGACAGGCCCTGGCTCAGACAGCGACTTCCTTCGCCAGCGTGTTGCGCCTCGCGGTTTCGCTGCCTGTGAGTGCGAAGCCCTGCAGACGGCCGGCGGCATCGAGGTGCAATGCGCAGACCCCGCCATCGGTGCAATCGACCTTCCAGCCGCCGGCGGCGCCGATCTTCGGCGGCAGCACCGCCACCGGGTGCGCAGGAGTCTTCACCATCACCGGCATGGCGCCGTAGACCACCGGCGTGGGCGTGCCGGTGAGCGTGGCGGCGAGCGCGCGCGCCTGCACCATCAGCGGCTGCACGTATGGCAGCACGAGGCCCTCGACCTCGGCGCAATCGCCCATCGCGTAGACGTTCGCCGCGCCCGTCTCCAGGATTCGGTCGGTCTGGATGCCGCGGTTGACCGGGATACCCGCGGCCTGCGCAAGCTGCGTGCGCGGCTTGAGGCCGATAGCCGAGAGCACGACGTCGGCTTCGACGCTGTCGCCGTTGTCCAGCGTAACGGCAAGGCCGCCCTCGACACGCTCGACGGATTTCGCCGTACGCCCGAAATGCCAGCGCACGTCCAGCGCGGCGAGGCTGTCGGCCAGGCGTTTGCCCGCTTCCACTGGCAGCAGGCGTTCGAGCGGCCAGTCGCCAAGATGCACCACTGACACGTCCATACCCGAAGCGATCAGGTCGTTGGCGAACTCGCAGCCGATGAGCCCGCCGCCCAGTACAACGATACGCTTCTTGCCGGCGATCGCTTCGCGGAAATGTGCGTAATCGGCCAGGTCGTTCACGGCAAGCACCGCGTCGGCGCCGCTACCGGCAAGGCGATGCGGAAAGGGATCGGCGCCGAGCGCGAGCACCAGTTTTGCGTAATCGAATTCGCCGCTGGTGGTGCGCACGCGCTGCCCGCGCGTGTCGAGGGCGGTCACGGTCGTGCGGGTCAGCACGGTGGCATTCAGGTCGGCCGCCATTTTCTCCGCGCTTGCACTGGCCAGGGCTGCGGCCGTCCGGCCGGCCGCGAGCGCATTCGACAGGTTGGGCTTGGAATAGAAGGCGCCGTCGTCCGCCGTGATGAGGGTGACGGGCACACCTGCGTCGCGTTTGCGGATTTCCTTCAGCAGGGTGTAGCCGGCGAGGCCGGAACCGACGATGACAATGGGCTGCATGGTGACCAACTCCTGGGTTCGTTATCTGCAAAACCCCGGACCTGCCGGGGCTTTGCAGATATGCCGGAAGAACGCGGCTTCCGGCCGTTCCACCAGATCAGGCGGCTTCGATCTCGACAATCTCGAAATCCATCTTCGAGACGCCGCAGTCCGGGCATTCCCAGTTGTCCGGCACGTCTTCCCAGCGGGTGCCGGGCGCGATGCCGTGCTCGGGATCGCCCGTCGCTTCGTCGTACACATAACCGCACACGATACATTGCCATGCTTTCATGATTTTTCCTTTCGATTCAAATATTCGATCAATGTCGGTCAGGCCGCGATGGCGTCCGCCGCGGACAGCGCGTCCTTCGTAGCCTGGTAATGCTTCGCGTGCTTCTCTTCCACCTTGGCCAGCGCGGCAAAGCGCTTGGCCGCCTTCTCCAGCACGCTCCTGAACATCTCCGCGTGTTCCTTCGATTCGATGATCTGCTCGTCCATTTCGGCTACGGCGGCCGTGTTGCCTTCCAGCATCGCTTCGTGGCGGAATTTCGGATACATCTCGGTGTATTCGTGGGTTTCGCCCTCGATCGCGTACTGCAGGCACTTGGCCGGCGTCATGGTCTCGTCGGCGAACAGCAGCTCGGCGTGGCCGAAGGCATGCAGGATCTCCTGCGCGGCGGTGTCCTCGAACACCCTGGCGGTGGCTTCGTCGCCGGCCTTGCGGCACTGGCGGGCAAACCACATGTACTTGATGTGGGCCATCGACTCGCCGGCAAAGGCGGCTTCGAGGTTCTGGATGGTGACGGACTTCGTGTTCTGCATGGTGGGCTCCTTGAGATGATGTTTCCGGGATGATTTACGTGTTCAATCGAGACAGGCGCCATATTAGAGACCGTCAATATTTCGATCCAACGGATAATCTGGATGGCATTGATCGATAATCTCAATCGTCCACTTTCCCCTGATCGTTCCATGCCCTGCCCCGCCCGCCTGTCCGCCCCACATGCCTGCGACGGTTCCGCCTGATGGACTGGCTGCTGTTCGGCTCGGCGCTACTGTCTTCCACCCTCTTCCCCGGGGGGTCGGAGGCCCTCCTCCTCTACCGGCTCGCCGAAGGCGCCGACCCGCTGGCGAGTGTGCTCGTCGCCACCGCCGGCAACGTGCTCGGCAGCGCCATCACCTGGGGCATGGGCCGATTCGGCCGGCAGGCCCTGCAACGCAGCGCCAAGGCCGAGCCGCGAATCGCGCGGACGGAAGCCTGGTTCAGGCGCTACGGCCAGGCGAGCCTCCTCCTGGCCTGGCTGCCGGTGGTGGGCGATCCGCTATGCCTGGTCGCGGGGGTGTTGCGTGTGCCCTTCCTGAATTTCCTGCTGCTGGTCGCAGTGGGCAAGCTCGCGCGCTACGCGGCGCTGGCTGCGTTCGTGTAGTTTTTCGTCTTTTGTACGGAGGTCACGAGGACATGTGGCGTTTTCTCCTCTGCCCTCCTTGACGCGAAAAACACTCAAGCAGGCAGGCGTCGTAGGTCGGGAATACTTTTCCCGACGCAACGGACGGTGGGGTGACGGAGGTGTCGGCAAAGTATTGCCGACCTACGGCTTTGTAGAACCGTTCCCTGTCGGTGAGGAATCAGGCCGGCGCCCGCTGACGCACCAGCCAGTCTTCCAGACGCGCCATGCTCACGTAGAAGGTGGGCGTGATGTAGAGCGTGAGGAACTGCGAGAACAGCAGGCCGCCGACGACGGCAATGCCGAGCGGACGCCGCGCCTCGCCGCCGGCACCGAAGCCGATCGCGATGGGCAGCGTGGCGACGATGGCGGCAAAGGTCGTCATCATGATCGGCCGCAGGCGCACCAGACAGGCTTCGACGATGGCGTCTTCCGCGTTCATGCCGGCGCGTTGCCGCGTGAGCGCGAAGTCGATCATCATGATGCCGTTCTTCTTCACCAGGCCGACCAGCAGGATGATGCCGACGAAGCTGAAGATGTTGAGCTCCTCGTCGGCAAGCAGCAGCACCAGCAGCGCGCCGAAGCCGGCGAGCGGCAGTGCGGTGAGGATGGTGAGCGGATGGCCGAGGTGCTCGTACAGCACCGCCAGCACCATGTAGATGACGATCACGGTAAAGAGCAGCAAGAGCGGCAGCGTGACCGTCGATTCCTGGAATTTTGCTGCCGAACCGCTCAACTGTGCGCTCACGTCGGCCGGCAGCACGGCAACCGCGGCGGCATGCGCCGCATCCAGCGCTTCGTTCAGCGAGGCGCCGGGCGCCAGCGCGAACGACAGGGTCACCGCCGTCTGCTGGCCGTAATGCTGTACCGAGATCGGTCCCACGCCGGCCTCGACGCGCGCCACCGCATCGAGGCGTGCGAGCCCGCCCGACGCGGTGCGGATCGGCAGCTGGCCGATCACGGCCGGATCGAGCTGGACCTCGGGCAGCGCCTTCACGCTCACCGTGTACTGGTCGCTCGCGCCGTAGATCTCGCTGATGCGCCGGCCGCCCAGCGCATCGTAGAGCGTCTGCTGCACCTGCCGCGCGTCGATGCCCAGGCGCGCGGCCTCGAGCGGATCGAGCACCACGCGCAGTTCGGGATTGCGCAGCTCGAGATCGCTGTTCACGTCCTCGATCAGCGGCACGGCCTGCAGGGCCTTCTCGGCTGCGGCCGCCGCAGTCTTCAGATGTTCGAAGTTCCCCGAGGTGAGCGTGATCTGGTAGTCGCTCGATGAAATCATCGAACCCACGTTGATCGACGCCGGATTCTGGAAGGTCACATTCACGCCGCCGATCCTGCGCGTGAGCGCACGCAGTTCCTCGATCACCTCGTCGGCGCCGGGGCGGGTATTGCGCGGCACAAGACGAATGACCAGGCGCCCGACGTTCCCCCCGGCGACGCCTCCGCCGCCCTGGCCTGCGGAGGACATCAGGCCTTCGACCGCCGGATGCCCCTGCACCAGCGTCGCCAGCTGCTGCTGCCGCTGCGAGAGTTCCTCGAAGGGAATGCCCTCGGGATACTGTACGCTGCCGAAGATCATCCCCGAATCGACGCGGGGAATGAATCCCTGCTTCACCTGTCCGGCAAGCAAGACCATGGCGGCGAGCACCGCCAGCGACAGCAGCAGCATCGCGCCGCGATGGCGCATCGACGCGCGCAGGGTGCCGCCGTACCAGTCGCGGAAAGCGTTGAACGTGCGGTCGAAGCCACGCGACAGCGGATTGTCGATCGGTTCGTGCGCAAGGCCGCGTGCGCACAGCATGGGCGTGAGCGTGAGCGAGACCACGCCGGACAGCAGGACCGCCACGCCGATCGAGACGGCGAATTCCTGGAACAGCCGTCCCAGCATTCCGCCCATGAAGAGAATGGGCAGGAACACGGCGGCGAGCGAGATCGTCATCGACACCACGGTAAAGCCGATTTCGCCGGCGCCGTCGAGCGCGGCCTGCATGCGCGTCTTGCCCATGTCGAGATGCCGTGCGATGTTCTCGATCACCACCACCGCATCGTCGACGACGAAGCCGATGGCGAGCGTGATCGCCATCAACGACAGGTTGTTGAGGCTGTAGCCCGCCAGGTGCATGAAGGCGAAGGTGCCGAGCAGCGAACTGGGCAGCACCAGCGCCGCAATCAGGGTGGCGCGCAGGTTGTGCAGGAAGGCGAAGATGACGAGGATGACCAGCACCAGTGCCAGCACCAGGGTGAAATTCACCTCGTGCAGCGAGTCGCGCACGAAGCGCGAGCGGTCGGAATGCACCTGGAGCTTCACGCCATCCGGCAGTTCCGCCTCGATTCCCGGCAGCATCGCACGGATGCGCTCGGCGACTTCCACCGTGTTGGCACCGGGCTGGCGCTGTACCGCAAGGACGATGGCGCGCGTACCGTTGTACCAGGTGCGCGCCTTGTCGTTTTCAACGCTGTCCACCGCGCGACCGAGATCGCGCACACGTACCGCCGCACCGTCCCGGTAGGCGACGATCACGTCGCCGAAATCCTGTGCGTTGGCGAGCGCGACCGGCGCCTTCACCGTGTAGGCGCGCGTCGCGCCGTCGAGCGTGCCCGACGGCAGGTTGGCATTGGCGGCCTGTACCGCAGCGACCACATCCGCGAAGGTGAGTCCGCGCGCCAGCAATCTGGCCGGATCGAGATAGAGCCTGAGCGCGTACTTCTGCGAGCCGAACACCAGCACCTGCGCCACGCCGGACAAGGTGGAGAGGCGCTGCGCCACCACGGAGTCGGCGACGGCGTCGAGCCGGGTGAGCGGCAGGCGTTCGGCGGACAGGGCCAGATACAGGATGGGGGAATCGGCCGGGTTGATCTTCCTCAATTGCGGGGGATCCATGCCGTCTGGCAGGTTGCGCGCGGCTTGTGCGATGGCGGTCTGCACATCCTGCGCGGCCGCATCGATGTCGCGCCCGAGTTCGAATTGCAGGGTGATGCTGGTGGATCCCTGCCGCGAGCTGGACGACATCGATTCGATACCCTGCACCGTCGAGAGCTGGCGTTCCAGCGGCGTGGCGACCGTGTTCGCCATGGTCTCGGGGTTCGCGCCAGGCAGGCTGGCCGAAATGCGCAGCGTGGGGAAATCGACCTGCGGCAGGTCGTTCACCGGCAGCTGCCTGTAGGCGAGCGCGCCGAACAGCGCCATCGCCAGCACCAGCATCAGGGTGGCGACGGGCCGTTCGATGAAAAGGCGCGAGGGATTCATGGACGCGGCCCGCGCGGCGCGCCTTGCGAGCCGGGGCCTTCCAGCCTGACCGTGTCGCCCGCCCTCAGGCGCTGCGGAATCTCGACCAGCACCGGCTCGCCGGCGGCGAGTTCGCCCTTCACCGCCAGCGCGCCGTCGAGCGCACGCAGCAGCGTCACGTTCTGCAGCACCGCCTTGCCATCGCGCACGACGTACACGTAGGCGCCTTCCTGCGCGTGCTGCAGGGCTGCTTCGGGCACCACGCGCGCGTCGGGCTCGGCCCCCACGTTCAGCCGCACACGCACGCTCTGTCCGGGCAACAGGCCGGGGGGCGAACCCGCAAGGCGCACCTTGACGGGCACCGCGCCGCTGACCGCATCGAGCTGCGCGTCGACGAATTCGAGCCGGCCGCGCGCGACCGGCTCGCGCGTCAGGCCGGCATAGACCTCGGCCGTCACTGCACCGCGCGCGCGCGCGCCGGCCAGCGCCGGCCAGTCCTGCTGCGCCACGCTGGCGCGCGCATCGAGCGCGCCAGCCTGCGTCAGCGTGGTGAGCGTCATACCCGCCTGCACGAGATCGCCGGGCCTGGCCGCGATGCGGCCGACGCGCCCGGCAAAGGGCGCGCGGATCGTAGCGTAATCGACCTGCAGGCGGGCTGCCTCCAGCGCGGCACCGGCCGTCGCCAGTCTGGCGCGTGCCGCCTCGCGCACCAGCACCGCGTCATCGATCTCCTGCTGGCTGATGTAACCTGAAACCAAAAGCGGTTGCAGTCGCTCGACCTTCTTCTGTGCCTCCACCATCTCCGCACGTGCGCCGACGAGACTCGCCTGGTTCTGCGCGATCTGCGTCTGCGCGGCACGCGCGTCCAGGCTGAACAGCAACTGCCCGGCATGCACCCCCTCGCCTTCCTGCACATGCTGCTTCAGCAGCACGCCGCCGACCTGTGCCGATACGGTCGCCTGGCGCGCCGCTTCGAGGGTGCCGGGGACGTCGATAACGATGGGGAAATCGTGCACCTCGACCGGCACGGCCTTTACGGCAAGCGCACGGCCCTGGCCGCCGTTGCCGGGGCCGCCCGTTCTGCTCGCGGCATCCTGATGCTGGATGCGGTATCCCACGCCGGCAACCAGCGCGATGAGGACAACGATGGCAAGGAGGCGGGCTTTCATGCTTATTTCTCGGTGAGCGCCGGCGGCAGGTGGCCGAGCGCGTGGTTCAAACGGGAGAGCGCGGCCAGCCAGTCCGACTCGGCCTGCGCCTGAGCCTGCCGCGCACGGACGCGGTCGGCCTGCGCGGTCAGCCATTCGAGCAGGCTGCCCACGCCGGCCTTGTAGCGTGCCTCGGCGGCACGCGCCGATTCGTCCGCGCTGGCAAACTGCATCTCGATGCCGGCGCGCGCGCCCTGCGCGTAGCGCGCATCCTCGTAGGCATTCACCACATCGAGCGCAATCTGCTCGCGCTGTGCCGCCGCGTGCGCCTCGGCCTGCTCGGCATCGCGCTCGGCCGCGCGCGCCATGTCAGCAAGCCGGCCGCCGTCGAACAGCGGCACGCTCAGGGTGAGACCCACGCTGTTGGTGCTCGAAGGGCTGCGTTCGTCCTCCAGGAAGAAGGTGCGGCCGGCGCTCGCATTCAGCGCCAGGCTGGGCCAGCGTTCGGCGCGCGCGCGCGCGCTTTCGGCCCGCGCGCGCGCCGCAGCTGCACGCAGGGACAGCAGGTCGGGACGCTGCCGCTCGGCCTCGGCCAGCAGGTCGGCGAGCAGCGTCGCGGCGTCGAGACCGGCGGCAGGCGTGCTGTCCCAGTCCAGCACCAGCATCTGCGTTTGCGCAACACCGGCGGCCTGCTTCAGCGCCGCTTCGGCCTTGGCAAAATCGCGTGCCGCGGCATCGCGCGCGAGCGCCGCCTCGGCGAGCGCGGCACGCGCACGCAGCTGATCGGCCCGCGAGGCCAGGCCGCCGGCGAGGCGAGCCTCGACCGCATCGAGGCTCGCCCGCAGGGCCTTCACCTGTTCAGCCTGCGCGTCCTGCTGGCCGCGTGCGGCAACCCAGGCAGCCCAGGCGGTTTCCACTTCATTGACGATGTCCTGCAGCGTGCGATTGCCTGCAAGCAGACTGCCGATCAGCTGGTAACGCTGCGCCTCGATGCCCGCCGCGCGTGCGCCGAAGTCGTAGAGCACCCAGGCGAGCGACAGGCTGGGACCGTAGCGGTGCAGCACCGGCACCGAAGTACCGGAGCTCGACAGCGATTCGCTGCGGGTAAAGTTGAGTTGACCGGTGAGTGTGGGCCACCGGTCTGCGTCGACGGCATCGAGTCGCGCTGCCTCGGCCTGGATGCCGAGCCAGGCGGCGCGCGATTCGGCACGGTGCGCCAGCGCGTGCGCGGTGAGTGCCGCCAGGCTGTCGAAACGCAGGATGACGCCAGGGGCCGGCACAGGTGCGTCATCCGGCAGGACATCGAGCCGGAGCCAGAATGCGCCGGGACGGGCCGGCAGATCGATTGGCGCGGCAGGCGCGGCGCAGGGCAGCGCACACAGCAGGAGCAGGCTCGGCAGGACCTTCACGATGACGGAGCGGAATGGGCGTGCAGACTCGACCGGTTCAGGCACGGCCAGGTTCCGCTGGAGGCAATCCGGTGGAAGGCCGGGTTCGATGATTACAACTCCGAGAAGAGGTAGGCCAGCAGCGCGATGCCGAGCACCACCACCGACAGGTTCATCGCCACGCCGCCCCAGGTGCAGTAGCGCTCAGGAATCTCGACCGGCCTGAGCGTATGCAAGACCCGCCTGAACTGCACGATGGAAAAGCTCATCACCACCAGCGCCAATGCGATGAACGCAACACCGATCCAGAACGAGAAATCACGTCCGGCCGGCACGGCAGCCGGGCGCAGCATGTGCAGGAACAGCCCGAAACGCTCCAGCACGAAGCCGAAGGCCATGAGCGTGAGTCCCGTGCGGTTCCACGCCATGAGCGTGCGCTCGGCAGCGAAAAACACGCGGGGGTCGTTGAGATCGGACATCAGGCGGGTTCCACGTCGGGCGGCAGGCTGGCCTTGAGCGTGGCAGCAAGGCGCTCGAAGGTTTCGGGGAAGGGCGCGCGTTTGCGCCACACGAGGCCGACGGTGCGTCCGGGCGCAGGTTTCCTGAACGGCCGGATTTCCACGGTCTTCCGGCTCACGCGCGGCCCCGCATCGACCGACAGCGCAGGCAGCAGCGTCATCCCCAGCCCCATTCCGACCATCTGCCGCAGGGTTTCCAGGCTGGTGGCACGCACCTCCTCGCGGCCGCCTCCGCCGGTACCGCAGACGTCGAGCGCCTGGTCGCGCAGGCAGTGGCCTTCGTCGAGCAGCAGAAGTTTTTCGTGCACGATGTCGGCCGCCTTCACCGTGTCATGCGCGGCGAGCGGATGTCCGACGGGCATCGCGGCGAAGAAGGGCTCGTAGAACAGCGGCTCGACCCGCAGATTCTCGTCGGCCACCGGCAGGGCCAGGATGCCGGCGTCGAGCTTGCCATCGTGCAGGTGGTCGAGGATCTGCGGCGTCATCTCCTCGCGCAGCAGCATCCGCAGGCCAGGATGCTTCTTGTGCACCAGGGTCAGCGCGTGCGGCAGGTAGTAAGGGCCGAGCGTAGGGATCACACCCAGGTGGATCGTGCGCGTCATCGGATCCTGCGCGTGCCTGGCCACCTCGCGGATGCGCTCCGCCTCCTCGACGATGTTGCGCGCGGCCTGCAGGATCTCGCGGCCGATGGGCGTGGGCGTGACGCGCTTCAGGCTGCGGTCGAACAGCGTCACCCCGAGGAAATCCTCCAGCTTTTTAATCTGGGTGGACAGCGTGGACTGGGTGATGAAGCAGGCCTCGGCTGCACGGCCGAAATGGCCGTGGTCGGCCAGTGCGACGAGATACTTCAGTTCCTGGAGCGTCATGCGTCACCGTTCGATTATGTCAATGAAAACATTCTAGACTATTCATGAGACAAATTCTCATTCGTGGTCTTAAATGCAGGCACTCCATCCGGAGTCGTCCAACCATACAACAGGAGTGAGCGTCATGTCCGAGAGCAAATGCCCCTTTCACGTCACCGCCGCGGGCGGTGGCATCCCCACCGTCCACGACTGGTGGCCGAACCAGCTGAACCTGAAGGTCCTGAGCCAGTTCGTGCCCGAGACCAGCCCGATGGAGGCCTCGTTCGACTATGCCGAGGCATTCAAGAAGCTCGATCTCGCCGAGGTGAAAAAAGACCTGTACGCGCTGATGACCCATTCGCAGGACTGGTGGCCGGCCGACTACGGCCACTACGGCCCGCTCTTCATCCGCATGGCCTGGCACGCGGCCGGCACCTATCGCATTGGCGACGGCCGCGGCGGCGCCGGCCTGGGCCAGCAGCGTTTCGCACCAACCAATTCCTGGCCCGACAACGTTAACCTCGACAAGGCGCGCCGCCTGCTGTGGCCAATCAAGCAGAAGTACGGCAACCGGATTTCCTGGGCCGACCTCATCGTGCTGGCGGGCAACTGCGCGCTGGAATCCATGGGCTTCAAGACCTTCGGCTTCGCCGGCGGTCGCACCGACGTGTACGAACCCGACGAGTCGGTGTACTGGGGTTCCGAGAAAGACTGGCTGGGCGACGAGCGCCACGGCACGCAGGCCGATTTCGAGAATCCGCTTGCCGCGGTGCAGATGGGCCTCATCTACGTCAATCCGGAAGGTCCCGGCGGCAAGTCCGATCCGCTGCAGTCCGGACGTCTGGTGCGCGAGACCTTCGCGCGCATGGCGATGAACGACTACGAAACCGTTGCGCTCACCTGCGGCGGCCACACCTTCGGCAAGTGCCACGGGGCGGGCGACGCCGCACTGGTCGGCCCCGCCCCCGAGGGCGCCGACATCGAGAACCAGGGCTTAGGCTGGATCAGCACGCACGGTTCCGGCAAGGGTGGCGATCAGATCGGCAGCGGCCTCGAAGGCTCGTGGACGCCGACGCCGACGAAGTGGGACATGAGCTATCTCGACATGCTGTTCGGCAACGAGTGGATCCCGACGCGCAGCCCGGCGGGGGCCTCGCAGTGGACGCCGGTGCAGCACACCGACGCCAACATGGCACCGGCCGCGCACGACGCGTCGAAAAAAGTGCCGATCATCATGACCGACGCCGACATGGCGATGCGCTACGACCCCGAGTACCAGAAGATCGCACGCCACTTCCACCAGAACCCGGAAGAGTTTGCCGATGCCTTCGCACGTGCCTGGTTCAAGCTCACCCACCGCGACATGGGCCCGAAGGCGCGCTATCTCGGCCCCGAAGTGCCGGCCGAGGACCTGATCTGGCAGGACCCGATTCCGGCGGTGAACCACCCGCTGGTCGACGACCTGGACGTGGCCGCACTGAAGGCCAAGATCCTGGCTTCGGGCCTCGGCACGTCGGAACTGGTCTACACCGCATGGTCGTCGGCATCGAGCTTCCGTGGCAGCGACAAGCGCGGCGGCGCCAACGGCGCGCGCATCCGTCTTGCGCCGATGAAGGACTGGGAGGTCAACCAGCCGGCGCAGCTTTCCAGGGTGATTGCCACGCTCGAAACCATCCAGGCCGAGTTCAACGGCGCGGCCGCCGGCGGCAAGAGGATTTCGCTCGCCGATCTCATCGTGCTGGCCGGCTGCGCCGCGGTCGAAGACGCCGCGCACAAAGCCGGGCAGAACGTGCGCGTGCCCTTCACGCCGGGCCGCATGGATGCCAGCGCCGAGCAGACCGACGCCGATTCCTTCGCGCCGCTCGAGCCGATCGCCGACGGCTTCCGCAACTACCGCAGCAGCCGCTTCCCCGAAGTGCCGGCGGAGGCGCTGCTGGTGGACAAGGCGCAGCTCCTGACGCTCACCGCGCCGGAGATGACGGTGCTTGTCGGCGGCATGCGTGTGATCGACGCCAACTTCGGCGGTATGAAGCATGGCGTGTTCACCGACCGTCCGGGTGTGCTCACCAACGACTTCTTCGTCAACCTGCTCGACATGAACAACGCGTGGAAGCCGGTCGATACCGGAAAGACGTTGTTCGAGGTGCGTGACCGCAAGACCGGCAAGGCCAGGTGGACCGCCACCCGCGCCGACCTGGTGTTCGGCTCGAACTCGCAGCTGCGCGCGCTGGCCGAGGTTTACGGCCAGAACGATGGGCAGGTGAAATTCGTCAAGGACTTCGTCGCCGCCTGGAACAAGGTGATGAACCTCGATCGCTTCGATCTCGCCTGAGCAGGGCCCGGCCCGCGCGAGCGGGCCGACCGTCGAACGGCGTTCCGGAACCCTCCGGAACGCCGTCGCTTTTTCCGGCAGGTGGGCCGCACCCGAAAATATCATTCGATTATTTCAATTGTTAATTAAGAAATAATTCATTGGATAAATGAATCGGCATCGCGTTCAATGCAGTCATGCCGCTCCCGCGCGGCGTCACAACAGGAGTGGAACCATGATTGCCATGAGCATGATGAGCGTCTACGACGAATACCGCCGCGACCGCAGTGCAGCCGCGCCCCGTTACCCGTCCCCTGCGCACCCCGTTCGCCGCGCACTGTTGCGAGCCCTGTCCATGGTCGGCCTCGGCGTGGGCGGCGTCGCGGCACTGGACGCCGACGACACGCTGGGCATCGGCTGAGACTGTCCGACATGCACGCACGCGAACGCGATCGGCCCGCCGGTACGCACACTGTCCGCCGGGCCTGCGCGCACGATCTCGACTCGCTGAATGGCGTCGTCGAGCGTGCCTTCATGACCTGGAACCTGCCTGAGCGCGTGAAGCGCCTGAGCCTGCCCAGCTACCGCTATCACGCCCACGATCTGGCACACATGCGCATCGTGGTGGCCGAGGATGCGCACCGTACGATCGTCGGCGTCGCCGCCTGGGACGACGCTGCTTCGCACGATCTCCCCGCAGGATGCAGCGGATTGCTGCTGCACGGCCTGTATGTCGATCCGGGGCACGGGCGGCGCGGCACCGGCACGCAGTTGCTGAATGCGGCACTGGACGCGGTACGCCACGAAGGTCGCGACGGTCTCCTGGTCAAGGCGCAGGCCGACGCGAACGGCTTCTTCGCCGCTCGCGGCATGCAGCGCCTGCCGCTGACCGACCCGGCGCGCGATTACCCGCACCGCTTCTGGCGGGCCGTGTCCGGCCGTTGAGCGCGACATGCTTCCCATCCATGCGCGAATCACGTTCAATGCGGCCATGATGCGCGCCGCATCTCGCGCCCACCCGAAGCCACGTGCCGCCCGGCCGGGCCGGGAATGACCCAGGAGACCGTCCGCATGGAACTCGCCCAACACGCACAGTCCGATCCGCAAGCCGCCAGCTGGCGGGCCATCTGGCGGATGCAGGCCCAGTCCCACCCCTGGACGACCGCCGGGCTGGCGCTCGCGCTGGCCACCGTCGTCTGGCTGCTGGTCGCCAGCCTGTGGCGCGTCGCGGCAGGCGAAGCCGATACCGCCCTGCAGCTGGGCATGCTGGGCGGCCTCGCGGGGTTCGCGGCGACCGCCGTCGGCGCGCTGCCGGCGCGCTTCCTGCGCAATCTGTCGAGCCGCACCGAGGACACCATGCTCGGGCTGGCTGCCGGCATGATGCTGGCGGCCAGTTCCTTCTCGCTCATCCTGCCCGGCCTGGCGGCGGGCGAGGACATCACCGGCAGCGGCGCGCTCGCCGCGCTGACCGTGGTCGCCGGCCTCGGCCTCGGCGTGCTGCTGATGCTGGGGCTCGACGAGTTCACGCCGCACGAGCACGAACACGGCGGCCCCTGCGGCGCCGGATGCGGCCGCGTCAGCCGCGTCTGGCTGTTCGTCTTCGCCATCGCCCTGCACAACCTGCCCGAAGGCATGGCGATCGGCGTGTCCTTCTCGCAGGGCGACCTCGGCGTCGGCCTGCCGCTCACCACCGCCATCGCGCTGCAGGACATCCCCGAGGGACTGGCCGTGGCGATGGCGCTCAAAGCCGCCGGCCTCGCCCCGGGGCGCGCGGTGTGGGTGGCGGCGCTGAGTGGCCTGATGGAACCGCTCGGCGCCCTGCTCGGCATCGGTCTCGCCAGCGGCCTTGCACTCGCTTACCCGATCGGCCTGGGGCTTGCGGCCGGCGCCATGATCTTCGTGGTGAGCCACGAGGTGATTCCGGAAACCCATCGCAACGGCCACCAGACGCCCGCCACCATCGGCCTCATGGCCGGCTTCGCGGTGATGATGGTGCTGGATACCGCGCTGGGCTGAGCCCTGGCGGCACGCGGGAACCCGCGCGCATTGCCCGCAGTCGGAGCAGCAGCCCCGTGACAAGACAGTTCACGGGCTTGTCTGTTTCGTTCTGTTGCAATGGAGACCCCATGTCGAACCTCACGCTTTCGCCCACCCGACTCATCCTTGCGCTGGCGGCCGCCGGCGTGCTCGGTGGCGCCGCTGCCGCCTGGACACTGGGCACTCACGCCAACGCCGTGACGCCGCCCGTCGTGGCGAGCCCCCCCGCGGCCGCACCCTTGCCAGTGTCCTTCGCCGCCACGCCTGATTTCTCCGGCATCGTGCAGCGCTACGGCCCCGCAGTCGTCAACATCGCGGTATCGAACGCCGCAGAGGATGCCGGTGACGACGACGCCAGCGCGAGCGCCGCCCCCGACCCCAACGATCCCGTGTGGCAGTTCTTCCGCCGACACGGTGTTCCCATGCCCAACCTGCCCCGCGGCGGCCTGCCCGCACGCGGCGAAGGCTCGGGCTTCATCGTCAGCGCCGACGGCCTGATCCTCACCAACGCGCACGTGGTCCGCCGCGCCAAGGAGGTGACGGTGAAGCTCACCGACCGCCGCGAATTCCAGGCACGCGTGGTGGGTCGCGACGACAAGACCGACGTCGCCGTGCTGAAGATCGACGCCGCCAACCTGCCCACCGTGCCGCTCGGCAACCCGCGCGACCTCAAGGTGGGCGAATGGGTGCTCGCCATCGGCTCGCCCTTCGGATTCGAAAACAGCGTGACCGCCGGCGTGGTCAGCGCCAAGGGCCGCTCGCTGCCCGACGACAGCTACGTGCCCTTCATCCAGACCGACGTGGCGGTGAACCCCGGCAACTCCGGCGGCCCGCTCTTCAATGCGCGCGGCGAGGTGGTCGGCATCAACTCGCAGATCTTCAGCCGCTCCGGCGGCTACCAGGGTCTGTCGTTCGCGATTCCCATCGACCTTGCCGTACGGATCAAGGACCAGATCGTCGCCACCGGCCATGCCACGCACGCGCGGCTGGGCGTGGGCATCCAGGACGTGAATCAGGCGCTCGCCGATTCGTTCAGGCTGCCCAAACCGGAGGGTGCGCTCGTCGCGCAGGTGGAACCCGGCAGCGCCGCCGACAAGGCTGGCCTCAAGACCGGCGACGTGATCCGCACCTTCAACGGCCAGCCCGTCGTCGATGCCGGCGACCTGCCCGCGCTGGTGGGTCAGGCCGAACCCGGGACCATGGCACGCCTCGATATCTGGCGCAATGGCGAAGCGAAGACGCTGACAGCCACGCTCGACAAGCAGCGCGATTCGGCAACCCGGCAGGCCGCAAAAGGGGCCAAGCCGGAAAAGGCGCGGCTCGGCCTGGCACTGCGCCCGCTCGCACCGGAAGAATCGCGCGCGGTCGGCCTCGCCGCCGGCCTCGTGGTCGAGGACGCAAGCGGGCCCGCTGCGCGCGCCGGCGTGCAGCCGGGCGACGTGGTCGTATCGGTGAATGGCAAGCCGGTCGATAGCGTCGAGGCCGTGAAGCGCATCCTTGATACCGCCGGCAAGTCGGTGGCCCTGCTCGTGCAACGCAACGGCCAGCGCATTTTCGTGCCGGTGCGCATCGGCTGACGGCAATCCGTCCCGCGCCCGGCGCGGCCGGGCCGCTGCGTCAACGTCAGGTCGTCGCTTCCGGGGCAGCCGTGCGCGCGTCGTGCACGGTCTCGATGCCAGGGTGCATGGCCAGCGCGTAGATGCGCTGCAGATCCTCTTCGCTCACGTCGACGAAGGTGTCGAGCTGGGACAGCGCATAGACCAGTGCGCTGTGCGGAATCATGCACTTTTCGGGATGCTGCGCCGCATCGGCCGCGCAGACTTCTTCCGCAGGCTGGCCCCACCAGGCCTGCGGATAGCGCCGCCAGGCGAAGGGATAGTTGTACGCGACCGCGACCCCCAGCAACACCAGTGCGCCCAGCAGGATCGGCCCGGTGACGTAGGCGTAGCCCAGCGCGTGCACTTCGCTTCCACCCACCACGGCAAACAGCGCCGTCGCGCCGCCGGATGGATGCAGGCAGCGCAGCAGATACATCGCGGTGATGGCGCCGCCCACCGCGCAGCCCGCCGCCAGGGCGGGATCGTGGCCCAGCGCACGCGCGCACGCCACCCCCACCAGCGCCGAGACCAGATGCCCGCCGAGCACCGGCCATGGCTGCGACACCGCACCGTGCGGCATGGCGAAGAGCAGCACCGCCGTGGAGCCCATCGACGCGGCGACCAGCATGCCGCCGTGCCCGCCCAGCCAGTGCTGGCTCACCGCCGCCACCACGAGAATGCCGATCAGACCGCCCAGCCCGGAAATCCAGTGCTCGCGTTCGGAAACCGAATACGCCAGTTTGCGCACCTTTCGCACGCGCTCCGGCTCAGCCCGTGCTCCAGGCACGCGGCCGCCGCATGCCGGCGATCTTGCATGCCTGCTTCACGTAGCCGTAGGGGAAGAGCTCGAACAGTTTCTTCTGCGCGTCGCGTCCGTAACGTTCGGCCAGATGCTTGATCACGAAACGCGCGTCGGCGGCGACCTGGTGCTCGTCGTAGTACTCGCGCATGAAGCGGATCGCATCCCAGTGGTCGTCGTCGAGCACCAGGTTTTCGTCGGCGGCGAGCGCCACGGCAATTGCTTCGTTCCAGTCGCCCGGCTCGATCAGGTAGCCCTCGGCGTCGCGCCCGGGCAGCAGGGTTTCGGTCGCTCGATCCATGATCCATTCCTCGGTGAAAGGCGTTGAACCGAGTCTACGGATGCGCAATATATTTGACTAACGATTATTTTTTGTATTTGCTATCGAAATAGCCGATATATAGCCTCTCCATGGATACAGAACTCGCCCGCACCTTCCTCGCCGTGGCCGCCACCGGCAACTTCGTCGCCGCCGCCAGCCGCCTGTTCGTCACGCAATCGACGGTGAGCGCGCGCATCCACAACCTGGAAACCCTGCTCGGCGCACGCCTCTTCCAGCGCGGCCGCAACGGCGCCGAACTCACCCCCGCCGGCAAACGCTTCCTGCGCCACGCCAAGCACCTGGTGCGCACCGTGGAACAGGCCCGCCACGACGTCGGCCTGCCGCAGGGTTTCTCCGACGTGCTGACCTTGTCCGGCCGCATCGCGCTGTGGGAAGGCTTCCTGCCGCACTGGGTGGCGTGGATGCGCGAAGCCGCGCCGCAAGCCTCGCTGCGGCTGGAGATCGGCTTCGAGGCCGACATCATGCAGGGGCTCATCGAAGGCACGGTGGACATCGGCGTGATGTACACCCCCACCTCGCGCAGCGGCCTCGTCGTCGAAGCCCTGTTCGACGAAACCCTCGTGCTCGTTGCCAGCGAGCGCAAGCGCGGCTGGCCCGACCCCGGCTACATCCACATCGACTGGGGCCCCGAATTCCACGCCCAGTTCAGCGAACACTACGCCGACGTTCCGCCGCCCGCGCTGGTCGCCAACATCGGCTGGCTCGGCGTGCAGCAACTGCTCACCTACGGCGGCAGCGGCTACTTCCCCCTGCGACTGGTGCGCCACCTCATCGAGGCCGGCAAACTGTGGCGCGTCCAGAAAGGCCCGACCTTCAAACTGCCGGCTTGGATGGTCTATCCGCGCGACAGCGACAACGCCACGCTGAAACACGCACTGGAGGGGTTGAGAGAGCTGGCGCGGGCGGAGCAGGCGGTGGGGGGCTGAATGGCTATAGCTGCTGTTCGGCCGAAGCGGAAGTTCAAGGCGGGAATCGTGAGGGCCTGGTTTGCGCTTCGGAGTTTCCACCCAGAAGCACGCAAGGGCGGCTATCTATGCAGGCGGCGCGAGTAGCTGCAAACGAAAGAAAAAATGCCGGAAAGCCCCGGCATCTTTTGTTCGGGAATAGGAAATCGTGGTCTGTCCCCTAATGTTTTGCGTGGCGGTCGACAGGCTGAAACCCACGTTCACGGATTGGCTGGGGAGGGGTGATGCCAGCCGTCATCGCCATCATCATGTCCGGCCAACTCCAGCCCCGGATCCGCGCGTTATTCATGCGCGGCCTCGCGTATTCCTGAGGAGACAGGATGGCTAACTGCTGCAACGACAAGGCGTGCGAGATCGAAGCACTTCGCCAGCGTCAAAGCGCGACACTCAAGATGGTGCTGGCCATCAACGCTGTCATGTTCGTGGTGGAAATCACGGCAGGCCTGCTCGCGCGTTCGGTCTCCCTGATTGCCGATTCGCTCGACATGCTGGGGGATGCCATGGTGTATGGCTTCAGCCTGTACGTTGTGGCGCGCAGTGCGCGGATGAAGGCCGTGGCGGCGCTGATCAAGGGCGGCATCATGGCGGCGTTCGGCCTGTTCGTGCTCGGGCAGGCGCTCTACAAGCTGGCGGTTCCGCAGGTGCCGGTATTCGGGACGATGGGCGCAATCGGTCTGCTCGCGCTCGCCGCCAACAGCTTGTGCCTGGCCCTGCTCTGGCGACATCGCGCCGACGACATCAACATGCAGTCGGTGTGGCTGTGTTCGCGTAACGACATCCTGGCGAATGTCTCGGTATTGCTCGCCGCACTGGGCGTGTGGCTTACCGGCTCGGGTTGGCCGGACATTGCGATCGGCCTGGCGCTGGCTGCGCTATTCCTGAAGTCAGCGCTGTTCGTGCTGCGCGGTGCGCTCAAGGAATTTCGGGCAAACCCTGCCTGAAGTTCGGCCTGTCGATGTGCGGTAAACGGTTCAGGCCGGCTTCACCGCCACCATGTCGATCAGCGCCGACATGCCGTGATGGTGCGCGCCTTCGCTGATGTGCGATTCGTGTTCGGCCAGGTGTTCGATTTGCCAGTCGCCGAACCAGCGCCGCAGGTCGGCTTCGACATACATGTTCGCTACGCTGGGCGGGCCGCCGGTGCCATACTCGATCTGCTTCGGCGTATAGCCCTGCAGGATGAGCGTGCCGCCGGGCTTGAGGGTGCGGCGGATGCCTTCGATGATGCGCTCGCGTTCGGGCGGCGGCACGAACTGGATGAAGATGGCGACGACGACATCGTAGGTCGCTTCGGGCCAGGCCCAGTCGAGCACGTCGGCCTGTTCGAGTTCGACCTCGACCCCGCGCCCGGCGGCGAGCTTCGCCGCCTTGGCGAGTGCGGCGGGCGAGAAGTCGATGGCGTGGACTCCCAGGCCTTGCTGGGCCAGCCACACGCCATTGCGGCCTTCGCCGTCGGCAATCGCCAGCGCGCGCTGGCCGGGTGCCAGGCGATGCGCCTGGCTGGCGAGAAAGACGTTGGGCGCGGTGCCGAAGATGTATTCGTCGGTGTCGTAGCGCGCGTTCCAGAACTCGAAGCTCATGGCTTCACTTCGCGTTGGCCGTGAGCAGGCGCTCCAGCTGGGCGGCGGGCACCATGCCAGGCACGCGCACACCGTTGGCGAAGAAGAGCGTGGGTGTGCCGGAGACGCCGAGCTTGTTGCCGAGCGCCACGGTCGTGTCCACCGGGTTGGCGCACTTGCCGTCGTTGGCGGGGACGTTGCCCTTGGTGATGTAGTCGTCCCAGGCCTTGTTGCGGTCAGTCGCGCACCAGATCTGCCTGGAGGTTTGCACGGCCTTGGGGTGCAGGCCTTCAATGGGGTAGAGGAAGGTGTAGACGGTGATGTTGTCGACCTTGGCAAGCTCGGCCTCGAACTTGCGGCAGAAAGGGCAATCGACGTCGGAGAACACGACCAGCTTGCGCTCGCCCTTGCCCTTGACGGTCTTGATCGCGTTGTTGAGCGGGAAGACTTTCCAGTCAACCGCCTGCAACTTGGCCAGACGCGCCTGCGTGAGGTTGGTGCGCGTCTTCAGTTCGATCACGTCGCCTGTAATCACGTACTGGCCCTTGGCATCCATGTAGACGAGCTGGCCGTCCAGGTAAACCTCGAACAGGCCGCTGTAGGGCGTCTTCTTGATCGAGCTGATCTGCGCACCCGGGAAGCGTTCGGTCAGCGCCTTGCGGATGACCTGTTCGTTCGCCTGGGCGCCCATGGTGGCGAGGAGACCGGCTGCCAGCGCGAGGCCGGCCATGCGTGCTGCAAACTTCATGACAACTCCAGAAAAATTGAGAAAAACGCTCAGGACATCGCTTCCCGCACCAGCACCGCTTTCAGCGGCGGGATGCGGTCGACGATGGACATGCCGGCGTTGCGCAGGCCCCGGGCACGCGCATCCGCGAACAGATGATGCAGGCTGTGTGTGACAGCCTGCATACGCGCCACGGGCTCGGCGCGCGCACGGGCATACTGCGCCAGCATGCGCGGATCGCCCAGGTGGGCGCGGCGATGCGCGGCGAGCACCCCGGCCAGCGCCTCGACATCGCCGAAGCCCAGGTTCACGCCCTGCCCCGCCAGCGGGTGCACGCCGTGCGCAGCGTCGCCCACCAGTGCCACGCCCGGTGCCACCGGTGCCTCGACGCGGATCAGCCGCAGCGGGAAGGCCGCGGCGGGCGTGACCACGCGCAGGGCACCCAGCGTGTCGTGGCCGGTCTCGCGCACCTGTTCTGCCAGGGCGTCGGCGGGCAGCGCGACCAGTTCGTTCGCATGTGCCGTGCGGGTTGACCACACCATGGACATCCGGTTTCCGGGCAAAGGTAAAAAAGCCAGGATGTCGCTGTCGAAGAACCACTGGAAGGCGGTGCCGCGGTGCGGTTTCTCGCATTCAAAATTGGCGACGGTGCCGCTCTGGCCATAGGGCGAAACCGTGGCCGCGAGACCGGCCCAGTCGCGGATGCGCGAATTGGCACCGTCGGCGCCGATCACGAGCTGGGTCGTCAGGGTAGTACCGTCTTCCAGTCGGATGTGCGTGTCCGTGCCGTCGCGCTCGATCCCGGCGAGGCCGGCGGGGCAGTGCACGGCCACTTCGCCGGCTTCGATGAGGGTGTCCCACAGCGCGTGCTGCAGGCGCCCGGATTCGAAGATGAAGGCGAGCTGCGCCGTGCCGGAGGCATAGGCATCAAGCCGGACTGACCCGCTGCCGTCGCCGGCGATATCCATGCGATACACCGGCTGCACCCGCGCCGCGTCCACGCGCTGCCAGGCGCCGAGCGCCGCGAGATAACGCTGGTTGGCCGGGGTGAGGGCGTAGATGCGGGTATCCCAGGTGGCGTCGGGCACGGCCGGCGCCGCGCGTTCGATCAATGCGACGCGCAGCCCCTGGCGCCCGAGGGCGAGCGCCGTGGCGGCGCCCACCAGCCCTGCGCCGATGACGACAGCCTGATAGCGTTCGGCGTTCATGCTCATGCTTCGCCCCTCTCGCCAACCCTGATGGAACCACTAAGCAATCGACCAGGCCCGCAAGCGGGCAAGTCGCTGCTTATCTCCCGCATGCGAGAGAGGGAGCCAACGTAACGCCCAAACCGATTCATCCGCGTGCTCCGAACATCATGCGCCGCGCGACAAAGGTCTTCAGCGGCGGCAGCGCCTCCAGCATCAGGAGGCCCAGGCCACGGGCGTGGCGCAGCGGCGGGAAATCGTTGGAAAAGGTGCGCACCAGAAAATCGGTGAAGCCCAGTCCGCCCGCCACGTCGAAACGCCTGCCGCGCGCGTAGGCGGCGAGCATGGCCGCGCTGCCGATCTGGTCGGACGGCACGTCGGCGCAGGCGAGCGCGAGCTCGAAAGCGTCGCGCAGGCCGATGTTGAAGCCCTGGCCCGCCACCGGGTGCAGGGTCTGCGCAGCGTTGCCGATGCGCACGGTGCGCGCACCGGCCTCGCTGCCGGTGTAGGCGAGCTTGAGCGGAAAGGTCTTGCGCGGGCCGGCTTCGAGGAAGCGACCGCGGCGACCGCCGAAGTGGCGATACAGCGCATCGAGAAAGGCTGCGTCGTCGAGCGCGGCGATGCGTTCGGCGTCGGCCGTACGCGCGCTCCACACCAGCGCGTAGCGGTCGCCGTTTGGCAACAATGCCGCAGGGCCATCCGGGGTGAAACGCTCGTAGGCCAGATTCGCGTGAGGCAGTTCGGTGCGCACGTCGCACACCACGGCAACCTGGTCGTATTCGCGGCGGACGCGCGGCGCGGGGGCGTCGAGGCTGCGTCCACCATCGGCCACCACGGCAAGCGGCGTGGACAGCGCACCCTGCGAGGTATGCAGGGTGGCGGCGTTCGCGTCGGCATCGATGCGTTCGACGGCGACGCCGTAGTCGACTGCGATGGCGGCGTCGGCCAGCGCCTGCTTCAGCGCGGCGGTGAGTTCCGCGTAGGGCAGCACGTAGCCCAGTGCCGGCACGTCGAGTTCGGCAGCGTCGAGATGCGCCACGCCCAGCGCGCCGCGCTGCGAAATGTGGATGTGCGTGATCGGCGTGACCGCGCCGAGTGCGTCCCACACACCGACGCGTTCGAGGATGAGCCGCGCGCCGTGCGACAGCGCAAGCGTGCGGGTATCGCCGCGCGTCTCGAAAGCCTGGGCTTCGAGCACGCGGGCCGGCACGCCCTGCTGCGCCAGTGCGAGCGCGCAGACGGCGCCGGCCGGGCCGGCGCCGACGATGAGGATATCGGGTGTGTCGGCTGACATGGTCAGCCCTGCATCCAGGTTTCGATCTCGGCCACGGTCTTGGGTGGCGAGGTCAGCACCTCGCAGCCGGATTCGGTCACGACGACGTCGTCCTCGATGCGGATGCCGATGTTGTGGAAGGCGGCCGGCACGTCGTCGGCCGGGCGGATGTAGAGGCCGGGCTCGACGGTGAGCGTCATGCCCGGTTGCAACGGGCGCCACTCACCATGCACCTTGTATTCGCCGGCGTCGTGCACATCCATGCCCAGCCAGTGGCCGGTGCGGTGCATGTAGAAACGGTTGTAGGCGTTCGATTCGATGAGACCGTCGACTTCGCCCGCGAGCAGGCCGAGGTCGACCATGCCCTGCGTGAGCACGCGCACGGCAGCCTCGTGCGGACTGTTCCAGTGGTTGCCCGGCCGTACCGCGTCGATCGCGGCCGACTGCGCGGCCAGCACCAGTTCGTAGGCGTCCTTCTGGGCCGCGCTGAACCTGCCGTTCACCGGGAAGGTGCGGGTGATGTCGGCGGCGTAGCTGCCGAATTCGGCGGCGGCGTCGATCAACAATAGATCACCGTCGCGCAGCGGCTTGTTGTTGAACACGTAGTGCAGCACGCAGGCGTTCGGTCCGCTGGCGACGATGGAGGTATAGGCCGGCGCCTCGGCGCCGCCGCGGCGGAAGGCCGACAGCAGCGCGGCCTCGATCTCGTATTCGTGGCCGCCGGGCCGCGTCGCGCGCATGGCGTCCCGGTGCGCGCCGGTGGAAATCTCGGCGGCGCGGCGCATCAGCGCGAGTTCGTGGCCGTCCTTCACCAGCCGCATCTCGTCCAGCCAGATGCGCGCGTCGACCAGCTTGTTCGGCGCGTGCACGCCGCTGCGCGCCTTGGCGCGCACCGCATTGAGCCAGCCCATCACCTGCGCGTCCCACGCCGCCTCGCGGCCGATGATGTAGGCCAACTGCGGCTGGTTTTCCAGCAGTTTGGGCAGTTCGGCGTCGAGCGCGTCGAACGCGAAGCTCTCGTCGAAAGCGAACACCTCACGCGCCGCTTCGGGGCCATGGCGGAAACCGTCCCAGATTTCGCGCTCCTCGTTCTTCTCGCGGCAGAAGAGGATGTGGCGCGGCGAATTGCCGGCGATCAGCACCACCACCGCCTCGGGCTCGTTGAAGCCGGTGAGCCAGTAGAAATAGCTGTCGTGCCGGTAGGGATAGTGCGTATCGCGGTTGCGCGGCACTTCCGGTGCGGTGGCGATGACCATCACGCCCTCGCCCATTTCGGCGATCACCCGCTCGCGGCGGGTACGGTAAATGGCGGCGTCAGGCTGCATGGCGTGCTTTCAGTTCGGAATCCAGGGCGTGCAAACGTTCGGGGGTACCCACATCGACCCAGCGGCCGGCGAAATGTTCGCCGCTGGCCCGATTATCCGCGATTGCCGCGCGCAGCAGCGGTGCCAGCGGCGCTTTTTCGTGCGCGGGCGTGGCGGCGAAGAGATCGCGGTGGTAGACGCCGATGCCTGAGAAGGTGAGCGGCGAGTGGAGAGTGGGGCGCGGGGCGGGGATGAGCCGACCGGATTCGAGGACGAAATCGCCCTTGAGGTTGTGCGGGGGATTGTCGACCAGCACCAGATGCGCGCGGTCGTGCCCCGCCGCAAGCCGCGCCAGCGGTTCGGCCAGCCGGCAGAAATCGAATTCGCAGTAGATGTCGCCGTTGACCACCGTGAACACCTCGCTGTCGATCAGCGGCAATGCCGTCGCGATCCCGCCCGCCGTCTCCAGCGCCACGCCTTCGCGCGAGTACTCGATGTCCACTCCCAACGCCGCGCCGCCGCCGAGAGCGTCCTCGATCTGCTGGCCCAGGTGCGCTTGATTGATCACGATGTGCGTGTAGCCCGCCTCGCGCAGCCGCTCGATGTGCCACACGATCAGCGGCTTGCCGCCCACCACGAGCAAAGGCTTGGGGGTGTGGTCGGTGAGCGGCCGCATGCGCTCGCCGCGGCCGGCGGCGAGGATCATGGCGGTGTGGGTGATGGCGGACTGGATCAAGAGGCTTGCTTAATTAATAGATGACAAAACTACACACTTCTTAATGGCTAGCTGGCTTGCGGATTAAAAACGATGATATCCGGCCCGTTTTTCTCCGGCTCATCATCTACAGGAAGAAAGTGCGAGTGGTTCCACGCACTGCCCTGTTCTTCCATTTCATTGGCGCAGCGAAGGAGAAAAACCGAAAGCTCCCTCAGCACCGCAGGTTCAGCCGAGATTGTTGCTTCACGAAGTTCGAGAAGCTGTGCTTTTGTTTGGTGACAATACCCAAATATCTTCATGAGGAATCAGCCCAAGTATGGCCTCGAACGCTAGTGCCGTCCGCAATGTTCGATGTCCAAATAGTAATCGCAAACGCACCCTCATCCCTGCCCTGGTTTTGACTTTCCTCCCCTTACAGCCCCGCCGAAAATCGGACCTGCCGGGCGGATCAGCGGCGAAGGTGTTTGAGTCCCGCCCACAAAAACAAAATCAAAATAGCAAGGCGGGGCGAGTTCTTCGCCGCCCGTCCGGCAGGTTCGATTTTCGGGAATTCGGGGCTGTCGGGGTCGCCTTTCTTTGGTTACTTTCTTTGGCGAGACAAAGAAAGTAAATTGCCGCCGGGCAACCCCCGGCCAACGATCAATAGCACGACAAAGCCCCCTATAGGGCAGACCCTCTCCCCAACCCCTCTCCCGCTTGCGGGCGAGGGGCCAAATTCAGAAGGTATACCCCACCTTCACCTCCCGCTTCTCCAGTCCATCCAGCAGGAACAGCATCGGTTTCAGTTCATCGTAGCGCTCGCAGACCTTGCGCAGGTAATGCATGACCAGCGGCATGTCCTTCAGATAGCCGTCCTTGCCGTCGCGGTGATACAGGCGGGCGAAGATGCCCAGCACCTTGATGTGGCGCTGAGCGCCCATCCATTCGAAGTCGCGCCAGAAATCGCCGAAGTCCTCGCGCACCGGCAGGTGCGCGGCGCGGGCCTTTTCCCAGTAGCGGATGACCCAGTCGAGCTGCTGCTCCTCATCCCACTGGATGTAGGCGTCGCGGTAGATCGAGGCGAGGTCGTAGGTGATGGGCCCGTAGACGGCGTCCTGGAAGTCGAGGATGCCGGGATTGGGCTCGGTGACCATGAGGTTGCGCGAATGCCAGTCGCGGTGGACGTAGACCTGCGGCTGGGCAAGATTGTTGGCGAGGATGCGCTCGAAGAGCCTGTCGAGCAGCGCCTGCTGGTCAACGCTCATCGTCATGCCCAGGTGCTTGCCGATATACCACTCGGGGAAGAGCATGAGTTCGCGGGCGAGCAGGGCGCGGTCGTATTCGGGGAGCACGCCGGGGCGGCTGGCCTGCTGGATGCGGATGAGGGCGTCGTTCGAGGCGAGATAGAGGTCGCGCGCAGTGCTCTCGTTCAGGGCCGCCAGATAGGTGGTGTTGCCCAGATCGGTGAGCAGCAGGAAGCCCTGCTCCAGGTCCTGGCCCAGGACCTGCGGCACGTGCACGCCGGCGTCGCCAAAGAGGCGGGCGACGGCGACGAAAGGCCGGCAGTCCTCGTGCGCCGGGGGGGCGTCCATCACGATATAATCGCGGCCTTGCGCGGTAACGCGAAAATAGCGGCGAAAACTGGCGTCGGACGAAGCGGGGGCGATATCGAGCGAATCCACACCCAGTTGCGACCCTGCCCAGTTCTGTAAAGCCTGCAAACGATCCACTACCCGACACTCCGAATAACCCGACAACCTGCGGATTCTACCCTCTTGTCCAAGCTGCCCGGATTCGCGTTCATCGTGTTGCTGCTCGCTGCCTCCGGCACGGCAGCGGAAGGGCTCGCGCTGAAAAAGGACGTGGAACTGCGCGGCTCGGCGGCCGCCGGCAAGGAAGGGCCGCTGTTCCTGTCGGCGGACCGCATCGAATCGACCGCGCCCAACCTGGTGGAGGCCAGCGGCAAGGTCGAGGCGCGCCAGGCCGGGCAGAACTTCTACGCCGACTGGCTGCGCTACGACACCACGCTCAACAGCATCGAGGCGCGCGGCCAGGTGCGTCTGGAACGGGCCGAACTCGCCGTCCGGGGCGAATCGCTCAAGCTCAACCTGACCGACTTCAAGGGCGAGCTGATCAAGCCCGTGTATCGGTTGCCGCAGCGACAGAGCCGCGGGGGCGCCGACCGCATCGACTTCATCGACAAGGAGCGCTTCCATCTCGATGACGCCACCTACACCACCTGCCCGGTGGACAACGACGACTGGTTCCTGAAGGTGGACAAGCTCGACATCGACCAGGCCCGCAACGTGGGCACCGCGCGCAACGCCTCGCTGCGCTTCCTGGGCGTGCCGATCCTGTACACGCCGTGGATGGATTTCTCGCTGAACGACGAACGCAAGACCGGCATGCTCGCGCCCACCTTCGGCACCACCGAGCGCAGCGGCCTCGACATCCTGGTGCCCTATTACTTCAACCTCGCGCCCAACTACGATGCCACCCTGTACCCGCGCCTGCTGTCCAGACGGGGCGTGCAGCTCGGTGCCGAGGTGCGCTACCTGCTGCCCGATCTGTCCGGCGAGAACCGCATCGAATACCTGCCGAGCGACGACAAGGCCGGTCGCTCGCGCTGGAGCGTGGCGCTGGAGAACGACTACCGCCTGAGCGACACCACGCGGGCGGGCCTGGACTTCAACCGCGTGTCGGACGACGACTATTTCCGCGACCTGTCCAACCTGATTTCCGTCACCTCGCAAACCCACCTCAAGCAGGAAGCCTGGATCGCCACGCGGCGCAACAACTGGAATGCCGAACTGCGCGCCCAGAGTTTCCAGACCCTGCAGGATTCCACCGCCACCCCCATCGAGGAGCCCTACGACCGGCTGCCGCAGGCGCGCTTCGGCCTGAACCGCACGCTGGCCAGCGGCCTCGAATTCAGGCTCGATGCCGAAGCGACGCGTTTCGCACACAGCAGCAAGACCGAAGGCACCCGCGTGCTGGCCTATCCCACGCTGCGACTGCCGCTCACCAATTCCTTCGGCTTCGTCACGCCGCAGATCGGCTGGCACAGCACCTACTATGCGCTCGACGACAGCGCGGCCGACGACCGCATCTCGCGCAACCTGCCGATCTTCAGCGTCGACGCCGGCGTGACCTTCGACCGGCCCTTCCGCTTCGCCGGCGAGGATTTCACGCAGACTCTGGAGCCGCGCGCCTACTACGTCTACGCGCCCTACCGCGACCAGGCCGATATCCCCGTGTTCGACAGCGCCCAGCTCGACTTCAGCTATGCGCAGATGTTCACCGAGAACCAGTTCATCGGCGGCGACCGCATCAACGACGCCAACCAGCTCACGCTCGCCGTCACCAGCCGGTTCACCGAGGCCGACAGCGGCCTGGAACGCCTGCAGGTCACGCTCGGCCAGCGCTACTACTTCGATTCCCAGCAGGTGACATTGCCAGGCGTGGCTCCGCGCACCACCAACGCCACCGACCTGCTCGCGGCACTTGGCGGGCAGATCACGCGAGAATGGCGCGCCGATGCAGCCTGGCAGTTCGACACCGAGAACGGCACGACCATCCGCCAGAACCTGGGGGCTTCGTATCGCCCCGGGCCCGGCCGCGCCCTCAATTTCGGCTACCGCTTCATCGACCAGACCACCGAACAGATCGACCTGTCCGGCCAGTGGCCGCTGGGACAGCGCTGGTACGGCATGTTCCGCTACAACTATTCGTTCGAGGACGAGAAACTGGTCGAAGGCCTGGCCGGGCTTGAATACAATGGTGGCTGCTGGGCGATACGCGGGGTATTCCAGCGTCTCGCCACCAAGGAAGACCAGACCACCGATGCGCTCTTCTTCCAGCTCGAATTGAACGGCATGGGCCGGATCGGCTCCAACCCGCTCGACGTTTTGAAACAAAGTGTTCCCGGATACAGGCCAAGCAATGAATTCTTCTCACAGCCCTGACTGGCGCCGCCCCCTTCGGACTTTCGCCCTGCTGGCCCTCGTCGCGTGCACGGCGCCCGCGCAGGCCGCGGTCGAACCGCTCGACCACATCGTCGCCGTGGTCAACAGCGAGGTCATCACGCGCCAGGAGCTGGCGCGCCGCTACGACGAGGTGCTGCGCAACCTGTCGCGCCAGAACACCCCGCTGCCGCCGCGCCCGGTGCTCGAAAAGCAGCTGCTTGAACGCATGGTCACCGAGCTCGCCCTGCAGCAGCATGCCCGCAATACCGGCGTGCGCGTCGATCCCGCGCAGGTCGAGCGCGCGCTGCAGCGCATCGCGGCGCAGAACAAGCTGGACCTGCCCGGCCTGCAGGCGGTACTCGAACGACAGGGACAGAGCCTGGAAGGCATGCGCGCCACCATCCGCAACGAAATCCTCATCGCCCGCGCGCGCGAGCGCGACGTGGACAACCGCATCGCGATCTCCGACGCCGAGATCGAGGGCTACCTGCAGACCCAGACACAGCAGGGCAAGGAAACCGAATACAACTTCGCGCACATCCTCGTCACCGTGCCCGAGAACACCTCGCCCGAGCAGATCCAGGAACGTCGCGCACGTGCGGAAGACATTCTCGACCAGCTTGCCAGGGGCGCGGATTTCGCCCAGCTCTCCGCCAGCTATTCGGATGCGCCGAACGCCCTGCAGGGCGGCGCCTTCGGCTGGCGCGCCAGCGGCAAGATTCCCGAACTCTTCGCCGAAGCGCTGAAACCCCTGCAGCCCGGCCAGATCAGCCCGCTGCTGAAGAGCAGCAACGGCTTCCACATCCTCAAGCTCAACGACAAGCGCGGCCTCGACGTCACGCTCAATGTCACGCAGACCCATGCACGCCACATCCTCATCAAGACCAACGAACTGACCTCGGAAGCCGATGCGCGCAACCGCCTGGTTCAACTGAAGGAGCGCATCGAAAACGGCACCGCATTCGACGAACTGGCGCGCCTGCACTCGGAGGACGCGAGCGCCTCCAAGGGCGGCGACCTCGGCTGGCTGAACCCGGGCGACACCGTGCCCGATTTCGAGAAGGCCATGAACGCCCTGAATCCGGGAGAAGTCAGCGGCCCCATCCAGTCGCCTTTCGGCTGGCACCTCATCCAGGTGCTGGAGCGCCGCAGCCAGGATGTGACCGAAGCGCGCCAGAAGCTGCTGGCACGTCAGGCCATCCGCGAACGCAAGGGCGAGGAAGCCTTCCAGGACTGGGTGCGCCAGATTCGCGATTCGGCCTACGTCGAACTGCGCCCGATCGACTGACCCGCCCATGAATCAGCCGGTGATCGCGCTGACCGCGGGTGAACCCGCCGGCATCGGCCCCGATCTCGCCGTCGCCCTGTCGCAGCGTACCCTGCCCTGCCGCCTCAGCGTGCTCGGCGACGCCGAGGTTCTGGCGGCCCGCGCCTCGCGGCTCGGCATCGACGTCGCCATCGACACCGGCGAAGCCATCCCGTCGCACCGCCCCGGCCACCTGCACGTGCGGCACATTCCCGTCGCCACCCCCGTCACGCCCGGCGTGCTCGACCCTCACAACAGCGCGCATGTGCTGGCCTTGCTGGACGCCGCGCTGGCCGGCTGCATGAACGGCGCCTATCACGCCATGGTCACCGCGCCGGTGCACAAGGGCGTGATCAACGACGCCGGTTTCACCTTCACCGGCCACACCGAATACCTCGCCGACCACAGCGGCACGCCGCGCGTGGTGATGATGCTCGCCGGCGGCGGCCTGCGCGTGGCGCTCGCCACCACCCACCTGCCGTTGCGCGAGGTGGCCGACGCCATCACGCACCCCCTGCTGGTCGAAGTCATCCGCATCCTCGACGCCGATCTCAAATCCAAGTTCGGTGTCATTCAGCCGCGCATCGCCGTGGCCGGCCTCAACCCGCACGCCGGCGAATCCGGTCACCTCGGCCGCGAAGAGATCGAGATCATCGAACCTGTACTCGACTTCCTGCGCGGCGAAGGGCTCACGCTGATCGGCCCGCTGCCCGCCGACACCCTGTTCTCGCGCATCCGCCAGGAACCCTGCGACGCCGTCCTGGCCATGTACCACGACCAGGGCCTGCCCGTGCTCAAGTACGCCAGCTTCGGCCAAGGCGTGAACGTCACGCTGGGTTTGCCCTTCATCCGCACCTCCGTCGACCACGGCACCGCGCTCGACCTGGCCGGCACCGGCCGCGCAGAGGTCGGCAGCCTGATCGCGGCGATCGGGATGGCTTTGGAGATGGTGAGCGGTAAGCGGTGAGCGGTAAGCAGAGAACCCCGCCCCACTCACCGCTCACCGCTCACCCAAATGCACACCCCCCGCAAGCGCTTCGGCCAGAACTTCCTCGTCGATGACGGCATCATCCATGCCATCGTCAACGCCATCCGGCCGCAGCCGGGTGAAACCGTCGTCGAGATCGGCCCCGGCCTGGGCGCGCTCACGCGGCCCCTGCTCGAGCGCCTGCCGCACCTGCACGTCGTCGAACTCGACCGCGACATCGTCGCCCGCCTGCAAAAGACCTGGCCGGCAGCGCGGCTCACGATCCATTCGGGCGACGCGCTGAAATTCGACTTCGGCACCCTGGGCGACGACCTGCGCGTCGTCGGCAACCTGCCGTACAACATCTCCAGCCCGCTGCTGTTCCACCTGATGACCTACGCGCCGCAGATCCGCGACATGAGCTTCATGCTGCAGAAGGAGGTTGTCGAACGCATGGTCGCCGCGCCCGCCACGTCCGACTATGGGCGCCTGTCGGTCATGCTGCAGCGCCGCTTCCACATGGAATGGCTGCTCGACGTCCCCCCCGCCGCCTTCGACCCGCCCCCCAAGGTCGATTCCGCCGTGGTGCGCCTCATCCCCAAGACGCCCGCCGAGATTGTCCCGCTCGACGAAACCCTGTTCGCGCGCGTCGTCGCCACCGCCTTCTCGCAGCGCCGCAAGACGTTGCGCAACACCCTGGGCGGATTGCTGAAGCCGGCGGATTTCGCGACGCTGGGGATCGATGCGGGCCTGCGTGCGGAGGCCCTGCCGCTGGGGGATTACGAGCGGATCGCATCCCATCTGGCGCAAGACCGCCACCCCGTTACGGATGCCTGAAGATCGACCACGCGGGTCAGAAAGGCCGCGACTCGGTCAGTTCTTCGCGTATCAGCCAGCGCCCCGATGCATCGGGCGCAACCAGCAAGGAAATCGGGCTGTCGTACTGCTTCATCACGGAAAACCGTGTCGCCTGTATACGCACACCCATGCCCTCCAACTTGTAGGTCGTCTTCGTGTAAGTGTTTCGGTCGTTGCGCGCTTGCGCAAGCGGCATCGCATCCCGGATCAACTGCTTGTACTGCGGTGCTGGAATCGTCAACTCGCGTACCTGACCATCCGGATAAAAGCGCTTGTTACGGATGACCGCATTGTCCGCGTACAAATCCGCCGCACCCGGGTCGAAGCGTGTCTCAAGCGCCTCATAACGCTCGAACAGCAGTTTGGCTTCAGCAAGGGGATCGGCGTGGACTGCCTGAACACAAAGTGCGAAGAACGCGAGCAGCGCCATGAATAGATTTTTGATCATGCAAGTGTTCCTTCTGGTTGACGGATCGGATCGACGAAGTGCCGTGTGATTGCGAAACCTCACAGATGGTCGCAGTTGAGACTGTGCAGGTTGTTCTCGTCCGGCTCGACGGGGTCGATGGACAGGAACCATCCAAGCCGGGGGTGGTAGTACCTCGACCCCATGTAGACTAGGCCGGTCTCGGGGTCCTGCCGTTTGCCGGTGTGCCAGAGGGGGTTGGTGCTGGCAGCAGTCTGGTTGTTGAGGCGTTCGCCGTAGGGGCGGCGCGAACGGGGTTCTCAAACTCAATCTGGCAGTTCTACAGGTAACGGTTTACGCACAGATCCAAGGCTGGCTTCACTAATGGCGCCGATAGTTATGAAGTTTTTTCTAGCTTCTTCAAGGCTAACCGCATTTGCGCCACCGTTGTAAGTTGGATCACGGAACTGCACTTCATCGTCTTCCCAACCGCAAACAGGGCAAATCTCGAAAGTGCCGGGTGGTTCCTCATCGAATGTCAGATATCCACAGCAGGGACAGGCGTAGCTCATCTTCATCCTCCTACTGCCGGTTCCAATAGCCCATCCCCTCTTTAGGGCGGAACATGGTTCTCGGCGCACCATCCTTACCCAGGACACCAAAGGTATTCGTGCCGGGGTCGTATCGGAGCGTATCGCCTCGGCTATTTGTTTTTGTCAGTGTTCCTTTGGGTGGATTCGTTAGAAAGTCCTTGGCTCTCTCAGCGTATTGCTTTGCGTTCTGGAGTTCAGGGAATTCGCTCTTATGCTTGCTCCAATGCCCAAAGGCGTTTTCAACGGCCGACTTACTTTTCGTCGTCGACCAAAGGGATTCACTTTTTGCAGCCTTCTGCGCCCCCTCCCCCGCCTTAGCCGCTCCCCTGTCCGCCGCCTGCCTGACCGCCTGGGTGAGGGTTTCCCCCTTGCTCGCAGCCTGACGGATGATGCCAATGCCGCCAGGCAGGAAGGGGACTAAGGTGGCAAAGCCATCATAAGCCACCGCCAGGCCATTGACGAAGCCCGGGTCCTGCCGGTAGGCGTTGATCGACAGCCCAAGGCTGACGACGTCGATGACGGTCTCGGCGGCCTGCCCGTCCGGATCGGTGAACTTGTACGGGTTGTTGTTGGCGTAGGCGTACCGGTTGAGACTGTGCAGGTTGTTCTCATCCGGCTCGACGGGGTCGATGCTGATAAAACGCCCCAGCCTCGGGTCGTAGTAGCGCGACCCCATGTAGACGAGGCCGGTCTCGGGGTCCTGCCGTTTGCCGGTGTACCTGGGGGGGTGCTTGCTGCGGCAGTCGGGAAGCCTACTACTTACGCTGACAGATGCCTTGACTGTCGGGTAATTACATATCAAATGAGTCCGGAATCGAGACCTGCATACTTTCAAGTGCAGCGACAGGACGCCCGTATTTCTGGCCCGCATGAATCAGCGCCTTCAATACTGCATGCAAAAAAATTCGCTTCAAGTCGTCCAGCGACGCTCCCATCATTTCATGCGTGTCCACCTCTATGGCGAGTGGCAGGTCGCCGTAGGTCTTGTTGATTCTTTGATAGATAGGCTTGTCGTCGTTCTTCAAACCATATCGGACGGCGATGGTCACCCAGGAAAACGGTGCGCCTTCAAGGTAGTCGGATTCGATCAATACTTTTTCTACGACATCCTGGACCCAAGTGGCCGCCTCAGCATCATGCTTAGGGAGTCTGGCTTTGGTCAGTGAAACGCCGCAAATGCCTAATTTTCTATTGTGCGGAGGCTTGGCAATCATCGGTTTGTCTTGTTCCCCGGTAACGTGTTATCCCCATGTATCCTGCGAAAGCGTTCGATGACCCGCGTTTCATAATCGCGTGCAGAAGCCTTGTCAGGAAAAGTCTTCCGAACCTCAGACCTGTAAAACTCGCCGCTTTCTCGTGTCAGTTTTCTAGCCTGCTGTTCTCCCCTGATCGAGGCCCCGTCACCTTTGCGAGTGCCCTGGGCGCTTTCTCCGATCTTATGGGTCTTTCCATCCGGGCCTTTGATTCTATAAACGTGCGTCTCGCCCACGTAACCCAATGAGTTCCTGTGTACGCCGTTCTTGGCAGCGCTTTCTCCAGCCTTAGCCGCTCCCCTGTCCGCCGCCTGCTTGACCACCTGGGTGAGGGTTTCCCCCTTGCTCGCAGCCTGACGGATGATGCCAATGCCGCCAGGCAGGAAGGGGATGGCGGTGGCAAACCCATCATAAGCCACCGCCAGGCCATTGACGAAGCCCGGGTCCTGCCGGTAGGCGTTGATCGACAGCCCAAGGCTGACGACGTCGATGACGGTCTCGGCGGCCTGCCCGTCCGGATCGGTGAACTTGTACGGGTTGTTGTTGGCGTAGGCGTACCGGTTGAGACTGTGCAGGTTGTTCTC
>JBFMCW010000018.1:0-53399 GCA_040754275.1 Pseudomonadota bacterium
GGCGGCAGGGTTGAATTCCACCACCCGGCCTTCCGCGTCCATGGTGATGACCGCCAGCAGGGCGTTGTCGACGATGGCCGTCTTGAAGGCCTCGTTTTCCTTGAGCTTGCGGCTGGCTTCCCGGTTAGCGGCGAAGGTGCGGGATACGACCGTGACCCAGGTTTGCCACAGGCGCGGGACGGAAGGTTCGGCAGCAGCGGGATCCCGGGAGACACGCTGGATGTAATGTACCAGTTCGAAAGCCGGGTTGATGAATTCACGTCTCAACAGGAACAAAGCCAGCAGGAAGGTGCCCGCCAGAACGGCCAGAATGACGCCGTAGGGGACGAAACGAGGCAGGAGCAAGGCCGCGATTTCTTTCTGATCCACAACATGCAGCAATGTCCAGGGCGCGTGGTTCAATGTGTGTTCGATGAGGATGTGCTGATCTGTCTCCAGGATGCGGGTCGGGCTCGCTGTCGCTGCGGCGTATTCCGATCTGGTCAATTGCCCCGCCGGAATGTCATCCAGGTTACGCAGGATGGGGTTGGCTGGTCCCCAGGTGGTACCCAATATCTCGCCGTCTTTGCCTAGAATCCAGAAGTCCCCGGCGGTTCGTGGCAGTGACCTTAGCTGATCCTCCAAGACGGCCAGACGCAGGTCTGTACCCACGATGCCGGTGAATCGGCCCGACCGGTAGACCGGTGCACCGTGCGACACCATGGCCCCCATACCAGAGGCATCGTTGTATGGACGCGTCCAATACGCCCTGCCTTCGGGATTCTTGCTGGGCAGACCTGCCGTATAGACCTCGTAGGTAAAGAAACTGTGGGCGCCTTGTACCAGATTCGGCAACCCCTGGCCTTCGATGAAATGACGACTGTCAATCCAGGGATAAATGGCGTGGTAGGCATTGTCCGCTCGGATGGTATAGGACCACTCGAAATGGGGTGCAATTTCGTGGCTCAAGCTCAGGAGGGAGAAGAACGCCAAGGCCTGGTCCGCCTGGTCGAGGGGCATCCTGGGGTGCGTGCTTGGCATCAATACCTGGCCGTTGCGTTTCCGGAGGGAAGCTGGCAGGGCATCCAGACTCCAGCCATCCGGCGCGCCCGAGCTGGACAAGCGGGGACGCAGATACTGGCGTAGAGCGCGTACCTCATCCGAAGGGGCATGGGGGACGGATTCGTACCAGGATTTCATGCGCTGGACATGGTCCCCGGCCTGCTGGGCGAGCGAATCCAGAGATATCGCATGGTTATCGAGGCTTCTGGCCAGTTCGTCGAGGAGCTGGGTCCGCTGGTCCCGGTACTGGGTCGTGGCAAGGGTCAGTACTACAAGGAACAGTGGCAGGGTGATGGCAAACAGCAGCCATCGATATCGCCGCGTCAGGCGATGATCGGGGCGCTGGCGACGATCCTGCTCCGGATGCGGCGCATCCTCCCGGCTGCCCGTACCTTGCGGGTCATTCGGCTCGGGGTTCATGATGAGGCTGATGGTTTGTCGGTAACGTACATGTAGCCCACGCCCCGGACGGTCTTGATAACTTCGGGTTTTTCCGGGTCCGGTTCGATCTTGCGGCGCAGGCGCATGATGCGCAGGTCAATGGAGCGGTCGAAGACTTCCCAGCCCCGGTGGTGGGCCAGTTCCATCAGCTGATCGCGGTTCAGTACCCGGTTGGGGCTCTCCGAAAAAACCTTCAGCAAATCATATTCCATCGCGGTGAGTGGAAGCTCTTTGCCTGATGCATCGAACAGTTTTCTGGCGGCCGTGTCCAGTTCGCATTTGCCGAAGCGTATCCGCCCCAGCCGTGATGATGCCTGGCTGACAGGGGCAAGCTCCCGTTCGGCCAGCCTCCGGAGGATACCCTTTACCCGGGCCAGCAGCTCGCGCAGGTCGAAAGGCTTGGGAACATAGTCGTCGGCCCCGATTTCGAGGCCGATGATACGGTCTATCACATCGGCCGCCGTGGTAAGCATGATGATGCCGACCCCCTTGTGATTCTCCCTGATCCAGCGAGCCAGCGACAGACCATCCTCTCCGGGCATGCGCACATCCAGAATGGCAAGGCCGGGCACTGTATGTTCCATTGCAAGCCGTGCCTGTTCAGCGTTGCTGGCACTGCATACCGCAAATCCCTGGCTGGAAAAATACTCCACCAGGATTTCTACAATTTCCGGCTCGTCATCCACCACCAAGAGGCTGTAGTTCTGTTCCATGGCAGTATCAAGTGCACCCCATCGTTCAAGTATGCAGTTATGGGCAGGGTGCAAAAAGCATCCTGAAACAATTGAAACAAATTGAATGGGCTGGCTAGAGCGGCATTCGATGCCCCCTGACTGATACGGGCACTTCAGCGATCTGTCGAGGGAGCAGTCAGTTTAGATGTGCATCATGTGCTAAGTGACCAAAGGTGAGGGGTGGTTCAAACCTGATTGCATGGATTGCCATTGTGCAATGCCAAAATCCGGAATCCATATTCCAGGGGCTGTTCAAAACAGTCGTTTTCTCCTATATCAATTCCATAAATTGTATTTATCATATTCTGATCATCTGGTAGCGTTTGTTTGAAAAGGCATGGCAGGGTTAAGGGATGCCGGGTTTCGCAAATAAACACAAGTAATGGATTCTTGCGGAGAAATGCAACGGCCCGGGGCAGATAGCCGGGGTAGGGGGCAACAATTCAGGACTGAACAGAGAGGCAGGGGTCTGATTGTGTGAAGCCTCCAGGACCACTCGATAACCAGAGAGACATGGACCGCAAGATCGTCATTCCCCTGCACGTGCTGCTCGACACGCGCGAAGCGCCCACCGTACTGGTGGACGAGAACTACCGCATCGTCGCGGCCAACCGGGCGTATTGCGAATCCTATGGCGTGACGCAGGAACAGGTGGTCGGCCGCACCTGCCACGAGGTGTCGCACCGCTCGCCCGTGCCCTGTCACGAGCACGGCGAACAGTGCCCGCATCGCGAGGTGTTCGGGGAGGGGCGCCCAAGCGATGTGCTGCACGCGCATACCGATTTCGACAACCGGCTGGACTACGTGCGGATCAAGTCGTACCCGATCCACGACGCCGAGGGTCGGCGCTACATGATGGAGTCGCTGCAGCGCCTGGCGCAGCATGCGGAACTCAACGTCGATGCCTACCGGCTGGCGGGGAGGAGCCCGGCCTTCGTGCGGTTCTTCGCCGAGCTGGCGAGCGCCGCAAAAGCCGGCGTGACCGTCTGGCTGCATGGCGAGGCGGGAACGGGCAAGGCGCTGGCCGCGCGTTTCATCCATGAGAATTCCGCGCGCGCCCGGGCGGCCTTCGTCAGCTTCGACTGCGCGGCGCATCCTCCGGGGCAGTGCGAGAGCGAGCTGTTCGGCCAGATACCGGGCAACCGGGGCAGTCTCTATCCGCCACGCCAGGGTGTGTTCGAGATGGCGGCGGGGGGGACGCTGTTCCTCGACGAATTCGACGCTCTGCCGCTGGCCCTCCAGGGCAAGCTGCTGCGGCTGCTGGACAGCAGGGACGGGCCAGCCTATGCCGATGCCGCCACGCGCATGCCCGACGTGCGGCTCATCGTTGCCAGCCGCAGGGATCTGGAAGAGATGATGGCCGAGGGCCAGTTCCGCCAGGATCTCTACTACCGCGTGTCGGGGTTCCGGATCGGCGTGCCCCCCCTGCGCGAACGCCGCGAGGACATCCCCCTCATCGCGGAATCGATGCTCATCCAGATCGCGCGCGAGAGCGGCCTCGTCTGCCGCCTCACCCAGGCGGCCACGGAGGCCCTGTCCGCCCATGCCTTTC
Organism: Pseudomonadota bacterium; assembly: GCA_040754275.1. GTDB lineage: Bacteria > Pseudomonadota > Gammaproteobacteria > Burkholderiales > Thiobacillaceae > Thiobacillus. Next base: position 3,769 of record JBFMCW010000018.1, read on the forward strand.
CGGGCAACATGCGCGAACTGCATGCCTTGCTGCTGGGCGCCGCCACGCGTTGTCGCGAAGGCGTGATCGATGCCGGCGATCTTGCGCTCGATCCGGCGCCCGCGGTGAGCGGCGATGGAACAAGGACGCGTCCGCGCAAGCGATCCGCCGCAACCGCAGGGGACGGCGGACGCCTGCCCAACGCTGGAGGCGATCTCCCGCCAGACGGTGCCGGCTCGCAGGCCGAAGCCGAGCATATCCGCGCGCTGCTCAAGCGCTACGGTTCGCGCCGCATCGTCGCCAAGAAGCTCGGCATCTCGGTGCCCGTGCTGTATCGCAGGCTCAAGGCGCTCGGCATCATCAACATCGGGCTTGCGGCGGTCTCGATGCTGCTTGTCCTGCACGGCACGGGCAGCTGAGCCCGGGCATCGCGGGCAGCGGCCCCCGATATGCGGCGCGGCCCGGGCCGTTCATCATGCTGTCATGCGCCGGGTCGAGCATGGCGCCGTTTCATGCACGACCCGCTGGCATGGCCGCACCGTACCCCACCGACATTCCTTACCTGCCCGACGGCGCCTGCGACGCCGAGCCGCCGCGCACGCCGTATCCCATGTGGCTGTCGCTGGCGATCTTCCTTGCCGTGTTCTTCGTCCTGCAGTGGTCATGGGGTACGGCGCGCGACACGGCGGTCGAGCGGCTGGTCATCCACGAGGCCACGGTCAAGCCGGCGGCCGCGCTGATCCGCACGCTCTCGCCGGAGATCGAGGCGCGGCCGGTGGCGGCGAGCATCAAGGCGCCCGGCGGCGGGCTCAACATCCTCAACGGCTGCGAGGGCACGGAGGTCATGTTCCTGCTGATCGCCGCGTTCGCCGCCGTGCGCCTGGGCTGGAAGCGCAGGCTGGCCGGACTCGCGCTGGGGCTCGGACTGGTGTTCGTGCTCAACCAGGCGCGCATCCTTGCGCTGTTCTATGCCTTCCGCAACGAGCGTGCGCTGTTCGATGTGCTGCATACCACGGTGCTGCCTGTCGTGCTGATCGCGGCCGTGGTGTTGTATTTCTATGCCGTCCTCCACCGCGACCGGACGGCCGGTTGAGTTTTCCGGAACACATGACCCCTCAAACTTCACACGGGCTATCCATTCGACCGGCTGCAGGGAAAGCCGTAGGGCGGGAATACTTTCCCGCCGCATGGGTGCCCAGCAGGGGCGTCGGGAAAGTATTCCCGACCTACAGCGGCCATGTCGTCCGCCACCGCGACCGGGTGGCCTAGCCCGGCCGGCTTCGCGCTGGCGCTCGCTGTCGGCTTCGCCGCGACCCTGACGTGCGCCTGGATGTGGGGCGCGCCGCTGATCGAGGGGCTTCTGCCGGCCGCACATGGTGCACTCGGCTGGATTGACGACCGTTTCGGCATCGCTTTTCTCGGGGTGGAACGCAACTGGCAGGACACGGTGGTGCGGCTGCGCGTCGATGTCATCGCGCCTTTCGTCGTTGGCGGACAGATGATCACGGCGCACAGCGGCTGGCTCGAAGTCACCACCACCACCGGTGCCATGCTGCAGCCGCTGGTGATCGCGCCGGCCCTGGCCTTCGCCCTGCCGGCTGGCTGGCCGTCGCGGCTGCTGGCCAGCCTGCTGGCGGCGCTCTTCGCCTTCGTTTTTCTTCTCGCCGACCTGCCGCTGACCCTGCATGCCTACGTGTGGGACATGTTCATCGACAATCTGGAGCCGGACCGCTTTTCGCCTCTGATGATCTGGCATGCGTTCCTGCACGCGGGCGGGCGGCTGGGCATCGGCGCGATCCTGGGGCTTGCGGGGTGGCTGTCGGCATGCCGCATGCTGCGCCGCATGAGCCTATCGGCTCAGCAATCGGGGGTGGCGCCTTAATCAGGCAGTGACATTGCAGGAGAAGAATCCCGGGAATTCATCCGCGCCGGCTCGATGCCGGCGCCAACCCGGGATTCCGCCATGTCACGTCCGATCTTCCAGTCCATGTTCAGCCGGTTCACTGCGTGTGCGCTTGCGGCGACGCTTTCGCTGGCCAGTACCAGTACGCTGGCCGATGTACTGGCGGGCTGGAACGTAAGCGGGCAGACCGCTTGGGGCGTTTCGCCATTGGGCGCCACCAGCAGCGCCGCCAATCTGACCGTGGGCGGCTTGACCCGTGGCGTGGGCGTGAGTACTTCCAATACTGCTGCTTCACGCGCCTGGGGTGGCCACGACTGGCAGAACACCGGCGCAGCCAACGCCGTGAGCGGCAACGATTACGCCACCTTCACCGTTACCGCCGCAACCGGTTATCAGGTTTCCTTCAGCAGCATCAGCAAGTTCGACTACCGCCGGTCCGGTACAGGGCCGGCGAACGGCGTGCTGCAATACCAGATCGGCAGCGGCGCATTTGCCGACATCGCCACGCTGAACTATTCCTCCACTTCCTCCTCGGGCGCTTCTCTTGCCGCGATCGATCTCTCCGGCGTCGGCGCCCTGCAAAACGTCCCTGCCGGTACCACGGTCACTTTTCGTATTGTCAACTACGGTGGAACCAGTTCCAGTGGCACCTGGTACATCTACGACGTGGCCAACAGCGCGGCCAACGATCTCGTTGTAGAAGGCACGGTCAGTACGGCCGTTGCAATCAACGGCGCCTGCGGCAGCGACAACGGCCAGACGCTCGCCGCCACCGCACCCACCAACCTGTGTACCGCAGGCACCCCGGGCAGTGTCAGCGGCAGCGGCCACCCCTGGACCTGGGACTGCGCCGGCAGCGGCGGCGGCAGCACCGTCAGCTGCTCCGCGACCATCCAGAGCTACACGCTGAACTTCGCCGCCGGCACGGGCGGCAGCCTCACCGGCACCACCCCGCAGACCGTCGATCACGGCGCCAGTGCAAGCGCGGTCACGGCCAATCCCAGCGGCGGCTACAGTTTCGTCGACTGGACGGGCACCAACGGCTTCGTCACCACTACGTCGAATCCGCTCACCGTCGGCAACGTCACGGCTTCGCAGACCATCACCGCGAACTTCACCAATGCGCCCATCGCCGGCGTGTGCGGTGCGGCCAACGGCCAGCAGCGCGCGACGGCGCCGGTCAGCGATCTCTGCGCGACCGGCACGCCTTCCGCGGTGGCGGGCAGCGGTCCCTGGACCTGGTCGTGCGCGGGCATCAACGGCGGGGCCGCGGCCAGCTGTTCCGCCAGCCTCGACACCACCGCCCACTACCACGACTTCGCGCCCATCGCCGATGCGCAGGTCGCGGAATACAGCGGCACCAGCGGCACCGGTACCAGCATGTACATCGCCAGCGCCAACGGCGGGAGCTTCGGCAACCAGCGTGCCTGGACCGCCTTCGACCTGGCCGGCGAGATTCCGCCCGGCGCCACCGTCACCTCGGCCAAATTGCGCCTGTATCTCTTCAAGGCCGACAACGAGGGCGACGTGCTGCCGGTGGACGTGCACGCCAGCAACGACGACAGCTGGACCGAGACCGGCATCACCTGGGGCAGTCAGCCGACGGATACCGGCACGCCCCTGTCCAGCCTCACACTGGGCAGCGAAAATGAATACGACTGGATCGAGTTCGACGTCACTGCCCACGTCCAGGATCGCCTGAACCTCAGCGACGAGCGCATCAACCTGATGGTCAAGGCGGCCACCGAGGGTGCCAGCCAGTGGGCGTCCTACGCCTTCGACACCCGGGAATTCAACACCAGCTATGCGCCGCGCCTGCGCGTGGAATACAGCGGCGGCGCCTGGCCCGACGACAGGATCAACATCATCCACGTCAACGACATGCATTCGCGTCTGACGACGCACGACTACGACTTCCCCGACGGCACGGGCGAAGCGCCTGCGCTGGAAGAGGCGGGCGGCGCGGCCTACGTCGCGTCCAGGCTCATGGCGCTGAAGGCGGCCAACCCGAATTCGCTGGTGCTGGACGCGGGCGACATCTCCGAAGGCAATCCGCTGGGCGACCTGCGGGTGAATGGCGGCCAGGTGGACTATCTGGTCACGCTGGACGCGCAGTTGAAGACCCTGGGCGGCCGCGGCCTCGACGCCATCGTCATCGGCAACCACGACGTGCGCGATGCGCAGATGCTGACCAACATGCAGGCCTCCGGGCTGCCCTTCCTGGCGGTGAACATGCTGAACTACGGCGCGACCGTACCCACGCCCTCCGCCTGGCCCGCTGCGAACACTTTCCGCCCCTATGTCATCGTCAACACCACGTCGTCTGCCGGCACGCCGACCAGGGTGGCGGTGCTGGGCTACCTCACCGACGACTCGGCCATCCTCTCCGCCAGCACGGAAGCGCTGATCGAAGTGAAGGAAACCCGCTGGACCAGCAGCAACGCCAACCACGTCAAGCTCAAGGACTGGGTCAGCTATCTGCGCAAGCCCGTCGCGCAGGGCGGGGAGGGCGCCGACGTGGTGGTGCTGCTCTCGCACATCGGCCATCGCCGCTACAACTCGGGCGATGAAATCCTGCTGGGCGACGGCGACGTGACGCCGCCCGATCTGGTGGTGGCTGGCCACTGGCACACCTGGGGCAAGACCGTCTGGCAGCCGTCCAACCTGAATCACAACACCGCCGTGGTCGAGGCCGCGTCCTACGGGCAATACGTGGGCGAGGTGCAGCTCACGCCCCAGGGGGAATACCTGGGTGCGCAGAAGCATCCGGTGAAGCCGGGCGAACTCACGCCCAACGCCGCGGTGCAGACCCTGGTCAATACCCTCATCGCGGAATACGACGCGCAGACCGACAAGCCCTGCGTGCTGCCGCCCGCCGTCACCGGTCGCGCCAGTGCGAACCAGTCCTGCCCGCTGGATCACGTGGTCGGCCATTCCGCCGTCGATCTCCGGCTCGACAAGGACAAGTGGTTCACCCTGTCCGAGTTTCCGTGGAGCGGCGACAACGCCGCCGGCGAGTGGATCGCCGATGCCACCGTGTGGAAGCTCGGCCAGCTTGGCGTGCCGGCGCAGCTCGCCCTGCAGTCGGGCGGCGGCGTGCGCCGCGACGTGAAGGCCGGCCCGGTCACCTACCTCGACATCTACGAGACCTACCCGTGGACCGATGACCAGATCCGCGTCGTCACCCTGACCAGCGCGGATGTCTGGGCGTACCTGGAAAGCCACTACGTCGGCAGCTCGATCTCCAAGGGCTGGCAGGTCACGGCGGACGACGGCGTCGTCACCGCCATCACCTACGACGCCGACGGCGCCGGCCCCCTGGCGCCGGTCGCGCTGTCCAGGACCGACACCGCCACCACCTGGCAGGTGGCGATCAGCGAATACATGTTCCTGCACGACGACTGGATCAACGAGTCGGGGGGCGAGTACGATTTCTCGACCAAGCCGAACACGGCCTACACCCAGAGCATCCGCGATTCCGTGGTCGAGTACACCGCGCAGTTCGGCGCGTCCAACCCCATGACCATCGAAGGCCCGCGCTACGTGCTCAACACCGAACTTGCCGGCGGCTTCAAGGCCGTGGTCACCATGGTGGCGGATGCCGAGAACGAACCCTACTTCGAAGGCGTGTTCGTCCGCCTGATCGAGGCCCTGCCGGAAACCGTGGCGCGCCGCACGTCCTACGGCCTGGCCACCCTGGTCAATCCGGACGGCAGCATCAATCCTGCCCATGAATTCGCCGAGACCATGCTCTACCGCAGCCATCTCGGCTTCCCCGACGGCATGCTCAAGGTCGGCGACATCATCGAAGTGTGGGGCGAGGGCGGTTTCTTCGCCGGCAACCCGCAGCTCGTCGACCAGGAATCGGTGTACGCCCCTGGCCAGGAATTCAAGCGCCACGGCAGCGACCCCGCGCTCGCCCAGCCCGAATTCAAGGCTGCGTCCGCCGACTTCTTCGACGAGGCGCACGAGAACCGGCTGGTGAAATTCCGCGCCGTGCGCACCGGCGACAAGACCGTGCAGGACGCCAACGGCGTCACGCTCACGATCTACAAGGAAGGCGGCTACTACACCATCGGCAAGCTGCCCGGCACGAACGGCGATCTGCTCGAACTGGTCGGCATCCAGACCCAGCGTACCGGCAGCGATCCGGAGCGCCGCTTCCGCCTGCGGGAGGCCACGGTGGTTGCTGGCAGCGGAACGGGCGGTGGTTACCTGCCGTTCTCCGCGGTCAATGCCGTGAGCCCGAGCCCCACGGCGAGCAGTCCCATCACCCTGACGGCCAGCGCCAATGACGCCAGCACCGGCGGTGCCGGTACCCTGAGCCTCGCGCCGGTCGCCGACGCCCAGGTCGCCTCGGGCAACCCCACGACCAATTACGGTTCGTCGACCAGCATGTACGTGCAGAGCGCCGCCAGCGGCTTCGGCAACGAGCGCGCCTGGCTGCGCTTCGACCTGTCCGGCCTGCCGGCTGGCGCCACGGTGAGCGCCTCGCGTCTGAAACTGTACCAGTGGCGTCCCGCCGGCACTGCGCTGCCGGTCGAAGTGCGCGGCAGCAGCGACACGGGGTGGAGCGAATCGGCGATCACCTGGAACACCCAGCCGGCTTACGATGCGACGGTTCTGGACACCGAAAGCATCAGCGCGACCGGCACCTGGTACACATGGGATCTCGGCACCTACGCCAACGGCAGGACGGCGGTGAGCCTGGTCGCCAAGCCGGTGACGGAGGACGCCAACCCGGCCTCGACGACCTATGCCTTCGATGCCAAGGAGTACGGCAGCTACACGCCGGCGCTGGAAGTCGACTACACCGCGCCGCTCTCGTCCGCCAGCGTGGTCTCGGTGCAGTTCTTCTACCGCTTCGCCCCCGATGGCCTCGCCTGGGGCGCATGGACAGCGATCGGCACCGACACCACCCCGGGTGCCTGGGACATGAGCTTCAACTTCCCGCAGGGGGCCGGCCACTACCAGTTCTACAGCATCGCCACCGACAACGACGGCAATGTGCAGCCGACGCCGCTCAACGCCCAGTCGAGCGTCGTCTACAACCCGAGCCTGCTGCCGCAGAGCATCAGCTTCGGCAGCCTGCCGCCGGTTGCGATCGACGATTCGCCCATCACGATCGGCGCCAGCGCGAGCTCCGGCCTCGCCGTCGTGTTCAGCTCGACCACGCCGGCCGTGTGCAGCGTCTCCGGCAACAGCGTGACCCTGCTCGCCACCGGCACCTGCACCCTCGCCGCCGACCAGCCTGGCAACGCGACCTACGCCGCTGCGCCGCAGGTGGTGCAGAGCTTCGCCGTGCTGCTCGGCCAGAGCGTCGGCTTCGCGCCGCTTGCCGACCGCACGCTCGGCAGCGGCAGCTTCGTGCTGGTCGCCAGCAGCAGTTCCGGGCTTGCCGTCGTCTTCAGCTCGACGACGCCGGGGGTGTGCACCGTCTCCGGCACCACCGTCACCCTCGTCGCCAGCGGCACCTGCAGCATCGCCGCCGACCAGCCCGGCAACGCCACCTACGCTGCCGCCGCCACGGTCGTGCAGAGCTTTGCGGTGACCGGCGCGGTGGCCGAGGATGGCGACGTGCCGCTGCCGCCCTGGGCGCTGGGCCTCCTCGGCGCGGCGCTCCTGGGCGCTATCCGCCAGCGTGCGCGGCGGGCAGCAGTGTGATGTCGGGAAGGCGCATGAGTTGAACGGCTCATGCGCTGCCCTTCGCCGGACCCAATGGCTGTAAAGGAAGCCCCCTAAGCTTGTCGACACAACAAGGCCAACCGAAAGCACAAGGCCACAGCAGTCAGCGTGAATGCAGTAACCCACCCCTGTTTTCCTGATAGATGGAGTGCATTCACATGAAATCGCAATTCAGCATCCTTCTGGCGGCCAGCCTGTTCGTCAGCGTCAATGCCAGTGCAGATACCCTCGCCCAATGGACGTTCGAAACCAGCGTGCCGACGACCGCAGGCTCTTTCGCACCGGAAGTCGGCAGCGGTTCGGCCCTGGGCTACCACGCCAATTCCTCCGTTGTGTATTCCAATCCGGTTGGCAACGGGTCGGGTGAGTCGTTTAGCTCGAACTTCTGGTCGGTGGGCGACTATTACCAGTTCCAGGTCAGCACCATCGGATATGTGGACATCAGCCTTTCCTGGGATCAGGTCAGCAGCAGCACCGGACCGCGTGACTTCAAACTGAGCTACAGCACCGATGGTTCGAGTTTTACCGAGTTCGCCAGCTACAGCGTCAGAAATAACAGCACCCCGGCTTGGTCGTCGACCACGCCTACGGGGCTGGACACTTATACCTACGATCTCAGCACCGTCAACGCCATTGAAAATCAGGCCAGCGTTTACTTCCGCCTGGTAGATGCGTCAACGGTGTCGACCAATGGTGGCACAGTTGCAACAACCGGCACTGATCGCGTCGACAACTTCACCGTCATGGCCGCACCGGTACCTGAGGCCGAAACCTACGCCATGATGCTCGCCGGTCTGGGCCTCGTCGGCTTCATGGCACGCCGCCGCCGTGCCTGAACCTTGTTGTCCGCACAGTCGAGAAGCCGCTGCCATGTGCAGCGGCTTTTTCATGCATCGCAAGCTGACCCCTCATGAATCCTTTCCGTCTGCAGGCACTGACCGCGCCTAGCCTGCTGATGGTGTTCCTGGCTTGCGATGTCGGTGCGGCCTGCACCAAGCCGGTCGTGCCTGCCTATATCGCGGGCGACTACTACGCGCCGGCCAGCGGCCTGGCCGGCGCGGCGCTAAAGAACGCCTTGCACGACATCATCGACGGCCACATCGTGCAGACCTACAGCTGCACCTGGGACATGCTGAAGGAGGCGGACGCGGACCCGGCCAATCCGGCGAACGTGATCGGCCTCTACTCCCGCCGCTCGATTCCCAAAACCGACCAGGACACCGGCGGCAACACGCCCGACGCCTGGAACCGCGAGCATGTGTGGGCGAATTCCCATGGCTTCCCGAACAGCGGCTATCACGCCTACACCGACGGCCATCACCTGTTCGCGGCCGACAAGTCGATCAATGCGGACCGCGCCAACGACGACTTTGCCTACGGCGGCGTGCCGAATCCGGAATGCACCGCCTGCAAGGAAGACGCTGCGCTGGAAACCTGGGAAGCGCCGGACCTCGTCAAGGGCGACATCGCGCGGGTGATGATGTACATGGCGGTGCGCTACGCTGGCGGCAGCGGCGTAGACGGCGGCACACCCGATCTCGAACTGGTGGACCGGCTGACCGATAGCGGGGAGCCGCGGTTCGGCGACCTGTGCGATCTGGTGGCGTGGCACCAGGGCGATCCGGTATCGAACGCGGAGCGGTCGCGCAACGACACGATCTATTCGTGGCAGGGCAATCGCAATCCATTCGTCGATCACCCGGAATACGTCCTGCAGATTTTCGGCGATCCCTGCGGGATTCAGGCGCCTGTCGAAACCGGCGACGGCGACGTGCCGCTGCCGCTGTGGGTGCCGTTCATCCTGGGTGGGGGGCTGCTGCTGGGTGCGATGGGCCGCTGGCGGCTGAAGCCGGGCACGCCTGGTTCATGAAACCGGAATGGAATGGATGCGCGTGCGTCCCGGCCACAGAAATGTCGGCAAGGTATTGCCGACCTACGCCTCTGAACTCTGGGGCACCCGAGGGCGGGGGGGCTCCGCATCCATCCGCAACGCTGATGATGCATACCCGGTAGCCCCGCAGGTCGGCAATACTTTGCCGACCTGCGTCCATGACCTCGCGAGTTGCTGACCAGCAAATCCATGTAACGCAGCATCGACCGGCCTGCGGGAGCCGCGGCGCGGCTTTCCCGGATCAATCCGAAGCGTGACCTTCGCCTGCCTGGTCGCGCCAGTTGCCCTGCAGTCTTTCGCCCAGTTCGGCCTGTCTGGTGGCGCAGCTGCGCGGGTCCTGCGCACACTGCTCGCGCAGCTCGCGGCGCAGGGTTTCGATTTCTTCACGCACCTTGCTTTCCTCGGCGAGGCGTGCGCGCTGCCAGTTTTCCAGGCAGGCGAGGCGGCGTGCCTTCGCGCCCTTGCCGCGGAACTTTTCTTTGGCGCAAGGAGCGGTCTCGGCCTGCGCGGCTGCAGGCGATTTGGCCTGGGCTGCGCTGGCGGGCAGGGATGCGGCGAGCGAGAGGGCGAGGGCGGTGAGGATTCCGGGTTTCATGTGCGGCTCCTGTTGAATGTTGGCGAATCGGATTCGGGGCAGGGTGTCAGGGCGAGAACGACACCGTGCCCGAATGCAGCGTCATGGTGATGTTCTTCAGGAAGCTCATGCCCAGCAGGGCTTCCTGCAGCCCGGTGTCCGTAGCGGGCACATGCGCGGTCACGCCGAGCGCCTCGACGTTGGCGACCCGCACCGAAGACAGTATGACGCGATGGCCTTCGACGGGCCCGCCGGCGGTTTCGTAGCGTGCCAGCGCACCGTGCCGGAATGCGATGCCGAGACGCTGCGCCAGCGCCTGCGGGATCACGATCTCGGAGGCGCCGGTATCGACGATGAAGCGTACCGGCTGCCCATCGACATAGCCGTCGACGCGCGGCAGTTCGGCGCACTGGCCGGATAAGGGCAGCATCAGCAGGGCGGTCAGCAGGGCCTTGTGCATGGCTGGAAATTTCCTTGGATCGGGATGATCCGGATTGTCCGGACGCATTGTTACGAATTGCGCGGGGGGCCTTGCGGACCACATCGCATCACGCAATGCTGTCATGCGGCGCGCCTAAGCTGTCGGGTCATGTCTGTATTCGCATACATGGGAGAGCACACGAACCGCGCGGCGCGCTGGCTGCCGGCGCTGCTCCTGTGCGCGCCGCTGGTGCAGGCGGCCGGAATGCCCGATGCGCTTCCGCCCGCTTATGCGGAGAAAGCCGCGCCGGCGCTTCACGACAAACTCGTGCGGGGTGAGATTCGGGACGTGCTGGTGCTGTTCGAGGATCCCGCCATCGACGCCGAGCTGGATGCCTATCGTGCGCTGCGCCAGCTGCAGCAGGAAGACGCCCAGGCGCGCAGCCTGCGTGCGGACCGCTACCGTGCGCTGCGCGAGCGGGCGCTGGCGGACTTGCCTGCGGGAGCGGTCGAGCTGCGCCGCAGCTACCGCAACATTCCCATGGCCCTGCTGCGCCTGCGCGATGCAGACGCGCTCGTCCGGCTGCTGGCGCGCGGGGAGGTGGCGGCGGTGTACGAGAACACGAGAATGGTTCCGCACCTGGCCGAGGTCCTGCCGCTTGTCGGCCAGTCCGCGGTGAACACGGTGATGGGCCGCACCGGCAGCGGCACGGCCATCGCCGTGCTCGATACCGGCGTCGATTACACGCGCAGCGAATTCGGTTCCTGCAGCGCGCCCGGCGTGCCGGCAGGATGCCGCGTGGTGGCCGCATTCGATACCGCGCCGGACGACGGCAGCCGCGACGCCAACGGCCACGGCACCTGGGTCGCAGGGGTGGCGACGGCGGTCGCACCGGGTGCCGGGATCATCGCGATCGACGTGTTCGACGGCGGCACGGCTTACAGCTCGGACATCATTGAGGGCATCGACTGGGCCATCGACAACCGTGCTGTGTACAACATCGTCGCGCTCAATCTCAGCCTCGGCGACGGCAACAAGTACACCAGCACGTGCAAGTCCGGCAATCCCTACCGCCAGCCCCTCTTCAACGCGCGCAATGCCGGCATCCTCGGCATCGTCTCCAGCGGCAACGACGGCTTCACGGACGGGATCGCCAACCCGGCCTGCACGCCGGAGGCGGTGTCGGTCGGGGCGACCTACGATGCCAACGTGGGCGCGCGCACCTGGACCGCGCCCGAGCCCGACTGCACCGACAGCAGCACGGCCGCGGACAAGGTCGCGTGCTTTTCCAACAGCGCGAGCTTCCTGACGCTGCTGGCGCCGGGTGCGCTGACCACCGTGACCGGCGCGACCGTGGCCGGCACCTCGGTGGCCTCGCCGGTGGTCAGCGGCGCGGTCGCACTGCTGGCGCAGGCGTTTCCTGCCGACAGCGCGACGACGCGCCTGGGGCGGCTGACCGCAAACGGCGTGTACGTCACCGACGCGCGCAACAGCATCGTCAAGCCGCGCGTCGACGTGCTCGCCGCACAGGGCGCCCCGGCGAACGATGCCTTCGCTGCGGCTGCGGTGCTGACGGGCAATGCGGGCGGCACGACGGGCTGGAACCTGAACGCGACGGCGGAGGCGGGCGAACCCGCGCACGCCGGCACGAGCGGCGGCAAGTCGGTGTGGTGGCAGTGGACGCCGGCCGTGTCCGGTACGGCCAGCGTGCACACCCACGGCAGCGGTGCCGATACCCTGCTCGCGGTCTATACCGGCAGCAGCGTGGGCGCGCTCGCCGCAGTCGCCTCGAACGACAACGACGGCTCGTCCGGCAACGCCAGCGGGCTGAACTTCGCCGCCGTCGCCGGCACGACCTACCGCATCGCGGTCGACGGCAAGGCCGGCGCTGCCGGCGCACTCAGCCTCGCCTGGTCGCTGCTGCAGGCGCAGACCATCAGCTTCGATCCGGTTCCGGATACGCCCGTGGGGTCCGTATTCAGCCTCGATGCCAGCGCCAGTTCCGGCCTGGCGGTCGGCTACGCCAGCCAGACGCCCGCCGTGTGCACGACAGCCGGCAACGTGGTCAGCTTGGTCGCGGTCGGCACCTGCACGGTTGCCGCCGACCAGGCCGGCGACGCGACCTACGCCGCCGCGCCGACCGTGGTGCGCAGCTTCGCATCGACCGCACTTGCGCAAACCATTGCATTCGGCCCGCTCGCCGATCGCGCCATCGACAGTGGCGCCTTCGCGGTCGAAGCCACCGCCAGCTCCGGATTGCCGGTGCAGTTCGTGTCGCTCACCGGCGCGGTGTGCGGCGTGTCGGGCAGCACGGTGAGCCTGCTGGCGGTCGGCACGTGCACGCTCTCCGCGCAGCAGCCCGGCAACGCCACCTATGCGCCTGCCGATCCGGTGGTGCAGAGCTTCAGCGTCGTCGCGGCGGCAGCGGCCGACGGCGACGTGCCCCTGCCGCCCTGGGCGCTGCTGCTGCTGGGGGCCGGACTCCTGGGCGGGATAGGGCGCAAGTGCCCGGGGGGTCGCCGGCGCGCTGCAGCGGCATGAGCCGTTCAGCGCATGCTGCCCCGTTCGCAGCCGCGAATTGCGGCAACACGCGTGTGCGAGGCTTGCCCTAGCGTGGCGGGCTGACCGGCACGCGATGATCGAGTTTTCCAGCACGGATGACGCACAGACCCCTCACCCGGGTGATCCATCAGACCGGCTGTCCGGAAAACCGCGGGGTGGGAATGCTTTCCCGGCCGGCGCTGCACCAACGACAGCAAACGGACATTCAGGGCGAAATCCGTCATCCATTCCGGAAAGCTCAACAACAAGAACAGATCGTACGCGCGTGAACATCGGGGTCTTCGCATCGAAGACCCCCTGCAAGCCATCCGCCCCGTGCAGCCGGCGGCGCGCGTCCGTGTCCGTTCGTTTTTCGTCACGATACGGAGACAGACATGAACCTCAACCGCACCCTTCTCGCCCTGGTCCTGGCACAGTCCGTCGCTGGCGCGCATGCCGCCGGTTTCACCCTCAACTATCTCGGGCAGCAGATTGTACCGAGCGGCACGCTGTATGCCGGCACCACCGTTGGCGGCCTCTCCGGCCTGGATTACGATGCCGCCAGCCAGCGCTATTTCGCGATCAGCGACGACCGGTCGGGGATCAATCCCGCGCGCTTCTACACGCTGAATCTCGACCTGAGCCAGTTCGTCCGCGCGGCGGCGCCCGGCATGGCAGGCGTGAGCTTCACCGGGACGACCACGATCCAGCAGCCCGGCGGCGGTGCCTTCGCACCGAACACCGTCGATCCCGAAGGCATGCGCTACGACGTGGCGCGCGACAGGCTCTACTGGAGCAACGAGGGCCAGCGCTCCGGTGCCGGTTTCCAGAACCCCACCGTGCGCGAGATGAAACCGGACGGCAGCCACGTGCGCGATTTCGCCGTCCCGGCGTATTTCAATCCGGTCGGTTCCGATAGCGGACTGGGCATGGCAGATTCCGGGATCTACAACAACCTCGCCTTCGAGAGCATGGCGCTCTCGACGGATGGCAAGACCCTCTACACGGCGACGGAGAACGGCCTTGCCCAGGACAGCCTGCCTGCCACGATCGTCAACGGCTCCAGGGCGCGCATCCTGTCGTTCGACCTGGCCACCGGCGCGGCGGGGGCCGAATACGCCTACGACGTGGCCCCTGTGGTCCTCGCACCCAACCCGATCACCGGATTCGCCACCAACGGGCTGACCGACCTGCTGGCGATCGGCGATCGCGAGTTCATCGCCATCGAGCGCTCGTTTGCCGCCGGCGCGGCAACCTCCGGATCGCCGGTCACGGGCAACACCATCCGCCTGTTCCATGTCGATGCGCGTTCGGCAACCGATATCTCGGGCATCACCGACCTGACCGGCCTGACCATCACGCCGGCCGCCAAAACCCTGCTGCTCGATCTTTCCGCGCTCAAGCATGACGACGGCACCACGCTTGCCCTCGACAATATCGAAGGGCTCACGCTGGGGCCGGTGCTGAATGGCAGGCAGACCCTGATCCTGGTATCCGACAACAATTTCAGCGGGACGCAGTTCACGCAATTTGTCGCGCTGGAAATCGCGCCCATTCCCGAGCCGGAGACCTACGCCATGATGCTCGCCGGCCTGGGGCTGGTGGGGGCCATGGCTGTCCGCCGCGGAGTCGCGTCGCCAAGGTGAGGCGCCAGCCGCAAGGCCCGGATTGCGGCGCTCAGAAGACGAGGCTGTGGCCGGGTGGCGGCAGGTGGCGCTTTTCGTAGCTGACCTGGTCGATCAGGGCATCCGTTCCGTCCAGCAGGCTGAGCGTGTCGCGCGTGTTGGACAGGCGGACCGCAGCACCCAGTTGGATGCGCACCGCCTCGCCGGCTGGCAGTGAGCCCGAAAGCGGCTGGCGTCCGTTGTTGTCGGCCAGTTTCCAGCCGTTCAGATCGACCGGTGCCGTACCGGCATTGAGCAGGGTGACGGTTTCGTGGCCGCGCTCGGGCGACTGCAGGGGATCGACCAGCGCAGCCACGATGCGCACCGAGCCTGCGCCAGGCTGTGACGGGGGCTGTCCGCCGGGTTGTTCGGGCAACAACCCATAATCGTCGGGCACGATGACCACGTCTTCCGGATAGTGCGTGAGCACGATGCGCTCGCCTTGCCCGTCGACCAGATCGTGCATGTTGCCGAGTTCGCGGTTGGGCAGCAGCAGGCGATCGTCGCGATTGCGCGGATCGGCGCGCAGCCAGGCATCGAGCGCGGTGAAATCGGTGTGCCCTTCCCGAAAATAGGGCACGAGGCGCCGGAACAGCTTGGGCCAGATCACCCGTTGCTGCAGATCGTCCATATCCGCGATGTCGGCCGGCTTGCCCGGTATGCCCAGCGCCTTTGCCCAGAGGCCGCGGCCTGCAGTACGGGCTTCGACCGCGAGCACGCGCAGCGGCTCGCGCAGCTCTGCCGGCATGCCGAGGTAAAACCCGGCCCAGGCATGGCCGTGTTTCAGCATGAAGGCATTGAGGCTGGCATCCAGCATCTCTGGTGTCAGAAAGACCTGCGTCCCGTCGACCGCCGGGTGGGCGCCCGCATACACGAAGGCGATCACCCGCCCGTAGGTATCCAGACCGTTGCTGAGGATGTAGCCCGGAACGGGATGGCGCTCGACGGATTCGACCTTGAAAGGCCGTTCCGCAAAGAACGTCACCTCGCCGAAACCCATCTGCGCGAGCAGGGCGTCGCGCGCAGCCAGCGCAAGGCTCATCTGCTGATGGAAGGTTTCGCCCGCCACCGCGAAATGGGTTTCCAGCGCGTCGATCGCTTCGAAGCGCAGATTCACCTGCCCGCTGCCGTTGAATTCCGCACCCCGATTCGGACGGGGCAGTCCCAGCACCAGATCGCGGTTGTCCGGCCGGAACTTGAGCGTGTCACCGTCGGGTTCCGGCCCCGTGAGGGGCGATGCGGGATTGTGAATGAAAAAGTTGCCGTGGATGAGCGTGTATGGCATGGCGGATCTTTCAATGCTTACCGTAATGCCTGTCAATCTGGCCAAACCCGGTGACAGCTTGATTTGGCCGGACGTGATCCCGCGGAATAAACGGGATTGGGGCGGGCGCAAGCGCGTTCGCATGAGCCTATTGGCTCATCGCGGCGCGCGTTTCAACCGGAACACCTGCAATATTCGGCCGCTAAAGTAGCCACTGTCGCAAGGCCATCCGGGCACAGACCCGGAGGTGGCGACAAATAAAAGCTGTACACAACAAAGCAGTGCGCGTGAAAAGCAGTCAGCACCGGAACACTGGTGCAGGGTCGAGATTCTCTCCCGGGATCGAGACCGTCCTGTGGCCGTCCATGAAACGGCATCTCACGTGCACGCCGACACGGCGCTGCGCGGCAATTCCCATTGCATTGCAGTCATCGTCGAGGCGTGCGCCTGAGCACCGGGTCTCGTTCGCGAAATCCGGCAGGAGGAGACGCCGAAAGGCAGACAACAACAAGCTGTAACAAAAAACGCAGGCAGGCAGACCGGACGCAGAGCCGGCGCCCGACCTGCGGACAACAAGGCAGTTGCAGTGCGCGTGAAAAAGCAGTCGGCGCCGCCCAGAGGCGCCTGGACGGGTCGCCCCTCCCACGGCCCGTCCGCTCATTGTCGCCCGGATATTGTCCGGCGACGTCTCATGCGCACGCCAGTCCGGCGTCGCGTTTTCTTCGCTTCCCCGATCGGCGTGCGCTGAGTCTTGTTTTGCCGGATTCCCGGCAGGCAAGCCGGCAGGGCCGCAAAGGCCGGCCACCGATTTCCAGGAGGCCGCATCGCACAGCAGGTGGGCGATACAGCCGGGCAGGGTTTTCCACCTCGAAACAACAAGGAGCAGTTCATGAAGCGCGTGAATCTACTGGCCGCCGGCATCTTCGTGCTCGGTCAGGCACTCTCGGGATCCGCAGTCGCGGCATCCGTCACCCTGGTCGGCACTTCCGTCGATTTCACTTTCGACGATGCGCTGCTCGGCCTGTTCGGTCCGGCCAGCGTGTCCGGCGATACCCTGTTCTTCACCCCGACAGCCTTCGATGTGCAGTCGCTCAACGGTGCGGGCTTCGCACTCGCCAACGAAACCATGAATGTGCGCGTGGCCGCGCATGACGGTTATGAATTCGATGCCCTGAATCTGGTCGAGCGCGGCGACTACCTGCTGCTCGGCACGGGCGGCATGGTCGATGTCAGCGGGCAGATTCGCGCCTTCGATGTGGCCAATCCCCTCACCGACATCACCGCCAGCATCGCCACCACCGCCGCGCTGACCACGCTTGGCACGCCGACGCACGACTGGACTGCAACGGCCACGGCCGATGTGTCCGCGCTGGATGCACGCGCGATCAACGTCACCATCCAGAATCTCCTGCTCGCCTCCACGACCTCGGCCGGTTCGCTCGCCTTCATCGAGAAGAAGTTCGCCGGCTTGAGCATCGAGACCACCGCCGTCACCCCGGTGCCGGAAGCCGAGACCTGGGCCATGATGCTGGCCGGCCTGGGCCTGGTGGGCTGGTCGACGCTGCGTCGTCGCAAGCAGCTGGCATGACCCGCCTGACATGATCATGCCAATGTAAATAAGGCATTCACAAAAACAAACGACCATGGCGTTTTTGCCATGGCCAGCTGCGTGAGCCGCCGGCGGCAAGGCCGGGACCCGATTTCAGCATGCGTTCACGCGCACCCTTGGCCCGCCTTCTGGCGGGTCTTTTTTTTCATGGAGTGGCGTTAGCAAACTTTGTTCCCGCGCCGCGCAAGTGCGCATGGGTGTGGGATCGCGGCACAATGACGTGCCGCCGCACCCTCGGGATCGGGGTGCGTGTAAAGAATTCCGACAGCCGGAACGGCTGTCAGAACGGGTAGACGGCCTGCTCGGCAGCGTCGGGTTCAAGCACGTCGCCGCGCAACGAGGCCAGCACGGCCGCATCGTGCGGATGCGCCTGCACGATGTCGTCCAGCCAGGGGTAACAACCGGCGAATTCGCACAGTTCAGCGTATTCGTCCGGCGGTTCCAGCGCGGCGGCGCCAAGTTCGCTCAGCGCCTCGTCGACCAGCAGGTCGACCTCATCGTCGGGTGCTTCATGTTCCATGGGGCTCTCCCTGCGGTGATCGGAACTGCATCATCACGCGCCCAGATGAGAGCCTGATGACACGCGCCGGGGCATGCCATGGCCCGAACGCGTGCACCATCCTGGCACTGGCCCGAACGTGCCATTTCCTTCACGCTTTTCTCTCCAAGGCGTGCAACAAACGCCCCGCACACTCCTCACCGTGCAGATCAAGCCATACCCGTCGCAAGGCGGGGACGGAAACACCAGGATCCGCGTCAGCCTTGGGAGAGGCGCTACGAACGCGGACGGCCGGTTGCCCAGCACCTCACGCGCTTACGTACTCAACTGCTTTGTTTAGGAGAGCTTCATGAAATTCGTTCAAACCCTGCTGGCTGCTACGCTGCTTGGCGCATCCGGCTATGCTGCCGCGGCGCCGAACTGGGTAGGCACCGCCGATTACACTGCTGCTCCGACGGCATCCGGAGACGAAGAGACGGTCGGGCCCTTCGATACCTACGATTTTGCCCGGGGTGTGGTGCTGCTCGAAGAGGATGCAAACGATCCCACCGTCTACTGGGGCTGGTACCAGTCGTATGTCACCAACCACGAACTGAGCACGCTTGGCGTGGTGACAGCGCCCGGCCTGAACACCAACTACGAGATCACGGTCACGGCCTGGTTCAAGGAAGAGGTGACGGGCCCCAACACCTTCACGCTGGTCGATGGGGGTGTGAAGCTGTGGTTCGACACTACGCCCGACAGGAATTTCGACACCGATACCGGTTTCAAGGATGACGTCATTCTTCTGGAAGGATCGATCATCGGCGGCGCTGGTGCACTGTTCAATCTGGGCACGAAGAGCGTCGGTTTCACCGACCTGACCGTCAGTGTCGACAGCTACAACACCTCGGTGTTCGAGCCCGACACGATCGCGGCGGGCAGCAGCATTTTCACGCTGCGCCTGAACGATCCCTCGGATGCGACCTTCCTCGGTCAGATCGAGAGCGTCATGGGACACTCCTATGATGGCACCGATATCAAACTGGCAGCCGACGGTTACCTGGTGATGCAGGTACCGGAAGCCGAGACCTACGCCATGATGCTCGCCGGCCTCGGCCTCGTCGGTTTCATGGTTTCGCGTCGCCGCTCGGCTGCGGCTCTGTAAGCCAGTAACAACTCAAGGTTCAGCCGGGGCGCATGCCCCGGCGGTCCGGAACCAGGCCAGCATCCATCCAGGGAGTTCCCATGAATCACGCAGTCAAGTCCTTGTCCCTCGCGCTGTCGCTCGCATGCGTCGCGCTGGGTTCCGCCCATGCCGCCTGCGACACATCCGATACCCGCGCCACGGTCTTCACCGGTGCCATCGACACCGGCGTGCCCAACCGCACCCTCAAGGATGGCTGCACCATCAACGACCGCATCCTGGACGAAGCCAACACCTGGGGCAGCAAGATCCAGTTTCTCAAGCACGTGACCGGCGTGACGCGCACGCTGCACAAGCAGCGTGCCATCAACGGCCGCGAGCTGGCACACATCGTCAAGTCGGCGGTGCATTCCGACGTGGGCGAGTCGATCACCGTGAAGCTGATCGGCTTCAACGACTTCCACGGCAACATCAAGGCCGGCGAAGGCTCGTCGTCCAACCCCGGCGTGGCGCGCTTCGCCACCCGCATCAAGGAACTCAAGGCCGCCAACCGCCTGCACGCGGTGGTGTCCGCCGGCGACATGATCGGCGCCAGCCCGCTGACGTCCGCGCTGTTCCACGACGAGCCCACCATCGAGGCGATGAACCGCATCGGCATCGACTTCAACGCCGTCGGCAACCATGAATTCGACGAGGGCAAGGACGAGGTCCTGCGCATGCAGCAGGGCGGCAACCATCCCGTCGATGTCAACTCCGGCGTGGGTCTGCCCGAAGATCTGGAAGACGGCGCATTCGCCGGCGCCGACTTCGGCTTCCTCGCCGCCAACGTGGTCGACGAGGCCACCGGCAAGACCCTGCTGCCGGCCTACGGCGTCAAGGATTTCCTCGGCACCCGGGTCGCCTTCATCGGCATGACGCTGGAAGGCACGCCGAGCATCGTGTCGCCCGCCGGCGTGGCCGGGCTCGACTTCAAGGACGAGGCCGATACCGTCAACGCGCTGGTGCCCAGGCTCAAGCGCAAGGGCATCGAAAGCATCGTCGTGCTGGTGCACGAAGGCGGCTTCGCCGCCGGCGGCATGAACGGCTGCGACGGCGTGTCCGGCCCCATCGTCGACATCGTCAACCGTCTGGACGCCGAGGTCGATCTGGTCGTCTCCGGCCATACCCACCAGGCCTACAACTGCCTGATTCCCAACCGCGACGGCGTGCCGGTGCGCGTCACCTCGGCCGGCCAGTACGCACGCAACCTCACCGACATCGATCTCACCATCGATACCCGCACGCGCGACGTGACCGCCGTGGTCGCCAACAACCTCCTCACCGGCACCGGCGACGCCACCGCCGAAGACCCGCATCTCGCCGAACTGGTCGCACACTACGATGCGGCGGCCGCCGGCCCGCGCGCCCGCGTCGTCGGCCAGATCGCCGCCACCCTCAGCCGCTCGGCCAACGCCGCAGGCGAATCGGTGATGGGCGACGTGATCGCCGACGCCCAGCTCGACGCCACCAACGACGCCGGCTTCGGCGACGCGGTCATCGCCTTCATGAATCCGGGCGGCATCCGCGCCGACCTCGTCTACGCCGCGCCCGGCAACGTCACCTACGGCGACGCCTTCACCGTGCAGCCCTTCGGCAACTCGCTGGTGACCATGACGCTCTCCGGTGCGCAGATCGAGGCCCTGCTCGAGCAGCAGTTCACGGGCTGTCCCAACAACCAGCCCTTCAACCGCATCCTGCAGGTGTCCAACGGCTTCAGCTACACCTGGGACGCCAGCGGCCCGGCCTGCGACAAGATCGCGCCGTCCAGCATCAAACTCAACGGCGTCGCGCTCGATCCGGCCGCCAGCTACCGCGTCACCGTCAACAGCTTCATGGCCGACGGCGGCGACCTCTTCAGCGTGCTGAAGGAAGGCACCGACCGTCTCGGCGGCGCGCAGGACCTCGATGCGCTGGAAGCCTACTTCGGCGCAACCGGCATCGTCGATCCGGCAGGCTATCCCAATGCCCAGGCGCGCATCCTGCGACTGAACTGAAAAAAAGGAATTTGACATGAAACTGCAGCACATCGGCCTCGCGGCCGCCCTGATGGGTCTGGCTGCAAGCGCGCAAGCCGCAGGCTATTGCTCGAACGGCACTGCAACGGAAGGCATCTCCGCAGGCGACATGAGCTTCAACAGCCAGGTTGCCGACGACTGCTACGGCGTGGTGGGCGGCAACATCAACGAGAACAGCGCCGGCTTTCTCAATGGCCTCAACTGGGGTGGTGGCTGGACCTACCTCGATTCGACCGACGACACCGGTTCGACTTTCATGGGCCTGACGTTCACGGTCACGGCCGTGGGGGAGAAGGCAGGAACCTGGGAACTGACCGGCGTCGACACCAACGGAGCATCATCGCTGAACTTCCCGACCACGCTCGATTTCGCCGTGGGGCTCAAGGGCGGAACGGAATTTGCCGTCTGGGCCTTCGACAACCGCGTGGTCGATGGCAACGACTCGGGCACGTTCAGCATCGTGTTCAAGAACACCGGCAATCAGGTGCCGGATCTCTCGCACATGATCGTGTATGCGCGCGAGGGCGCAACTGCGCCCGTCCCCGAGCCCAAGGACTGGATGCTCATGCTCGCTGGCCTGGGCCTGGTCGGCCTGATGGTCGAGCGTGTGAAGCGTCGTCCGATCTGAACCCTCCACCGGCCATCGTTGATGGCCGGCTCACCAGAGCAGTACAGCGGACAGATCGCAACCGCTTCTCCTCCGTTTGCGGCCCTTCGGGGCCGTTTTTTTCAGGGGTGACTTGCCGGTATTGAACACAAATCGAGGATATGAGCCGGACGGCTCATATCCGGATGTCGGGACAAGATGATCCATGTCATCCACTTTGTTAAGAATCATGAAGCTTCCTCCGGGGTTGGTCGTGCAAGCCGACCGACTGCTTGGCGAGCCCGAACGGGCTCGCTTTTTTTTTTGCATTGCGTTGCGGCGGGAAGGTGTTCCCGCCCTACTTAAAATGGTCGCGTAGGTCGGCAACACTTTGCCGACGTGCCTGAGTGCCGGGTGCCGTTGCGGCGGGAAGGTGTTCCCGCCCTACTTAAAATGGTCGCGTAGGTCGGCAACACTTTGCCGACGTGCCTGCGTGCCGGGTGCCGTTGCGGCGGGAATGTATTCCCGCCCTACATAAATGGTCGCGTAGGTCGGCAACACTTGCCGACGTGCTACGCTCCGCCCATGCCCAATTACCGCCGTTATCATCTTGCGGCGCCGGTTTTCGTGACGCTGGTCGCTCGCCGGCGCCAGCCCTGGCTTGTCGGGCACGCGGTGCAACTATCCGCATCGATGCATCGCACCCATTCGCGACATCCCTTCCGCCACCTTGCCCATGCGGTCATGCCCGATCACATGCACTGGCTGTTTGAACCGGGCGATGGCAATTTTTCTGCGATCGTCGCCGCATTCAAGCGCGACGTCACCTGGGCGCTCAAATCCGCGGGCCTGTCAGCGCCGCTGTGGCAGGACCGCTTTTACGACCACATCATCCGCGACGATACCGACCTGCATCGTCACCTCGACTACATTCACTTCAATCCGGTCAAGCACGGCCATTGCATGCGCCCCTGCGATTGGCCGCATTCTTCATTTGCGGCCTGGCAAGCACGTGGGGCCTATTCACCGGACTGGGGCGCGATCGAACCCGACAGCATCGCAGGGATGGAACTCGAGTGTGTCGGCTGCCGTTGCGGCGGGAAAGTATTCCCGCCCTACTTAAATGGTCGCGTAGGTCGGCAATACTTCGCCGACATGCTTCGCCATCCTCAACCGTTGCGGCGGGAAAGTGTCCCCCGTAAAGGGGAGGCCATGGTTGTAAGCCGCGTAGGTCGGCAACACTTTGCCGACGTGCCTGCTGAAGCGGCAACCACTCGGCTCTCACGCCCTGCGAGGGAGGCCGTCGCCGACGGGGATGTTCAGGCGGCGTCGGCCGGTTCGCTGGCGAGCTTGCGCGCATAGGGCATGCGCCGCTGGTCGACGAAGAGGCTGCTGCCTTCGATGCGCTTGGCCATGCGCTTGGCGTCGGAGGCGGCGCGCGCGACTTCCTGGTACTGGTGGAAGTGTTCGGGGTCGATCAGCACCGCGCCGATCGACAGCGATACCAGCGCATGGAAGGTCATGGCGCCACGCCGGTCCTCGCTGCGGTAGCCGCCCTCGGCGATGTGCTCGGTGCTGAACAGCGGCGCGCGCTCCGCATCGAAGCGTTCGAGCATGGCGCGGCAGCGCGGCTCCCAGTCCGGGCTCTGGAACAGCACCACGAAATCGTCGCCGCCGATGTGGCCGATGAAATCGAGCGCCTCGTTGCAGCCGCCGCGCAGGATGCGCGCCAGCAGCTGGATCATGTCGTCGCCGCGCCGGAAGCCGTACACGTCGTTGTAGGGTTTGAACTGGTCGAGATCGAAGTAGGCGGCGACGAATTCCTGGCCGCCGGCAAGCAGGCGCTCCATGTGTTCCTGGATCGGCACGTTGCCGGGCAGGCCGGTGAGCGGGTTGGCGTAGCGCGCGGCCACGATCTGCATGTCGGTGACCTCGCGCATCAGGTCGAAGCCCGAACCCAGGCCGAGGTAGCGGCCTTCGCTGGTGACGACGAAGCCCTGGGTGAAGGCCGTTTTTCCCTTTTTCACCACCAGTTCGGACAGCTCGACCATGCGCGTGGCCTTGTCCACCACCAGCGGGTCGACGTCCATGAACATGGCGCAGGGCTTCTTGCCGTAGAGCTCGCGCCCGTACAGGCCGATGAAGCGGTCGAGCAGGGCAGGGCGGTGGATCAGACCGACCGGGGTGCCGTGTTCCACCACCGCGATGGCGTGCAGTTCGGGATGGGCGATCATCAGGTCGAGCACGCTCTGGCTGGGCGTGTCGGGCGACACGTGCGGCGCCGACATCGCGAGGCGGCCAGCCGTGGCGCGGCTGGAATCGCGCCCGGGGGACAGCGGGAACACGCTCACCCGTCCGGATTCCAGGCAGTCCGCCACCTCCTGCGGCGGGATGCGCACCGGTATCGGCGAGGGGCGGCCGATGAGGTAGCCCTGCGCGTAGCGGATGCCCAGGTCCTTCAGCACCGCGAGTTCCGACACCGTTTCCACGCCTTCGGCAATGATGCCGGCTTGCGCGCTTTCGGCAAGCTGGCAGATCGAGCGCACGAACTCCAGCTTGTGCGGGTCCTGGTGGATGTCGCTGATGAAATGCTTGTCGATCTTGACCAGCCCGGGCTTCAGTTCCGACCACAGTCGCAGGCTGGAAAAGCCCTGGCCGAAATCGTCCATCGCCGCCTCGATGCCCGCTGCGCGCAGGCCCGCCACCGCGGTGCGCAGCGCAGGGTAGTCGATCGTTTCCGCATCCTCGGTGATCTCGATCGTCACCTGTCCGGCGGAGAGCCGGGCCTCCGCAATCGCCGCCTGCATCGCCACGGGCGCGAAGCGCGCATCGAGCAGGCTGCCCGGCGTGAGATTGACGAACAGCCGTCCCGGCAGGCGCAGCCGCGCGAAGGTCGCCAGCGCCGAGCGCATGCACGCCCGATCCAGCTCGACCGTGCGCCCGCTGTATTCCGCCGCGCGGAACAGCGCCAGCGGCGCATGCAGCGGACTGTTCGACGGCCCGCGGGTCAGTGCCTCGTAGCCCGTGATCTGGCCGGTCTTCAGATCCAGCACCGGCTGCAGCAGCGTGTACAGGCGCCCGTTCGCCAGGATGGCGTCGAGCAGCGCGCGCGAGTCGTCGTCGTTCATGAAAGGAGAGGGGAGATGCAACCGGCCGACGATAGGGGGCAATTGTTACGGGAGTGTGAACAGAGAGCGCCCGCGAAGCGGGCTTCAAGATGCAAGTTACAAGATGCAAGGTTCTTGTCGAGCGCGTGTCGGCAACACCTTGCCGACACGCTGCCCAAACATTGCGGCGGCAAGGTATCCCCCGTGAAGGGGAGGCCGTGGCTGCAAGCCGCTGAAGCGGCGACAACCACGCTCTCCCGCCCTGCGGACTGCCAATGCGGCGGCAAGGTGTTGCCGCCCTACGGCTGCTGCTTCAAATTGCAAGATGCAAGGTGCAAGGTTCTCGCCGGGCAGGCGGCTTTTCGCTACGCCAGAAAACACCTTGAATCTTGTAACTCGTCAGCCGCAGCAGTAGGTCGGCAATACTTTGCCGACATCACTGTCTGCCGCGGAGATTGCGGCGGGAAGGTATCCCCCTGAAGGGGAGGCCGTGTCTGTAAGCCGCTGAAGCGGCAGCAACCACGCTCTCCCGCCCTGTGGACTGCCAATGCGGCGGCAAGGTGTTGCCGCCCTACGGCTGCTGCGCAGGTCGGCAATACTTTGCCGGCATCGTCGCGTACCACGGGCGCTGCGGCGGCAAGGTGTTGCCGCCCTACAGTTACTGCGTAGGTCGGCAATACTTTGCCGACATCGTCGCGTGCCGCGGGCGCTGCGGCGGCAAGGTGTTGCCGCCCTACGGCTGCTGCGCAGGTCGGCAATACTTTGCCGGCATCGTCGCGTACCGCGGGCGTTGCGGCGGGAAGGTGTTGCCGCCCTACGAACTGCAAGCCCCTGAAGCGCCAACAACCACGCTCTCCCGCCCTGTGGACTGCCAATGCGGCGGCAAGGTGTTGCCGCCCTAAGGCTGCTGCGCAGGTCGGCAATACTTTGCCGGCATCGTCGCGTACCACGGGCGCTGCGGCGGCAAGGTGTTGCCGCCCTAAGGCTGCTGCGTAGGTCGGCAATACTTTGCCGACATCGTCGCGCTTCGCGGGCGCTCTATTTTTGAACGCGCATGGCATGTTCAAAAATCTGTCATCCCCCGCGCTTACTCTCCCACGCTCCAGGGGGGCCTCCATGCAGCATGCCAACGAACTGACCGACGAGGAGTGCGGCCATCTTGCGCGCATCCTGCTCGCCGCGCGGCGCGTGAACCTGCGTCACCAGTTCTTCAGCTGGGCGCACGGCCCGGTGCAGTCGCTGATCCCGCACGAGATCCTGCTGTGCGGCATCAGCGACGACAGCGGCTACCTGCTGCACGAGCGCTTCACCGCCTGCCGCTACTTCAAGGACGATCACTACCACCGCGTCATCCACCCCGGCACCGGCCTCATCCCCCAGCTCACGCAGGAATGGCTCTCCGCGGGCGAGCCCCGCTTCATCGAGGCGCCGCCGCACGACGACGCGGGCTGGCACGCGCGGCTGACCGACCTGGAACTGAAGAACGTCGCCTTCCACGGCATGGGCTGGGTCAATGGCCACATCAAGGGCTACGCCAGCTTTTCGCGCGTGCGCGTACCGCTCGACGGCCGGCTCGCCCTGTACATGGATATCCTGCTGCCGCACCTGCTCGCCACCCTTGCGCGCGTGCTGTCCAACGAGGCGCGCGCGCAGCACGACAGCCGCCGTCCGTCCGGCCTCATCACCGCGCGCGAAGTCGAAGTGCTCACCTGGGTGCGCGACGGCAAGACCAACGACGAGATCGCCGAAATCCTCGGCCTGTCCATGCTCACCGTGAAGAACCACCTGCGCCACGCCATGAAGAAACTCGTCGTGCGTACCCGCGGCCAGGCCGTCGCCAAGGCCATCGCGCTGGGCTTCGTGCGCGCGCAGGGCGTGCGCAGCGACGGGCAATGAAAAGAGCGCCCGCTGCGCGGGCTTCAAGACACAAATTGCAAGATGCAAGTTGAAGTGGTAGCTGTAGGGCGGCAACACCTTGCCGCCGTAGCGCCCGCGGCACGCGACGATGTCGGCAAAGTATTGCCGACCTGCGCGGTAACTGTAGTGCGGCAACACCTTGCCGCCGCAACGCCCGCGGCATGCGACGATGTCGGCAAAGTATTGCCGACCTACGCGGTAACTGTAGGGCGGCAACACCTTGCCGCCGCAACGCCTGCGGCATGCGACGATGTCGGCAAAGTATTGCCGACCTGCGCAGTAGCTGTAGGGCGGCAACACCTTGCCGCCGCACTGTTTGAGCGCGCGCGTCGGCCTGCATCATGCAACTTGAAGCCCATGCCGCAGGCATGGGCGCTCTTCCGCGAATGAGCCATCCGGCTCAATTTCCTCCTCTGTTTCGCCCCATCGCATGTCATCCGCGCCCCCTAAAGTGGCACGGTCCGTATTCACAACGGGCTTCATTTCCGGTCGGTTCGTCTTCGCGGCGGCCGTGCCCCACAGGGGGGCGGAAAGCTTCATCACTTTCTGGGTCTTTACTTTAAGAGGAGTACACCGCATGAAACTCAAACTCATCGCCCTGGCCGCCATGCTGGCCGCGGGTTCCGCGCAGGCCATGACGCCGGCCAACGACGTCGGCACCTCCGGCAATGCCACGCTGCTGCTGACCGTTCTGGACACCAGCTTCAACAACGGCGTCGGCCGTTCCTACACCCGCTCGCTCGAAATCGCCATGAACGATTTCGGCACGCAGAACCGCGCCACCGGCGGCTTCACTTCCATCGTCGACACGCTCGCCAGCAACCTGACCTGGAACGCCGGTTCGCTCTGGAGCACCTTCACCGCCGGCATGGACGCCAACGCGATCGCCAACCTGCAGTGGGACGTGACGGCGCTGGACGGAGTTGGTACCTCTGCTGTCGATCAGAAGCGCATTCTGACCACTTCGCCCAGCAATCTGGTGGATGCCATCGCCGCAAGCGGCGTTTCGACCACCAACGGTGAATTCAACAATGCCGTGATCAACCAGGACGTCTACTGGGATGCCGTCATCGCCGCGATGGGTGCGGGCACGGAAATCGTCATCGACGATACGAGCTCCAATGCCTTCGCCATCAGCGCGGCGGTGCACAGCTTCAACTTCAGCGGCAAGACCCCCGACTTCACCACCATGGGCAATGTCGGCGACAGCATGGGCTTCTACTACCTGACCCGCACCTCCAGCAGCGGCAACGCCGAAGCCCTGGCCGTGGCCTACGGCAACGCCAATGGCGCGTCGACCTTCACCCTGGCTGCCGACGGCACGCTGACCTTTGCGCCGCCCGCCCCCGTGCCCGAGGCTTCGACCTACGGCATGATGCTGGCCGGTCTGGGTCTGGTCGGCTTCATGGCTGCCCGCCGCCGCCGCGTCTGAACCCGATTGACCTCAACCCGATTGCCGTCCGCCGGCTGCGCGCCGGCTGGCGGCTTGTGGTACCGCATTGACCCGAGACTATCTGAAAGGAATACCATGAAACTGCATCAAATCGCCCTCGCCGTTGCCGCCCTGGCTGCCGGCACCGCAAGCGCCGCCACCGTCACCTTCACCGTGTCCGGCGCCACCGCGCTCAACAAGTCCTTCGAAAAGACCGTGTTCGACATGTGCGACAACGCCTTCGCGGTCAATACCTACAGCTACGACGGCAGCGTGTCCGGCACCAAGGCCGCCGTGCGCTACGAGTGCAAGGCCAAGGCCGGCCTCGGCATCGCGGGCCTGAACACCGGCGACGACCTCGTCATCAACAAGGAGCAGGGCGGCTCCAGCTCCGGCGTGAAGCCGGTCAGCAACGCCACGACCGTGACCGTGGCGACGACCGCCTGCACCACCTCCACCACCACCGGCAACGTCACCACGCACACCGGCTGCGGCAACAGCACCGCCGTGCCCACCGCCGGCATCTCCGACGTCGAGCCCAAGCTGCTTGCCGCCGCCGCCGACTACGCCAACCTGAACAATGCCGGTATCGTCGCCCAGGTCTTCGGCATCGCCGTTTCCGACAACGTCTACCAGAAGCTCCAGGCCGAGCAGGGCAAGATCGTCGGCGACTACAGCGAAGCCGAGGCGCCCAGCCTGCCCGCCTCCTTCGTGCGCGGCGCCTTCTCGGGTAACGCCAATGACTGGACCGCAGTGGACCCCGACATCACCGCAGACAGCGACCGCAGCGGCGAAAACCACCCCGACCAGGCGATCTGGGATGACGCCAACCCGAACAGCACCGCGGTGAAGGTCTGCCGCCGCGCCACCGGTTCCGGCACCCTGGCCACCTTCGAAGCCACGGTGATGGCCCAGCCCTGCGCGACCAGCCCGGTCTACGGCGGCGCCACCGGTCTGTCCACTTACCTGGGCGACGACACCAACGCCAACGACGGCAACAAGGGCTTCCTGGGCGAGACCGATGTCTACACCGTGGTGGAAAACTCATCCCAGGAGAATGTGGACACCTGCCTGACCCAGGCCTACTACCAGGGTGAAATGGCCATCGCCATCATGGGCACCGAGCGTGCGCCTGGCGACACCGGTTCCAAGACCGGCGGTTCGGACGACAACGACGGCCTGGAAGACAAGTGGCACCTCGTGAAGATCGGCCAGGTGTATCCGAGCGTGGCCAACTTCGTCGCGGGCGACTACGACTTCTACTGGGCCGAAGCCAGCTTCAACCGCCGCAAGTCGGGCTACACCGCACTGGAAACCAACATGATGAACTACTTCCAGACCAAGATGGGCGACCCGGCCGCGATCACCAGCATCCCGCTGCCCGGCCTGGCCGCGCTGACCTCGAACGGTTACGTCTTCGACTACGGCGTGACCCCGGTCGCGCGCGCTGCGCGTGGCGGCAACACCTGCCAGATGGGTATTCAGACCTACTGATCAGGGCCAGGAAAGTCTTGCCGGGAAGCGGTTTTCCCGGTCATTCGAGTCCCCCGCGCAAGCGGGGGGCTTTTTTCGCTTTTTCAGGGTATTTTTCTGCCAGGAAAGCGCTGTGGCGGCACAGCGCTTTCCTGACGGGAGGGTTTGCCGGTGGTGTCGGGAAGGCATTCCCTGCAAGGAGGCAGCCGTGGTTGTAAGCCGCTTGCGCGGCAACAACGCACGCTCTGCCGACCTGCGGGTGAGTACGTAGGGCGGGAACACTTTCCCGCCGCAATGGGTGGTGGTGGGCGGCGATGTCGGCTGCAACGGTCGGTGCGGTGGTGCGCCGGGGTGTTGGCAAAGCAGTCCCCGCAAAGTGGAAGCCGTCGTTGTAAACCGAATGTCGGCAAGGTATTGCCGACCTACAGACGGAAGCAGTAGGGCGGGAACACTCTCCCGCCGCAACGACAGACGGAAGCAGTAGGGCGGGTAATATTTTCCCGCCGCAACGATAAACAAGCGTGAACGGATTTACATGATCAGGAACAAGCTGTGGATCGGGCTGGCGTGCTGGATGCTGGGCACGGCCCACGCGCAGGATGCGCAATTCGATGTGTTCGAATACCGGGTGGAAGGCGCGACGCTGCTGCCGACGATTACCGTCGAACAGGCGGTGTATCCGCATCTGGGCGAGCAGAAGACCATCGCCGACGTGGAGCGCGCGCGCGAGGCGCTGGAGAAGGCCTACCATGCGGCGGGCTACCTCACCGTGCTGGTGGCGATCCCGCCGCAGAAGGTGGACGAAAAACTGGTGCGGCTGACGGTGACCGAAGCGCCGGTGGAACGCCTGCGCGTGGTCGAGTCGCGCTACTTCAGCCTGGGCGAGATCAAGGCCGGCGTGCCGCAGCTCGCCGAAGGCACGGTGCCGAACTTTCCGCAGATGCAGAAGGAGCTGGCGGCGCTCAACAAGTCCGGCGACCGGCGCGTCTTGCCGGTGCTGCGCCCGGGCAGGACACCGGGCACGGTGGAGGTCGATCTCAAGGTGAAGGACGAATTGCCCCTGCACGGCAACGTCGAACTCAACGACCGCTACAGCCAGGACACCACGCGCACGCGGCTTTCCGCCAACCTGCGCTGGGATAACCTGTGGCAGAAGCAGCACGGCCTGGGCATCACCGTGCAGACGGCGCCCGAGGAACCGGACGAAAGCCGCGTGTTCTCGGCGAGCTACACCTGGCCGCTGGCCTCGGGCAACTACCTGGCCTTCTACGCGGTGAAGTCGGATTCCGACGTGGCGGCGGTGGGCACGCTCAACGTGCGCGGCAACGGCACGATCGCCGGCGCGCGCTACATCCTGCCGCTGCGCAGCCGCAGCGAAGGCTTCTTCCATACGGCCACGCTGGGGGCGGATTACAAGAACTTCGACCAGTCGGTGGCGCTCATCGACGGCGGCAGCTTCGACACGCCGCTGGCCTATCTGCCGTTCACGCTGGGCTGGGACGGCACCTGGCTGTCGGAAGGACGCACGACGAAGGCCGGCGTGTCGTTCAACTTCCAGATGCGCGGCCTGGTGGCCGACGAGCAGGAATTCGCCGACAAGCGCTTCAAGGGCCGGCCGGACTATGCCTATTTGCGCGGCAGCTTCTCGCACGAGGAAACCTGGCAAGAAGGCTGGGGGCTGAGCTTGAGAGGCAGCTGGCAGATCGCCTCGCAACCGCTTGTTTCAAATGAACAATTCGCCATCGGCGGCGTGGACACGGTGCGCGGCTATCTCGAATCCGCGGCGCTGGGCGAGAACGGCCTGGCGCTCTCGCTGGAGGCGCGCACGCCGAACGTCGCGAAGAAACTGACCGACGCGCTCGACGAGTTCTACCTGCTGGCCTTCGTCGATGGCGGCGAGGTGCGCGTGCGCGAACCCATCACCGCCGACGACCGCTTCACCATTTCCGGCACCGGACTGGGCCTGCGGTTCAAGGGCTGGCGCGGGGTGTTCGGCGGACTGGACTGGGCCGTGGCGCTCAACGACCTGGGCACCACCGATGCGGGCGAGGACCGGGCGCATTTCAGGTTGGGGTATGAGTGGTGAGTGGTAAGCGGTAAGCGGTGAGCGGGGCGTGGAAGCAGGGCGGCAGCTGACGTAGGGCGGGAATACCTTCCCGCCGATGCAATGAGCCGCGGCCGGTATGTCGGCAAGGTGTTGCCAACCTACGCTTCGGCAGGCTGACGTAGGGCGGCAATACCTTGCCGCCGATGCAACAACGCGCCCAGGCTGGCAATGTCGGCAAGGTGTTGCCGACCTACAGATGGGCGATGAGACAGGGCTGGCGACGGGTACAGTGCGGGAATACATTCCCGCCGGTGCCGGGTATCGCAGGCTAGCGGATTACATGAAAGCCGTGATGAACGGGAATATGAGCCATATGGCTCATATTTGCAGTAACCCGATCATCACATTCGAAAATTAACGTCAACGAGCAAGACAGCAGGCGCGATCCGGGTTCAGAATTGCGCGCCTTGAGGAGGAAAAGCCCATGAACCGCAACCGTTATCGTCTGGTATTCAACGAGACTTTAGGCATGATGGTGCCGGTGGCGGAAACTGCGCGGCGCGCCGGAAAATCCGGCTCGGGCAAGACCGCCTCTGCAGGCGCGCTGGCGCTGGCCGGAGTGCTGCTGGCCGGGCCGGCGGGCGCGGAACTGCCGGTGCCGAGCACGGGCGGGGGCATTCCCAATTTCGTCACCGCGGGGCAGGCGGCGTACCAGATCAACGGCGCGCAGGCTTTCGTCAACCAGGTGGGCAACAAGTCCATCCTCAACTGGCAGAGCTTCAACGTCAGCCCCGGCCACAACGTGCAGTTCCGCCAGGTGGACAGCCTCGCCACCAACAACCTGGTGCAGGGCGCGAGCTTCACCTCGCTGAACCGCATCTGGGACATCAACCCCAGCGTGATCGCCGGCAGCATCTCGCAGGCGGCGGGGCAGAAGGCCAACGTGATCCTGGTGAACTCGAACGGCATCGCCTTCATGGGCGGTTCGCAGGTGAACCTGAACAGCTTTACGGCGAGCACGCTGAACATGGCGGATGGCTTTGTCGACAATTTCCTGCCGGACCTGATCACGCCGCAGTTCGAGAAGGCGCTGGACGGCAGCGCAGCGCGCGGTTTCATCAAGGTGATGGACGATGCCCGCATCACGGCTGGCAGCCAGGGCCGCGTCATGCTCATCGCACCGACGGTCGTCAACAAGGGGACTGTGGAAGCGCCGGACGGCCAGGTCATCATGGCGGCGGCTTCGAAGGTCTACCTGCGCTCCGCCTCCACCGAGGACACGAACGTGCGCGGCCTGCTGATCGAAGTCGATAGCCCCGACGGCCTGTCGGACTACGACACGGCCAACGCCGATGCGAAGGATGGCGTGCTCGACGGGCAGACGGTCGATCTCACCGATGCGGCGGAAGACAAGCTCGGGCACGCGACCAACTTCGGCGAACTCTCCACGCCGCGCGGCAACGTGACCATGGTCGGCTACGCGGTCAACCAGGATGGCATCGCGCGCGCGACGACTTCGGTGGTGGCGAACGGTTCGGTGTATCTGCTGGCGAAGGACACGAAATCGACCGTGGTGCTCGATCCGGACGACACGCCGGGTTCGGCGCGGGCGGGCCGCGTGGTGCTGGGGGCGAACAGCCTGACAGAAGTGCTGCCCGATGTCGCCGACCCCACGACCGGCCTGGATGGCACAACCGGAGAAGGCCTGGCGAAGGCTTCCCAGGTCAAGGTGCTGGGGCAGGATATTCGCATGGCGGGGGGCGCGGAGATCGTCGCACCCTCTGCCACAGTCAGTTTCCAGGCGGTGGACAAGCCGAATGATCCCCGTGTCCTGCGCGATGCCGGGCAAACCGCATCCAGCTCGGCGCGCATCCACATCGCCAGCGGAGCGCGCATCGATGTCGCCGGTCTGGAGAATGTGGAGGTTTCCGCTGGTCGCAACAGTGTCGAGGTAGAGTTGCGCGGCGACGAACTGAAGGATTCGCCCGTCAACCAGACCGGGGTGCTGCGCGGCCAGAAAGCCTACGTCGATATCAACCGTGCCCTGGCCCGTGCCGATGCGGGCAAATCCACCCTGATCGCCAGGGATAGTCTGGAGTCCTATCGGGCGAAACTCGAGCGCACGGTTGCGGAGCGTTCCACCGCCGGCGGAACGGTGAACCTGGCTTCCACGGGGGAAACCCTGCTTGAAAGCGGCGTCAGCATCGACCTGTCGGGCGGCAGCGTGCGCTATACGGCAGGCAATGTGAAGACCACGCTGCTGAGCACGGGGGGCAAGCTGGTCGATCTCGCCGAGGCCGATGCGGAAACGCGTTACGACGGCATCGCGACGCGATTCGTCGTCGACTACGGCCGCTGGAACCGGAAGGAAACCATCGATCTCGGACAGAGCTATCGCTACGACCCCGGTTACGTCGAAGGCAAGGACGCCGGTGCGCTCGAAGTGGTCGGCATGAAGGCCGCCGTGATGCAGGCGGATGTGACGGGCCGCACCACGCTGGGCGATCTGCAGCGCGAAGCCGGCACGGCCCCGGCCGGCGCGCGCCTGAAGGTTGGGCAATACACCGAGAATGTCAGCGGTGCCCGCGACTACAAGCAGAATCAACGCGTTGAATTTTCCGGTCACGGCGCCACCTTGCCGGCGGGTTTTGCCTTTGGCGACGCGCTGCCGGATGAACTGAAGGAGACACTCGTCCTGGATCCGGCGCTGCTGGGCAAGGACAAGGTCGCGCAGCTGGAGGTATACAGCAACGAGGCAGCGACGGTACGCGAGGCGCTGCGCGCGCCGACGGGCGGACGGATCGCGCTGACAGCAGAAAATGTGTCGGTGGATGCGGACATCGAGGCGCGAGCGGGCGAGATTTCAATCACAGCCGATCGCAACCTGTTCAACCCGGCGGCCCCTGCGAGCGACGTCGTCGTCTCCTCGGGGGCCAGGCTGGACGCAGGCGGGAACTGGGTCAACGACGGCCCAAGCATGTCGAAGGCGGCTGGTGAACCGCTTGGCATCGACGCGGGTACGGTCGACCTTACCGCGACATCCGGAAACATCGTGCTGGGGACAGACAGTGCGATCGACGTCGAAGGGGGTGCGCGTATCGGGCCGGATGGCGAACTCTCGGCCGGCAATGGCGGGGACGTCGCACTGGATGCCTCGGGCACGATCGATCTGCAGGGCGAGGTACGGGGCTACGCGGCCGGGAAAGGCGGCACCTATACGCTCAAGACGCAGAAAATCCAGATCGGCGGCACGCCGGTTGCCGGGGCGGTGAATCTCGATGCGGGCTTTTTCGAAAGCGGCGGATTCGCCGATTTCCGGCTGACCGGACGCAGCGGTGTGGAGATTGCCGATGGCACGATCCTGACGCCAAGGGTGACGAGCCGGGAATTCTCCGCCATCGCATCCACGCAGCCCACCGGGCGCGACATGGCTGCGTTCTCGACGCTGACCCAGCGCGACGATCGCGTCCGCCAGGCCGTCGATCTGAGCTTCGAAACCAGCAATCTGGACAGCGACGTGCGCCTGGGCAAGGGCGCAAAAATCCATGCTGATGACCTGGCAAGCATCAGCTTCAGTGCAAACAGGCGCGTCGACCTGCAGGGCGAAATCCATGCAGCCGGCGGCGATATCACGGCCATCGTGAAACGGGGCGGCAGTCAGACCTTCGATCCGACCGCAGCGGTGTGGCTGGGCAGCGAGGCGGTGCTCGACGTCGCAGGTCGTGTCCGGACCTACACCGACAGCCGTGGACTGACCCAGGGCAAGGCGATCGGCGGCGGCAACGTGGCATTGGGCGGGCGCGTATCGTCCTCAGGGGCGGTGACGGGCGGCCAGGGCTATGTCGTGACCCAGGCGGGTTCCCGCATCGACATTTCCGGCGCGCCGCCCGTGCGCCTCGACGAGCGCAACGAATCGGGCGGTATCGGTCGCATCGTGGGCAGCGATGCGGGCAGCCTGCGCATCCGCACGCTGGAAGGGGCCATGCTCGACGGCACGCTGCTGGCGGCTGGCGGCGACATGAACCGCGGCGGGACATTCGATCTTACGATGTCCGATCTGGTGGTCGACCCCATAACCGGACAACGTAACGATTTTGGCCCGGCCACGCCACGTACCATCACGCTGGACATGAACCTTGCGCCGCAGATGACCGGCGTCGAGGCAGGCGATGCCATTGCGAATGCATTCAGCGGAAATACCCGCCTCGACATGCAGGCCGTGGAGAACGCAGGCTTCGACCGTATACGCGTGGCAAGCCAGAGCGGCACGGTCCGCCTGGAAAACGGCCTCGATGTCGGTACCGGGCGTGCGATGCCCTTGCGCGAACTGACGCTCGATGCCACGCGTATCGA
This sequence comes from Pseudomonadota bacterium, assembly GCA_040754275.1. GTDB lineage: Bacteria > Pseudomonadota > Gammaproteobacteria > Burkholderiales > Thiobacillaceae > Thiobacillus. The sequence goes on from JBFMCW010000018.1 coordinate 39,894, forward strand.
AACCGCCGGAGGCGATGCGCGTCTCAAAGCCGATTCCGTCAAACTCGTCAACCTTGGCGTGAATGAGGATACCGCTGCGCTCGCCGCTTCCGCGAGCGGCACGCTCAACGTCGAAGCGCGCCAGCTGGAACTGGCGGGAAAATTGACGCTGGATGGCATGGCGCGTGCCGAATTGAAGGGGGACGAGGCGGTCGTCCTGTCGGGCGGGCAAAACCTTGCGCAGCAGGACGCAAGCGGACGCAATATCGATGTGCGGCCCAGCGGTGCCCTGCGGTCGCAGGCCGATCTGGCCTTTACCGCGGGTGTGGTGACACCCGCAAGCTACGTTGCCTATACCGTGTCCGCCCCCGGTGCGGTCGTCAGCTTCAGCCAGAGTGCCTTGCCGGCCTATCAGCCGCTGTCCGCTTTCGGCAGTCTCACCGTGGAGGCGCGCGACATCGTGCAGGGCGGCAGCGTGCACGCGCCCTTGGGCAGGATCGTGTTGCGTGCAGAAGATCAGTTGACGTTCACGGATGGAAGCCTGACATCGGTTGCCGCAGCAGCCGGCAGCCTGCTGCCTTTCGGAAAACTGCTGAACGGTCGGGAGTGGGTGTTCGATCTGGGGATCTACGACAGCGACAGCCTGACGTTTGCAGGTTTGCCTGAGCGGAAATCGCTCGTGGTCGACGCCGGTGCCGTGAACATGCAGGCAGGGGCCCGCATCGATCTATCGGGCGGAGGCGACGCCCAGGCCTATGAATTCACCGTCGGCCCGGGCGGTTCTCGCGACATCCTCGCCGACGCCGACACCTATGCGATCCTGCCCGGCTATGCAGGCGGGTTCGCACCGAACGATGCACAGGAACAGTTTGATCGCGCCAGCGGCGAAGCCGTGTACCTCTCGGGTGTGCCAGGACTTGCGGACGGCACCTACACCCTGCTGCCCGCGCATTACGCGCTGTTGCCCGGCGCCTATGCCGTCAAGCTCGATGCCGGCACCGGCGAGGTCATGCCCGGTCAGGCCTACAGCCGGCAGGACGGCGTGCGGATTGCCGCAGGCTACGTCACGGATACGCGCACAGGCGCACCGCGCGATGCGCGCTGGCAGGGCATCGAGGTTCTGACGCGCGACCAGGTGATGGCGCGCTCGGAGTACACGCTGACCCGTGCGTCCGACTTCTTTGCGGACAGTACGTTGCGCCCGCAGGACGCGGGCCTGTTGTCGATCAATACCAGTGGCACGGGGGCGGATGCCCTCAAGCTCGATGCGGTCTACGACCTGGCCGCCGATAGCGACGGGCAGGGCGCCAAGGTGGACATCAGCGCGCTTAAGATCGCCATCGTCAGCGGCGCGAACACCCCGGATGATCCCGACGCGGTCGTGCTCGATGCCGGGGTACTGAATGCGCTCGGTGCGGACAGTCTGTTTATCGGCGGTACGCGCGACCCGCAGGGCGAGACCACGACCCTGAACGTAGGAGCGGAGCGCTTGACGCTGGCGAATGATGCGGCGCAAGCGCTCACGGCGAGCGAGGTCATGCTTGCGGCGCGCGACACGCTTACGCTCAAGTCCGGCAGCAGGATCAACGCGCAGGGCGGTTCGGGCGAATCCGGGTCGTATGTGACACCGGGCAACGGCGCATTCGTGCGCGCCGCCTCGAGACAGGCAGGGTTTACCCGCAGCGGCAGTCCGGATCGCAGCCAGGGCACGCTGACCGGCGAGGCGGGCAGTGTCGTCGTGGCTGCCGATTCTGTCGTGCTCGATGCGACGCAGGAAAATGCCTTCAAGGGCAGCGTCGCATTCATCAAGGAGGCTGCCTCTGGCGGCAGTGCCTCCGGTGAGGAAGTGGCCGGAAATCTCGCCGTGGGGGCAAGCCGCGTCAATTTCGGGGACGCCCCGGAAGCTACCGAAGGACTCACCTACACCCAGGCCGATCTCGACGCGCTCGATCTGGCTGGACTCACGCTTACCAGCTACTCGACTTTCGATCTCTACGGCGACGTCGCCGTGGGCAAGCTGGACACGGCCGGCAAGCCGGTGCTGAACGCGCTGACGCTGCAGGGCGCCGGCCTTGGCGGCTACGACAACGCGGGCAAGACCGCGCAGCTCAACGCCCGCAATCTCACCCTGGCCAATGCAGCTGGCGTGGCGTACGGCGTGGCCACGGATGCGGATGGCAACGCGCTGCCCCAGGGCAATGGCGCGCTCGCGATCACGGCGGACACGCTGACGCTGGGCCAGGGCGATAAACGCATCGCGGGATTCGGCGACGTGACCGTGAATGCGAACGAATTGATCGGCTCCGGCGAGGGCACGCTCGACGTGGCGGGGGCGACGACACTCAAGGTCGCGCGCATCAGCGGCGAGCGGGGTGCGAATCAGGCGCTGAATACCGAGGGCGCGCTGCAGGTGCTGCAGCATGCGGCCGACCGCGCGCTGGCGCCGGTGACGGCTCTGGGTGCGCAATGGGCGCTGGCGGGCACCAACGTTGCCTTCGACGGCAAGGCCGAGTTGCCATCGGGCAGTTTCAAACTTGCCGCGAGCACGGGGGATGTGAACGTCGGCAGCCATGCCCGCATCGATGTTGCGGGCCGCAGCGTCGCGTTCTTCGATGTCGAAAAGCCGAGCTGGGGCGGCACTGCGGAATTCGTCAGCGACAACGGCGATATCGTTTTCGCGGCGCCGGCGGAAGTCGACGTCAACGGCAATCCGGTCGCCAGCGTGGATGTATCGGCGGCTGCCGGCGGGGACGCGGGCAGGCTGATCGTGCGGGCGACCCAGGGCAGCCTCAGCGCCGCGGCCGGCAGCCTGAACGGCGCAGCACCGGACACTGCCGCGGGAGAACGCGGCGAGGGCGCACGTGCCGATATCGATGTCGGCACGCTGGACGATTTCTCCGCGCTGAATGCGGCGCTCGACAACGGCAGCGCCGGGAATTTCGACGGCGAACGCACTCTGCGTGTGCGCACCGGCGATCTCGACATCGCATCCTCCGACACCGTCCGGGCAAAGAATCTACGCATCGCGGTGGACGACGGGGATCTGGACCTCGCCGGTACCCTGGATGCTTCAGGTGAAGCGGCTGGGCGCATCGAGCTGTTTGCCAAAGGTGACGTGAACGTGACCGGCACGGCGAACCTCAAGGCGGCATCGAGTGGCGCAAACGCCGACGGCGGCGACATCGAGATCGGGACGCGTGACGGGATGCTCGACCTGGCGGCAGGCAGCACGGTCGATCTCTCCGGCGGGGCGAACGGTCAGGGCGGCACGCTGCTGCTGCGCGCCGCGCGCACGGCGACGGGCGTGAACGTGACCGCGCTGGGCAGCGATGGATTTGACACCGCGCGCGCGGTGTCGGTCGAGGCGGTCAAGGTCTACGACGGCGTGACCACGCTCGATGCCAGCGCGACCAATGCCGGCGGCGTGCTCGGCCTCGCCGCGATCAAGGCCGACAATGCCGCCTTTGCAGAACTGCACGACGCCATCAAGACCGATCTTGGCCAACCCGGCATCCATGTGCTTTCAGGCGTGGAGGTACGCGCACCGGGCGACCTGACGCTTGCGGCGGACTGGAACCTGAAGGATCTGCGCGACAACGGCGAGGCGGGGGTGCTGACACTCGCCGCGGCCGGCAACGCGAACATCGACGCCAGCCTCTCGGATGGATTTGGCCAGACAACGGCCATGAAGAGCGGTTCCAATCCTGCCGATCTGCTGTCCGGAACCTCGTGGCGCTACAGGATCGTGGCCGGGGCAGATCATGACGCGGCCAACCCGCTGGCGGTGAAACCGGGCACGGGCGACTTCAGTCTGGCCGCAGGGAAGATGATCCGTACCGGTACCGGCACCATACAGGTGGCGGCCGGGCGGAATATCTCGCTCGGCGACGACAAGTCGGTGATCTACACCGCCGGCCGTCTGGCCGATCCGCTTGCGGGCTTTACCAATCCGGCATGGTCGAACCCGAGTGTGGTGCCCAATTTCGCCCAGTTCAGCCGGGACGGCGGGGACGTCTCGCTCAGCGCCATGGGCGATATCGTGGGCAGCGTCTCGACGCAGATCGTCAACAACTGGCTGTTCCGTCAGGGCGGTCTCAACGAAGATGGCACCTATGCCACGCAGCCTGCCTGGTGGGTGCGATTCGACCAGTTCCGCCAGGGCGTGGGTGCACTGGGCGGGGGCGATGTGAGCGTGGTTGCCGCAGGCCGGATCGAGAACCTGTCTGCAAGCGCGCCGACCCAGGCACGCATGGCATCCGCGTTGCCGGACGCAGCAGCATTGACCAGAACCGGCGGCGGGACGGTTCGTGTCGAATCCGGAGGCGATGTGCTGGGCGGCCTGTATTACGCCGATGCCGGCAACCTGGTCATCAGATCGGGCGGCCGCATCGACACGGGTGGACAGACGAACAGCAGCGGTGAGCCTATATATACCGTGCTGGCATTGGGCGATGCGGCTGTGAAAGTCAACGCCCGGGAGGATGTGAACATCGGCGCGATTTTCAATCCGACCCTGTTCGATCAGTCGAGCTCGACGGGCAGCTCGACGGCAAAATCGATCTTCAACGTCACGAACAAGTCCGGACGCCAAAGCGTATTCTCGACTTACAGCGATGCCAGCGAGGCCATCCTGGGAAGCCTGAACGGTACGGTCCAGCTGCACAACCCCGGATCGATTGCCGCCAATGCAATGCCCTTTGTCCGCCCTCTGAATGACAACAACAGCTCCACACTGGGGATTTACGGCATGGATATCCTGCCGCCCAGCCTGTCGCTGCGTGCCTACCAGGGCGACGTGATCGTGTCCGATCCAGGAGCATCCGGCGCACTGGTTCAGGCACCTGCGCCTCTTGCCGGGCTAGAACTCCTCGCTGCCAACTCGATCCACCTGAACCAGACGCTGGCGATGAGCGACCGTGATCCCGCGGATACGCCCAGTCCCCTGCTTCCCGGAGATCCCGCAGCCACGCTGAATCCCGCTGTCGGCTGGGGCGCGAAATCGGACCCGCTGTTCCACGCTGCCGAGCCCGTCCATGCCGGGGATTCGGCCCCGGTTCGGGTATACGCGGTTTCAGGCGACATCGAGGGGAGTTCTGCTGCGACCAACAATGCAGTCCGGCTTGACCTGCCGAAGGCATTTGTCGCGCGGGCTGGCCGGGATATCGTCAACCTGAGCATCGAGGCCCAGCATGCGGACGGCTCCAATGCCGCGAGCCGGGTCCAGGCTGGACGCGATCTGACATTTGCAACCGGGATCCAGCGCACGGAGGATGACCACATCCACGTCGGGGGGCCCGGCACCCTGGAGGTGATAGCCGGCCGCAGCATCGACCTCGGCACATCAGGCGGAATTCTTAGCCGGGGTAATACCGTCAATCCCGCCTTGTCCGCTCAGGGCGCCGACATTCGCATCGAGGCGGGCGTCGGCCCGGATGGGGTGGATTATGCCGGCGCGATCGAACGCCTGCTTGCAGCGCTCGAGCAGGATAACGCAGACGATAGCGCACTCTGGCAGGCACGCTGGCTGACCGGCGACGAAAATCTGAATGCAGAAACGGCACATGCTGCTGTCGAGGCCCTGGCAGCACTCGATCCCGTAGTGCAACGCGAGCATGTACGCAACATGCTGTACACGGCCTTGCGCATCACCGGGCGCGATTCGCTGGATGCCGGCAGTCCCTATGCAGCGGATTACGCGCGCGGCTATGCCACGCTGGAACTGGTTTTCCCCGGTATCGAAGATCGCAATGACGATGGCAGTTTCAAGTTCTATCAGGGGGATCTGAATCTTTTTGCCAGCCGCGTCAAAACCGAAAGCGGCGGGAATATCGAGTTTCTGCTACCGGGGGGTGACCTGATCGCCGGCCTGTCCAATACGCCCGCTGAACTGGTCGATGTCGGAAACGATGTGCTGGGCATCGTCACGGTAGGCGAGGGCGATATCAAGGGGTTCGCGCGTGGCGACATGCTGGTCAACCAGTCGCGCATCCTGACGGTTGGCGGCGGGGACATCCTGCTGTGGTCGAGCGAAGGCGACATCGACGCGGGCAAGGGCAAGAAGACCGCGGTTGCGGTGCCACCCCCGTTGATCCTGGTCGACAAGTTCGGCAACGTCACCCAGATACTGCAGGGTGCAGCTTCCGGCAGCGGTATCGGCGCCTTGACCCCGGCGAGCGGCAGCGCAGGCGATGTCGACCTCATCGCGCCCAAGGGCACGGTCAACGCCGGCGACGCCGGCATCCGCGCGGGCAACCTCAACATCGCCGCGCAGGTGGTGCTGGGCGCCGACAACATCTCGGTGTCGGGTACCTCGACCGGTACGCCGGTGGCCGATACCAGCGCCGTGACGGCGGCGTCTTCCGGTGCCAGCAATGCCGGCGGGGACGTGTCCTCGACCACGGCAGCGCTGGCGCAGAACCTGTCCGAGGCGGCGCGTGCCGCGGAAGAACTGAAGAAGGCGTTCAAGCCGACCTTCATTTCCGCCGAGGTGATCGGACACGGCGAGTAGGGCGGGAGAGCGTGGTGGTTGCCGCCACGGCGGCCTGCAACCACGGCCTCTCCCTTACTGGAATGCTCTCCCGCCACACCCCGTCGCGTCATGCGATGGCGTCGCCAGGGTATTGCCGACCTCTGGACTTTTGAACCGTAGGGCGGCAATACCTTGCCGCCGCAACGGCGGGCTTGCACGAACAGGTCGGCAAGGTACCCCCCCGTAAAAGGCGGGCTGTGGTTGTAGAGCGTTGAAGCAGCCACAACCACGTTATACCGACCCACCTCATAGTGGCTTGGCGCTTGAGGCGACAATGTTCTGAGGGGATTCCCGGCCAGTCGGGCATGAGCCGAACGGCTCATGCCCAGGCGCTTTTACCACGTCAATATTTCAATCTTGGGTCGCTAGGCTTTCAGGTTCGCACCGGATGCGAATCAGGAAACCAATCCAACCAACGGAGAGATCATGCGACTCAAGCCCCTTGCCGCCCTGCTGGCCGGCCTTGCTCTTGCCGGCGGCGCCCATGCCGCCGCACCGCTCAGCTTCAACAAGCTCTGGACGTATAACCACGGTAGCGTGGCATCCGAGATCCCTGCCTACGACAGCCTGACCAACACGGTCTGGGTCGCCGGCGTGAGCGGAGTCGACGTGATCGACGCCACGACCGGTTCGCTCGTCGAGAGCATCGACACGGCGGCCTACGGCAACATCAACAGCGTCTCGATCTTCAACGGCAAGGCCGCGATGGCCTTCGAGAATTCCAGCGATCGCGCGCTCGCCGGACAGGTGGTGTTCTTCGATACCGTCAGCCGCACCCAGGCTGGCGCGGCGATCGGCGTGGGCCCCCTGCCCGACATGCTGACTTTCACGCCGGACGGCAGCAAGCTGCTGGTCGCCAACGAAGGCTCACCGGCATTCGACGATGTCTCGGAAAAATACTCCGGCCTCGATGTCGCGGGCAGCGTCAGCATTGTCGACATGAACACCATGAGCGTGACCACCGTCGGCCTCGGTGGCGTGCCGCAGACCGGAAGCGCCATCCGCACCGGCCTTACGACCACCAACCTCCAGGGCAACTCGATCACGCTTGATTTCGAACCTGAGTACATTGCGGTCAATGCTGCAGGCACCCAGGCTTTTGTCACCCTGCAGGAAGCCAATGCCATGGGGATTCTGGACCTGGGTACCCAGCAGTTCACCAGCGTGGTGGGACTGGGTCTCAAGGATTTCAACTCGGCGGCCAACGGCATCGACGTCAACAAGAACGATGGCGCCGGCCCCCTGGTGCCCGTCGATCTGAAGGGCCTGTACCAGCCGGACGCGATCGCCGCCTACCAGGCGGGCGGCCAGACCTATCTGGTGATGGCGAACGAGGGCGACTCGCTCGAGGATGGCGGGGACGAGGTCGATGCCGAGGATGTCTCCGGGGCGACCGTTCCGGCCGGCGGCAACAAGCTGACCGTGTCCGCACCCGATTCGGATGCGAACGGGCTGGTGGCGTTCGGGGGCCGCTCGTTCTCGATTCGCGACACGTCAGGCAATATCGTCTTCGACAGCGGCAACACGCTCGAGGCCGAAGCCATCCTGCGCGGCATCTATGCGGACGGCCGCAGCGACAACAAGGGCGTGGAGCCGGAGGGTGTCGAACTCATGGAAATCGGCGGCCGCATGTATGCCTTCATCGGCCTCGAACGCACCACCGAGAGTGCGGTGGCGATCTACGACATCACCGATCCGGCTACGGCGAGCTTCGTCGACATGATCGTAAGCACCACGGGCGACGTGTCGCCGGAAGGTCTCAAGGCCTTCAGCATGGGCGGCCAGACCTATCTGGCGATCGCCAACGAGGTGAGCAACACCACCTCGCTGTACAGCCTGGCCCCGGTGCCCGAACCCGAAACCTGGGCCATGCTGCTCGCCGGCCTGGGCCTGGTCGGCTTCATGGCGCGTCGCAAGGCACGCCGCGGCTGAGTGTCTTGATTGTCCAGAAAGCCCGCCATCCGGCGGGCTTTTTCATGTCCTGCTGCGTCATGATCCGAACGGCTCAGGCGCAAGAGTTCCGCCGTGGAATAAAGCGTCATCAAGCATCCCTAGGATGACATCGGTGGCACTGAACACATGCCGCCGCAGATTTTCGACATCAATCTCTAGGGAGAATTTCCATGTTCGTACGCAAGCCCCTTTGCGCGCTCATCGCCCTCATCGCGGTGACGGGCAGCGCCCATGCCAGCGTTCCCAATGTTGTTCCCGCCATCGACCCCGTCGGCGCGGCAGCTGAAACGACCGCCCCCTTCGTCCTGTCTCCGGGTTACACCCAGAAAGTCATCGCCGACCGCAATACCCAATTGGGCCTGGGCCAAGGCAACAGCGGCAACTGGGACATGATCGACACCAACGACACCGGCCCCGACGCCGGCCGTTACCTGTTCATGCCGTTCGAAACCGGCACCGCCGGCGTGCAGCGCGTGGACCTGTGGGACACCAACTACGCGACCCGCACCGTGACCATCGTCGCCCCCGGTACCAACGGTTTCGCTGTTGGCGATGCTTCGCGCTGGACCCCGTGGGGGACCTACCTGACCGCCGAGGAATCCTGGAGCGATCCGGCAGCCAATCCCGCCAGTGGCTATGGCCGTCTGTTCGAAGTGACCAACCCGACCACGGCTGCTGCCAACGGCGGCAACCTCGTGCATCGCAAGATCACCAATGCCGACGTGCGCGTCTCGCATGAAGGCCTGGCCTTCGACAAGAACAACAATTTCTATTTCATCGACGAGCGCAACGACAGCCACATCTTCAAGTTCACCTCGGCCAACCCCAATGCCACCAACGGCGCGGACTTCTTCAGCCAGGGCACGGTTTCCGTGCTGCGCGTGGGTGATGGCTCGACCGAAGAGGCGACCGGCGCCTACACCTGGGTGGCGCTCACCGACGCCAGCGGCAATGCGCTGCCGGGCACCGTGGTCAAGACGGACGCCAACGGCCTGACCGTCCTCGACGGCCGTGCCACGCCGAACGAGGCTGCCTTCCTGGGCACCAACTTCGACCGTCCCGAAGACCTCGAACTGAAGACCCTGCCGAATGGCGACCAGCTGCTGTTCGTGGCCACCACGACCAACGACAAGGTGTTCGCCCTGAACCTGGCCAACGACGAAATCAGCCTGTTCGCCAGCCAGGCCACGATCGACGCCGCCACCGGCGCTGCCGTGGGTTCGCCCTTCAACAGCCCGGACAACCTGGCCATCGACGCCAACGGCGACATCTACATCATCGAAGACCAGAACTCCTTTACTGATGGCGGTGTGATCAAGCACCAGGCCAACATCTGGAAGGCCACCGACGCCGATAACGACGGCGTGGCCGAGTCGGTCGATGTCTGGGCGACGCTGATGACGCAGGGTGCCGAGCCTACCGGCCTGTATTTCCACCCGCTCACCAACGTGGCCTACGTGAACGTGCAGCATCCCGCGAGCGGCAACGACGTCCTGGTCGAGATCGCCCCGGTGCCGGAACCCGAGACCTACGCCATGATGCTGGCCGGTCTGGGTCTGGTGGGCTACATGGCGCGTCGCCGCAAGGCCTGATCCAGGCGCGCATGCCGATTCGCCGTGCAGTTTGAACGGCGATCAGCCCGGACGGGGCCGCCTCGGGCGGCCCCGTCCGTTTAGCCAAGCCAACCCTGCAGCGGCCGCGTGCCGTGAAGGGCCAGCCAGGCGCAAACGGATAACGGAGAACCATCATGTTTCATCGCATCCCGGGGCCCTGGGCTCCACTCACCCGTGCACTGGCGATTGCCTTCGCCTGTGCCGCTCCCGTAACCGCCGCCCAGGCGAGTGGCTATGTGCAGACCAATCTGGTCGCCAACCACGCCAAGTACAACCCCATCTACATGGTCGATCCCTATCTGGTCAACCCCTGGGGCATCGCCTTGCGTCCGCCCGGCGCCGGCGGCCACATCTGGACCAGCAACGCCGGTACCGGCACCACCACAACCTATATCGGCGATGTCGTTAACTCCCTGGACCCGGGCAAGCTGGGCCAGGACATCCCCCTGTATCAGGATGGCCTCAGGGTCGTTCCGATCGTCACGTCGGCACTCGACATGGATCCGGACACCCTCGGCGCGGACCAGGTTGCCCAGGTGACCGGCCAGGTCTACAACGCCGCCAGCGACATCGCCGGCCAGCCGGTCGAGTTCTACGTGGAAGGACCGGCGATCAATTACTCCGACGGCAGCAACGCCGGCATCGACGCGGGTTCGGCCAAGTTCATCTTCGTCACCCAGGACGGCACCATCAATGCCTGGCGGACCAAGACCGATCCCGGCATGCTCGAAGCCGTGGTGGTCAAGGATTTCTGGACAGAGGATCACGAGGCCCAGGGGTTCTACAACCGTCCCGGCTTCAACGGCGTGGCCATGACCACGGATGCCTGGACGCTGGACGCCAACGGCAACAAGGTGGCCGACAACCGTCTCTACGTGGCGGACTTCGCCAATGCACGGGTGATGACCTTCGACAACCAGTGGAACGAGATCACGTCGACCACGCCCTTCGCCAAGCCGGCCGACCTGATTGCGCCCAACTGGAGCCCGTTCAACGTGCAGGTACTGAGCGACAACCGCATCTATGTGGCCTGGACCCAGAGCTCCTTCGAGATCGACGAACCCACCGAGGAAATTCCCGGCCCGGGCATGGGACGCATCGTCGCCTACGACCGCGACGGCAACATGCTGCAGGACTACACCGCCATGGGCCTGCTCAACAACCCATGGGGCATGGCGATCGCGCCGGACAGCTTCGGCGAGTTTGCCGGGGCCCTGCTGGTGGCCAATTTCGGCGACGGCACGATTGCCGCCTTCGACGTGGACACCGGTGCCGAACTGGGCTACCTGCGTGATCCGGATGGCAACATCATCACCATCGACGGCATCTGGGGCCTGACCTTCGGCAACGGCTGGTCGCTGGGGGATGAAACCAGCCTGTATTTCACCGCGGGTCCCGACGAGGAACGGGACGGGATTCTGGGGCGGCTCGATGTTGCAGCCGCCCCGGTGCCCGAGCCCGAGACCTGGGCCATGCTGCTCGCCGGCCTGGGCCTGGTGGGCTTCATGGCGCGTCGCAAGGCACGCCGCGGCTGAGTTGTCCCGATCCCCATAAAAGCCCGCCGGATGGCGGGCTTTTTCATGCCCATCGTGCAGCGCATGGCCCGTTCGGCCCATATTCCCTTCCAAGCCCTGTCATCCCCGCTGGGGATAATCCCGCGCTTGGTTCAGCCCGCCCGGATTCCCATGCGTTTACTTGCCGCCATCACTGCGCTGCTGCTGTCCTTTTTCTCCGTCACCAGCCATGCCTGGTGGAACGAGGACTGGTCGCTGCGCAAGAAGATCACCCTGACCAATCCCGCGGGCGAGGTGACGGATGCGCCGGTGCTGATCCGGCTGCATACCGGCAATTTCGATTTCCTCTCGGCCAACGAGGACGGCAGCGACCTGCGCGTGGTGGCGGGCGACGATGCAACAGAACTCAAGTTCCATATCGAGAAATGGGATGGCCTGAACCAGCTCGCGCTGGTGTGGGTGAAGCTGCCCAAACTGGGGGCGACGACGGAGGCCTGGCTCTACTTCGGCAACCCCGAGGCGCCGCCCGCCTCGGATGCGAAGGGCAGCTACGATGCCGGGTCGGCGGTGTACCACTTCAACGAGCTGGCCGGCAATCCGGCCGACAGCGGCCCGGCCGGGGCGAACGCCACGGCATTCACTGGCACCCGCATCGCCGCCTCGTTCGCCAACGGCGGCGCCAAGTTCGACGGCACGCAAAGCCTCACGCTGCCGCCGGTCGCGGGGCAGGGCGGCTGGAGCGTGTCGCTGTGGCTGAAGCCGACGGCGCCCGACGGCGCCTTGCTGCAGGCCGACGGCCTGTCGGCTGCGCTGGCAGGCGGTGTCCTGAGCGTGCAGGCAGGCGGGGCGAACGTGGCGGCCGCAGCGCCGCTCGCGGATGGCACCTGGCAGCACGTCGCCGTGGTGGTCGAGGGCGCCACGCTCAGGCTGTACGTGGACGGCAAGCCGGCCGGCGAAGCGGGCGGCGCGGCCCTGCCTGCGGGTCCGCTCACGCTGGGCAGGGGCTTCAGCGGCGAGGTCGACGAACTCCATCTGGCGGGCGCCGCGCGCTCCGCTGCCTGGGTCGCGGTCGCGGCCGCCCAGGGGCCGCAAGGCACGCTGGTCGCGCTGGGCGAGGACGAGGGCGGGGAAAGCGGCGGACATGGCGGCATCTGGGGCACGCTGTTCCAGGCGCTCACGCTGGACGGCTGGATCGCCATCGGCGTGCTCGCGGTCATGCTGGTGATCGCCGTGTGGGTGATGATCGCCAAGGCGATCTACGTCAACAAGGTGGACAAGGCCAACCAGGCTTTCCTGGAAAAATTCCGCGAACTCTCGAGCGACCTGGGCGCGCTCGACAAGTCGACGCAGATGTCGGAGACCTTCCGCGATTCCTCGCTCTACCGGCTCTATCACATCGCCTCGCAGGAGCTTTCGCATCGCATGCCCGACACCGACGCCAGGCACCTGACGGAACAGCAGAAGAATCTCTCGCCGCAGGCGCTGGATTCTATCCGCGCCAGCCTCGACACCGGCCTGGTGCGCGAATCCGGCCTGCTGACGCGTCTGATGGTGCTGCTGACCATCGCAATTTCGGGCGGCCCCTTCATCGGACTGCTCGGCACGGTGCTGGGCGTGATGATCACCTTCGCGGTCATCGCGGCCACCGGCGACGTCAATGTCAACGCGATCGCGCCTGGCATTGCCGCGGCGCTGATGGCCACCGCCGCCGGCATGGCGGTCGCGATCCCGGCGCTGTTCGGCTACAACTATCTCAACTCGCGCATCAAGACCATCACCTCGGACATGCGCGTGTTCATCGACGAGCTGGTGACCAAGCTCGCCGAGAACTACTCGCGCTGAGGCCCGGATGATGATCACGAACAGCGCACCGCATACCCGTAGGTCGGCAACACCTTGCCGACTGCCAGCTGTCGGC
>JBFMCW010000019.1:0-48994 GCA_040754275.1 Pseudomonadota bacterium
CCTAGCCCCTAGCCCCTAGCCCCTAGCCCCTAGGGATTGTGCATCAGCGCCGCTTCGAGCGTGTTCTCCAGCAGCGTCGCCACGGTCATCGGGCCGACGCCGCCGGGCACCGGGGTAATCCAGCTCGCGCGCGCTGCGGCGCTGTCGAAATCGACGTCGCCGCAGAGCTTGCCGTCCGGCAGACGGTTGATGCCGACGTCGATCACGATCGCGCCTTCGCGGATCCAGTCGCCCGGAATCATGCGCGGCCGGCCCACGCCCACCACCAACACCTCGGCGGATCGCACGAAGCTTTCGAGATCGCGCGTCGCGCTGTGGCACACCGTGATGGTGCAGCCGGCGAGCAGCAGTTCCAGGCTCATCGGCCGGCCCACGATGTTGGACGCACCGACCATCACCGCATTCTTGCCGCGCAGTTCCTCGTTGGTCGCACGCAGCAGCGTCATGATGCCGCGCGGCGTCGAGGGCCTCAGCGTCGGCATCCTCACGGCCAGGCGGCCGATGTTGTAGGGATGGAAGCCGTCGACGTCCTTGTCCGGGCGGATGCGCTCGATCACCGTCTCGGCGTCGATGTGCGCAGGCAGCGGCAACTGCACCAGGATGCCGTCGATGGCTGCGTCGGCGTTGAGCGTATCGATCAGCGCCAGCAACTGATCCTGCGTGGTGGCGCTCGGCAGGTCATGCGCGATGCTGGTCACGCCGGCACGTTCGCAGGCGCGCTTCTTGTTCTTCACGTACACCGCCGAAGCCGCGTCGTCGCCGACCAGGATCACCGCCAGCCCGGGCCGGCGCTTGCCCTGCACTTCGCGCTCGGCGACCTTGTCGTGAATGACGGCGAGGATGGTGTCGGCCATCGCCTTGCCATCGAGTATGCGTGCGCTCATCGAGACAACCCTGAAGCAAAAGGGTGATTTTCCCGGAAACCCCCCTGCCGACTCAAGCGAAAATTGACCCGACCTGCCTGCCAAGGTATAGTCTCGCCTCTCCGAAACGCGGCTGCTCGTGCGGTCGCGCGGATTTCGGGGTGTAGCGCAGCCCGGTAGCGCGCCTGCTTTGGGAGCAGGATGTCGGAGGTTCGAATCCTCTCACCCCGACCACCCCGTACATGCAGCAAGCAACGCCCGAGCAAGAACAGAGTCTCTGCCCGTAGCTCAACTGGATAGAGCACCAGCCTTCTAAGCTGGGGGTTACAGGTTCGATTCCTGTCGGGCAGGCCACGGTTTCAGTGGTGGATGTAGCTCAGTTGGTAGAGTCCAGGATTGTGATTCCTGTTGTCGTGGGTTCGAGTCCCATCATCCACCCCAAAGTAAAACAAAGCCCGCGCAAGCGGGCTTTGTACATTCTGAACCGGGATGAGGGGACGCGAACCCATGGGTTCGACCAGCGCGCGCAGCGCGTGCAGGACGCCAGGCCGAAGGACTGGCGGTCCCGAGCCTGCGGCGAGGGATGGCGGGCGCGGGAGGCAACCGCGCACGGCACAAGCCCATCATCCACCCCAAAGTAAAACAAAGCCCGCGCAAGCGGGCTTTGTTCGTTGCGGCATCTCACAATGGCCCGCTCTGCCAGGGCCCCGTGATTGCGCAGGTCATGCCGCTGTCGGGCGTGCCGTCGCCGAACACGTTGACGAAGAGCGTGCGGCCGTCGGGACTGAAGCAGGCGCCGGCGAGTTCGCTGTCGTTCAGCAGGTTGACTGCAAAGACGAAGGGCGCGCCGTCGGCGCCGAGGCCCACCAGACGGTTCACATTGTCGAAGCCGGCCAGGGGATGGCGGTCTGCATCCTTCGGGCTGGCGTCGTCCTCGCAGAGCAGAAGCCCCCCCTGCGGCGTGACGCAGAGGTTGTCCGGCGAATCGAGCACACTGCCGCCGGGCGATTCGAAGTGCAGGGTCAGCACGCCGCGGTCGGTGCCGGTGGGTGCGTAGCGCCACACCTGGCCGTAGCCCTGGACGAACCCGTCGGCGTTCACGTCCGGCCCTTTGGTGTCGCCGCCCGACGTCGAGGTGAAATAGACCGTCCTGCCGTCCGGCCCCAGCCACAGGCCCTCCAGCCGGTTGAACTGCGTGGCGCCCGCCGCGCGGCCCTGCTCGAAGCACCCCGGCTTGCCGGCTTCCAGATCGGGATCGGGGTCGGCGAGGTCGACCCAGTCGCACACCAGGCCCACGCCGACGGCGCGACGCTGGCGCACGTCGAGAAACGCTTCGCCCGCGCGCAGCATCTGCAGCCGGCCGCCCTGCGCCAGGTCGGCCCGGTCGTTCGGCAAAAAGCGATAGAAGCCGCTGCCGCGCGCGCTGCCCGCATCTTCGGTGAGATACACCACGCCGTCGGTATCAGCGCACGCCGCTTCGTGCTTGAAACGGCCCATCGCGGTCAGCGGCTCGGGCGCGACGGTGCGATCGAGGCCGGCCGGCACGGCGAACACATAACCGTGCCTGCGCCCGTAGCCCTGCTTCGGCCCATCGGTCGTTTCCTCGCACGTGAGCCACGCGCGCTGCTGCCACGCATGGCCACCGGCGCAGTTGACGTGGGTGCCGGCCAGCCCGACGAACTGGCGAACGAGTCTGCCCGATGCGTCGAGATCGAGCACCGTGCAGCCACCACCGGCCAGCGCGTCGTAGCCTGCGCCCGCCACCGCCCCCTGCGCGACGCCGGGCTTGTTGCGTACCTCGTGGTTGCGGATCAACCGCACGCCGCCGTCTGCACGGGCGAAGGCGGCCATGCCGTCGAGGCTCTTCGGGACGAGGCCGCCCTCGAACGCCTCACCGATGCGGCTGAAGGTGGCCAGCGTGAACCCGGGCGGCAGGGCCAGCACCGGCACGCCGCGCGCATCGGTCACCGGCCGCAACGCCCCGTAGCCCGCCCCGCCCGGCAGCGCGCCCGCGCCGGCCCAGCGTGCGTGCGCGGCCAGCGTCGCGAGCGCGGCGGTACTCATGTGGCGCAGGAACTGGCGGCGTGTCGTCGGCATGGCAGGGCTCCGGTTGGCAAAAGCTCAGTCTGACCGGACGAGGTTGCACGCGCATGAAGCCCAACCCGGTTGGCCGTCCCGGTTTCGACCCGGTTGCTTATCCCGGCGCTGCATCTCGCCCACTATGCAGTCGTGGTCTCGCGCAGGGTGCGCGGACAAGCAACCAAGGAGCACATCATGAACAAACTGACCCTTTCCCTGCTGATGGCCGGCCTTTTCCTCGGCAGCGCACACGCCGCCTCGATGGGCGCCACGCCTGGTTTCGACCGCGTCGGCTACACCAGCGACAAACCGGTCGCCGTGCAGAGCACCCGCCAGATGGCCCCGGGCGAGGATCGCCGTTCCGACAACGCAGCGACGCCGGAACGCCGCCGCGAAATGGCACGCCGTCTGGTGTGGCTGATGCTGAGCGCGCGTTGAACCGTTCACAGCTTCAGTTCGCCGACGTGGGCCACGGCGTCGGGGTGTTCGCGCCACACGGCCGGATCGGCATCGACATAGCACTCGATCAGGATGCCGTCCGGATCGCGACAGTACAGCGCCTGGCTGACGCGATGATCGGCCTGGCCAACGATGGCCACGCCTTCTGCCGTCAAATGATCGCGAAAGGCGCGCAGCTCGTCCAGCGAATCGCCGACCTTGAACGCCAGGTGGTAGAGCCCCACCCGCTGGTCGTCGGGCGGCGCTGCACCCGGTCCGATCTCGAGCAGCGCGAGATCGTGATGGTTCTCGCCGCACGAAAAGAACGCCATGTGGGGCCCGTAGCGCGCCACCTCGACCAGTCCCAGGGCATCGCGGTAAAACGCGGCCGACGTTTCGAGGTCGCGCACCTTCAATACCGCGTGACCGAGTTTCATGGCGCGCATGGTCTCTCCTTTCATTCGCGGACGTCGCCGTCCACGTAGAGCCAGCGGCCGTCGATGCGGACGAAGCGGCTGGTTTCCTGCAGCCTGAACGCGCGGCCGTTGAGCTTGTAGCGCGCGACGAACTCGACCGTCGCGTGCGCGTCGTCCTGCACCGCGTGCGATTTCACCGCGAGCCCCAGCCACTGCGGACGCGGCACGGCGTCCAGCCCAAGGTCCGCCGGACAGGTGTCGGGATGCCAGGTGGCGCGCAGATAGCCGTCCAGCCCACGCACGTAGGCGCTGTAGCGCGACCGCATCAGCCGTTCGGCATCCGGCGCCGCCGCGCCGGCGTGGAACGCCCCGCAGCACTGCGCATAGGGTGCGCCGGAACCGCAGGGGCAAGGATCGTCCGTCGTCGTCTTCATTTCACAGCGCAGCGCAAATTAATTTTTGGCGCACCGCAGTTTCGGTTTCAGCACCGGCCACACCGCGTCGAGCATCGCGGCCTGCGCCTGCTCGTTGGGGTGGATGCCGTCGGCCTGCATCATGCCGGACTGGATGCCCACGCCGCAGACGAAGCACGGCACGCGCGCCACCTTCTCCTCGCGCGCCAGATCGACATAGATGCGTGCCATCGCCTCGCCATAGGCACGGCCGTAGTTGGGCAGCACCGGCGCATCGAGCAGCACCACCCACGCACCGGCGGCCTTCGCCTGGCGGATCATCGTGCGCAGGTTGTCGCGAATCGCCTTCGGCGGCGTGCCGCGCAGCGCATCGTTGCCGCCCAGCTCGATCACCACGCCCTGCGGGTGCTGGCGTGTCAGCGCCGGCTTCAGCCGCTGCAGGCCGTTCTGCGTGGTATCGCCGGCAACGCTGGCATTCACCGCCCGCCAGGCCGGGGCGGATTTCGCGAGCCGCGCGTTCAGCCGATCCACCCAGCCAGTGCCGGCAGCCAGCCCGTAACCGGAACTCAGGCTGTCGCCGACGATCAACAGGGTGCACTGCGCAGCGGCCCATCCCGGCCAGGCCAGCAGGCAAACCAGTCCCCACACGCGATAATTCATTCCCTGCCGCCCCATTTGATCGAGTCCACCTCAATGACGCCCCCCGACAGCGCCCGGTTCCCCATTGTCCAGGCGCATGCGCTTTCGCAGCGCGTGCCCACCGCCGACGGCGAGCTTGCGATACTCAACGATGTCAGCCTCGACGTCCAGACCGGCGAGACGCTCGCGATCACCGGTGCCTCGGGCTCGGGCAAGTCCACGCTGCTGGGGCTCCTGGCCGGACTCGACCTCGCCTCGTCCGGCGAGATCCACCTGCTGGGCCACAGCCTCGCCGCGCTCGACGAGGACGCACGCGCGCGCTTGCGCGCCGGCCGGGTCGGCTTCGTGTTCCAGTCCTTTCAGCTGCTGCCCGCGCTCACCGCGCTGGAGAACGTGCTGCTGCCGCTGGAGCTCGCCAACCAGCCCGATGCACGCGCGCGCGCCGCGCACTGGCTCGCGCGCGTGGGCCTGGCCGACCGCGCCGCCCACACACCGCGCCAGCTTTCCGGCGGCGAGCAGCAGCGCGTGGCGCTGGCGCGCGCCTTCGCCACCGACCCCGCCCTGGTCTTTGCCGACGAACCCACCGGCAACCTCGACGCCGACACCGGCGCACGCATCATCGACCTGCTGTTCGAACTGAACGCCTCCGCCGGCACCACGCTGATCCTCGTCACCCACGACCCCATGCTCGCCGCGCGCTGCCAGCGCCGCCTGCATCTCGTCGCCGGGCACGTCGCCGAAACGGCGGCGGCATGAGCATCGTTCGCCTGGCCCTGTGGCTGCTGCGCCGCGAACGCGCCAGCGGCGAATGGCGCGTACTGCTGCTCGCGCTCGTCATCGGCGTGGGCAGCGTCGCCACCACCGGCTTCCTCGGCGACCGCGTCGCGCGCGCCATGCGCGACGAAGGCGCGCGTTTCCTCGGCGCCGACCTGCTCGTCACCAGTCCGCGTCCCGTCGAAACCTGGCCCGCGAACACGCTCGCCACCAGCCAGGCGCTGGAATTCGCCAGCATGGTCAGCCGCAATGACGCCTTCCAGCTTGCCAGCGTGCGCGCGGTCGATGCCGCGTATCCGCTGCGCGGCAGCGTGCGCATCGCCGACCGCGCCTTCGCGCCCGGTACGCCGCAGCCCGCGCAGCCGCCGCGCGGCGCGGTCTACGTCGATCAGCAATTGCTGCCGCTGCTCGACGCCGCCGTGGGCGACACGGTGCAGATCGGCGAAGCGAGTTTCCGCATCGCCGGCGTGGTGGCCGAAGAACCCGGGCAACTGGGTGGCGTGTTCGGCATCGCGCCGCGCGTGTTCCTGCGCGCCGACGAGGTGGCCGCCACGCGCGTGCTCCAGCCCGGAAGCCGCCTCACCTATCTCTATCAATTTGCCGGCGCCCCGCAGGCCGCCGCCGCCTTCGCCGCCACGCTGAAGCCCGCGCTCGACAACACCCAGCGCCTGATCGGCGCGCGCGAAGGCGTGGAAAACCTGCGCGACGGTTTCGACAAGCTCGACACCTATCTCCAGCTCACCGCGCTGGTCAGTCTGCTGCTCGCGGTAGCGGCCATCGCCATCGCCGCGCATCGCCACGCGCTGCGGCACTACGACCAGGCCGCGCTGCTGCGCTGCATGGGCGCCACCACCCGCCAACTGCGCACGCTCTATCTCGCGCAGTTCCTCGTGCTCGGCCTCCTGGGCAGCCTGGCGGGCGTGGCGGTGGGCGCGCTGCTGCAGCAGGGGCTCGCCGGCTTCATCCTGCCCGACACCCTCGCCACCCTGCCCCGGCTCGGCCCGGCCCCGGTCTTCATCGCGCTGGCGAGCGGGCTCACGGCGCTGGCCGGCGCGGCCCTGCCGGCCCTGATCCGATTGATCCGCGTGCCGCCGCTGCGCGTGCTGCGGCGCGACCTGCCGCCCGTGCCCATTTCCGCCTGGATCGGCGCATCGATCAGCGGTGCGGTGCTGCTGGCGCTGATTGCGGCCTACGCGGGCGACGTCAAACTGGTCGCCGGGTTCGTCGGCGCCCTGGCGGCGCTGGCCGCCGTGCTGGCGGGGCTCGCCCGGCTCGCGCTCGTCGCCGGACGCGGCGTGCAGCATCTGGCCAGCGGGCCGCTGCGCTTCGGGCTGTCGCAACTCCTGCGTCACCGCTTCGACAGCACCCTGCAACTCGGGGCCTTCACTCTCGCGCTGTTTCTCGTCGCCCTGCTCGCGCTGGTGCGCAGCGACCTCGTCGAGGGTTGGCGCCAGCAACTGCCGCCCGGTGCGCCGAATCATTTTCTGGTAAACATTGCGCCCGAACAGCAGGCCGAAGTAGGCCAGTGGCTGACCGGACACAAGCTCGAAGCCTCGCGCCTCTACCCCATGATTCGCGGCCGGCTGGTGGAAAGGAACGGCCAGCCCATCGCCGCCACCCTGCCTGCGGACGCGCGTGACAGCAACACCCTGCGGCGCGAGCTCAACCTCACCTGGGCCGCCGACCTGCCCGCCAACAACCGGATCCTGGCCGGCCGCTGGCACGGCGAACGCGTGTCGAACGACATCTCCGTCGAATCCGGCATGGCCGAGCGGCTGGGTCTTGCCGTCGGCGACACCCTCGGCTTCCAGATCGGCGACCAGACGATCCGGGCGAAGATCGGCAGCATCCGCAGCGTGAAGTGGGAATCCATGCAGCCCAACTTCTTCGTCATCTTCGCCTCCGGCGCGCTCGACGCCCTGCCCGCGAGCTACATCGCGAGCGTGTATGTGCCGCCCGCCGCTCACGTCATGCCCGACTTTGTGAAAACCTTCCCCGGCATCACCGTGCTCGCACTCGACACCCTCATCGGCAAACTCGAGGCCGTGTTCGCGCGCATCATCGGCGCGATTCAACTGCTGCTGGGATTTTTGCTCGCTGCCGGCATGGCCGTCGTCGTCGCCACCCTGCTCGCCAGCCTCGACGCGCGCCAGCACGAAGCCGTACTGCTGCGCACCCTGGGCGCCGAGCGCGCCTGGCTGGCAAAGGGGCTGCTCGCCGAATTCCTCGCCCTGGGCGTACTCGCCGGTCTATTGGCCAGCGCCTGCGCCGAAATCGCCATGGCCGTCATCGCCGACCGCCTGTTCGACCTGCCCGGTCGCGTCCACCCCTGGCTGTGGCTGGCGCTGCCCACCGCCGGCGCCCTGCTGGTCATGGCCAGCGGCTGGCTCACCACGCGTCACATCACGCGCGTGCCGCCGATGCAGTCGATCCGGGCGTTGGGGTGATGGGGGATGGCGGGTTGTCGGCCGAAGGTGACCTTGAGCCACTGGCCAAACTCGGGCGGCAATGTGCTGGTAGCCAGCCGTTCAGCAGATAACCATGTTGAAGGGCAGCTTACTGATCCGGTGAACTCACACTACCGACCCGATCCTGACGTTCGGTGAGTGCAGGGGGTAATGACGGCACCCCGCCATATGTCTGTCCATCATGTTGAACATTGGTGGACTATCGCGTTTCATGATGAATGATTGCGGGTGCCTCTTTGGTTGCAGGCGATTGACGGCTTTGGAGTGCCTGTCTATTCGGCGGATGCGAACCTACTGCTCGACATTCGAGAGACAGCTTTCCAGCGCTGCCGAATCAAGATAAAGATTAGCTCCAGCGATTGGCATGAAACGTTGCTTGCCATTTAATGAAACGTTACTTAGATTACGTATCATAGTTTCTATGGAGCGAATCATGGAAGAGCACAACGTCATCAACCCCTTGGAACTCGGTCGTTACCTCATGCAGGTCCGCGAGCGGGCCGGCATCAAGCAAGCCGAACTCGCACGCAAAGTCACCTGGAGCCAAGCCGTACTCTCCAGGGTGGAGGCTGGGGATCGCCAGCTGGCGCCCGATGAACTGCAAATGGTCGTCCAGGCAATTGGCACCCCGGAAGCCCAGCAGCTTCAGGAACTGATTCAACGCGACTGGACCATCATCCCGAGGCCGCCACTCAGCCATCCTGATCAGGACGTGTTGTGGAACGCGGAGCAGGTAGCCAAAGACCTGGCGGTCTTGCGCGAGCAACCCGATGTTCGCAACGCTTTTGAACGGCGTCTTACCGCCTACATCAACGAAATCCAGCAAACCGCTTCACTGCTTCTGAAGCGCGATCATCAGGTTGCGTTCATCGGCAGCATCGGGATCGGCAAGTCCACGGCCATCTGCCGCCTTACCAACCTGGAAGTGCCCGGCCAGGAAGGTTCACCACCGGTGCCGGTGCTGGAAGCCGGAGCGGGCGGTATCACCATCTGCGAGGTTCACCTCCGCACGGGACCGGGCTACGGCCTGATGATCGAGCCCCGCAGTGACGAAGAAATTCGCGCCGACGTAACCGACTTTGCCGAGTACCTCATCAAAGGCGAGGCTGGCGGCGAATCGAATCAACAAGGGAGTGACAACGACTCCCAGGGCATCTCCAAGGAGATCGAGCGCGCCATCCGCAACATGTCGGGCCTCAAGATTCGCAGGGAAAAGGCGGCGGATGGCAAGGTCACGCGATGGGATGAAGCCAAGGAGTTGGCTCAGCAGCAAGGTGGCATGCGGGAGCTGGTTGTCGAAATTCTGGCCCGTATGGAGCTCCACAAACGCGACCGCCGAGATGTCTGGCACGACAGCAGCACTGGCAAACCCCCGCTGAATTGGCTCAAGGACACCTTCGAGGAAGTGAACAACGGGCGTCACCCGGATTTCAACCTTCCCAAGCGCATTGAGGTCGTCGTCCCCACCCCGCTGTTGGATACCCCTGATCTGACGGTGCGTATCATCGACACCAAAGGTATCGACCGGACGGCTGCCCGTCCTGACCTGGAGATTCACCTCGACGATCCCCATACCCTGGCGGTCCTGTGCTCGGGCTTCAACAATGCCCCGGCCGCTGAGACACGTCTCCTGCTGGAGCGGGCCATCGAAACCGGCGTCCGCAGCCTGGGCACCCACTCTGCCTTGCTGGTGCTGCCCCGCCCCAATGAAGCCTTGGCGGTCAAGGATGAGTCTGGCATCCGGGTCGAGACTGCGGAGGAAGGCTATGAACTCAAGGGCGAGCAAGTCGCCATGTCGCTCCAGCCCTTGGGGCTGATCGATTACTCGATTGGCTTCTTCAATGCCCATCAGGATGATTCCGGGCAGGTGCGGAAATTTCTCAGCGGTCGCATCGTCAAGACTCGGCAAGTCTTCCGGTCCAGATTGCACGAAATCACCAGTAACGCACGCACTCTGCTCCTCAACCATGAGCAGGAACAGGTTCAGGAAGTCATTCGGCATGCAGCCACCATGCTGCGCAGCTGGGCGAAGCAAAACGCCACGCCCCGACCGCTCGTCGCCCATGTGCAAGACAGCCTCATGGGGCAACTTGCCAAGGCGTATGCCAGCACCATCCGGGCTGCGGTACGTCGCGAGGGCGAGTGGTCCAATCTGAGCTATTCCCATCACCTGGGTTTTGGTGCCAGGCGGCTTGCGGTGCTTTCACTGGGCAAAACCGTGGAGGGCCTGTCGGAACTGTGCAAGACCATGATCGGCAACCCGGAATACCAAGAGGCTCAAGATTTGATCAACCAGGCCGAGCGCGTCTTGCTCGCCGCCTACGATGAGCTGCTGCGCAAGGTCCAGCTCATGGGCCAGACGTCATTTCGGGATGCCTTGAAGCTGGACGCCGCGCTATGGCTCAAGTGTGAGAACGAATGGGGCCAGGGTCCGGGTTACCGTGACCGGGTTACCCATCACAATGAAGAGTGGTTCATGGCCGAACCCCGGCAGGATCTGGAAAATGAGCTCATGGCCTTGATCCAACGCGAATGGAAAGCGGCCCTTGATAAACTCACGGCGCTGTTCGACCCGGAAGAATGACTACAACGCACTACCCCCAGGAGGCAGTAACAACATGACTGATTTCGACCAGCACGGGCACGCCACATGCTGACCGGCGCCATCCGCAACCAGATCAATACCGTCTGGAACGCCTTCTGGGCCGGCAATCCGGCTTCGCGCCCATCAGGCTTCACGTTCCGCAACTGAAAGGAAGTGAGATATGACACCAGGCCCAACCATAATTCGAGAGTGTTCCGCGTGCGGGAAGCATATCGCGCAACACACGATCGCAACAGGCAACACCTTCGGAGCCCGTTTCTGGACCGATGGCAAGAGAGACGCGCCGATGCTCCCCGACCAACCCTGGCTCGTCAAGTGCGAACACTGCAATACCCTCGTCTGGATCGACGAGCAGAAGCAGGTCGGCGAAATCGACCCATGGGGTTCAAAAACCCGTGATGCAGACAAGTTCCCAGATGCGCGTCCTGCATCGACACCATCGCTTCAGGAATACGCGCATTTTATTGAGGCTGGCGTAAGCGACAAGAATAAGGAGCGCTACTTGCGACTCCGTGCATGGTGGGCAGGTAACGATCCTCGTCGTGAAACAGGCCAATCAGAACCCCTTGATTCCTTCGAGGCGCGGAACCTCCGCGCTTTCGTAACCTTGCTCGACGAAGCTGAAAGCAACGATCGAATCATGAAGGCTGAAGCCCTTCGGGAGCTTGGTGAATTCGCAGCTGCAGAGAACCTGCTTGCCACCGAGTTTGGAGAAGACCTGTTGCAGGCCGTTTCCATCATCAGTGAACTCAATCAGAAGCGAATTGCGACTGTCGCTGAGATGAAATTTGAATAGCCGAACAATCGGATGCACGCGACGGCTTACAGCCGCGCGTGATCCGTGGCGTTGAATAGTGCTTTGACCGGTAAGTGGCGAAGACCGGTCATATGAAGCGGTCAGCCTGACGTTCTGCTCAGGCCGAGAACTGCGTATTCCAGTCCTGATGCCCAATGTGTACGACAACATGACCAATCAGAACGACGGTCATGATTACCAAAATATCTCTATGCATTCGGACGTCTGGAATGGACGTTAAGGGTGAGATGAGCGACCGTCGCTTGTTCGGCCTTAACGGCCACTGGAATTCGATCAGCCTCGGTCCGCAATGATGGCTAGAGCGGTCATCCGCGAACGCGTTAGTACCCTAGGGATAGCCTTTCACGCTACCATCCTCGCAATCCGAAGCTGCCGTCAATATTGGACAGGCAGATAGCTACTCATGCCTTTCCGCCCGATATGGATGTGGGTTGATGGCAGCGCACCATTCAGGTGAGATGCACCCTTAGCATCTGCACTATAGAGAGCGAAGATTTGAACGCCGTAGAGATCGAGCAGGCCATCACTGACCTTGCAGAGCAGCCCTTTGACGCCGCGACCTTCCCCTATGCCTTCCTTGAAGCCTTTGGCAACAAGGAGACGACGATCAAGCGCCTGCGCGCCGGGGCATCGAACAAGTCCGACCTCGGCGGCGTTCTCCAGACCAACAACATCCACATCTTGACCTGCGAGGCAGGACAGGTCACGAAGGCACTCAAGGTACTCAAGGACAGCCCCGCCACCGCCAAGGCCAAGGCCAAGTTCATCCTCGCTACCGACGGCACGGACTTCGAGGCGGAAGATCTAGCAAGCGGCGAGACTGTCGCCTGCGCCTTCAAGGACTTCCCCGACCACTTCGGCTTCTTCCTGCCGCTGGCGGGCATCAGTACCGTCCGGCAGATCAGCGAGAACGCCTTCGACATTCGGGCGACCAGCCGACTCAATCGCCTCTACGTCGAACTCTTGAAGGACAACCCAGATTGGGGCAAAGCCGAGCGCCGCCACGACATGAATCACTTCATGGCGCGGCTGATCTTTTGCTTCTTCGCCGAGGACACGAACATCTTCGTCGGCAAGGGCCGGTTTACCGAGACAGTTGCGCAGATGAGCGCGAAAGATTCGTCGAACACCCATGAGGTGGTGGCCGAGTTGTTCCGCGCGATGAACACCAAGAACGAGGATAGAGTAGCCGCCAGCGTCCCACGCTGGGCCGACGGCTTCCCCTACGTGAACGGCGGCTTGTTCTCCGGCAGCATGGACGTGCCGAAGTTCAGCAAGATCGCCCGGTCCTACCTCCTGCATGTTGGCAGCCTTGACTGGACCAAGATTAACCCGGATATCTTCGGGTCGATGATCCAAGCCGTCGCCGAGGATGAGGAGCGTGGAGAACTCGGGATGCACTACACGAGCGTCCCCAACATCCTCAAGGTGTTGAACCCGCTTTTCCTCGACGACCTGCGGGCGCGGCTGGAGGAGGCCGGTGATAACCCCCGTACCTTGCTCAACCTGCGCAAGCGCATGGCGAAGATCAGGGTCTTCGACCCGGCATGCGGCTCCGGCAACTTCCTTGTGATCGCCTACAAGGCGATGCGCGAGATCGAGGCCGAGATCAACAGGCGGCGCGGCGAACCCGACCGCCGTTCGGAGATCCCGCTCACGAACTTTCGAGGGATCGAACTGCGCGACTTCCCGGCGGAGATCGCACGGCTCGCGCTGGTCATTGCCGAGTACCAGTGCGACGTGCTCTATCGCGGGCAGAAGCTGGCCCTGGCTGAGTTCCTGCCCCTGCGCAACGAAAACTGGATCACCTGCGGCAATGCGCTGCGGCTGGATTGGTTGAGCATTTGCCCGCCTACGGGGACCGGAGTGAGGTTTCGGGTGGACGACCTGTTCAGCTCGCCTCTGGACCAGGCACAGATCGACTTCGAGAACGAAGGTGGCGAGACATACATCTGCGGCAACCCGCCGTACAAAGGCAGTCAGACGCAGACCAAAGAACAGAAAGCGGACTTGGCTGCGGTGTTTGACCCCTACGGCATTTCGTCCAAGCAGATTGACTATGTGGGCGGCTGGTTCATCAAAGCCGCCGCCTACGCCAAGGCGGCCAAAGCGGAATCGGCATTCGTAAGCACAAACTCCATTTGCCAAGGCCGCATCGTTCCGATTCTGTGGCCGGAGATTTTTAAACTGGGCTCCCTCATTCGCTTCGCGCACACCTCGTTCAAGTGGACGAACTTGGCAAGCCACAACGCGGGCGTCACGGTTGCCATCGTCGGGCTTGCGACGGACGTGACCAAAAACCGCAAGCTATATGACCTGAACCGCGACGGCGAAACCACCGTGCGTGAGGCGGCGAACATCACGCCGTATCTGACCGTTGGCGAAAATGTGGCTGTGGAGACGCGGCGCGGCAGTATTTCGGCATTGCCGGAAATGGTGTTTGGCAGCATGCCGATTGACGGAGGTAATTTGCTGCTCTCGTCGCAAGAGGCAAATGACCTGCATCTTGCGCCTCATTTCAGAGAGCGATTCGTACACAGGATTTACGGCTCTGCGGAGTTCATTCGGGGATTGGTTCGATTTTGTTTGTGGGTAAATGACGAAGATGCAAACGAAGCACTGGCAGTAAGTTCCATTGAGAAACGAATTGCTAGAGTTCGTGCAGAGCGACTCGAAAGCCCGCGCGCCGATACAGTCAAACTGGCTGACGCCCCGCATCGGTTCGGTTGGATTTCGCAGCGAGGAACTGAAAGTGCAATCATTGTTCCGAGTGTTTCGTCTGAAAGACGCGAGTATTTGCCGGTCGGCTATCTGCCGCATGGAAGCATCGTCAGCAACCTCGCCTTCGCTCTCTACGATGCGCCACTCTGGAACTTGGCACTGATTGCGTCGCGCCTGCATCTTGCGTGGATCGCCACCGTCTGCGGCAAGCTAAAAACAGATTACCGCTACTCCAACACCCTCGGCTGGAACACCTTCCCGGTGCCGACGCTGACCGAGAAAAACAAGGACGATCTCACGCGCTGCGCCGAGGACATCCTGCTGGCGCGGGAGCATCATTTCCCGGCCACCATCGCCGACCTCTACGACCCCGACGCCATGCCCGCCGACCTGCGGGCGGCGCATGAGCGCAACGACGAAGTGCTGGAGCGCATCTACATCGGTCGGCGCTTCAAGAACGACACCGAGCGGCTGGAAAAGCTGTTTGACCTCTATACCAAGATGACCGCTTCGGCTGCACCGGCCAAGGGTAAGAAGCGCAAAGCGGGAGCCAACGCATGAGCGACAAGATCAAGTCCGTACCGTCCGTCTCCGTCACCTATGCCCGCAACGGCACATCGACCAAGGCCAACGCCCTTGGGATGCGGCCCATGCAGGAGCGTGCCTACGAAAAGCGCGGCGAGCAGTACCTGCTCATCAAGTCCCCGCCCGCATCTGGCAAGAGCCGCGCCCTCATGTTCGTCGCGCTCGACAAGCTCAAGAACCAGGGCTTGAAGCAAGCCATCATCGTCGTGCCGGAGAAGTCCATCGGAGCCAGCTTCAACGACGAGCCGCTATCCCAATTCGGCTTCTGGTCCGACTGGCATGTCGAACCGAAATGGAACCTGTGCAACGCGCCGGGAAACGACAACGGCGGCAAGGTGAAGTCCGTTGGCGCGTTCCTCGAAGGCGACGACAAGGTGCTGGTCTGCACCCATGCGACATTCCGCTTCGCCGTTGATGCCTATGGCGTGGAGGCATTCGACGACCGGCTGATCGCGGTCGATGAGTTCCACCACGTTTCGGCCAATCCAGACAACAAGCTCGGCCTGCACTTGGGGCAATTCATCGGGCGGGGCAAGACGCACATCGTCGCCATGACCGGTTCCTACTTCCGGGGCGACGCCGAGGCCGTGCTTGCTCCGTCGGATGAGGCCAAGTTCGATACCGTCACCTACACCTACTACGAGCAGCTCAACGGCTACGAGTATCTAAAGCAGCTCGACATCGGCTACTTCTTCTACAGCGGGCCTTACGTCGATGACATCCTCAACGTCCTCGACCCTGGCGAGAAGACGATCATCCACATCCCCAACGTCAATTCACGCGAGAGCACGAAGGACAAGATGCGGGAGGTGGAACACATCATCGAGGCGCTTGGCGAGTGGCGGGGCATCGACGCCGCAAGCGGCTTCCAGCTTGTCAAGCGGCCCGATGGCCGGGTACTGCGCATTGCCGATCTTGTCGATGACGACGCCGCCAAGCGCGACCGCGTGTCCGCCGCGCTCAAGGACCCGGCGCAGAAGAACAACCGGGACTATGTGGACATCATCATCGCATTGGGCATGGCGAAGGAAGGCTTCGACTGGATTTGGTGTGAACACGCGCTCACGGTCGGCTACCGGGCTAGCCTGACCGAGATCGTACAGATCATCGGGCGCGCGACCCGCGACGCGCCCGGCAAGACTCGCGCGAGGTTCACCAACCTGATCGCCGAGCCGGATGCCTCCGAGGAAGCCGTGACCGAGGCTGTCAACGACACCTTGAAGGCCATCGCCGCGAGCCTGCTGATGGAGCAGGTTCTCGCCCCGCGCTTCGAGTTCAAGCCGAAGAACGCGGACAGCGGCCCGACGCCTGGCTTCGACTACGGCGAGGGCGGCTACGACCCCGACAAGTCCAACGTCGGCGTCAACCACCAGACCGGACAGGTGCAGATCGAGATCAAAGGCCTTGCTGAACCCAAGAGCAAGGAGGCGACGCGTATTTGCCTGGAAGACCTGAACGAGGTGATCGCCACCTTCATTCAGGACAAGACCGCAATCGAGCGCGGCTTGTTCGATGAAGAACTGGTGCCAGAGGAACTGACGCAGGTTCGCATGGGCAAGATCATCAAGGACAAGTACCCCGACCTTGACGCAGAAGATCAGGAAGCCGTGCGCCAGCACGCCATCGCCGCCCTAACGCTGACCCAGCAGGCGAAGCAGCTTGCGACGGGCGGCGAAACCGACGAGGCATCCCCCAACACCGCCCTGATCGATGGTGTGCGCCGCTTTGCGATGGACGTGCGCGAACTGGACATCGACCTCATCGACCGCATCAACCCCTTCGGCGAAGCCTACGCCATCCTCGCCAAGACCATGAGCGAGGAGAGCCTGAAACAGGTCGCGGCGGCAATTTCCGCCAAACGCGCGAACCTGACGCCGGACGAAGCGAAGGAGCTTGCTGTCCGTGCCGTCCAGTTCAAGAAGGAGCGCGGACGTGTGCCCGCGCTCGATTCGCAGGATTCGTGGGAGCGACGCATGGCCGAAGGTGCCGCCGCGTTCATGCGCTACAAGAAAGAGGGTCGCTATGAGTGAACCCGACCTCGACGAACTGGCGGCGGAACTTTCCGAGTTCGACGCACCGGAAGCCAAGGGCGGACGCCCGCCGCGCGAGGAGCGCGTCATCGCCGGGTTCGAGGAAATCCAGCGGTTTGTCGAAAAGCACGGTCGCGCTCCGCAACACGGGGAAGACCGCGACATCTTCGAGCGACTATACGCCGTGCGCCTTGACCGCCTGCGCGCGCTCCCCGACTGCCGCGCCATGCTTGAGCCGCTGGACCATCAGGGCTTGCTTGCGGGCATCCTGGGAGTCGCCGAGCCTCCTGCCACGTACAACGTGGATCAGCTGGCCGCCGAACTAGGCGGGGTAGACGACGCCGACGACATCACCGTCCTGCGCCATGTCCGCACCAGCGCCGACAAACGCGCTGCCGAGGAGATCGCCGACCGCAAGCCGTGCGAGGACTTCGAGACGTTCAGGCTGCTGTTTGAGCGCGTGCAGGCCGACCTCAAGACGGGCCTGCGCCAATCCCAGCCCATCGAGGCGGGCCGCCGCGCGATTGAGGCGGGAGACTTCTTCGTCCTCGACGGTATCACCCTCTACGTCGCCGAGGTGGGCGAGCCATTGAAGACGACTGCCGGGGAAGTGGATCGCCGTCTGCGGCTGATCTTTGCCAACGGCACCGAGAGCAATCTATTGCTGCGCTCGCTTCAACGCGCGTTCTATAACGACCCCGCCGCGCGACGGCTGGTCTCGCCGGAGAGCGGGCAGTTGTCCTTCGGCGACGAGTTGGAGGCGGACGATGTTGAGAGCGGCACGATCTATGTCCTGCGCTCGCTGTCCGATCATCCCTATGTCGCGCAGCACCGCGACCTGATCCACAAGATCGGCGTCACCGGCAGCAAAGTGGAGACCCGCATCGCGGACGCCGAGCATGATGCTACGTACCTTCTTGCGAAGGTAGAGGTGGTTGCCACCTACAAGCTGGCAGGAATCAACCGCACGCGAATGGAGAACCTGTTTCACAGGTTGTTTGCGTCGGCGCGGCTAGACATCACCATCAACGACCGCTTCGGCCATCCCGTGCAGCCGCAGGAATGGTTCCTGGTTCCCTTGTTCATTGTTGACGAGGCTGTAGAGCGCATCAAGGACGGGACGATAACCAACTATGTCTACGACCCCAAGGCGGCGCGGCTGGTGAAGGTCGTACCGACGTAATGCCGCAAACTTTGACGACCATAAACATCAATCCGAAAAGCGCTGGATTGCCGCACTGTTTGGCGGTGGTTTACGTTCCTGGTCAGGAAGCTGGTGCCCCTTTTTACCCCTCAATGGCAAGTAACCGATGTATTGCTGACCTACACTAGCCAAGAGGTCAACGACGGCAAAGGCCGAACAACAGCCCTTCCCCAACCGCCCTCCCCTAGCCCCGACACCAGCCTGAGCCTCCGACCGTTCGCGGCAGCTTGTCTATATTGGATAAGAGAGTCTGGTTCAAGGGAGGGCGCGTCATGCTGGCTGACATTGTCTGGATCCTGGTCATTCTGGCCGGGGGAGCGGGGTTCTATTTCTTCTTCAGGCGCAAAGCCGCGCGTGCTGCCGCGGTTTCGCGCGTGCCCCGCGCCCGCGCCTTCCATTGCGTGGAAATCCAGGGCGACGGCGACGCCTGCTCGGCCGCCCGGCGGATCGAGGGGCAGCGCTTTCTGTCCGGCGAGGCGCCGGGGCTGCCGGTGCCGGGCTGCAGCCATGCGCACTGCACGTGCAGCTATGTGCACCACGACGACCGTCGCCAGGACGACCGCCGCAATCCCTACGGCCAGTGGGTGGTTCCGCCCAGCATCACGGGGGAACGCCGCACCCGGGTGGACCGCCGCCGCTCGGGCGGCTCGGGCTTCCGGCCTTCGATTTCCATCGGCTGAGGCGCGTTGCTCCGCAGGCCGCTGCGTCAGCGATGCAGCCGGCCGGCCGCCGGCTGCAGGTCTGCCGCCACGGCTTCGCGCTCGTCGAACACGAAGCAGTCGCCGTGGTAGTGGGCGCCGCCCACCTCTTCAAAGTATTTGAGGATGCCGCCTTCGAGCTGGTAGACGCGTTCCAGCCCCAGCGCCTTCATGTGGATGGCGGCCTTTTCGCAGCGGATGCCGCCGGTGCAGAAGGAGACGATGGTCTTGCCGGCGTAGTCGTCGCGATGCGCGGCGATGTGCGCGGGAAATTCGCTGAATACTTTGACGCCGTAATCGACGGCGTGCTCGAAGGTGCCGGCGGCCACTTCGTAGTCGTTGCGGGTATCGAGCATGACCACGGGCCGGCCTTCGTCGTCGCAGCCGCGGTCGAGCCACTGCTTCAGCGTGGCTGCCGGCACCGAGGGCGCGCGGCCGTCTTCCGGCCGGATCAGCGGCAGCTTCATGGTGATGATTTCCTTCTTCAGCCGCACCCGCAGCTTCTTGAAAGGCGCCTCGGCGGAGAGGCTTTCCTTGGGGGCGAGATCGGCGAAGCGCGGGTCGGCGCGCAGATGGGCGACGGCGGCATCGATGGCTTCGCGCGAGCCGGCCAGGAAGACATTGATGCCCTCGGGCGCGAGCAGGATGGTGCCGAGCAGGCCCAGCGCGCGCAGGCGCGCGTCGAGGTCGGCCTTGAGCGCTGCGCGGTCTTCGAGGGTGACGAATTTGTAGCAGGAGATGTTGACGACGGTCACGTGCGGTCCTTTTGTGTGGCGGGGATTTTATAGGGATTAGGGGACAGGCGTCAGGGACCATGGGGCTTTGTGCGGCTGCGCCGCGTTTCATGAATTCATGGGGTGCGGCATAGCCGCTCAGCCACCCTAATCCCTGACCCCTAACTCCTAGCCCCTGCCTTTTGCTACCCTTCCGGCATCTTCCCCTCTGGACGCCCAAGATGGACGAGCATTTGCAGACCCTGGAACACGCACAGCGCACGGCGATCGACCTTGCCCTCCAGTTCGGCCCCAAGGTCGTGGTTGCGCTGCTGATCCTGGCAGCCGGCTATTTCGTGGGGCGCTGGGTCGGCCGGGTCACGGATTCGATGCTGGCGAAGATCGGCCTGGACGAAACGCTGCGCCTGCTGCTCACCCGCATTGTGCGCATCGCGGTGCTGGGTCTGTTTCTCATCATGGCGCTGCAGAACCTGGGCGTGCAGCTGCTGCCGCTGCTGGCGGGACTCGGTGTGGCGGGCGCGGGCATCGCGCTGGCGATGCAGGGGGTGCTGGGCAATCTGGCGGCGGGGCTCACGATCATTTTCACCCGGCCGTTCAAGGTGGGCGAATACATTTCCATCGTCGACGAGGAAGGTGCGGTGGAGGAAATCAAGCTCTTCAGCACGGTGCTCTCGCACCCCGACCAGTCGCGCATCGTCATTCCCAACCGCAAGATCGTCGGCGAGATCCTGCACAACTATGGTTCGCTGCGGCAGATCGACGTGGTCGTCGGCGTGGCCTACGACACCGACATCCAGGCCGCGTTGCAGGCCGTCCGCGACCTGCTCGCCACGCATCCCAGGATTCTCGCCGAGCCCGAGCCGGTGATCCGCGTGCTGACGCTGGCCGATTCCAGCGTGCAGATCGCAGTGCGGCCGTGGACGACGGTGACCGACTTCAACGTCGTGTCGGGCGACATCGCCCTGGGCGTGCTGGAAACCTTCCGCGCGCGCGGTATCGTGATTCCCTTCCCGCAGCGCGAAGTGCGCCTGCTCGGCGCGGAATGAAGCGCGCCCCCAAACCTTCCGCCGCCCCGAAGTCCGGCTTCACCGACCCGCTGGCCGAGGTGCTGCGCCCCGGCCAGTCGGTGGCGCTGCTGAAGGAACTGCACATCCTCACGCGCGACGGCAAGCTCAACCAGGACAGCCGCCGCAAGCTCAAGCAGGTGTATCACCTCTGCAATTTCATCGCGCCGCTGATCGACGAGGTGCTCGGCCGGCAGGACACGCTGCTGCTGGCCGACCACGGCGCAGGCAAGTCCTACCTCGGTTTCATCCTCTACGACCTCTACCTGAAGGATCGTCCCGGCGCGCACATCACCGGCATCGAGACGCGCGAGGAGCTGGTGGCGAAGTCGCGCGAGCTGGCCGACCGCCTGGGCTTCGAGCGCATGCGCTTTCTCGACACCACGGTGGCCGAATCGACCCACGCGGACGCCCTGCCCGATCGCTTCGACATCGTGACCGCGCTGCACGCCTGCAACACCGCCACCGACGACGCGATCCGCTTCGCCTTTGCCAAACAGGCGCGCCACATCGTGCTGGTGCCCTGCTGCCAGGCCGAGGTCGCCGCCGTATTGCGCAAGCACAAGAACGCGAGCTTCGGCAAAACGCCGCTGTCGGAAATCTGGCGCCACCCCATCCACACCCGCGAATTCGGCAGCCTGCTCACCAACGTGCTGCGCTGCCTGCTGCTGGAAGCGCACGGCTACCAGGTGAGCGTCACCGAACTCGTCGGCTGGGAGCATTCGATGAAGAACGAGCTGATCGTCGCCAGCCAGACCGGCCAGCCGCGCGGCGACGCCCGCGCGCGGCTGTCGGCGATCCTGGAAACCTTCAACCTCGATGAGCTGAAGCCGCGTTTCCTGGATTGACCCGACGGAACCGGAATGGGCAGGCATGCTCCAATCGACATGCGCGCTTTCCTGATCCAGAACGCCAATCTTGCCCTCGTCGGCGCACTTGCGATGCTGGCGGGCTGCGCCACACCGCAATTCCAGACCACGGTGCGGTATGTACCACCGGCCGACGCGGCAGGCCGCGCCTGCATCCGGGGTTGCGAAGCGGAAAAGGCCGCCTGCCAGGCCGACTGTCAGGCACGTTACGCGGCCTGCGCGCAAGGCCTCGATGCGGAGGCGGAAACCCGCTACACCGAAGCCCTGAAGCAGTACGAAACCGATCTCAAGCGTTACGCCGCGGCGCTGCGCCGCTACGAAATGGACCTGCGCTTCGAGTGGCTCCACGCCTGGCCCGCTCGCCATCCCTATCGCTATCCGTACTGGTGGGATCCGTGGCCATGGCCGTCATACCCCCCGCCACCGGAACCGACGCTGCCCACGCGCGAGGCCGTACGTGCCGAGCTCGAGAAAACCCGCTGCCAGGCCGACTGCGGCTGCCTGCCCGCCTACGATGCCTGTTTCACCGGCTGCGGCGGCCAGCGCATCAGCGAAACCGTCTGCGTGAAGAACTGCCCGCCGGGCAAATAGCCGTCAGGACGGCGGCTGCAGGGTGTGCAGCATGATCGGCACGCTCGCACTGTCGGTATTCATCCAGATGTGGCCGTCCTGCACCATGCATTGCAGCCGCATGCTGCGTTCGGCCAGCGTGGCGAGCGCCTGGCTCGCGGCGGCCGGCAGCTGCAGCACGGTGAGGTTGCCGAAGCGCGTGAGCTTGTTGGCGATCTGCCTCCACCACACCTCGCAGCTGCTGCTGTAGCACAGCACCACCACCTGGTCGGCGCGGCTGCAGGCACGGCGGATGCGTGCCTCGTCGGGCTGGCCGAGGTCGACCCACAGGGTGATCTCGCCTGCCAGGTTCTTCACCCAGAGCTCGGGCTCGTCCACGTCGAACAGGCCCTTGGTGAAGGCGATGCCCTCCTGCGCATGCAGGGCGTAAGCCAGCACACGCGCCATCATGCGCTCGTCGGTTTCGGAGGGATGGCGGGCGAGGGTCAATGCGTGGTCGCCGTAGACCTGCCGGTCCATGTCGGCGATCTGCAGGTCGGCTTTGTGGATGGTGGCTTTGAGTGCCAAGACGCGAAACTCCCGGACGGAAATGCAAAAACAAAAAACCCCGGCGAGCCGGGGTTTTCTGCACAGGTCGATTCGGATTACGAAACGATCTGAATGTTGGATGCCTGCTTGCCCTTGGGGCCGGTCGTCACTTCAAAACTGACGCGCTGGTTTTCCTTGAGGGACTTGAAGCCTTTGGCATTGATCGCGGAGAAGTGCGCGAAGAGATCCTCGCCGCCATTGTCCGGGGTGATGAAGCCAAAACCTTTCGCATCGTTGAACCACTTAACGGTACCCGTTTCCATCTTTTTCCATCCTTGCAATTAAACAAATGTCGTGGCTTGCGCCTGTCGTTCGACTCAAGGAAAAAAGCCTTACCAGAGGTACCGCGTTTCAGGTCTTGAACCAAAAGACAGGCGATTGATATCACAGGCGCTCCCGAACGCCAAGGACTTTTTGCAGGACCGCCTTTACCCGCCTGCCGGACGCAGGATCAGGGTATCGCCGCGCTGGGTGAATTCGAGGTGTTTCAGCACGCTCATGCCCAGCAGGATCTGCTCGCCCGCCATGCCCGGATTGAGGCTGGCCGGTACGTTGCGCACCTCGAAGGGACCGAAGGCCAGCGTGTCGATGCGGGTGGCGCGCGTGTTCACGGTACCGTTGGCGGTCACCGAGGTCTGCCAGGCGCCGGGGACGAGATCGAGTTCGCCTCCCAGATGCGCCGGCACCGACACCAGGGTCGCGCCCGTGTCGAGCAGGAAGGTCACCGGACGCCCGTTGATCTCGCCGGGGAAGACGTAATGCCCGTGGCTGCCGCGCTTGAGGACCAGCTCGCTGCCCGGCGCCACGGCAAGCCCGCGGTTGGGATTGTCGCGCGCCTCGATCGCGTGGCCGAAGTACAGCCACAACACGCCCAGCAGGAGCAGGCTGGCGACGAGCGCCATGCCGCGGCCAAGGACGCGGTGAGGATTGGCGGAAGATTCGGGTTCCTGCATGGATCGGTGTCGGGGTCTGGCGATTCGTCGGGCGGGGCTCAAGAAAGTTCTCGCCACGGCCGACTATATTCACGGGAATGGCATTGTGAAAGGGGTGGCCATGTTTGCCCTTGCGATCGATCCAGTACGGCGCAGGCACCGGCTTTGCCGGGTGCTCGCAGCCGTTTTGTTCCCGCTTCTGCTGTTCTGGGCAAACCGCGCACATGCCGCCCAGCCCGCCATCTGGTTCCCGGACGCCCCCATCATCCCGCACTACGATTGGAGTGGCACGCCCTGCCCCGGCTGCGAAACGCTGCCCGAGCGCGCCGCGTGGCGCCGCATGGCCGAACTTGCTGGCGTGCCCGATGTGCGCTTCCGGCGTGCCCCGGACGAAAGCCTCGGGCCAGCCTATTCGGTCGCACCCGACATCGTGGTGCTGTCACCCGCCGCGCTGAAACTGGAAACCTGCCAGCTCGCTTTCCTGGTCGGGCACGAAATCGTGCATATCGCGCAACGCCATTTCGACGAGGATGCCATCGCGCTGTCGGTCCTGTCGGGCAAGCCCGCGCACTGGACCGCGCGCGGCGAGGACGCGATGCAGCTGGCCGACGGCGATTTCAGTCTTGCGCTGCGCGCAGCGCACCTGTGGCAGGCGCAGGAGCAGGAGGCCGACTGGCTCGGCTCCCTGCTGGCCGCGGCATGCGGCTGCGACATCGAGGCCGGCGCGCTGGCCTGGTTCCGTCACGACGAAGCCTCCGGCGGCGGGCTGGCAGCGGCACATGCCGCAAGCCACGAACGCATCGGCCAGCTGGCGCCCTTCGTTGAGATGGCGCGTCGCCTCGCCGCCCGCAGCGCCGAATGAGCCTGCGGTTCAGCCGTGACGCAGCATGCGCGGCTGGCTGAAGTGGCAGTGCGGCGCGTCGCCGAAGAGTTCGCGCAGGTAGCGTGTCTCGATGTGCAGCAGACGCTCGTGGTCGCCGGCTTCGAGATAGATGTCCGGCTGCGCCATCAGGTCGTCGTCCCACACCATTTCCACGCCCCAGGCATTGGGCAGGCCGGGCACTACGCCGGGCTCGCACTCCCTGAACAGGCTGGTGACGCTGGCTTCGCTGGCGAGGCTGAATTCCACGCCATGGTCCAACCCCAGCCTGCCGAGATGGATTTCCTGGTCTGCCGGAATCATCGCCACCATCTGGCACTCGCGCCCGTCCAGCAGGACGCCCTTGGCCACGCGGTTGAGCGGCACGCCGATGGCGCGGGCCGTTTCCGCACTGGTATGGGTATGCGGATGCGCAACCAGATCGAAGGGAATGTGGTGTTCGTCGAGAAAGCGCTCCATGCGATGCAGTGAGTTCATGATCGTCTCCCGTAGCTCGGTTGGAGGCTTTTCACTATAGTCCACCCCCGCCTGTCCGCGCGCGCCACTTCGCGGGCCGCATCCCGAGCCGGCCTTGCCGCCTGCGCGAAAATCGCGTCGACAGGCCCTAGTGCGGACGGCCGCGATCCCGCGCTTCGCAGGCGCGGTGGAAGGCCGCCAGCGTGTCCCCCGCCCGCCCCAGCACGCTGTCGAGCGGATAGCCGCCCGTCGCGGTGCGCTCGCCGGCAGGCATGCCGGTCAGCAGTTCCAGGCCATCGAGCACCCTTTCCGCAACATGGATGTGGAAGCGCCCTGCGGAAACGGCTTCGATCACCTCCGGTGCCAGCATCAGGTGACGACGGTTGCGCGCCGGCACGAGCACGCCGTGGCTGCCGTCCAGCCCCGCATTCGCGCACACGCGGAACCAGCCCTCGATCTTTTCATTGATGCCGCCCACCGGCAGCACCTCGCCGTGCTGGTTGAGCGCGCCGGTGACGGCGATGCCCTGCCTGAGCGGCAGGCCAGACAAGGCCGAAATCAGGGCATAGAACTCGGCACAGGAGGCGGAATCGCCTTCCACCTCGTGATACTGCTGCTCGAATGCGAGCGAGACATTCATCGACAGCGGCGCCAGATGGCCGAACAGGGCGGCCAGATAGCCCTGCAGGATGAACACGCCCTTGTCGTGGATGGGGCCCGAGAGCTTCACCTCGCGCGCGATGTTGAGCAGGCCGTCCTCGCCGGCACTGGCATGCGCCGACAGACGCACGGGCAGGCCGAAGCGATGGTCGCCGAGATCGATCTGGGTGAGGCCGTTGATCTGCCCAGCACGCATGCCCTGCAATGCGATCAGCACGTCGCCTTCGGCGATTTCCTCGCGCAGGCGCTGTTCCGGATAGTCGTGCCGCGCCTGGCGTGCGCGCAGCGCTGTCTCGACGTCGTCTGCGTTCACCAGTCCGGGACCGCGTGCGCGGCACACCGCCGCGCTCTCCAGGACCAGCGCCTCGGTGTGCGCGAAGAGCGCGCTTGCGCGCGTGCGATCGTCTGCCTCGCGATGCGATTCCTCCAGCAGGCGCGCCACCGCCGCGGCAGAAAAATGCGGCAGGCCGGATGCACGGCAGGCGTGGGCGACGAAAACGGCCGAAGCACGACGGGTGCCCGCGTCGGCCACGAAGCTGTCGGCAAAATCGACCTTGGCGCGGAAATGCCGGACGAATTCCGGTGCCATATCCTGCAGCTCGTAATACTGCTCGCGCGATCCGATCAGCACCAGCTTGACGTCGACGTCGACCGCCTCCGGCACCAGCGACACGGCGGCGATCGGCGAGAAGCTCACACCCGGCTCCTCGATCTGCAGGCGCCCGCTGCGCAGGAAGCGCCACAGGGTCTCCCACACCAGCGCGTCGGCCAGCACGTCGCGCAGGTGCAGCATCAGGTATCCGCCGTGCGCGCGCAGCAGGCTGCCTGCCCGGATGCGCATGAAGTCGGTGACCAGCACGTCGTTCTCGGTCCGGTATTCGATGCTGCCGAACAGCGCCCGATACAGGGGGTTGTCCTCGACGATCACCGGCGCGCCCGTCAGCCCGCCGTTGTCGACCGCGAGGTTGACACGGTAGCGCTCCAGCACGGCCTGCAGGGCTTCCTCGCGGACGTCCTCGTCGTCGGTGTCGCCGCCGAACAGCTCCAGGTTGTCGAACACGTCCTGCGCGATGGCGTCGAGCCAGGCATTGAGCTTGGTCGCGTCCTTGATCTGCTTCTTCAGACCATCGCGGATCGCCTGCAGGGTGCGTTCCACGAGCGGTTTCACCACCTGTCGCCGCAGCGCCGCCAGGGCCTCGTTCATCGCGCGTTCCAGCGGCTGCGTCGCTTCGATGTAGCGCGTGATCTCGGCGCGCAGTTCCTGCTCGGCCTGCTCCACCTCGGCGCGGCGCGCCTTCGGCAGAGCCAGCACCTCGTCCTCGGTGAGAACCTGGCCCTTCTCGCCCGTGAGCGTGAACACCATGCGCCCCGCCTCGCGGTGCAGGGCAAAGCTGCGCGCCTCGGCGAAGGCGGACAAGGCCGCATAGTGCCGCGCCACATCGTCCTTCCAGGCCTGCTCGATGCGCGCGCTTTCGGTCTTGTAGTCCTGCCCGTCGAGCCGGCGCGGGATTTCCGCCTGCAGGGACTTCACCGCCTGCGCCAGCACCTGACGCAGCAGACGGCCCTCGCCCGCCGGCAGGCGCAGCGCGAGCGGGCGTTCGGGTGCGTCGAAGTTGTGGAGATAGCACAGATCGGGCGGCACGCGCCGGCTGGCCGCGGCTTCGTGCATGGCATGCCTGAGCAGCGACGAACGCCCGCTGCCGATCTCGCCCAGCACGAACAGGTTGTAGTCGGGCTGGTCCATCCCCAGGCCGAAGCGCGCCGCGGCCTCGGCGCGCGCCTGGCCGATCCACGGCAGGGGTTCCTCCTGCAGTTCCGAGGTGTCGGCAAAGCCCAGCGATGCGGGATCGATGGCGAGGCGCAGGTCGGCAGGAGTGAGCGTGACAATCGGCATGGCGGCATGTGCTCGGAACAATTGTTGATTATTGCGCACCGGCCGCGGGTGGCAACAGGCCGGACCACTGGTGCAGGCTCGCGCGGTAGCGTGCGCAGAGGGTCGCGGCGGTATCCCGCAGCACGTCGGGCGGCACGGCCAGCGCCCGCAACGCCGCCGCCGCCAGTTCGTGCACCGCCACACTGCCGGGCAGCGCAGCCGGCTCCCAGGTGGCGGCGAACGCCGCCGTCTTGCTTGGCCGTTCACCTAGTTGCGGCGGCGT
Source organism: Pseudomonadota bacterium (assembly GCA_040754275.1). Classification (GTDB taxonomy): domain Bacteria; phylum Pseudomonadota; class Gammaproteobacteria; order Burkholderiales; family Thiobacillaceae; genus Thiobacillus. The sequence continues at coordinate 27,660 of JBFMCW010000019.1, forward strand.
CAGGCTAGCGCGCGGCAGCGCATACGCCAGCGCAACGAGGCGCGCGTGCAGGCTGCTGGCGAGCGTGCCCCGGCTGGCGGCAATGAGCGCACAGATATCCCACACTTCGAGCGACGGGAATATCCGCGCCGCCCCCGGCGGCAGGCGATGCAGCAGCCTTGCGTACAGTGCGGGATCGTCGTGCCACGGCGCCGTGCCCGCGACGAACAGCGCCAGGCCCAGGCCAGTTGCGGCGCGCGTCGCGCCGAGGTTTGTGGCCACTGCGTCGAGGCTGGCGTCGTCGGCGAAATCGGCGCTGAACTGGCACGCCAGGTAGCCCTGCGGGAAGGTTTCGCGCATTGCCTGCACCGCGCCCTGCCGCTGACGCTGCGCGATGCGGTCGCCAAAGCATTCGGCGAGCATCACCGCCGGATCGGGACACAGCGGGGCAGCGATGCCTTCCGTCTGCAAGGCCGCCTGCGTGACGCGGTCGCGCACGCTGAGCCAGTCCGCCTCACGCAGCGCGGCCTTCACTTCCTCGCGCTGCGCGTGCGTCAGGCCGTGCCATTCCACGCCGCCCACCGCGTTGAAGATCAGCCGGCCACCCGGTGCCAGCATCCCGCGCCCGGCAACGTAGGGCATGGCACGCGCCGTTCCCAGCATTTCTGCCGCCCACGCTTCAGCGGCGGCGGGATCGGCATCGAAGTGCGCGACGAGCCCGGCCGTCTCCGTCGGCGGCCGCAGCATCACCGCCGCCTGCCACGCGCTGCAGGTGAGCAGCTCGCCGCCGGCATGGACGAGAGGCGTCGCGCCCGGCGCGAGCGGCACAACCCGGTGCCCGCCGAAGGCAGACAGATCGCGCGCGGCCAGCCCCGCGATGGCGAATCCCCGCCCCGGCAGCATTGCGGCTGCCAGATGCGGAAACAGCAGATCGCCGAAATTGTGGCGGTCGAAGGCACCGAACAGGACCGGACGGAGGTGCGGATTCATCGTACGTACAGTGTGCAGCCAATCGACTGCGGGTTCACGATTTTTTGCCCGCGACGCATTTCGCATACCATGCGGAAAAAACGCAGGTCCCCATGAAACCCGGCAACCGCTTCTTCCTCCTCATCGCCCTCGTGGGCGGCTTCGCCATCCTCAGCTCGACGATGTCGAAAACCCCGGTGCTGCCGCTCTTCGCAGAAGCATTGAAGGCAACGCCCGCGGAGATCGGCTGGATCGTCATGGCCTCGACCATCCCCGGCGTACTGGTGAGCTACCCCGCCGGCGTGCTGTCCGACATCCTCGGCAAGCGGCGCCTGCTGATCGCCTCGCTGGTCGTCTTCGCCACCGCGCCCTTCCTCTACCTGCTCGTCGCCAATGCCTGGCAGCTGATGGCCGTGCGCTTCTACCACGGCTTTGCCACCGCCATCTTCGGCACCGTCGCTTCCGCCGCCATTGCGGAACGCTATGTCGCCGACCGCGCGGCACGGCTGTCCACGTATTCCTCGATCACCATCGTAGGCCGTTCGGTTGCGCCCTTCCTCGGCGGCGCGCTGATCTCACTTGCAAGCTACGACGCAGTCTACATCGCCTGCGCCGTCAGCGGCGTGATCGCTTTTGCCGCCGGCCTGTTGCTGAAAGACCGGCACGTGGCACGTGCCCCCGCCACGCGGCGCGAACTGCCGCGCTTCTGGCCCAGCCTCGCCACCGTGCTGAGGGACCGCGGCATCATGCTGGTGAGCGCGGTCGAGGCCGCGCAGTACCTGGTGTTCGGCGCCGTCGAAGCCTTCCTCGCGCTGTACGCCTCGTCGCTCGGCATTCCCGCATGGCAGATCGGCATCATCCTCGGCGTGCAGCTGGTCAGTATCGTCTTCGCCAAGCCGGTCATGGGCCGCATCTCCGACCGTGTCGGCCGCACCGCCGTCATCGTGCCGGGGCTGCTCGTCGGCGCCGCCAGCGTGGCGCTGCTCATCCTCGCCCAAGGCTTCGTCAGCCTCACCCTCCTGAGCCTCGTCTTCGGCATCGGCTTCGCGACCGTCACCTCGTCCACCACCGCGCTCGTCGCCGACCTCACGAAAGACGGCCGCTTCGGTTCCTCGATGGGCGTGCTGCGCACCGTCATGGACGTCGGCCAGTCCATCGGCCCCGTGCTCACCGGGTTTGTCATCGGCATCGCCGGCTACGCCAGCGCCTTCGGCGTGCTCGCCGCCATCCTCTCGCTGGCGACCCTGCTGCTGCGCGGCCTGCCCGCCCCTGCAAGCCGGTAAACATTGTTTACCCCGGCACCCGGCAGCAACCCCGGCCGGGCCCACCGGTCCGCGCTATAGTGACAAGGTGTTCTTCCGGGAGACCGCCATGCGCCTGATCGTTTCGCTCCTCGCCGCCCTGCTGTTCACCGCCCCCGGCTTGGCCGCCGGCACGCCAGCCGGCTTCGACCTCAAGACTACCGCCACTCCCGCCGCCTGCGCCGCTGCAAGCCTCAAGTACAACGACCAGGTCGCCCAGCTCGCCTGCTGCAAGAAGAACAAGGGCGTCTGCGGCTGCCGCGCCGGCAAGATCGTGTGCTGCGACGGCACTGTCAGCAACGAGCCGGGGTGTACGTGCCACGGGGATGAGGGAATCGTCGAATGACGGGTCTTGTCGGATAACTTTACACACTGGTGATTTGCAGTCCAGCCAGTCTTTCATTTCCATATGCCGATCAAGGGCTTACGAATGGGTGCGTTTGCCGGCACGGGTCTTGCTGCTGTGCTGGTTGAAGACAGGCGATGGAATGCCTGTTCGCCAGTGCACCAGACCCACGTTCAACCACCCTAGGGAGCCCACAGATGAAAAAATCGCTTTTCGCCCTGATGGCACTCGCCGCGTCATCGCAGGCGAACGCAGCCGCCATCCTGATCACCCAGTTCGATTACCAGTTCAACGGCGGCACGGACGTCTACGCGCAGATGGCGAGCAACCTCACGGCCGCTGGCCACACGGTCTCGGTTGTGGACGCCCGCAGCGCCGGCACGCTCGCCTCGACGCTTGGCGCCAACAGCTACGATCAGGTATTCCTGTGGGATCTGACCGGTTCCAATTACCTGAACAGCGCCGACGTTACCGCACTGGCCGGCTTCTGGGACAACCGGGGCCTGGTCGTCGACACCCGCTCCTATGGCTACTACTTCCAGGGCAACAACGCTTCCGAAATCGCCCTGCTGCAGAACGTTGCCGCCAACCTCGACGATGCTGGCGGCGGCGTCTGGGTCGGCACGGATCACAACCCCGACTGGACTGCGAACGGCAACCCCTTCCTCTCCGCCATCGGCATCAATCCCATCACCGGCAGCTATTCCGATCCCGTGAACTTCGCCGACCCCTCCTCCGTTCTGCTCGCCGGCGTGACGCCCACCGATCTCTGGGCCGCGGGCCAGAGCGTGGGACAGGCGCCGATCGGCGTGCAGCCGAACGGCGTGGAAATGTTCATCCATTTTGGACACATCGATACCGCGGGCAATATCCTGCCCTACATCTCCGCGAGTTTCCCGCTCCAGGGTGTCGACCCGGATCCGGATCCGAACCCCGTTCCCGAACCCGCCTCGCTTGCCCTGCTCGGGATCGGTCTCGCAGGCTTGCTTGCCAGCCGCCGCCGTACGCGTGCTGCCTGATCAGGCAATCCGCACGACTAATGGCGACCTTCGGGTCGCCATTTTTTATGTCTTCAGTAATGATTCATTCCGCAGTTGATGTCCCTACGGGAATGCCGCCGGGTTAGCCATTTCAATGATGATCACGAAAAGCAGCTTGCTGCCGCTACTCTTGTGTTTTGCTCACTGCTGCTGCCACGCGGCCTCGATCACCGAGAAGCATCTGCCTCTCGATAGCTGGATAAGTTTGCAAGGCGCTTACTACAAAATCGAGTGTGATCGCCAAATGACGCTAGCTGCGCCAGCCGATCAACCCAGACATGCGCTGTCCGGTAAAGACCTTTTTTGCAACTGCGGACCTGCTGGTCTCAAAGCCTATGCAGCCTCGCTCCCCCTTGAGAGCCGGGAAGAGCCCGTATCGCTCAGTGCGTTCGTCAACCTTTTGCGTCCGTCGGTTGTAGCGAAATGCCTTGCCACACATCTTCGCTCAACGATTTACGCAAATTGCCTGTCGGCTGAATTTCCGTTGCCTGCCGGGGCAACTGACAGGGAATCCTTCTGCCAATGCGTTCTGACACAATTCAAAACCGCGTCAGAAACAGACATTCGCAATGCGGCCAACGCCGCCCAGCAAGCATTGGATAACGCTGCAGAGGCTATGGAGAAAGGAAGCTTGAACAAGCTTCCCGGCAGTAACGAGCTGATTACCCAGATCCTGAACAAGTGCAGCAATCAATAAAGCGATTAGCCTTCACTTGCTCCCCGCCACCCAAACCCCATCCCACCCCGCCTGCGGCGGCGACTGCCGGAACGCGACGATCCTTTCCAGCATGACCTGCGCCGGGCGGTCGCCGGGCATGGCTGACAGACACGACCGGAACGCCGCTTCGGCGGCATCCCAGTCCTGCGCGCGATAGTGCGCAAGTCCGGTTTCGTAGGCCTGCCCGGCGCTGCGCATGGTTTCGTTCAGTTCGCTGGTGAGGCCGATCAGCTCGTGGACTTTCACCGGTTCCAGCTTGCCGATGACGCGCAGGCTGTCGATCTCCCGGAAAGCCAGGCTGTCGCCGGCCAGATTCCGCGTGCCTTCGCTGACGAGGATGCGGGTGCCGTAGAACTTGTTGGCCTGTTCCAGTCGTGACGCCAGGTTCACGGTGTCGCCGATGACGGTGTAGCCGCGCGAGGTTTCGGAGCCGATGTTGCCCACCGTCACCTCGCCGCTGGCAATGCCCATGCGCACATTGATCACGGGCAGGCCGTGGGCGACGCCGAACATCTCGGGCAGCCAGGCGCGGAAGGCTTCCATGCGGCCCATCTGTTCCAGGGCAGCGAGACAGCACAGGGTGGCGTGGTCGGCGGCATCGGTAAAGGGCGGCCCCCAGAAGGCCATGACCGAATCGCCGATGTACTTGTCGACGATGCCCTGCCGGGTCCGGATCACCTCGGACATCAGCGAAAAATAGTGGTTGAGGAAACGCACTGCGGCGTCCGGTGTGAGGCCTTCGCACAGGCGGGTGAAGTCCTGCAGGTCGGAGAAGAACACGGTCATCGTCTGCCGCTCGCCCTTGTCGGCGGCGATGCGGTTTTCCAGCAGGTTCTTCACGATGCGCGGATCGACGTACTGGCCGAAGGTGGCGCGGATCTGTTCCTTCTCGCGCAGGCCGACCACCATGTGGTTGAACGAGGTGGCGAGCGTGGCCAGTTCGTCGTGCGTGCGCACCAGGATTTCCACGTCGAGGTCGCCGGCTTCCACCGCGCGGGTGCCGCCGAGCAGGCGCTTGACCGGATCGACCAGCGAGCGGGTGACGAAGGCGGCGAAGAGGAGGCCGAGCGCGGTGGCGATGGCGGTGACGATCCAGTTGAGCGTGGTGGCACGTTCCTCTTCCTTCTTGGCCTGGCTGGCGGTGTCCTGGGTGAGCTTGTTGAGGATGTCGATGGTCTTGCCGATCTCGACGTCGACGGTGTCCTTTTCCTGCAGCAGCGCCTCGCGCACGATCTTCTCGGAACGCGGCGTGCCCTCTTCCGCTTCGATCTGGAACTGACGGAAGCGCATGTGGAAATGCTGGCGCGCGGTCTGGATGGCCGGCAACTGCTTGCCGAGCACGGCGAGCGTGACGCGGTCGAGTTCGATGTCCTTTTGCGCTTCGGCCTCGCCGAGCATGCGCAGCGAGGAATCGACGATCTGGTCGGCGTTGATGCCGCGCATGTCGAAGCCGGTGGATTCCTTTTCCAGGAAGGCAGGATCGGGCTTCGCGGCTTCCATCCCCGCCATCACGCGTTCCATGTGCACCATCTGCTGGCGGATGAGGATTTCGACGCTGGCGACCTGCTGTTGCAGCGGCAGGTACCAGTCGGCCAGCGCGCGCACCTGGTTGTTGAGCTGGCGGAAGTTGAGTACCGACAGCCAGGTGACGACGACCATCAGTACCAGGAGGGCGGTGGTGATGCTGAAGATCTTGAGGCTGATGGGCAGTCGCATGGAACGTCCTCCCGGATTGGTGGTTTACAGCACCGGTTTCAGCGGCAGCAGTTGCCACAGCCGCACCTGGCCGCGCTTGGTGAGCGGCACGTACTGGTCGGGTTCGTCGGCGGCGCGCCAGCTGTTTTCAGGCCGCATGTCGGCTTCCATGAGCGCCTGCAGGCGCTGCGCGAGCCCTTCGTGGCGGATGATCGCGCCGACTTCGGTGTTGAGATTCTCCGAGCGCGGATCGAAGTTGAAGGTGCCGATGTAGGCGACCCTGCCGTCCACCACCATGCTCTTGGCGTGCAGCGCAAAGATTGGCGGGGTTTCGGGTGCGTTGACGCGCGAAATCAGACTGGCGCGGTTGGCCGGGTCGGGTTTGAACTCGTGGATGTCGAGGCCCATCTTCAGCAGCGCCCGCCGCTGGTTGCGGTAGCCGGAGAAGGCCTGCAGGTTGTCGGTGGAGGCGAGCGAGTTGGTGAGGATGCGCACCTTGACGCCGCGCTTGACTGCAGCCCTGAACAGCGCATTCGCCTTGTCCGACAGCACCAGATAGGGCGACTGGATGAGGATCGATTCCTTCGCGCCGGCCACCAGTTTCGCCAGCGCCGCGCCGCTCGTGCCGCCGCCGCCCAGGCTCCAGCGCCTGCCGTTCTTGCCCGGCGCGTCGTGGATGAATTCGACCCGGCTCCAGGCCATGTCGCGCGCGAGGCGCTCGAACAGCGCAGGCGTGGACGCGATGGCGGCACTCACCTCGGGCGCGAAGTTTTCCGGCTTCGCGGCATAGCCGTGCAGGTCGCGGTACACCTGCTGCACCTCGGCATCGCCCACCGAGACGTTCTTCTTCAAAAGGCCCAGGCCGTCGAAGCGTTCCTCCACCGGCACCGCGAGCTGGCTGGCCCAGAAGGCGTCGAAATTGGCGACCATGGTCTTGACCGCCGCACCCGGCAGCAGCACGTCGCGGTCACGGAAAGTGTAGCCGCGGTCGTAGTCGAAGTACTCGTCGGCCATGTTGCGGCCGCCGGTGATGCCCACGCGGCCGTCGACGATGAAGGTCTTGTCGTGCATGCGCTGGTTCACGCCGCGGAAATCCGTGACGACATTGAGCACGCGCGTGTGCAGGGGCGTGCCGACCTTGTGTTTGGGGTTGTAGATGCGGATGTCGACCTTGGGATGCCTGGCCAGCGCGAGCAGGGTCCTGTCGGGCGCATCGATCAGCAGGTCGTCGACCAGCACGCGCACCTTCACCCCGCGTTCGGCTGCACGCAGCAGCGCCTCGGTGGCGAGGATGCCGACGTTGTCCGTGCTCCAGATGAAGTACTGCACCTCGATGCTGTGGCGCGCGTGGTCGGCCAGCCAGGCCCGCGCGCGCAGCGCCGATTCGCCGGTGTCGAGGATGTGGGCGCCGGTCAACCCCGGATGGGCGTCGATCTCGGCATCGACGAAGGCCATGCCCGTCGGCGCGGCGGCCGCGCCGACGGGCATGGCCAGGAAACACAGCGCGCAAACCAGGCGCCGCAGCATGGGATCAGGCCTGGCCGGGTACCACCGGCGTGCCACGCACCACGTCGCCGCACTGCGCGCGGTGACGCAGGGCGTGGTCCATCACCACGATCGCCATGAGCGCTTCGAGGATGGGCGTGGCGCGGATGCCGACACAGGGATCGTGGCGGCCGTGGGTGACGACTTCGATGGGCCGGCCGGCGCTGTCGATGGAGCGGCCGGGCAGGCGGATGCTGGAGGTGGGTTTGATCGCCACGTGGCAGACCAGGTCCTGGCCAGTGGAAATGCCGCCGAGCACGCCGCCGGCGTGGTTGGAGAGGAAGCCTGCGGGCGTGATCTCGTCGCGGTGTTCGGTGCCCTTCTGTTTCGCCGCCGCCATGCCGTCGCCGATCTCCACGCCCTTGACGGCGTTGAGGCCCATCAGCGCGTGCGCGAGATCGGCGTCGAGCTTGTCGTAAAGCGGTTCGCCCAGGCCCACCGGCACGCGCTCGGCGACCACGGTACAACGCGCGCCGACCGAATCGCCGGATTTGCGCAGCGCATCCATGTAGGTTTCGAGTTCGGGCACGATGGCGGCGTTGGGCGCGAAGAAGGCGTTGTTGCCGACTTCATCCCAGGACACGAAGGGGATTTCGACCTCGCCCAGCGCGCTCATGTAGCCGCGGATGCGCACGCCATAGGTTTCGGCCAGCCATTTTTTCGCGATGGCACCGGCGCCGACGATGGGCGCGGTGAGCCGTGCCGACGACCGCCCGCCGCCGCGCGGATCGCGAAAACCGTATTTCTGCGTGTAGGTGTAGTCGGCGTGGCCGGGACGGAAGGTGTCGGCGATGTTGCCGTAGTCCTTGCTGCGCTGGTCCTCGTTGCGGATCAGCAGCGCGATCGGGGTGCCGGTGGTCTTGCCTTCGTAGAGGCCAGAAAGAATCTCGGCCGTGTCGGATTCCTGGCGCTGCGTCACGTGGCGCGAGGTGCCCGGCTTGCGGCGGTCGAGATCGAGCTGCACGTCTGCCGCGTCGAGCGCCATCCCGGGCGGGCAGCCGTCGACCACGCAGCCGATGGCAGGACCGTGCGATTCGCCGAACACGGTGACGCAGAAGAGTGTGCCGAGTGTGCTGCCAGACATGGAATCGACCGGGAATGGAGGCGTGGAAATGCCTTGGAGTCTAGCACAGGCGCGGCCTGCGCCCCTGGGCAGGGGCTGCCGTGAACTTGCTGTCATCTCGCTGTTCTATCCTGAAACCCGTACATACGAGGACGCCGCATGAACATCCCGCAACAGGTCGCCGCGCTCGGCCAGAGCCTGTGGCTCGACAATCTCTCCCGCAGCCTCATACACGACGGCGCGCTTGCCCGCCACATCGCGGAGAACGCCGTGACCGGCGTGACCTCGAACCCCGCCATCTTCCAGAACGCATTCGCCACCAGCCCCTGGTATGCCGAGGACCTGGCGCGCCTGCGGGCGGAGGAACCCGTTCTCGAACGGCGCTACGAGGCCCTGGCGATCTCCGACGTCCAGGCCGCCTGCGACCTGCTCGATCCGGTCTACGAATCGACCGGGGGGCGCGACGGCTATGTCAGCCTCGAGGTTGCGCCGCGCTGGGCATACGATGCGATGCGGACCGTGGAGGAGGCGCAGCGCCTGAGTGCCGCGGTGAACCGGCGCAACCTGCTAGTGAAGGTGCCGGGCACCCCCGCAGGGGTGCAGGCCTTCGAGGCGCTGACCGCGCTCGGCGTGAACGTCAACGTCACGCTGCTGTTTTCGCTGGCGCAGACGCAGGGGGTGTTCGATGCCTACCTCCGCGGGCTCACCGCGCGGGCAGGCGCCGGCATCGACATCCGCAGGAGCCGCGCGGTGGCGAGCCTCTTCCTATCGCGCGTCGATACCCTGGTCGACAAGCAGCTGGATGCCATCGCCACGCAGGAGGCGCTGTCGCTGCGCGGCAAGGCGGCGGTGGCGATGGCCAGGCTTGCGTATCAGCGCTACCTCGCCACCTTCCACGGGGAAGCCTTTGCCGCGCTGGCGCAGCAGGGCGCCACCCCGCAGACCCTTCTGTGGGCGAGCACAGGCGTCAAGAATCCCGCCTACCGCGACCTGCTGTACGTGGAACCGCTGATCGGCCCGGACACGATCAATACCCTGCCCGACAAGACGCTCGCCGCGCTCGCCGACCACGGCAGTGCCGGCAACCGTCTCACCGAAGGCGTGCGCGAGGCGCAGGCCCAGTTCGACGACCTGGCGCGGCTGGGCATCGACATGGAACACGCGGGCGAAATCCTGCAGAAGGACGGCGTCGATCTCTTCGAAGCGGCATTCCAGAAACTCTTGCAGCAGACCGCCTGATCCGGCGCAAAACTTCCTTTATGCCACACTAAAAAAACTTGAATGGACAGGCCGGCCCGACAGGCAGACGATGGCCGTCAGGCGCCCGGGAGAGGACGCCTCGAACACATACCCAGAGGAGCCACGACCATGACCTACACCCGCCTGCCTTCGCGCAACCTCGACAAATCCGCAGGCCTGCTGCGCCCCGCCTGCGTACTGCCCGACCACGTCACGCTGGAAAACCCCGCGCTGGACGTGATGACCGATTTCCGCCGCATGACCGCCTTCATCGCCACGCCCGGCGACACCATCGCCCAGGCCGAGGAACGCATGCACCGCCGCAAGGTGAAACTCCTGTTCGTGATGGACGGCGAGGACAAGGTGGCCGGACTGGTCACCAGCACCGACATCCGCGGCGAAAAACCGCTGCAGATCGTGCAGAGCCGCGGCATCCGCCGCGACGAGATCGTGGTCGCCGACATCATGACTCCGGTCGACCGGCTGGAGGCCATCGACTACGACGATCTCGCACATGCCCGCGTCGGCCACGTGCTCGAAACGCTGAAGTCCCGCGGTCGCCAGCACGCACTGGTGATCGAGCAGGTCGGCAGCCGCCAGATGGTGCGCGGGCTGCTCTCGCTCACCCAGTTGTGCAAGCAGCTCGGCGTGGTCGTGGAAACCACCGAGATCGCGCACACCTTCACCGAAATCGAGCAGCGCCTGGCGCACGCCTGATCGCCGTTTTTCCCTGCACCGACTGCGCCCGCGTCCTGCGGGCGCAGTCGTTCCGGTGTACCGCATCCTTGCGCCCTGTCGCAGGATGGTTTCCGTAGGCGACGTCTTGTGCTCAAATCGCCCCTGTCGGCTGCCCGCACGGTGTCGACGGAGCGAGACTCACGCCATAACAAAGCCATGCGCATCACCGTCAGCGAACTCCTCGTCCGTTACATGGAACGTCTGGGCATCGACCCGATCTTCGGCATGCCCGGCGCCCACATCCTGCCGGTCTACGACCAGCTGCACGGCTCGCGCATCCGCACCGTGCTGGTCAAGCACGAGCAGGGGGCCGCCTTCATGGCCTGCGGCTACGCGCGCATCGCGCACCGTCCGTCCGCCTGCATCGCCACCGCCGGCCCCGGCGCGACCAACCTCGTGACCGGGATCGCGAACGCCTACGCCGAGCGCCTGCCGGTACTCGCCATCACCGGCGAGACCTCGACCTACATCTTCGGACGCGGCGGCCTGCAGGAAAGCGCGGGCGACGGCGGCACCATCGACCAGGTCGCACTCTTCAAGCCGATCACGCGCTACGCCCGGCGCATCGAACGTACCGATTACCTGGGCCAGGTGCTCAACCAGACGACGCAGGCCCTGCTCGGCCGCGCGCCCGGTCCGGTGCTGCTGACGATCCCCTACAACGTGCAGAAGGAAAGCGTCGATTCCGACGTGCTGGACCAGGTGCACATTCCCGCCCCCGGACCGGCGCCGGTGCCTGCGATCGATGCGCTGGCCATGCTGATCCGCGACGCCCGCATGCCCGTCATCGTCGCCGGCGACGGCTGCATCCGTGCCGGCGCGCGCGATGCGGTGGCCGCACTGGCCGAAGCCTTCCGCATTCCGGTCGCCACCAGCCTCAAGGCCAAGGGCGTGGTCGCCGAAGGCTCCCCGCTCGCCCTCGGCTGCCTCGGCGTCACCTCGGACGGCGCCGCGCGCCGCTACCTCGTCGAGCACGCCGATCTGCTGATCATACTGGGCGCCAGCTTCAACGAGCGCACGAGTTACCTGTGGGACAAGTCGCTCACCGTCGGCCGCAGGATCGCCCAGGTGGACCGCGATCCCGCCCAGCTCGGCCGCGTGTTCCAGCCCGACGCCGCGATCTGCGGCGACATCCTCGCTGTCGTCGAGGCCCTGCACGCCGCACTCGCCGCGAGCGACATGCCGCCGAAGGTCCTGCCCACGCCCCTGCCGGAACCCGCGCAGGAAGCGGTGCCCGACGATGCGGCCTTCGCGCTCGTGCGCGCCTTCTTCTCGCAACTGGCGCAGCAGTTTCCGCACGACGCGATGGTGTTCGACGACAACATCGTCTTCGCGCAGAGCTACTACCCGGTATCCGACCGCAACCACTATTTCCCCAACACCGGCATTTCCTCGCTCGGCTACGCCCTGCCCGCCGCCATCGGTGCGCGTTTCCACGCGTCCGACAGCCCCACCTTCGCCATCCTCGGCGACGGCGGCTTCCAGATGTGCGCGACGGAAATGATGACGGCAGCGAACTATGGCATCCCGCTCAATGCGGTGGTGATCAACAACGGCACGCTCTCGCTGATCCGCAAGAACCAGTTCCAGCACTACGGCGAGCGCTACATCGACTGCGACTTCGCGAACCCCGATTTCGCGCTGCTCGGGCAGGCCTTCGGCGCGCGTCATTACCGCGTGGCCGAACGTGCCGACCTGGACGCGCTGTTCGCACAGGCCGACCTGCGTAATGGCTTCAACCTCATCGAAATCCTGCTCGACAAGCAGGCTTTCCCGCGCTACCTCACCACGCGCTGACACACCCCCACTGCCCGTCGGGTTGACGCCCGCCGGGGGCTTGGGCACAGTGCCCTGCACCATCCGACCGAGATTGCCCATGCAGACCGCACAACTCTACAAGCAGCTGATCGAAAGCGCCGGCGAGGACGTCAACCGTGACGGCCTGCTGAAAACCCCCGAGCGCGCCGCCGCCGCCTTCAAGTTCCTCACCCAGGGCTACACGCAGTCGCTCGACGACATCCTCAACGATGCCGTATTCGATTCGGACAACGACGAAATGGTGATCGTGAAGGACATCGAGTTCTATTCGATGTGCGAGCACCACATGCTGCCCTTCGTCGGCAAGGCCCACGTGGCCTACCTGCCGCGCGGCAAGGTCATCGGCCTGTCGAAGATCGCGCGCATCACCGACATGTTCGCGCGCCGCCTGCAGATCCAGGAGCAGCTCACCAAGCAGATCGCCGACGCCATCCAGACTGCAACCAGCGCCGCCGGCGTCGGCGTCGTCATCGAGGCTCAGCATTTCTGCATGATGATGCGCGGCGTGCAGAAGCAGAACTCGTGGACGCTCACCTCGATGATGCTCGGCGCCTTCCGCGACCACGACCGCACGCGCAAGGAATTCCTCAACCTCATCGCCAAGCCCAACCGCTGAACCGGGTCGGCCGCGCCATGGCCTCGAATTTGCGCTTCCTGTTCCCCGGTTTCTGCCTGATCGCCGGGCTGCTGCTGGCGCGCGCAGCGGCAGCCGCCAGCGACACGCTCGAAGGTGTGCTGGCCCGCACTCCGGCCCCGGCCGGCGTCGTGTTCGAGATCGTCGACCGCGACCCAGGCGCGCTGGAGTATGCCCTGCCCTGGGTCAGGCAGGCTGCGGAACGTCTCAGGGCACGCCATCCTGCCCTGCCCATGGCGCTCGTCACCCACGGCCAGGAAATGTTCGCCCTTCAGGCCAGCCAGCGCGACCGCAATCCAGAGGTCCATCAACTCGTGGAAACGCTCGGCCGCGAGCAGAGCATCCCCGTCCACGTCTGCGAAATCCACGCCGGCTGGCGCGGCCTCGGTGCCGAACATTTTCCCGCTTACGTCGACGTGGCCCCCAACGGCCCATCGCAACTGCGCAACTACGAAATGCTCGACTACGTGCGTGTGGTCGTGCCGCGCGCAGACACGCTCAAACCGCGCTGAACGATCAGAATGGCGGCGGCGATTCGAATGCACACGCCGCGCCGGTGATCGGATGCGGCACATCCAGTGAAGCTGCGTGCAGCAGCAGGCGTGGCGCCTGCATACGGATTGCATCCGGCGCGTACAGCGGGTCGCCCAGTATCGGATGCCCCAGTTCGCGCAGATGCACACGCAACTGGTGCGAACGGCCGGTCACCGGTTCCAGTTCCACCCGCGTCGCATCCCACGCGGCGTCGTAGCCCAGCACCCGCCAGCGGGTGACGCTGGGCTTGCCCTGCTCGACATCCACTTTCTGTCGCGGCCGATTCGGCCAGTCGCAGATCAGCGGCAGCTCGATCGTGCCCCATTCCGGTTCCGGCGAAGCCAGGCGTCCGGCCACCCAGGCGACGTAACGCTTCTTCACCGCCCGCGCCGCGAAAGCATGTGAAAGCGCTCGCTGTGCGACAGGGCCGCGCGCCATCAGCATCAGACCCGAGGTGTCCATGTCGAGCCGGTGCACGATCTGCGCATCGGGATACTGTGCCCGCAGCCGCGCGGCAACGCAGTCGGCCTTGTCCGGCCCGCGTCCCGGTACCGAGAGCAGGCCGGCGGGCTTGTCGACGACCAGCAGCGCGCCGTCGATATACAGCGGAACGAGACTGCTCAAGACGTGAGCTGGTCGAGCAGCGTCACCCCCCAGGCCACGCCGAACCCGTTGGTGTCGCTCGCCACCGCGCCCAGGCCGCCTTTGCAGATGTGTGCGGCGAGGTCGACGTGAATCCACGGCGTGTCACCGACGAAGCGCGACAGGAAGCGGGTGGCGAGGATGTGGTCGGCTTCGCCGTCGAGGGTGCACTGCTTGATGTCGGCGACGTCGGAGTCGAGCGCACTGTCGTAGTCCGCCGGCGCGGGGAAGGCGACCACGCGTTCGCCGGACCGGGTGCCTGCGCGACCGGCCAGGTGCGCGAGCTTCGAATCGGTGGCGAAGATACCCGACATGCGCACGCCGACCGCCACATGCATGGCGCCGGTGAGCGTGGCGAAGTCGACGATCTGCGATGGTTTGCCTCGTGCGGCGAGCGTAAGCGTGTCGGCCAGCGCCATGCGGCCCTCGGCGTCGGTGTGGACGATCTCGATGGTGGTGCCGTTCAGGGCCTTCACGATTTCGCTCGGCCGGTAGGCGTCCGGACCGATATGGTTTTCCGCGATGGCGAGCCAGGCGTCGATCTTCACGGGCTGCTTCATGCGGCTGACGGCGGCGAGGATGCCGAGCACCACCGCCGAACCGTTCATGTCTTCATTCATGCGCTGCATATAGCGCGCCGGCTTGAGATTGTGGCCGCCGGTGTCGAAGCAGATGCCCTTGCCGACCAGCGCGAGCGGGCGAGTCTTTCTGCTGGCATTGCCGCGATACGACAGCTTGACGATGGCGGCGTCTCTGGCAGGCGAACCCTGGGCCACGGCGCAGAACGCGCCCGCGCCCATCTTCTTCAGCTTTGCGTAAGGCAGCTCCTCCACCGTCCAGCCGTATTCCTTCGCCAGGGCCTTGATCCGCCTGCGGTAGGCGGCAGGCGTCAGTTCGTTCGGCGGCAGCGCGGTGAGGCTGCGGCAGAGCACGTTGCCCTCGGCGACGGCGCACACCCGGGTCAGGCCCTCCCTGAACGCGTGGCCATGCAGCGCGATGCGTTTCACCGCGGACGCGGGTTTCGATTTCCGCGCCGGCAGAGGCGCGGCATTCACCAGCGCCACATACAGCGCGGCCTCGGCGGCCTGCGCCTTGAACGCGGCATCGCCAAACACTGCGAGCGCGAGCGATTTCGGCTGCTCGGCCAGCAACAGGGCCAGTGCACGGCGCACCTGTTCGTGCAGGGCAAAGGGTTCGGCTCCGGACTTCAGCATGGTGTAGACGGCCAGCGTACCGCCCGGCAGTTGCACCGCCACCGGTGTCTTCACGAGATCATCCGGCTTGAGGTCGCGGCGCTTCAGCGCAGCCTTGAGATCATCGCCGCCCGGCACGTCCGGCATAAGCCTGCCTTCAGGCAGCAGCAGCAGCGCATGGCTCGCCGCAGCGAGCGATCGGGCGGAGATTTCCTGTTTGCTTTCAGCGAGTTCGGGCAGCATGTCGAATCCTTGGGGGGTGCGTTTTCTTGATGGTCGGCGGGGTTTCCCGGATAATTCGGCGTTTGCTGATTTGTTTCAGCGCAGATTTTCCGCCCCACCTAACAAGGGTAACCGAATGAAACTTGAAGACAAGAAACGCGTGCTGCGCGAAATGGTGCTGCATCGTCGCTTCGAAGAGCGTTGCTACCAGGCCTACATCGAGCGCAAGATCGGCGGCTTCCTCCACCTCTACCCCGGTCAGGAAGCCTGCTGCAACGGCGTGATGGAAGCGGCGCGTCCCGGCCACGACTACGTCATCACCGGTTACCGCGACCATGTGCACGCGATCAAGTGCGGGGCCGACCCCAGGGAAGTGATGGCCGAGCTGTACGGCAAGGAAACGGGCTCCTCCAGGGGGCGTGGCGGTTCGATGCACATCTTCGACGCCGGCAAGCGTTTCATGGGCGGCTACGCGCTGGTGGGCGGTCCCTTCCCGCTCGCCGCCGGCATCGCCAAGGCGATCCAGCTGAAGGGCGGCGACGAGATCGCCATCTGCTTTCTTGGCGACGCCGCCAACAACCAGGGCACCTTCCACGAAACCATGAACATGGCGGCGCTGTGGAACCTGCCCGTGCTGTTCGTGTGCGAGAACAACCTTTACGGCATCGGTACCGCAATCGAACGTTCGACCGCCGTGATCCACCAGCACAAGCGTGTCTGCGCCTACGGCATCGAGGCCGCAGAAGCCGACGGCCAGGACATCGAGAAAGTCTATGCGGCTGCCCGTATCGCGGTCGATCACGTCCGCAGCGGCAAGGGCCCCTACTTCCTCGAACTCATGACCTACCGCTACCGCGGCCACTCCATGTCCGACTCGCGCGGTTACCGTTCGCGCGAGGAAGAGGAAATGTGGAAGCAGCGCGATCCGATCTTCATCCTGCGCGACCGCCTCGTTGCCGAAGGCGCGCTGACCATGGCCGAGTTCGAGGCCCTGGAAAAGGAAACCGATGCCTACATCGAGAACGAAGTGATCCGGTTCGCCGAGGAGTCTCCCGAACCGCGCGTCGAGGATCTCGAGAAATACGTCTTCGCCGACCGCGAGACCCAACTCCCCTGGCTCACCGGCAAGGCCGCTTAAGGAAAGAACAGCATGGCAAACATCATGTACTGGGAAGCGATCCAGCGCGCCCACGACGAAGAAATGGCGCGCGATCCGCTCGTCATCTGCATGGGCGAGGACATCGGCGTCGCCGGCGGCACCTACAAGGCCACCAAGGGCCTGTACGAAAAATACGGCCCGCTGCGCGTGATCGACACGCCCATCTCGGAGAACGGCTTCACCGGCCTCGCGGTCGGCGCCTCCTTCCTGGGTGTGCGCCCCATCGTCGAAATCATGTCGGTCAACTTCGCCTGGCTGGCGATGGACCAGATGTTCAACTCCGCCGCCAAGGTGCGCTACATGTCCGGCGGCCAGCTCGCCGCGCCCTGCGTGTTCCGCTCCGCCGGCGGCGCCGCCCACCAGCTCGGCGCACAGCACTCGGCACGCATGGAAAAGGTGTTCATGGGCATCGCCGGCCTGCGCGTCGTCACCCCGTCGAACCCGAAGCAGGCCTACGGCCTGCTGAAATCGGCGATCCGCTGCGACGACCCGGTGTTCATCAACGAACACGAACTCATGTACAACATGAAGGGTGAAGTGCCGGACGGCGATTACTTCCACCCGCTGGAAGGCTCCGAGATCGCCCGCGCCGGCACCGATGTCACGCTCTTCGGCTACAACATCTCGGTGCACTGGTGCCTCAAGGCCGCCGAGATCCTCGACAAGCAGTACGGCATCTCGGCCGAAGTGATCGACCTCTACTCGCTCGCCCCGCTCGACCGCGAAGGTATCCGGAAATCGGTGAGCAAGACCCACCGTGCCGTCATCGCCGAAGAGGACGAAGCGCCGGTCGGCGTCGGTTCCGAAGTGATCGCCATCATCAACGAGGAATGCTTCTTCGAACTGGATGCCGCGCCCGTGCGCGTGCACTCCGCGCTGGTGCCGCAGCCGTACAACCACACGCTGGAAAAGGCGACGATCCCGGACCACGAGGACGTGGTGAAGGCGGTGTTGAAGATGTTTGGGAAGGCTTAACGGCGGGGGCTAGGGACCAGGATTTAGGGGCTAGGGGTGGAGGTATACAGCTATCGCGACTTGTCGGTTTGGCAGTTGGCGATGCAGTTGGCCGAATCGGTTTACGCTGTCACCCGGACGTTCCCGCAATCCGAGCTCTACGCTCTCGCCAATCAGCTGCAACGCGCAGTGGTTTCCGTTCCTTCGAATATTGCCGAAGGCCATGCGCGCAACACAACGCGCGACTATCTGCGTTTCGTGTCGATCGCCATGGGTTCGCTGACGGAGGTCGAAACCCAGATTGAACTCGCTGCACGCTTGAATTATCTGGGCATCGAGCAGCGCGATGCCTTGTTTACCACTACTGACGAGTTGGGACGCATGTTGCAGGGTTTGCGCAAATCGTTGCAAAGCAAGCTGCCCCCCAGCCCCTAAATCCTAGCCCCTAGCCCCTTACACATATGAACCACTACGCCATCACCATGCCGCAGCTCTCGGACACCATGACCGAGGGCGTGGTCGTCACCTGGGAAAAGCAGCCGGGGGACCGCGTCGAACGCGGCGACATCGTCGCCACGGTCGAAACCGACAAGGCCATCATGGACGTCGAGGTATTCAAGGCCGGTTACCTGGCCGGGCCGCTCGCCGACGTCGGCGCGACGATCGCCGTGGGCGCGGCGCTCGGCTATATCACCGACACGCCGGGCGACATTGCCATCGCCGCCGGCGAAGTCGTGGCGGGAAAAGCGCAGACCGAGATGATCCCGCACCACGCGGGCACCCCGATCGTGATGCCGCAGCTGTCCGACACCATGACCGAAGGCGTCGTCGTCACCTGGGAGAAGAAACCGGGCGACGCGATCCGGCGCGGCGACATCGTCGCCACGGTGGAGACCGACAAGGCCATCATGGACGTGGAGGTCTTCCAGGAAGGCTTCCTCTCCGGCCCCATCGCCGACGTCGGCAGCGTGGTCGAGGTGGGCCATCCCATGGCTTTCATCGTCGACGATGCCGCCAAGGCCAACGATACCGGTGTGACGATCTCCGCCGACCACAAGGTCAGGGACGTGCACCATGTCGCACCGCATCCCGCCGACAAGCCCGCCCACATTCCCGTGCCCAAGTCCACGCCGGCCGCCGTCGCCGCCAGCGGCAACCAGCCGCCGGTGCCGCGCGTGCCCGGCCGCCCGGCCTCGCCGTATGCGCGCAAGGTGGCGGCGCAGCTGAGCGTGAACATCGCCGGCCTCGCCGGTTCGGGTCCCTCGGGCGTGATCGTCGCCGCCGACGTGGCACGTGCGCGTCCCTCCATGCAGGAAGTCGCGCACTCGCTGCCACAGGTGGACGTCCCCGGCCAGGGTCGCGCGATGACCTCGATGGAGAAGGCCGTCTCGCATGCGATGGCCGCCTCGCTCACCCTGCCGACCTTCAACGTCACGGTGAACATCGACACCAGCAAGCTCACCGCCGCCGCCAAGGCGAACAAGGTCTCGGTCACCGTCGCCATCGCCAAGGCCTGCTCGGTCGCCATGGCGAAATTCCCGCGCATGAACTGGGCCTACCAGCCGGTCGACAAGCTGGTCGAACGCGCCAATCATGATTTTGGTGTTGCCGTGATGTCCAACGACGGCGGTCTGGTCGTACCCATCCTGCATGGCATCGAGAAGCGCTCGCTGGACGCCCTGCAGGGCGACTGGACCGGCCTGGTGGAACGCGCGCGCGTGCGCAAGCTGGCGCCCGCCGAGTACGCCAACCCCACTTTCACCATTTCCAACATGGGCATGCTGGGCGTGTCGCACTTCACCGCGATTCCCACCCCCGGCATCGCCGCCATCCTGGCCATTGCCGCCAACGGTCCGCAAGGCACGCCCTTCACCATCACCGGCGACCACCGCGTGCTGAACGGCGCCGACGTGGCGCTGTATCTGGCCACGCTGAAGCAGACCATCGAAGCGCCGGAGGGCTGGATCGCGGGCGGCGCGGCTGCAGAAACCGTCGCTGGCACGTCGGCAACGCAATCCGCGCCCGCCGTGTCGCCCATCCCCGAAGGCAACTGGGATTACCCCGTCGTCGTCATCGGCGGCGGCCCCGGCGGCGAGGACTGCGCGCGCGACCTCGCCGACCACGGCGTCCGTGTCGCCATGGTGCACAACGAACCCTTCCCCGGCGGCGAATGCCTGTGGCGCGGCTGCATCCCGTCCAAGGCCTGGCGTGCCGCCGCGGACGCCATCCGCAACCGCGCGCACGACGCGCACATGGGCGTGGACGGCACCGCGTCGCCGGTGCTCAACTGGAAACAGGTCGAAGAACATCGCCGCTGGGTGCAGACCTCGCGCGGCGACATGGCGCTCAAGGCCGACAAGGGCATGAAGATCAACGTGATCGAAGGCTTCGGCGAATTCGTCGACGCCCACACGCTGAAGGTCACGGCCCCCGACGGCGCCGTCAGCCAGCTCACGTTTGGCGCCGCGGTCATCGCCACCGGCGCCCCCGCCTTCGTGCCGCCGATTCCCGGTGCACGCGAGAACCTCGCCACCGGCGGCGTCGTCACCTCCGACACCATCTGGAACCTGTCGGCACCGCCAAAGAAGATGGCCATCGTCGGCGGCGGCGTCATCGGCGTGGAAATGGCGCAGATCTTCCGCGACTTCGGCACCGAAATCCTCATGCTCGAGCGCAACCCGCGCATCCTCGCCGAAATCGAGGAGGAAATCGGCAAGACCCTGATCGGCCTGCTGGAGAAGGAGTTCACCGTCGTCACCGGCGCTTCCATCGACAGCGTATCCGGCACACCGGGCGCCATGCAGGTGGGCTACAAGACCGCCGAAGGCGAAGCCAAAACCTTTGCCTGCGACATCGTGCTCATGGCCACCGGCAAGCGCCCGGACACCAGCAAGCTCAACCTCGACAAGGTTGGCGTGGCGCTCGATGGCGCCGCCATCCAGGTGGCGACCAGCGGGCAGACCAGCGTGCCGCACATCTTCGCCGTCGGCGACGTGGTCGGCGGCTACATGCTCGCCCACACCGCCGCCACCCAGGGCCGCGTCGCTGCCAGCAACCTGCTCGGCCACGGCGGCACATACGACCAGGACCGCGACTGCGGCGTGACCTTCTCGCGCCCGCAGGCCGGCTTCGTCGGCTTGAGCGTGGCACAGGCCAAGGCCAAGGGCATCGACGCTGTCGAAGCCAAGATGCCCATGAGCATCGACGCCAAGGCCATGATCACCGGCGAAACCGAGGGCATGATCAAGCTCGTCGCCGACAAGGCCAGCGGGCGCATCATCGGCGTGCACTTCCTCGCCGACCACACCGACACCCTCATCGGCACGGCCGTGATGATGGTGGCGGGCGACATGACCCTGTCCCAGGTCGCCAAGGCCATCTTCCCGCACCCGACGCAGACCGAGCTGTTCGGCGAGCTGGCGCGGCGGTTGTTGAACCGGCTGCGGCGGACGGCGAAGAAGTAGTCGTCCGGAAGCACCAACGACAAGGGCCGCGTTTGCGGCCCTTGTCTTTTCTGTCGCGCATGTCGATGTCGGTTCATCGGCC
>JBFMCW010000020.1:0-42480 GCA_040754275.1 Pseudomonadota bacterium
CGCCCGGCTGTTGTAGATGTTCGATGGTGCGCGGGGCTCAGACACCTTGGCCGCTGACCCGCCCGGCAGAAGCGATTTCCGGCGGGACTGAGAAGGGAAGCAAGTCAAAACCAGTGTGACTCCGAGCAGGCGCACGAACCTGATCGAGTGCTTCGCAGTTGGCTATCGCGTCTTCAGCCAAGTGTACGAACGACCCCGTTACCATCGCTCTGGTTTTGGCCTTCCTCCCCTTACAGCCCCGCCGAAGATCAAGTGCGTCGGGCGGATCAGCGGCAAAGGTGTTTGAGCTCCGCCCACAAAAAACCAATTAAAAACATCGAAGGCGGGGCGAGTTCTTTGCCGCCCGTCCGGCGCGCTTGAGCTTCGGGGTTTCGGGGCTGTCGGGGTCGCATTCTTTTGGTTACTTTTCTTGGCGAGACAAGAAAAGTGACTAGCTGCCGGGCTACCCCCGGCCAACGATCATCAGTCTAGAGAAGGTTCTGGTCACTATAACTCCCAGGCCAACAGCCATTCACCCCGGCTCGATCAACACCGCCGCCCCCACATTCCGCCCTTCCGCAACAAGGATGTTGTACGTCCTGCACAGCGCGCCGATGTCCATGACTTCCAGGCCGATGCGGGCCTCGGTGAGGGGGCGGGTGATGGCGGGCGGGGGAAAGCGCAGGCGGGTGCCGGTGCCCAGCAGGAGAATGTCGAGTTCGCGCAGGGCGATCCATTCGAAGTGGGCGGCGGTGAGGGCGTGGAAGCCGAGGCCGGCCCAGGGGGCGATTTCGATGCCGCGGGCGCTGAGCAGCAGGCTGGCGTCGTGGCGCCGGCCGTCGATTAGGACGTGGTCGGCGCCGTAGCCGGAGAAGAGGGCCTGGCCGCCGCCGCTGTTGAGATGCAGCTTCATGGCGAAACCATAACAGAGGCGACTCGCCGATGCGAGACGCTGCGCGGCGGGTTTGCCGGGGCAGGGCGGCTCCGGTAAAATCGCGCCTTTTCAAGGCATCTCCAAGACCTTGTTTTGTCTTGGATTTCGACTTCGGGACCCACCGTGACGGCCGACGACAAGCCCATCCTGCGCACCATCCACAAATCGACCAAGCTCGACAACGTCTGCTACGACATCCGCGGGCCGGTGATGGCGCGCGCCAAGCAGATGGAGGAGGAGGGCCACCGCATCATCAAGCTGAACATCGGCAATCCCGCGCCCTTCGGTTTCGAGGCGCCGGAAGAGATCGTGCAGGACGTGATCCTCAACCTGCCGAACGCCTCGGGCTACAGCGACTCCAAGGGCCTGTTCTCGGCGCGCAAGGCGATCATGCACGAGACGCAACGCAAGGGCATCGCCGGCGTGACCATCGACGACATTTTCGTCGGCAACGGCGTGTCCGAGCTCATCGTGATGTCGATGCAGGCGCTGCTGAACAACGGCGACGAGGTGCTGGTGCCGGCACCGGACTATCCGCTTTGGACGGCGGCGGTGAGCCTGGGTGGCGGCAGGCCGCGCCACTACCTGTGCGACGAGGGTGCGGGCTGGCTGCCGGACCTGGCCGACATCCGCTCGAAGATCACGCCCAATACGCGCGCCATCGTCGTCATCAACCCCAATAACCCGACCGGCGCGCTGTACCCGGTGGAACTGTTGCGCGAAATCGTCGAAATCGCGCGCGAGCACCAGCTCATCGTCTATGCGGACGAAATCTACGACAAGGTACTGTACGACGGTGCGACGCACACCTCGCTCGCCTCGCTGGCGGATGACGTGCTCATCGTCACTTTCAACGGCCTGTCGAAGAATTACCGTGCCTGCGGCTACCGTGCCGGCTGGCTGATCGTGTCGGGCGACAAGCGCCACGCGCGCGATTACCTCGAAGGCCTGAACATGCTGGCGTCGATGCGCCTGTGCTCCAATGTGCCGGGGCAGTATGCGATCCAGACCGCGCTCGGCGGCTACCAGAGCATCAACGACCTGGTCGCGCCGGGCGGTCGGCTGGCGCGCCAGCGCGACCTCGCACACAAGCTGCTGACCGAGATTCCGGGCGTGAGCTGCGTCAAGCCCAAAGCGGCGATGTACCTGTTTCCCAAGCTGGATCCCAAGCTGTATCACATCAGCAACGACCAGAAATTCATCCTCAACCTGCTGGAAGAGGAGCGCGTACTGGTGGTGCAGGGCAGCGGGTTCAACTGGCCGCACCCCGACCACATCCGCGTGGTGTTCCTGCCGCACGAAGAAGACCTGACCGAAGCCATCGGCCGCATCGGTCGCTTCCTCGACCGCAACCGCGCGCATCGCTGACCGTCCGCGATGTCGATGTTTTTTTACAGGGAGGCAAGAGAGGTCAGGGAGAAATACCACCCCCCCTTCCTCCCATACCTCCCTGTTAACCTGACTTGAAATACCGAGACCTCCTATGAAACCCATCCACGTTGGCCTCCTGGGCCTGGGCACCGTTGGCGGCGGCACGCTGACCGTGCTGCGCCGCAATGCCGAAGAAATCACCCGCCGTGCCGGTCGCGAGATCCGTGTCGTCCGCGCCGCCGTGCGCAATCTCGACAAGGCGAAGCCACTCGCCGGCGATCTGCCGCTCTCGACCAATCCCTTCGATGTGGTCGACGATCCGGATATCGACATCGTGGTCGAGCTGATCGGCGGGCTGGAGCCGGCGCGCGAGCTGGTGATGCAGGCGATCGCCAACGGCAAGCACGTGGTCACCGCCAACAAGCACCTGGTCGCCAAGCACGGCAACGAAATCTTCGCCGCGGCGCAGGCCAGGGGTGTGATGGTCGCGTTCGAGGCGGCGGTCGCGGGCGGCATTCCCATCATCAAGGCGCTGCGCGAAGGTCTCACCGCCAACCGCATCGAGTGGCTGGCCGGCATCATCAACGGCACCAGCAACTTCATCCTCACCGAAATGCGCGACAAGGGTGCGGCCTTCGCCGACGTGCTGAAGCAGGCGCAGGACCTGGGCTACGCCGAAGCCGATCCCACCTTCGACATCGAGGGCATCGACGCCGCGCACAAGCTCACCATCCTCTCGGCCATTGCATTCGGCATCCCCATGCAGTTCGACCGCGCCTACACCGAAGGCATTTCGACACTCACGCGCGAAGACGTGCAGTACGCCGAGGAACTGGGCTACCGGATCAAATTGCTGGGCATCTCACGCCGTGCCGAGGCCGGCATCGAACTGCGCGTGCATCCCACGCTGATTCCCGAACGTCGCCTCATCGCCAACGTGGATGGCGCGATGAATGCCGTGCTGGTGAAGGGCGACGCTGTCGGCCCCACGCTGTATTACGGTGCCGGTGCCGGTGCCGAGCCGACCGCCTCGGCCGTAGTGGCGGATCTGGTCGACGTGACACGCCTGCACACCGCCGACCCGCACCATCGCGTGCCGCATCTGGCTTTCCAGCCGGATCAACTCGCCAATACGCCCATCCTGCCGATGGACGAGGTGCGTACCGCCTACTACCTGCGCCTGCGCGCCTTCGACCGGCCCGGTGTGCTGGCCGACATCACGCGCATCCTCGCCGACCGCGATATCTCCATCGACGCGATGGTGCAGAAGGAGCCGGGCGAAGGCGAGGAACAGGTGGACATCATCCTGCTGACCCACGTCACCGTGGAGAAGAACGTCAACGCCGCCATCGCCAGGATCGAGGAACTCGACAGCGTGGCAGGCCAGGTCATGCGCATCCGCCTCGAAGAGCTGGCAGCGAAATGAAATACCAGAGCACCCGCGGAAACGCGCCCCATCTCCGCTTCTCCGACATCCTGCTCGGCGGTCTCGCCAGCGATGGTGGCCTCTACGTACCGGAGACCTATCCGCGCTTCTCGGCGGAGGAACTCGCGGCGATGCGCGGAATGAACTATCGCGAACTGGCCTTTGCCGTGCTGTCGCTTCTGATCGACGATATTCCCGCCGACGACCTGCGGCGCATCATCGACAGGACCTATACCGCGCAGACCTACCGCTACGTCACCGACCGGGAAAACGCCGAAGATATCACGCCTTTGAAGACCCTGGAGCCGGGCCTGCACATCCTTGCGCTGTCCAACGGCCCCACGCTGGCGTTCAAGGACATGGCGATGCAGCTGCTGGGCAACCTGTTCGAGTACGCGCTTGGCCGGACCGGCGGCGAGCTGAACATCCTGGGAGCCACCTCCGGCGACACGGGATCGGCGGCCGAATACGCCATGCGCGGCAAGCGGGGCGTGCGCGTCTTCATGCTGTCGCCCGAGCACGGCATGACGCGCTTCCAGCAGGCGCAGATGTATGCGCTCGCGGATGCCAACATCCACAATCTCGTCATCCGTGGCGTGTTCGACCAGTGCCAGGACATCGTCAAGGCCGTGTCCAACGATCTGGCCTTCAAGACGAGGCATCACATCGGTGCGGTCAACTCGATCAACTGGGCGCGTGTCGCGGCGCAGAGCGTGTACTACTTCAAGGCCTATTTCGCAGCCACGCAGAGCAACGACCAGGAAGTATCGTTCTCCGTGCCTTCCGGCAACTTCGGCAACGTCTGCGCCGGCCATATCGCGCGGCAGATGGGGCTGCCGATCAGGAAGCTGATCGTCGCCACCAACGAGAACGACGTGCTCGACGAATTCTTCCATACCGGCGTCTACCGGCCGCGCCCCGAAACGAAGCACACCTCCAGCCCGAGCATGGACATCTCCAAGGCGTCCAACTTCGAGCGTTTCATCTTCGATCTCTCTGGCCGCGACGCCGCGAAAATACGCCAGCTCTGGGGCGCGGTCGAATCCGGCGGCAGCTTCGATCTCAAGGCAGACGGTCTCTTCGACCTGGTGGCGCGCTTCGGCATGGTTTCCGGCTCCAGCAGCCACGCCAACCGCATGGAGACCATCCGTACGGTGTACGAGGTGTACGGCACCATGATCGACCCGCATACCGCCGATGGCCTGAAAGTGGGCCTGGAGCACCGCGAGCACGGCGTGCCGCTCGTCTGCATGGAGACTGCGCAGCCGGCCAAGTTCGAGGACGCGATTCGCGAGGCGCTGCACATCGAGCCCGTGCGGCCCGCCGAACTGGCCGACCTGGAGAAACAGCCGCAGCACAAGCACGTCATGGACGTCGATGTCGAAGCGGTCAAGCGCTACATCGTCGAGTACAGCTGAGTCGAACCCGGCTGGTTCGAGCCCAGCGGAGACGATAGACACGCTGGCGGCGCGGGCACGCGCCTGCACCGTCTGCGCACCGCATCTGCCGCATGCACCGCGGCCCGTGCTGCGCGTATCGTCCATCGCGCGGCTGCTGATCGTCGGGCAGGCACCCGGCCGCCGCGTGCACGAAACCGGCATCCCCTGGAACGACCCCTCCGGCGACCTGTTGCGCCAGTGGCTGGGCGTCACGCGCGATACCTTCTACGACGAAGCGCGCATCGCCATCGTGCCGACCGGGCTGTGTTACCCGGGCACCGTGAAGGGAAGCGACCTGCCGCCGCGCCCCGAATGCGCGCCGCTATGGCATCCCGCCCTGCGTGCCGCCATGCCGCGCATCGAACTCACCCTGCTGATCGGCGCCTGGGCGCAGGCATATTACCTGGGCGACAAACGCGGACGCACGCTGGCCGACACCGTGCGCGCGTGGCACGCATTCTCCCCGGACTTCCTGCCCTTGCCCCATCCCAGCCCCCGAAACCGGCTGTGGCTCAGGCGCAATCCGTGGTTCGAGACCGAAGTGATCCCCATGTTGCGTGAACGGGTTGGAAGCCTGCTGGCGGCAGGCGATAATGGCGCCGAACCAAACCAATAAGCTGTCCCAGGGAGCCGCATGAAACTCGTCACCTCGCTCACCAGCCCCTACGGCCGCAAGGCCCGCATCGTGCTGCTGGAAAAGAAGCTCCCCTTCCAGCTCCAGGCCGAAAACCCCTGGCTTCCCGACAGCCCTGTGCCCAGCCTCAATCCGCTTGGCAAGGTCCCCGTGCTGGTGCTCGAAGACGGGGTGTCCGTGTTCGATTCTCGCGTCATCGTCGAATACCTCGACCCGCTCTCGCCTGTCGCCCACCTCATCCCCAGAGAGCCCAAAAGCCGCATGGTCGTGCGTGGCGTCGAGGCCCTGGCCGACGGGGTCACCGATGCCGCGGTCGCGGTGTATCTCGAACGCAAGCGCGCGCCCGAACTGCGCAGCGCCGATTGGATGACCCTGCAGGAGAAGACCCTGTTCCGCGGCCTGGAAGCGCTGGCCGAGGCCCTCGGCGAAAAGCCCTGGTACTTCGGCAACAGCATGACGCTCGCCGACATCGCCTGCGGCTGCATGCTCGGCTACCTGGGCCTGCGTTTTCCCGAAATCGACTGGCGCAGCGCCCACCCCAACCTGGCGAAACTCTACGACAAACTGATGACCCGGCCGTCGTTCAAGGAAACCGTGCCGGTCGTCTGATGCGGATGCGCCCCTCCCCCGCAAGCGGGCTGCGGAAGGGTCGCTGCGAAGCAGCGGGGACCCACCGGCGTACTCCTTGCGGGTGGGAGGGGCTGGGGGACAGGGAGGGTGACGACCAAACCCATAACGGAGAAACGTAATGCCACGTGAAATCGCAACCCTCGCCGCCGGCTGCTTCTGGTGCCTCGAAACCGTGTTCAACCGCCTGCGCGGCGTCGAATCCGCCGTCTCGGGCTACATGGGCGGCCACACGCCCAACCCGACCTACCGCGACATCTGCAACGGCGACACCGGCCACGCCGAAGTCGTGCAGGTCACCTTCGATCCCGAGGTGATTGCCTTCCGCGACCTGCTCGACGTCTTCTTCACAATCCACGACCCCACCCAGCTCAACCGCCAGGGCAACGACGTCGGCACGCAATACCGCTCGGCCATCTTCTGGCATACGCCGGAGCAGAAGGTGGAGGCCGAAGCCTTCATCGCGGCGCTGAATGCGTCAGGTCAATTCGGTGCGCCGCTCGTCACCGAAGTCACCGAAGCCAGCACCTTCCATCCCGCCGAGGACTACCACCAGCGCTACTTCGAGCAGAATCCCCACCAACCCTACTGCCAGTTCGTGGTGGCGCCGAAGGTGGCGAAGGCGGAGGGGAAGTTTGCCCGACTCCTGACGTAATGGAGCGAGGCGGTTCATGACTGAATGGTGTTATTCCGCTGCCTTTTCTCCTGAGAGAGTGTCGGCACTTCTTGCCCCGGCGACCATGGGGACTATTGCCGAGCGGGTCGCGGAGGCAATGGAGATTGTGTGCTGTCACTACCAGGTTTGCGACGACCACAGGGATTTCGGGCGCGTGGTTTATTGCCTGCGCATCTCGGAGGATTTGTTCGATCTCTTTTTCAATTCACCACATGGCTATCGGGGGGCGTATTTTCGAAGTCCTACTGAGGGAATTGAAGCCAATCGAACCGTCATGGAGGTTATCGCGCCGCGATTAATTTCCGCATCAGAGCACGCGGCGTTGCATGAGGAAAGAAACTGGCTCCGCGAATCTCTGACGTCATATTCTTCAAAAGTATGGCTTGCAGAAAACGGCTTGGGGCTCTGTCCACACTGCGAAGGCGAGTGGGCTGCGCCTGCTGACGACGTTCCCGAGATACTTAACGGGCGTTGGGAAATGGCTAGGACAAGTTACGGGCGAAAAGCGCCGAGGTTTACAAAGATTCGTGTGTTTGGGGCTTTTTTCGACGATCACAAGAACGAATTCATCCCATCTCGAAAACGCAAACGCCCGTGGGATATACACAACTGCGGCTGGGCCTGATGGCATTTAGCCTGAGCGCCGTACCTCAGCTTCCCGCCTTCACCCACGAATCCTTCAACGTCACCGTCCGATTGAACACCGGCGCGCCCGGTTTCGAATCGACCCGATCCGCAACGAAATAGCCATGCCGCTCGAACTGGAAGCGGTCTTCCGCTGCGGCGTCGCGCAGACTGGGTTCCAGTTGCGCACGGATGACCTTCACCGAATCGGCGTTGAGATCGTCGAGGAAATTGCCGGTTTCCTGTCCCGGTTGCGCGGTTCTGAACAGGCGGTCGTACAGGCGCACTTCGCATGCGTAGGCGTGCGCGGCGCTCACCCAGTGGATGTTGCCCTTGACCTTGACCGAGTCGGCGCCCGGGGTGCCGGACTTGGTGTCGGGCAGGTAGTCGCAGTGCACGGCGGTGATGGTGCCGTCGGCATCCTTGTCGCAGCCCGTACATTTGACGACATAGCCGTAGCGCAGGCGCACCGAGTTGCCGGGGAATAAACGGAAGTAGCCCTTGGGCGGGGTTTCCTCGAAGTCCTCGCGCTCGATCCACAGTTCGCGTGAAAACGGCACGGCGCGTTTGCCGAGGTCCGGCTGCTGTGGATGGTTGGGGGCGAAGCAGTCTTCGCTCTGGCCTTCGGGGTAGTTGTCGATGACGAGCTTGACGGGGTCGAGCACGGCGACGCGGCGCAGGGCGGTGTCGTTCAACACATCGCGCTGGCAGGCCTCGAACACGCTGTAGTCGATCCAGCCGTCGGACTTGGATACGCCGATCTGGTTGGTGAAGCGGCGGAAGCCTTCGGGCGTGTAGCCGCGGCGGCGCGCACCGACGAGGGTGGGCAGGCGCGGATCGTCCCAGCCGCTGACGTGCTTTTCGTCGACGAGCTGGATGAGCTTGCGCTTGGAGAGCACGACGTAGGTGAGGTTGAGCCGCGCGAATTCGATCTGCTGTGGCAGTGGGCGGGTGAAGAAACCGCCGTCGGCGAGCTTGTCGAGCAGCCAGTCGTAGAACGGGCGCTGGTCCTCGAATTCCAGGGTGCAGATCGAGTGGGTGATGCGCTCGATCGCGTCCTCGATGGGGTGGGCGTAGGTGTACATCGGGTAGATGCACCAGGTGTCGCCGGTGTTGTGGTGGTGCGCGCGCTTGATGCGGTAGATCGCCGGGTCGCGCAGGTTGATGTTGGGCGAGGCCATGTCGATCTTTGCCCTGAGCACGTGTGCGCCATCGGCGAATTCGCCGGCGCGCATTTTGCGGAAGAGGTCGAGGTTCTCCTCGATGCTGCGGCTACGGTAGGGGCTGTCCTTGCCCGGCTCGGTGAGCGTGCCGCGATAGGCGCGCATCTCGTCGGCGGTCAGCGAATCGACGTACGCGTTGCCAGAATTGATCAGGTATTCGGCGCAGGCGTACATGGTGTCGAAGTAGTCCGACGCGAAGTAGAGGTGCGCGCCCCAGTCGAAACCCAGCCACTTCACCGACTCGACGATGGCGTCGACGTACTCCTGTTCCTCCTTCTCCGGGTTGGTGTCGTCGAAGCGCAGGTGGCACGCGCCTTGGTAATCACGCGCCAGACCAAAGTTGAGGAAGATGGATTTGGCATGGCCCAGATGCAGGTAGCCGTTGGGCTCGGGCGGAAAGCGTGTTTCCACGCGACCGCCCCATTTCCCGGCGGCGTTCTGCTCGTCGATGATGTTGCGGATGAAGTTGGCGGCGGGGACGGGGGCGTCGTGCGACATGGTGCGGGGTCGAAGGGGGAGGAATGCAGGGATTGTAATGGCTTAAGTGATGATGCCGCCGCCCAGGCACACCTCGCCGTCGTACAGCACCACGGATTGCCCGGGCGTGACGGCCCATTGCGGCGCGTCGAAGACGAGTTCGAGCGTGTCGTCGTAGAGCGTGCTGATGTGGCAGGCGGCGTCCTGCTGGCGATAGCGGGTCTTGGCCGTGTAGGGGCGCTCGGGGTCGGGGGCGATGCCGGCAATCCACGAAAGCTGGCCGGCCCCCAGGCTGCTGCGTTGCAGCAGGGGATGGTCGTGGCCCTGCACGACGACGAGCGTGTTGCTGGCCATGTCTTTCGCCGCGACGAACCAGGGTTCGCCGTCGCCGTCCTTCTGCCCGCCGATGCCCAGGCCCTGACGCTGGCCGAGGGTGTAGTACATCAAGCCCTGGTGCTGTCCGACGACGCGGCCGTCCGCAGTGACCATCGCGCCGGGATCGCGCGGCAGGTAGCGCTCGAGGAATTCGCGGAAGTTGCGCTCGCCGATGAAGCAGATGCCGGTGCTGTCCTTTTTCATCGCGTTGGGCAGGCCGATCTTCTCGGCCAGCGCGCGGACTTCAGGCTTGGGCAGGGCGGCAAGTGGAAACAGCGCAGGCGTGAGCTGCTGCTGGTTCAGCCGATAGAGGAAATAGCTCTGGTCCTTGTTGGCATCGTTGGCTTTCAGGAGCGTGGCGCGGCCGGCGGCGTCCTGTCCCTTGCCGACGTAATGCCCGGTGGCGATGAAGTCGGCCCCGCGCGCGACGGCGTCTTCCAGGAAGGCCTTGAACTTGATCTCGCTGTTACACAGCACGTCCGGATTCGGCGTGCGGCCGGCCTGGTATTCGGCGAGGAAGTAGCTGAACACGCGTTCCTTGTATTCCTTCGCGAAGTTCACCGCCTCGACCTCGATGCCGAGCACGTCGGCCACCGCGAGCACATCGAGAAAATCCTGCCGCGCAGTGCAGGCGTCGGTGCCGTCGTCGTCGTCCCAGTTCTTCATGAATACGCCGAGCACGTCGTAGCCCTGCTGTTTGAGCAGGTACGCCGCGACGGCGGAATCGACACCGCCCGAGAGGCCGACGACGACGCGTGTGCTCATGCGTGGGCGATGAGATCGAGCGGAAAGCGCCGACCTGCGAGGGCATCCTGCACGCAGCGCATGACCAACGGGCTGCGGTGCGGGATGGGGCTGGCGGCGAGTTCTTCGGGCGTGAGCCAGACGGCGCGCACGATGCCGGTATCCAGTTTGTAATCCGGCTCGAAGCCGGCGACGTCGCACAGGTAGGCGAAACGCAGGTAGGTGATGTCCTTGCGCGGGTAGTGGGTGGTGTAGCAGCCGAGGAGCGCCGTGGGTTCGACGCGGTGCGCGGTTTCTTCCAGCGCTTCGCGGCGAACGGCTTCGATCAGCGTTTCGCCGCGCTCCCAGTGGCCGGCGGGCTGGTTCAGGCGCAGGCCGTCGGCGGTTTCCTCTTCCACCAGCAGGAAGCGGCCATCGCGTTGCACGATGGCGGCAACGACGACGTGGGGCAACCAGGTTTGTGAATCAGACATGGATTTCCTTCCATTCGCCGGGCTGGAGCGTGTCGAGGTGCCATTCGCCGACGGCGGCGCGGATCAGCCGCAGGGTGGGGAAGCCGATCTTCGCGGTCATGCGGCGTACCTGGCGGTTCTTGCCTTCGGCGATGACGAGCTCGATCCAGCGGGTCGGGATGGCCGCGCGGAAGCGGATCGGCGGATTGCGCGGCCACAGGCCGGCGGGTTGGTCGATGAGCCTTGCCCCGGCTGGCCGGGTGACGAAATCGCCAAGATCGACGCCGCGGCGCAAGGGTTCGAGGTCGGCGTCGGTGGGGGCGCCTTCGACCTGCGCCCAGTAGGTTTTGGGCAATTTGTGCCGCGGGTCGGCGATGCGGCTCTGGAGTTTTCCGTCATCGGTTAAAATCAGCAGACCTTCGCTGTCCGCATCCAGGCGTCCGGCTGCGTAGACACCCGGCAGCGGAAGGACATCCCGCAAACCCTGCCAGCGGCCTTCCGGCGTGAACTGGGAGAGCACGCCGTAGGGTTTGTTGAATAGAACAAGACGCGACATTCGGTGGGGGCAAAACCCGCATTTTATTCGTTTCGAGACCAGACATGAGTACGCACATCCAGATCCCCGCCCACGGCCAGAAAATCACCGTCAATCCCGACAACACGCTCAACGTGCCGGACACGCCCATCATTCCTTTCATCGAGGGCGACGGTACCGGCGTAGACATCACCCCGGCCATGAAGAAGGTCGTCGATGCGGCCGTGGCCAAGACCTACGGCGGCAAGAAAGCCATTGCCTGGATGGAAGTGTACGCCGGCGAGAAGGCGGTCAAGGTCTACGGCGGCGATCAGTGGCTGCCGGAGGAGACCGTGCAGGCGGTGCGTGACTACGTGATCTCGATCAAGGGGCCCCTCACCACGCCGACCTCGGGCGGCATCCGGTCGCTCAACGTGGCGTTGCGCCAGATGCTCGACCTCTACGTCTGTCTGCGCCCGGTGCGCTACTTTACCGGCGTGCCCAGCCCGGTGAAGGAACCGGAAAAAGTCGACATGGTGATCTTCCGCGAGAACACCGAAGACATCTACGCCGGCGTCGAGTGGGAAGCCGGCAGCGCCGACGTCAAGAAGGTGATCGAATTCCTGCAGAAGGAAATGGGCGTCAAGAAGATCCGCTTTCCAGAGACCTCGGCCATCGGCATCAAGCCGGTGTCGGTCGAAGGCTCCGAGCGCCTGATCAGAAAGGCGATCCAGTACGCCATCGACAATGGCCGCAAGTCGGTGACGCTCGTCCACAAGGGCAACATCATGAAGTTCACCGAAGGCGGCTTCAAGAAGTGGGGCTACGAACTCGCGGCGCGCGAATTCGGCGCCAAGCTCATCGGCGAAGGCCCGTGGATGGAACTGCCGAACGGCATCGTCATCAAGGACGTGATCGCCGATGCCTTCCTGCAGCAGATCCTGCTGCGCCCCTCCGAGTACGACGTGATCGCCACGCTGAACCTCAACGGCGACTACATTTCCGATGCACTGGCGGCCGAAGTCGGCGGCATTGGCATCGCCCCTGGCGCGAACTTGTCGGACACGGTGGCCATGTTCGAAGCCACCCACGGCACCGCCCCTAAATATGCCGGCAAGGATTACGTGAATCCCGGCTCGATCATCCTCTCCGCGGAGATGATGCTGCGCCACCTGGGTTGGACCGAGGCGGCCGACTGCATCATCGCCAGCATGGAAAAGGCGATCCAGGCGAAAACCGTGACCTACGACTTTGCCCGCCTGATGGACGGCGCGACCGAGGTGAAGTGCTCTCAATTCGCCGAGGCGATGATCGCGAAGATGTAACAGCCCCTTGCCGGCCCGGAAGGGGGCGCATGCTCCCTCTGGTTCAGGCCGCCTGGCCCCGATTGAGAGCAGACAGGCTGCGGGTCATGTGGATCAGCAGGCAGATCAGCGGAGCCAGAAGGACGGCCAGGAACAAGAGGCCGAATGTCAGGCCCAAACCTTCGGACAGGCTGCCCGCATCCACCGGAACGCCGACCAGATAGGGCAGGCCGGAGAGGAAGAAGGGTGCCTCAGCAATCAGGCCGAACACCGCCAGGGCGATCAGGAATGCATTGAGTTGTAGCCGGAAATGCGATTCCAGCCACGTGACGCGGGCGTGTCCCCGGCGCAGCAGGTTGAGCACGAGTGGAACCAGCAGCAAGGGTGGCACGAAACAGCCTGCGATGAAAAAACATCGCCGGTTTCGGCAAGCAGGCGGGTAACAGGCAAGGGCTGGACGGACGTTGCTGCGCGCGCGGTAGACATGGCGTTCATGTTCCGGGCAGGAGCGTCTTATTGGAATGAAGAATGGCAAGCTCCATTCGGGCCGGGCAAACAAAAGCCTCGCCGAAGCGAGGCTTTTGAGCGTGCTTCGAACGCTCAGCCTTGCGGCTGGATGTTCGAGGCCTGCTTTCCCTTGGGGCCCTGACTGACTTCGAACGAAACCTTCTGACCTTCCTTCAGGGTCTTGAAGCCGCTGGTCTGGATGGCGGAGAAGTGCGCGAACACATCCTCGCCGCCGTCATCGGGGGTGATGAACCCGAAACCCTTGGCATCGCTGAACCATTTGACAGTACCTGTTGCCATGAAACTCCCTCCTTTGGCATCTACAAAAACACCCCGAGTCGCACGTATGCACCGGCGGATGACAGGACGGCTGGTTGTTGTATGCCGTCGGTCTGATTCAAGCGCGCTACCCGGTCATGCCCCTGCGGTATTGCCAAACCTTGCGGTTCTTGAAACCAAACTTCCGGCTTTTTACTCCCGCGTAGGGGTTTTTACAAGTGCATTGCGATAAAAGTCACGTGTTTCCAGGATGACTGTGGCGTGCGTTCGACGATGCGCGCAGCTGGGTTAGCATGCGTTCATGCGTGCCGACTGGGATATCTTCTGCAACGTCTTCGACAACTACGGCGACATCGGCGTGGCCTGGCGGCTGGCGCGCACGCTGGTCCGCGATACCGCAGGCAGGGTGCGCCTGTGGGTGGACGACCTTGCAGCGTTCCGGCGCATCTGGCCTGCGGTTGACGCATCGGCGTCCGAGCAGTGCCTCGAAGGCGTCACGATACAGGCGTGGCGCATGCCGTTCGAGCCGGTGCAGCCGGCGCGCGTGGTGATCGAGGCCTTTGGTTGCGCGCTGCCGGAGAGCTACCTGGTCGCGATGGCGGAACAGTCTCCCGTACCGGTGTGGCTCAATCTCGAATACCTGAGTGCGGAATCCTGGGTGGCGGCGCACCATGGTCTGCCCTCGCCACACCCTCGTCTGCCGATGACCAAATATTTCTTTTTCCCCGGGTACACCGACGGCACGGGCGGTCTGTTGCGCGAATCGGACTACGCCGTGCGTCGCGCGGCATTCGATGCCGGGGCGTACTGGCGCGCGCTGGGACTGCCTGCACGGCAGGACGGCGAGCTGAGAGTTTCGCTGTTTGCCTATGAAAACCACGCGTTGCCCGGTCTGCTCGATGCATGGGCGAACGACACGCTGCGGGTAACCTGCCTGGTGCCTGAGGGCCGGGTACTGCCGCAGGTCGCTGCCTGGCTCGGTGCGGACGATCTGTCCGTGGGAGAGCGGCATGTGCGGGGAAACCTGCAGCTCGTCCTGCTGTCGTTCACAGATCAGGATGCCTACGACCGGCTGCTCTGGGCATGCGATCTCAATTTCGTGCGCGGAGAGGATTCCTGCGTGCGTGCGCAGTGGGCGGCGCACCCCCTGGTGTGGCAGGCCTACCCGCAAGCCGAAGGTGTGCACCTGGACAAGCTCGAAGCGCTGCTGGCGCTTTATCTGCGGGATGCACCTGACGAGGTTTCGGCGGCGGTCTCCGGCCTCTGGCGCTGCTGGAACGGCGTACCGGATGCACCGGACGCAGGGGCGGCCTGGGCGTCCTGGAGGAGGGGCTGGGCCGGAATCGCCCGCCACGCTGAGGCATGGCCGGCATGGCTCGCCAGGGTGGGGCGGCTGACCGACAAGCTGGCGGAATTCGCAGAAAACCAGTTAAAATAACGAGTTTACTCAATCCTTTAGTTAGCTCAGCTCTCGCAGGACTCACACCCATGAAAACCGCAATGGAACTCCGCGCCGGCAACGTCGTGATGATCGGAAAAGACCCGATGGTGGTGCAAAAGGCCGAATTTTCGAAGTCGGGCCGCAACGCCTCGGTCGTCAAGATGAAACTGAAGAACCTGCTCACCGGCGCCGGGACCGAAACGGTCTATCGCGCCGACGAGAAGTTCGACACGGTGACGCTGGACCGCAAGGAATGCACTTATTCATATTTCGCCGACCCGCTCTACGTGTTCATGGACGGCGAATACAACCAGTACGAAGTCGAAGGCGACAACCTCGGCGATGCGCTGAACTACCTCGACGACGGCATGCCTGTCGAAGTGGTGTTCTACGAAGGCAAGGCGATTTCGGTCGAGATGCCAACCACGGTCATCCGCGAAGTCGAGTACACCGAACCTGCCGTGCGTGGCGACACATCGGGCAAGGTGATGAAGCCTGCGCGCATCAAGCCCACCGGCTTCGAACTGCCGGTCGCGGCTTTCGTCGAGATCGGCGACATGATCGAGATCGATACCCGCACCAACGAATTCAAGCGTCGCGCCAACTGATTCCGGTCGCATCCTGAAAAAGGCAGCTTCGGCTGCCTTTTTTGTTTCCGCGCGATCGACTCCGGGTTTGACCTGTAGCGTTAAAATGCGAGTCTGCATTTCGCCTGTCCGCTCATGTCCGATCCCGGTTTCGTTCACCTGCGCCTGCATTCCGAGTTTTCGGTAACTGACGGCCTGGTGCGGCTCGATGATGCAGTGGAGCGGGCCCGCGAGGCCGGCATGCCTGCGCTTGCGCTGACCGATCTGTCCAATACCTTCGGCTGGGTCAAGTTCTACCGCGCGGCGCGCGGCAAGGGCGTCAAGCCGATTTTCGGCTGCGATGTCTGGGTTACGAACCCCGTCGACCGCGCGCGTCCCTCGCGGCTGCTGCTGCTGGTGCAGCACGCCGCGGGCTATCGCCGCCTGTGCGAACTGCTTTCGCGTGCCTATCTCGAAAATCTGCATCGCGGCCATGCCGAGATCGAGCGTGCCTGGCTGGCCGAGGACAGCGACGGACTCATCGCACTCTCGGGCGGGGGGCAGGGCAGCGTCGCGCAGGCGATCCTCGACGACAAGCCCGACGCGGCGCGGCGCGAAGCCGAGCAGTGGGCAGCCTGTTTCCCTGGCCGCTACTACCTCGAACTGCAACGCTACGGTCAGCCGCATGCCGAGCACCTGATCGACGGCCTGCTCGACATTGGCCAGGCGCTGGACCTGCCGAGCGTGGCGACACATCCGGTGCAGTTTCTGTCGGCCGACGATTTCCAGGCACACGAGGCGCGGGTCTGCATTGCCGAGGGCATGATGCTGGGCGACCCGCGCCGGGCGCGCGCCCATACCGCCGAGCAGTACCTGAAAACGCCCGAAGAAATGGCCGCGCTGTTTGCCGATCTGCCCGAGGCGCTCGCCAACAGCGTGGAAGTCGCCAAACGCTGCAGCCTCGAGCTTACCCTGGGCAAGAGCCGGTTGCCGGATTTTCCCACCCCGGACGGCATGAGCCTCGACGATTACATCCGGAGCCGTGCCTATGAGGGGCTGGATATCCGTCTTGCGCAACTCTACCCGGAGATGGAGGAACGCGAAGCGAAGCGTCCACAGTATGTCGAACGCCTCGAATTCGAGCTCGGCACCATCGTGCAGATGGGTTTTCCGGGCTACTTTTTGATCGTGGCGGACTTCATCAACTGGGCCAAACTGAACGACGTTCCGGTGGGGCCGGGGCGTGGTTCCGGCGCCGGCTCGCTGGTGGCCTACGCGCTGGGCATTACCGATCTCGACCCGCTGGCCTATGACCTGCTGTTCGAGCGCTTCCTCAATCCGGAACGGGTGTCGATGCCCGACTTCGACGTCGACTTCTGCCAGGACAAGCGCGAACGGGTGATCCAGTACGTCAAGGACAAGTACGGCCACGGTGCGGTGTCGCAGATCGCCACCTTCGGCACGCTGGGCTCCAAGTCGGTGATCCGCGACGTCGGACGCGTGCTCGACATGCCCTACACCTACTGTGACAAGCTCTCCAAGCTGGTGCCGATCGAGGGCGTGAAGCCGGTGTCGCTCGCAAAGGCGCTCGAGATGGAGCCGCAACTGAAGGAACGCTACGATGCCGAGGAAGAAGTGCGCGCGCTCTTCGGACTGGCCGAAAAACTGGAGGAACTGACGCGCAACGTCGGCATGCACGCGGGCGGTGTGCTCATCGCTCCAGGCAAGCTCACCGATTTCTGCCCGCTCTATCGTGCAGAGGGCTCGGATTCAGTGGTATCGCAGTACGACAAGGACGACGTGGAGGCGATCGGTCTGGTGAAGTTCGACTTCCTCGGCCTGCGCACGCTCACCATCCTCGCCGAGGCCGTGCGTTTCGTGCGTCGCCATCCGGGTATGGAGCAGTTCCGGCTCGAAGACCTGCGACTCGACGATCCGGTCGTGTACAGGCTCTTCGCAGATGGCAACACCACGGCGGTGTTCCAGTCCGAATCGCGCTCGGCGAAAGACCTTGAAAAGCGACTCAAGGGCGATACCTTCGAGGACATCATCGCGCTGATGGCGCTTAACCGGCCAGGCCCGCTCGGTTCCGGCATGGTGGATGATTTCATCGCGCGCAAGCAGGGCAAGCAGAAGCCCGAATACTTTCATCCCGACCTGGAGCCGGTACTGAAGTCGACTTACGGCATCATCGTCTACCAGGAACAGGTGATGCTGATCGCGCAGATACTTGCCGGTTACTCGCTCGGGGGCGCGGACCTGCTGCGCCGTGCGATGGGCAAGAAGAAGCCCGAGGAGATGGCTAAGCAGCGGGAAATCTTCCTGACCGGTGCGACGAACCGCGGTGTCGATGCCAAACTGGCCGAGCGTCTGTTCGACCTGATGGAAAAATTTGCCGAGTACGGTTTCAACAAGTCGCACTCGGCCGCCTACGCGCTCGTCGCATACCATACCGCCTGGCTCAAGGCCTACTATCCGGCCGAATTCATGTCCGCGACGATGTCGTCGGAATTGTCGGACACCGACAAGCTGCGCATCTTCATCGAGGATTGCCATGCCAACGGCCTGACCATCCTGCCACCCGACATCAACCGTTCGCTGCACCGTTTCGAGCCCGTCTCGAAGACCGAGATCCGCTACGGCCTCGGCGCGATCAAGGGCACGGGCGAAGCCGCGATCAACGCCATCGTCGCGGAACGTGAGGCGCATGGACCCTACAAGGGGCTCTTCGACCTGACGCAACGGGTCGACAAGCGCTATCTGAACCGCCGTGTGCTGGAGGCACTGGTCAAGGCAGGCGCGTTCGATGCCATCAACGACCATCGCGCAAGCCTGTTCGCTTCGGTGGGGATGGCCCTCGATGCAGCCGACCGTGCAGCGAGAAGTGGCGGCCAGGCCGGCCTCTTCGGCGAGACGGAAACGACTGCGGAGACGTTGTTCGATGTGGCCCGCTGGTCCGAGCCAGACCGTCTGCTGCAGGAAAAATCCGCCATGGGCTTTTATTTTTCCGGCCATCCCTTCACGGCCTACGAGTCCGAGGTGATGTCCTTCGCCAAGCGTCGGCTGGACAGTCTCGAACCCTCCCGCGAACCGGTCGTTCTTGCGGGCGTGGCTGTGGCCATGCGTACCCAGATGTCGCGGCGCGGCAAGATGCTGGTGGTGCTGCTCGACGACGCCAGCGGACAAGTCGAGGTCACGGTGTTCAATGAGCTCTACGAGCAATACCGGCTGCTGCTGAAAGAGGATGCCTTGCTGGTAATCGAGGGCAGGGTCAGCCGCGACGACTATACGGGGGGACTGCGGGTGACGGCAGACCGGCTCTACGATCTGGCTGGGGCCCGTACGCGCTTCGCCCAGGGACTGCGATTGGCCTGCAATGGCGAATCCAGCGGACGCAAGCTGGCAGAACTGCTGTCGCCCTACACGGAGCAGGAGGGGGGCTGTCCCGTCTGGGTGGACTACCATAACCCGCTGGCGCGGTGTCGGGTATGCTTGGGAGACGACTGGCGCGTCCGTCTGGATGACCGCCTGCTGGAGTCGCTTTCAGCTTGGCTCAAACCACAGGCGGTCAACGTCGAGTACTGAGCCTGGCGAAAGGCCGAATCAGCCACCCGAATCCTGAGAATCTGTGGCGTGGCTGAAACATATGTACCAATTCATCGCTTTTTGGCAACACATGTGTTGACAGGCAATGCCTAATATTAGAAAATTCTAATAACACTGAGGCGCCGCAATGGCGATCAGTGTTGTCTCCTCCAATCCTCCTCCTTTGGTGGATACTCTGCCCGGCTCATCGAGCCGGGCATTTTTTTGCCATCATTTCAGGTTTCCGGCGTCGAGCGCTTCTCGAAGCCGGCAAAATGGCCCGAGGCCTCCTCGATTTCCACGTGTTCGACCCGGGCGAGGGGAGGGCCGCTGTTCGACCATGCGATCAGCATCTCGACCGACAGGTTTTCCCCTTGCACGATGGCCTCGACACTGCCGTCGGGTAGATTGCGTACCCAGCCCGCTACGCCGAGGCGCTGGGCCTCGCGCCGCATCGACTCGCGGAACCATACGCCCTGTACGCGGCCGCGGATGCGGAGGCGCCGGGTTTGCACCCTTACTTCACCTTCATGCCGGGTTGTGCGCCGCTGTCGGGCGAGAGAATGAAGAGACCAGGTGCGTCGCCGGAGGCGGCGAGGACCATGCCCTCGCTCATGCCGAATTTCATCTTGCGCGGGGCGAGGTTGGCGACCATGACGGTGAGCCGGCCGACGAGGCTTTCCGGCGCGTAGGCCGACTTGATGCCGGCGAACACCTGGCGCGTGCCGAGTTCACCGAGGTCGAGTGTCAGCCTCAGGAGCTTGTCGGCGCCCTCGACATGCTCTGCATTGGCGATGCGCGCGATGCGCAGGTCGATCTTGGCGAAGTCGTCGATGCTGATGGTGTCGGTCGCTGCAGCGGCAACGGTGGACTGCGTGGCATGCGCCTGCGCCTCGGCATGGCGTGTCGGTGCGGGCGTGGGTTCGAGGTTCTGCTTGTTGGCGTTGATCATGGCTTCGATGGACTTGGGGTCGATTCGGGTCATCAGGTGAGCGTAGGGGTTGATGCGTTGACGGATGAGGCGCGTTTGCGCATCGTCCCAGCGCAGCGGCGGGATGGCGAGGAAGTCCTCGACCCGTGCCGCAAGCCTGGGCAGCACCGGTTTCAGGTACAGGGTCAGCAGACGGAACAGGTTCAGCGAAACCGTGCAGACCTCGTGCAGTCGATAGACGGCCTCGGGTTGCTTCGCGAGCTCCCAGGGTTTCTCGTCGGCGACGTACTGGTTCGCGCGATCGGCCAGCGCCATGATTTCGCGCAGTGCCCTGGCATAGTCGCAGTTTTCATAATGCCCCGCGATGGAGCCGGCAGCAGCCTGGAATTCGCCCACCAGCTCGATGTTGGCGATGCCTTCGGCAAGCCTGCCGTCGAAGTTCTTGTGGATGAAGCCGGCGGTGCGGCTGGCGATGTTGATGTACTTGCCGACCAGATCGGAATTGACGCGGGCCACGAAATCATCGAGGTTGAGATCGATGTCCTCCATGGAGCCGTTCAGCTTGGCCGCGTAGTAATAGCGCAGCCATTCGGGGTTGAGTCCCTGTTCCAGGTAGCTTGCCGCAGTGATGAAGGTGCCGCGCGACTTCGACATCTTCTGTCCGTTCACCGTGAGAAAGCCGTGCGCATAGACGGCGGTCGGCAGACGGTGGCCCGAGAACTTCAGCATCGCCGGCCAGAAGAGCGCATGGAAATAGAGAATGTCCTTGCCGATGAAATGCACCAGTTCGGTCCTGGCATCCTTGTCCCACCATGCATCGAAGTCGAGGCCATTATCCTTTGCATACCTGGCAAAGCTCGCCATGTAGCCTACCGGCGCGTCAAGCCAGACATAGAAATACTTGCCGGGCGCGCCGGGAATCTCGAAACCGAAGTAGGGCGCGTCGCGGCTGATATCCCAGTTTGCCAAGCCTGAGGCGAACCATTCCTGCATCTTGTTGGCGGCCTCGTCCTGCAGCGTGCCTGAGGTGGTCCATTCGCGCAGGAAGGCTTCGCAGTCGCCCAGCTTGAAAAAGAAGTGCTCGGAATCCTTGTGCACCGGCGTCGCACCCGACACGGCCGACACTGGATTCTTCAGCTCGGTGGGGCTGTAGGTGGCGCCGCAGACTTCGCAGTTGTCACCGTATTGGTCCGCCGCGCCGCATTTTGGACATTCGCCCTTGATGAAACGGTCCGGCAGGAAGAGGTTTTTCACCGGGTCGAACATCTGCGCGATGGTTTTCACCTCGATCAGGCCGGCGTCTTTCAGCGCCAGGTAGATCCTTGATGCGAGCTGGCGGTTTTCCTCGGAGTGCGTCGAGTAATAGTGATCGAAGCCGATGTGGAAGCCTGCGAAATCGCGCGTGTGCTCATCCCACACGCGGCGAATCAACGTCTCCGGCGTGATGCCCTCCTTTTCTGCACGGAGCATGATCGCCGTGCCGTGGGTGTCGTCGGCGCACATGTAGCGGCAGTCGTGACCGCGCATCTTCTGGAAGCGCACCCAGATGTCGGTCTGGATGTATTCGACGAGATGACCGAGATGGATGCTGCCGTTGGCGTAGGGCAGGGCGGAGGTGACGAGGATCTGGCGAGGCATGGCGGGCCGTGGCGCGAAAAGGCGCCATTTTACCCGCGACCAGCTCTAAAAGCGCGCGCCGGGCTGCTTCAGGAATTCGATTTCGCCGGGTGTGGATGCCCGCCCGAGGATGGCATTGCGGTGGGGGAAGCGTCCAAAGTGTGCGACGACGTCACGGTGCCGCCTGGCATAGTCAAGGAAACTCGCGAAGAGTTCGCGTTCATCTGGCGCCGCTTCGCGGTGCAGGGCGTCGTAGAGCGCGACCGACTGCTCCTGCAAGGCCAGCGATTCGGCGTGTTCAAGTGGAAGATACAGAAAGACCCGTTCGATCAGCGTCAGCCGGCGATCCTCGCCAGCGGCAAGCGCATCGAGCGCGAGGCCGAGCGCCTGCGGATCCGTGGCAAAGGCAAGCGCCTCGTCGCGGTGGATGTGATGCGGGAACTGATCGAACACGATGATCAAGGCAAGCCGGCCGTGCGGCGTCTTCGCCCAGTGGTCGAGTTGTCCGGCACGTGCGGCGATCAGCGTGTCGGCGAAACGATCGGCGACCTTGCGATCATTCTCGGGGGATTTGCCGAACCATAGACTGCCTTGTCGTGCAGCGATCTCGGCATTGCTCGCGCCGGAGCCGAACCAGAATTCAAGCACGTGTTCCGGTTGCGTATTCAAGGTGAACGACTCAGAACGCGTCGTCGGGCAGGTCGTTGTGCGAGCCGTCGCAGAAGGGCGGAGTCTTGGTGTGCTTGCAGTTGCAGAGCCAGACCGTCTCCTTTTCGGTGATGACGAAAGACATGGGTTCGATGCCCGTGCCTTCGTGCGAACCATCGCAGAAGGGCTGCGTCATGGATCGCCCGCAGGCGCACCACCAGTATTCACCGGGTTCGAGTTCGAGTTCGGCGGGCGCGCGATCGTAGACGACGGGATCGGACATGGCTGGCTCCTGAATTGATTAAACCGGCATTCTAGACGCAGGATGCTGAATCAATTCCGTGTGGACGGTGGGCCTATTCGCCGGCCTGGCATCGCGCCCGAATTCAAATTTCGGGGGGCGGGGCGAATAGTCCAGTGAATGGTCGGGGTGAGAGGATTCGAACCTCCGACTCCTGCGTCCCGAACGCAGTACTCTACCAGGCTGAGCTACACCCCGAGGCAGATGCGGGTTCCGGAGAACCCGATGATTGAAACGACCGGGAAGTTTTCGCGCGTCAGAAACTACGGTCCACCGCGAAAGCCGCCAATTGTAGCAAAGCTGTTTTGGAATTTGAATCCGGCAGAATGGAAATTGCATCGTTGGCGATGCGAATTTCGCGCTGGGCCTGTTCACGCGTGTATTGCAGTGCGCTGGTGTCCTTGATCGCGGCGAGCACGCTCTGGAATTCGGTGAGCCCACCATGTTCGATGGCTTCGCGGATGCAGGCGGCCTGGTCGGGCGTGCCATGCTGCATGGCATACAGAAGCGGCAGGGTGGGCTTGCCTTCGGCCAGATCGTCCCCGATGTTCTTGCCGGTCTTGAGAAAATCGCCGGAATAATCAAGCACGTCGTCGATGAGCTGGAAGGCGGTGCCAAGATGCATGCCGTAGCGGGCCAGCGCATCCTTTTCGGCCTCGCTGCCACCGCCGATGACGGCGCCAAGCCGGCCGGCGGCCTCGAACAGTTTGGCCGTCTTGTAGCGG
This sequence comes from Pseudomonadota bacterium, assembly GCA_040754275.1. GTDB lineage: Bacteria > Pseudomonadota > Gammaproteobacteria > Burkholderiales > Thiobacillaceae > Thiobacillus. The sequence goes on from JBFMCW010000020.1 coordinate 23,400, forward strand.
ATCACGCGCAGGTAGTTTTCCTCATCGATGTCGGGATCGTGGCAGTTCAGCAATTGCAGGACCTCGCCCTCGGCGATGGTGTTGGTGGCATCCGACAGGATGCGCATGACTTCCATGTTGTCCACCGCGACCATCATCTGGAAGGCGCGCGAATAGAGAAAGTCGCCAACCAGCACGCTGGCGGCGTTGCCGAACAGGGCGTTGGCGGTCTCGCGGCCACGTCGCAATTCGGATTCGTCGACAACGTCGTCGTGCAGCAGGGTGGCCGTGTGGATGAATTCGACGACCGCGGCGAGTTCGTGGTGTGCGCGTCCGGCGTAGCCGAAACAGCCGGCGGAAAGCAGGACGAGCGCGGGGCGAAGGCGCTTGCCGCCGTTGTTGATGATGTATTCCGATACCTGGCGGATCAGGACGACGTCGGAATACAGGCTTTGGCGGATGACCTGATCGACGGCATGCATGTCGTCGGCCAGGAAGGTTTGCAGGCGCTCCAGGGACACGATGGGGGTACTTTGTTATTGGTTGACAGGTCATGCAATGGTAGCAGCCCGGCCCGGGATTTTCACCGCGCCGGGCGGGGGCGCAGAAATCGCGCATATGTTTGACTCGTATCGGTTTCATCGTTAGAATGCCGCGTTTTACCGGGATCGAATGGTTTGGAGACCCCCATGTACGCAGTCATCAAAACCGGCGGCAAGCAGTATCGCGTGAGCGCCGGCGACAAACTGAAAATCGAGAAGCTGGACGCCGAGATCGGCAGCGAGATCACTTTCGACCAGGTGCTGATGGTTGGTGGAGACGGCGAGATCAAGATGGGCGCCCCCCTGCTGCGCGGTGCGACCGTCAAGGCCACCGTGCTGAACCAGGCGCGTGCCGACAAGGTGCACATCTTCAAGATGCGTCGCCGCAAGCACTACCGCAAGAGCCAGGGCCATCGCCAGTACTACACCGAAATCCAGATTGCCGGCATTACCGCATAAGGAGCACACACCATGGCACACAAGAAAGCAGGCGGCAGTTCCCGCAACGGTCGCGATTCCGAATCGAAACGTCTTGGCGTGAAGCGCTACGGTGGCCAGCTGGTTGCGGCCGGCAACATCCTGGTGCGTCAGCGCGGTACCCAGTTCCATGCGGGCGACAACGTCGGCATCGGCAAGGACCACACCCTGTTCGCCAAGGTCGACGGCATGGTCCACTTCGAGATCAAGGGCGCGGCCCGTCGCAAGATGGTGCGTATCGAGCCCGTAGCGGCCTGAGCGCTTCCAGCCTCGACAAAAGCCCTGTCCGCCGGATAGGGCTTTTTTGTTTGCGGACCACACCATGAAATTCATCGACGAAGCCAGAATCCAGGTCATCGCCGGCAAGGGTGGGGACGGAAGCGCTTCTTTCCGACGCGAGAAGTACATTCCCAAGGGTGGCCCGGACGGCGGCGACGGCGGGCGCGGCGGCAGCATCTACGCCATCGCCGACCGCAACATCAATACCTTGGTCGAGTATCGCTATACCCGCATCTTCAAGGCACAGCGCGGCGAGAACGGGCGCGGGTCGCAATGCTACGGCAAGGCTGGCGAGGATCTCACCATTCGCGTGCCGGTCGGAACAGTCTTCACCGATGCGGGTACTGGAGAACTGGTGGCCGATCTGGCGGAAGATGGCCAGACGGTGTGCCTGGCGCACGGTGGCAAGGGCGGACTCGGCAATATCCATTTCAAGTCGAGCACCAACCGCGCGCCTCGCCAGCATACGCTCGGCGAGCCCGGCGAGGAATTCGAGCTGGCGATGGAACTGAAGGTGCTGGCGGACGTGGGGCTGCTTGGAATGCCCAATGCGGGCAAGTCGACCTTCATCCGCACAGTGTCGGCGGCGAGGCCCAAGGTGGCCGACTATCCCTTCACTACCCTGGCGCCGAATCTCGGTGTGGTGCGCGTCGATAGCGAACGCAGCTTCGTGATCGCCGACATCCCCGGCCTGATCGGAGGCGCGGCGGAAGGCGCCGGACTCGGTCACCAGTTCCTGCGGCATCTTCAGCGCACGCGTCTGCTGCTGCATCTGGTCGACATTTCGCCGCGCTGGGAGGCAGGCGATCCGGTGCGCGAGGCGCGCGCCATCGTCGAGGAATTGCGCAAATACGATCAGGCCTTGTACGACAAGCCGCGCTGGCTGGTTCTGAACAAGCTCGACATGGTGGACGAGGCCGAGCGCGAGGCCGTTGTCGCAAAATTTGTTGCGGACTATGGCTGGACTGGACCCGTGTTTGCGATTTCCGCGATCGATGGCAGCGGATGCAGTGCACTGATTTACGCAGTGATGGAGTACCTGGCGGCGCTCGCCCAGCCTCCGGACTCCGGTGCACCGTCAGCCGACGCAGACTAGGACCTGTTCGCGCTATTTTCGCGCTTGCGGCGAGGTCGATTCGGGATGCAGCCCACGAAAGCAGGCCGCGCTGCTGTGCGGGCACGGCAAGCGGACTGCGACAAAGGGAAGCGCCCGAATCGACCCGCCCCTCCAGGTTGCCGCGAAAATAGCGTGAACAGGCCCTAATCCGTGCCTGGCCCGTCCAGCATGGGCTCGCCCCCCACGCGCTTCCAGTCGTTTTCCACCAGGGCGACCTGATATTTGGCCCAGCGCGCGAATTCGTCCGCGCTGCAGTGCCCTTTCTTGCGGCGGCAGGTTCCGGCGATTCCCTTGAAGTGATAGACGCGCTCGCCGGTGGCGGGCTCGATCGCGATCTCGGCGAGCTGACGGACGCCCCATGTCCTGCCGTAGGCGCCGTTGCTGTAGAAAAACCCTACTTTCAGTTCGTTGATCGACATGGGCATGACCTGATCTCCCTCTCCCGCAAGCGGGAGAGGGATGGGGAGAGGGCGAGCGAAGCGAGACTCATGTCGTGATGCGGCGATAGATGTCGGTGACCTTGATCGGCAATTGTCGCACGTCATCCAGAATGACGTAACGTGCCGCGCCGTACATGTGGGGCAGGTAGTCCCGTGCGTCGCGGTCGAGCGTGATGCAGAAGGGGTGGATGCCGGTGCGGCTCGCCTCGAGTAGCGCCATGCGCGTGTCCTCAACACCATATTCGCCCCGGTAGACATCGAAGTAGTCGTCCGGCCGCCCGTCCGATAGTGTGACCAGCACCCGCGTCTTCGCCTCGATCCTGTTCAGCAGCTTGGTCATGTGCCTGAGCGCGAAGCCCATGCGCGTATACTCCTGCGGCCGGATGCCCGAGATGCGCGCCTTCACTTCCTCGTCGTAGGGGTCGTCGAAGGTCTTGATGCGGAATAGTTCGCAGCGCTTGCGGGTGGTACCGGAAAAGCCGTAGATCGCATAGCGGTCGCCCAGCAGTTCCAGCGCTTCGCAGAGCAGGATCAGCGCTTCGCGTTCGGCTTCATTGATCCAGCCCTTGGTCGAGCCGCTCATGTCGACGAGGAAGATCACCGCGATGTTGCGCTCCGCGCGGTGCATCTGCTGGAACAGGCGGTCGCTCATTTCGCGTCCGTCCCGTGCATCGGCCAGTGCCTCGATCAGCGCGTCGAGGTCGATCTCGTCGCCCTGCGTCTGGCGCTTGTCGAGCCGGTTCTCGTCACGCAGCGCCTCGAATTTCCTGCGCAGGTGTTTGACGATACCCTGATGCCTGGCCAGCGTGTCGCGTACGAAATCGTCGTAGACGGGCGTCACCGCCTTCTCGCGCATCGTGCACCAGTTCTTGCGGTAGTGCTGGCGGCCATGATCCCATTCGGGGTACAACTCGGCACCCTTCTCGTGGTATGTGCCATGCCAGACCGCATCCGGATCTTCCGGCTGGTCGAACACCTGTTTGGGGTCGTACTCGCCTTCACCGGCCGGGCTGAGGTATTCCGGCGGGATCTTGCCGAAGTCGAGATACACCGAGGTGAGCAGCTGTTTCACGTCTTCGGGCGGCGAGAGCGGCGCGCCGTCGAGCGTGATCTCGAAATCCAGCGCACCGTTCTCGTCGCGCGGTGTGACATCGATATCCGGCTGTTCGGGGTTCGGGGCATTGCGCGGACCGTCCTCGGGCTCGCTGCGCTGCTGCTCCTCCAGCAGCTCGGCCAGCTTGATGCGCAGCCGCGCCTTTTCCTTGTCCAGCCGTGCCGCACGGGCATTCGCCACGGCGTCGGGGCGCAATTCCCCCTGATGGCACCAGGCCTGGAAATCCGGCAGGGCGTAGGCTGCGTCCAGCAGCATCAGGCTGTCCTCGACGCGCGCGTCTGGCGCAGCGAGGCGGTCCGCCATGGCCTGCCATGGTGCAGGGAGGACGTCACCGAGCAGGGTCATGAGCTGCCGGATATCCCGGTGCAGTCCGGGGAGTTCGCACGCGATGCGGGCGGTGAGCCGCAGGGTTTCCAGGGTGTTGAACTGGTGCAGCGCACGATCGGGATGGGGGTAGCGGGCACATGCGGCAGCGATGTCCACGCGCAGGGTGCCGAAACGGGTCTGGGCCCAGAGCAGGGCCACCGTGGCCTTGGCCAGCCTGAAGTTGTCGTCGCGGTTGGCCAGCCGGGTCGTCATGGCAGGCAGGAAGATCTTTTCGCCGTCGGTGTAGATGCCGTTGCCCTGTTCGATCTTGAGCTTGCGTCCGGAGAGGCCCAGCACGAAGTTTCCCAGCACACCGGCAATGTCGTCGAACAGGGCGCCCTCGGTATGCGTCTGGCCGGTTCTGGAGTAGTGGTCGGCCTGCTCGGCTACTGACAGTGCAGCATAGATGCCCGTGCGGTCGTAGGTATCGCAAAGCTGTACGGCCCAGGCCTCGATGGCGCGCCGGTCGAGTCTCCGCAGCAGATCGGGTGCTCGCTTGGCGAAATGGAAGGCGAGCGTGATGTGGGTGCTGGCGATCCGCCTGATCCAGTCGAGGACGAAATCCTGTTCCTCGCGCACCAGCTTGGAGAGTGCCCGCGCCACGGGCCCGACGGCGTGGAAGGTGAACTCGGTCTCCAGCCAGACATCGAGCAGGGGCTCGATCTCGCTGCGCGTCAGTTGGTGACTTGCCATGGCAGGCGGCGTCGCATCAGAACAGGGAGGAGGAAAGCTCCTGTATGGCCTTCAGCATGTCGGCGTCGTCCGTGACGGCCTGGGCCACCGCACTGCGACAGGCCACGACCGGATCGAGCCCGCTCGAAATCAGCTTGCCAGCGTGTACCAGCAGACGCGTGGAGGCTCCTTCCTCCAGGCCGCTGCCCTTTAGGTTGCGCGTCATCTGCGCGAACCGGACCAGCTTGTCCGCCATGTCTGTCGCCACACCGGATTCGGTGACGATGATGCGACGTTCGAGTTCGGCTGCCGGGTAATCGAATTCGAGCGCCACGAAACGCTGGCGTGTCGATTGCTTCAGATCTTTCAGCACGCTCTGGTAGCCCGGGTTGTAGGAAATGGCGAGACAGAATTCCGGAGGGGCCTCGACGACCTGGCCGAGTTTTTCCATGGGCAGGGTACGGCGGTCGTCCGCCAGGGGGTGGATCACCACCATGGTGTCCTTGCGTGCCTCGACGATCTCGTCGAGGTAGCAGATGCCGCCGCAACGCACCGCCCGGGTGAGCGGGCCATCGACCCAGATGGTTTCGCCGCCCTTGACCAGATAGCGGCCGACGAGGTCGGATGCGGTCAGGTCGTCGTGGCAGGACACGGTGATGAGCGGGCGCTTGAGCCGCCAGGCCATGTGCTCCATGAAGCGGGTCTTGCCGCAGCCGGTAGGTCCCTTGAGCAGAACCGGAATCTGTTGCCGATATGCGGCTTCGAAAAGCCGGATTTCGTCGCCCACGGCTTCGTAATAGGGCTCTCTCTCGATGAGGTGGTAGGTGGGGTCGAGGGTGCGTGCGTTCATGGTCTGGGGATTCAGAAGCAGCCGGCCTGCTTCTTCTGGCGTTCGAGATCCTTCACCTGCCGGTTCCAGTCGTCCATCTGTTCCTGGGTGTAGCCCTTGCGGCGGGCGGCATCCATCTTGTCGAACACGCGGCCGAGCTTGTCCGTCAGCGCATCGCATTTGCCGGGCGACGCGCGTGTGACTGACCTGCCCCCGCTTGACTGGGTTTCAAGCTGGATCGTGGCGGGTGCCCGCTCGCGCCGGGTTTCCTGACGTTCCGGCATGGGGGCGGGTTTGGCGGCCTGTGCCTTGGGCGCCACGCGCACCGGATCGGGTAAAGGTGCAGGGTCTATTTCGAGCTTGTGTGCCTCGCGCGCGTTTTTGCAGGGCAGGTTGGAGTAGGTGACCCTGCCCTGGGCATCGATGCACTTGTTGAGCGAGGCGGCCGCCGTGCCGTTCCAGGGCAGGGCAACTAGGAAGGTCGCCAGCAGGATGAGAGACTGCATCGCGCTCAGAGCTCGCCCGAATACTTGTCGTCCTCGAGATCCATTTTCTGCTGGAACTCGGCCTCCTTCTGCTGTTCGGCCAGTGCACGGCGACGGGCGAGGCGCTTTTCGTAGGCATCCGGGCGTTCCTCGACGCATTTCTCTCCGAAGAGGGCGTGGCGCAGGAAATTGAGGCCGAAATCGAGCAGGGACTCGTCATCGGCGACCAGGGTGGCCATGACCTCGACCGGAATGTCGTAGGTTTCGTTGAAGCTCTCGCTCATGACGAAGGCACGGAAGCGATCGACGTCGTAGCTCGCCATGAAGAAGAGCTGGTTCGACACCGGTGTCGGCTTGCCGATGGCGGGGCCGGCCGACTTGCGCTTGACCACGAGCTGGCGCCATGCGTGCGCCTTCTGGTCGTACTGGTCGACGCCCTGGTCGCGGCGGTATTCCTCGATGGTTTGCGTCTTGTCCTCGAAATGGCCGAGGCAGTGCGCCTCCTTCACCAGCGCGTAGGCGGCGCGGTCGAAGTATTCGTCCGAGCGGCGCATGGTCAGGAGTGCGACCGGATAGTAGCGGCAGGCTGTCGGGCGATCCTCGTAGACGCCACAGCCTTCTGGTCTCATGAACTGGCAGGCGGTACCGCCCTCGACAGGTTTCAGCTTGATGCCGGGCATGCCGTCCTTGTCCATTTCGAAAGGGACGGAGTACTGCCTGAGAAATTCGCCCGAAGACAGGTTAAGGCGTTTTTTCAGACGCAGCACGTCGTAGGGCGTGAGCGGGATATCGATGTTGGAGCAGCAGGCGTTCCAGCACTTGACGCCGCGATGGCAGCGGAATTGCAGCGGTGCATCCTCCGCGAGCATGATGGGCTTGACCGGACTGTCCGCGAATGGCGAGTCGGCGATCATGTCCTTGAATTCGGCTTCGTTCATTGCATCACAACCTTTCGGGCACGCGGCCCCACATCGGACAACATACAGGCGAAAGCGAAGGGTACGCGCTTTCGTCCGGATGCTGAACACCCCCGTCGATCTTGCGGGTACAGACCCCGAAAAAACCGGGCGCCGCTGCATCAATTCAGGTGGCGCCCAAAAAACCGGGTGCGCTGTATTGAATTGGCGTCGCCCAAAAAACCGGGCGCCACAGGGGCGCCCGGAATTCACTGCGTTGCGTGGTGCTTAGTGGGCAGCGGGCTTGAACAGCTTGGACTTGTCGACCAGATCCACGTGGGCGCGCTTGAAGCAGGTCCACTGCTTGGAGTTCTTGTCGTAGACCGAGTTCACGAAGCAGTGCCAGTTCTCCTCATCGACAAAGTTCTTGTCCATGCGGTAGTAGAAGCCGGGGTAACGGCTCTCTTCGCGGAACTGGATGTGCTTCATGTGGGCTTCCGCCGTGAGGATACGGTGGTAATTTTCCCAGGCGCGGAGCAGTTCGTGCAGGTCCTTCGCACGCATCTTCTCGGCGTCTTCCTTCAGCATGCCCAGCTTGTCCTCGGCCACGGCCAGCATGTTGGCGTTGGTCTTGTAGTAGGTCGCGACACCGGCAACGTACTCGTCCATGATCTTCTGCAGACGGAACTGCAGCATCTTGGGCGTGATGTAGTTGGGGTTGACGTCGATCGCCGTGGTGTAGTCCTTGAACTCGAGGTAGGTACGCACCGGCTTGTAGATTTCCTCGACCAGCTGTTCGACGGGGGTGTCGAGCTCGGGCTTCAGATCCTTGTTGTCGATGCAGTACTTGACCATGGACTTGGCGCACATGCGGCCTTCGGCGTGGGAGCCGGAGGAGAACTTGTGGCCGGAGGCGCCCACGCCGTCGCCGGCGGTGAACAGGCCCTTGACCGTGGTCATCGAGCGGTAGCCCCAGTTCCAGCCCTTGGGCAGGTGTGCAGGAATCTTGTCCTTGTCGGCGTGGTTTTCGTCGGTGGGGGCGCCCACGTCGGTCGGGCCGGACACCCAGATGCCACAGCAGCCGGAGTGCGAACCCAGCAGGTAGGGCTCGGTCGGCATCAGCTCGGAGTTCTTCTTCTCCGGCTCGATGTTCTCGCCGACCCAGATGCCGCACTGGCCGACGCACATGTCGAGGAAGTCTTCCCAGGCTTCGGCTTCGAGGTGCTTCACTTCGCGCGGGGTCAGGGTCTCGCGCAGCTTGGCGAGCGCGGTCACGGTGTCCATGTAGATGGGGCCGCGGCCTTCCTGCATTTCCTTCAGCATCAGGTGGTTGCGCAGGCACGAGGCCGGCACGGCAGCCTGGCCGTAGGGGGGGTAGTCGTTCAGCAGTTCCTTGTTCTTCTGCATATAGACTTCGCCATAGGCGTTCACGGCCTGGGCCTTGAACAGCAGGAACCAGGCGCCAACCGGGCCGTAGCCGTCCTTGAAGCGGGCGGGCACAAAGCGGTTTTCCATCATGGTCAGTTCGGCACCGGCTTCGGCAGCCATCGCGTAGGTCGAACCGGCGTTCCACACCGGGTACCAGGCGCGACCGGTGCCTTCACCGACGGAACGCGGACGGAAGATGTTCACGCAGCCACCGGCGGCCAGCAGGATGGCCTTGGCCTTGAACACGTAGACCTTGTGCTCGCGGGTCGAGAAGCCGACGGCACCGGCGATGCGGTTGGGGTCGTTCCTGTCGTTGACCAGCTTGACGATGAACACGCGCTCCTGGATGCGATCCATGCCCAGCGCCTTCTTGGCGGCCTCGGCCACGATCCACTTGTAGGATTCGCCGTTGATCATGATCTGCCACTTGCCGGAACGCACGGGCTTGCCGCCGTCCTTCAGGGAGGGCAGTCCCTGGGAGCCATCGTGGCGCTCGCCGTTCTCGTCGGTCTTCCAGATCGGCAGGCCCCATTCCTCGAACAGGTGTACGGAGTCGTCGACGTGGCGGCCGAGATCGTAGGCCAGGTCGTCGCGGGTGATGCCCATGAGGTCGTTGGAGACCATGCGGGCGTAGTCGGCGGGGTCCTGCTCGGTGCCGATATAGGTGTTGATCGCGGACAGGCCCTGCGCCACGGCGCCGGAACGGTCCATCGCGGCCTTGTCGACCAGCTTGATCTTGAGGTCCATGCCCAGCTCGGCCTTGGCGGCGTCAGCCCAGCGCATGACTTCGTAACCGGCGCCGCAGCATGCCATGCCGCCGCCGATCAGGAGGATGTCGAGCTCCTCCTGGACTACTTCGGGATTGCCAAATTCTCCAGCCATTTTCAGTACCTCTCTAAATTACTTGCGAATCAGTTCAGCGGGATTGCCGGGACGATAGCCCTTGGTGATGCCGCCGTCGGCCGAACCGGTGAAGAAACCGGTCGCGGTGATGTCGGCCATCTTCGCGGTCGGCTTGCCGCCGTACGGGTCGATCGAGCCCTCGGGGGTGGTGCGGATCGGGAACTTGAAGCGCTTCAGGGTGCCGTTGCGGAACTTGATGGTCCACATGATGGAGTCGGAGCCGCGCAGGGGCTGCACCATGCCGCCTAGGGGCACGACGTCGGCGTAGTGACGGGCTTCGATCGCCTGCTGCGGGCAGATCTTCACGCAGGAATAGCATTCCCAGCACTGCTCGGGTTCCTGGTTGAACGCGCGCATGGCGTGGCCGGTCTCGGAACCGTCCTTGTCAAGCTTCATCAGGTCGTGCGGGCAGATGTACATGCAAGCGGTCTTGTCCTGACCTTTGCAGCCGTCGCACTTGTCGGTACGAACATAGGTTGGCATTGATAAGTCTCCTAGTTAGCTAACTCCGCGTACGTCGCGGTCCGAATCAGAACCTCTACCTGACCTTGGCCGGGGCGACTCGCGAATCCGCTTCCGGCAGGCTTAAGTCCCTAATCCATCGTCAAGCGGCGGAATGGCCTTTCAGTTCCACCTTGACGTTCTGCTCGGCGCTGAGGCCGGCGTAATATTTCTGCAGCACCTTGGCAACTTCCGGGCGGCTGAATTCCACCGGCAGGTCCTGGCCTTCGGAAAGCATGGCACGGACCTTGGTGCCGGACAGCAGGATGCGGTCGTCCTTGGTGTGCGGGCAGGTGCGCTGCGAAGCCATGCCGCCGCACTTGTTGCACCAGAAGGTCCAGTCGATGTTCATGTTCTTGGTTTCGAGCGCGTCCTTGGGAATCTCGTCGAAGATCTTCTGCGCGTCGAACGGGCCGTAATAGTCGCCCACGCCGGCATGGTCGCGGCCGACGATCAGGTGCGAGCAGCCGTAGTTCTGGCGGAACAGGGCGTGCAGCAGGGCCTCGCGCGGACCTGCGTAACGCATGTCGAGCGGGTAGCCGGCCTGGATCACGGTGTTGGGGGCGAAGTAGTTGTCGATCAGGGTGGCGATCGCCTCGGAGCGTACTTCGGCGGGGATGTCGCCGGGCTTCAGCGCGCCCAGCAGGGAGTGGACCAGCACGCCATCCATGGTCTCGATGGCGATCTTGGCCAGGTATTCGTGGGAGCGGTGCATGGGGTTGCGGGTCTGGAAGGCCGCGATCTTGGACCAGCCCAGTTGTTCGAACTTGGCGCGGGTCTCGGCCGGGGTCATGAACTGATCGCCGTACTCCTCCTTGAAGCTGCCGGTGGACAGGACCTTCACCGGGCCGGCCAGGTTGTACTTGCCCTGGGCCATGACCATCTTGACGCCGGGGTGTTCGAGGTCGGTGGTCTTGTAGACCATCATGCACTCGTGGGCCTTGTCGATGGTGTATTTGTCGGTCACCTTCATGGTGCCCATGATGGCGCCGGTCTCCCCGTCGAGAAGCGCGACCTCGTCGCCCTCCTTGATGGCTTCGTCGTCGGTCGAGAGGGTGATGGGGATGGGCCAGAAGAGGCCGTTGGCCATCTTGTAGCCGTCGCATACGCCCTGCCAGTCGGATTTGGTCATGAAGCCATCCAGCGGGGTGAAGCCACCGATGCCCATCATGATGAGGTCACCGGTTTCACGCGAGCTCATCTTGAGCTTGGGCAGCGAGGCCGCGCGGGTTTTTTCGGCTTCGAGTGCAGCGCCGCTCAGCAGCAGGGGCTTGAGTTCACCGCCACCGTGGGGGCGTACCAGTTTGGACATGCTGTCTCCTCAGACTTTTGGGGGTATTTAGAGTGCGGGCAGCATAGCACCGGGGATAGGGCCTGAATAATGCTTTATTTTTATTTGAGGATAAGCGGGTTTGATATTGCGGACAGCCATGAAAAAGCCCGGCGGGGCCGGGCTTTTTCATCATATGGATCAGTTGCTTATGCGTCGAAGAAGGCCGGCATATCGGTCTGCTCGGTCTTGATCACATCGACCCAGGCCGGCTTGGTGTCGCCTCCGGCAGCGGCCAGCTTTTTGGTCTCCTCGTAGAGCATTTTCCAGCGGTTGTAGAGACAGTCGCTGACCTTGCGCATGCCGGCGTCGAAATAGGAATTGTGGAGGTCGCCGATGGTGCGGGTGAACGATTCCATCTGCTCCAGCAGGTTATGCGGGTAGCCGTGGCGGTTGGGGTCGGCGTACTTGACCATCTCGCGCTTGACCGCCCGGATGAAGACCTTCTGCCCCTCGGTGAGGTCGGCTTCCGTGCGGGGGGCGCCGCCATAGTTCATCACCTCCTGGATGAAACCGTTGAGACGCTCGCCGAAATCGAAATTGGCGTAATCGACGTTCTGCATAATTCCTCCGATGTCCTGTGAAGCTTGTATTCGCGGCGATAGGCCACGTTGCGCATCCTACCCCGCGCAGGACAAGTGTCCAGCGAGTACTTAACCAGATACTGATGATCAGTGGCTAAGCCCTTGAATCCAGCGGGAATAAATTTTGTCGGCCAGTTCGTGCAAGCGTTCGGCGCGCGCATCCACGTCCTGCAGGATGACCTCGGGGGCCTGCACGGCGGGGCTGTTGCTGGCGGCGATTTCGTCCGCACCGTTGTCGCACCAGCTGGCGATCAGCTCGGGCGTCATCTCGACATGGCACTGCATGCCGATGTGGCGGTCGCCCAGCACGAAGGCCTGGTTGGCACAATGGGCGCTGTCGAGGATTCGCACCGCGCCGGGCGGGAGCGAGAAGGTCTCGCCGTGCCAGTGGAAGGCCGGCATGGGCCCGTTGACGTCGCCGACCCACGGACGCGCAGCCGCGGGATCGGTGACGCGCACGTCGCCCCAGCCGATCTCCTTGACCGGGTTGGCGCCGACGCTGCCACCCAGCGCTTTGGACATCAGCTGTCCGCCAAGACAGTGGCCGATCACGGGGATGCCGGCTTCGACTGCCTGCCGGATCAGGGACAACAGCGGGGGAATCCAGGGCAGGTTGTCGTTGACGCTCATGTGGCCGCCCATCAAGCACAGCCCTGAAACGCCGTTAAGGGTTTCGGGCACGGCGTCCCCGGCGTCGATGCGCACAAGGCGCCACGGAATGCCGTGGCGATCAAGAAACGTGGTGAAATAGCCCGGCCCTTCGGTCGGGGAGTGGCGAAAGATCAGGACGGAAAACATGATGGCTCACATGCGGAACAAGGTCGCACTCATCATAACGGCGGGCAGCCTGGCGTGCACGTCTGCCTGGGCTGCCAGCGTCTCGGTGGTGGGGCTCTTCAAGGACAAGGCCATCATCAGCATCGACGGCGGCAAGCCACGCACCATCAGTGCCGGCCAGACGATCCAGGGCGTGAAGCTCCTGTCGGCCAGTTCCGACAGCGCCAGCTTCGACGTGGGCGGGTCGCGGCGCACCCTGGGCATGGGCCAGTCGTTTGCCGCTGCGCCGGCAGATACGCGCCAGAGCGTATCGCTTACCGCCGACGCGCGCGGCCATTTTGCCGCCGCCGGTTCCGTGAACGGTTATCCCATGACCTTCCTCGTGGATACCGGGGCCACGGCGGTGGCCATCAACGCCGCGGACGCGAAACGCCTGGGGGTGGATTACCGGTCGGGCCAGGCCACCGGCGTGAGCACGGCGGCGGGCATCGTTCCGGCCTGGCGCGTGAAGTTCAACACGGTGAAGGTGGGGGGCATCACGGTGAACCAGGTGGACGGCATGGTGGTGGAATCCGGACTGTCGGTGCCGCTGCTCGGCATGAGCTTCCTCAACCGCATGGAAATGAAACGCGACGGCCAGACGATGACGCTGACGCAACGCTACTGAACGGCACACGCAACCAGCAAAAGGCCTGCGCATGCGCAGGCCTTTTTTCCGGGGTGCGCCGGATCAGGCACGACAACTTCGAGCCCGGGGAATGACTGCCTGGTCTTGTCCTTCTCGATCAGCGCGTAGGCGGAATGGTTGTGGATGGAGGAGGCGTGGCCGGCCAGAGTGCGGAGCAGGGGCCCCGCAAGGCGGGGATGCGACCCCGCTGGCAGGACAACTTCGAGCCCGGGGAATTACTGCCTGGTCTTGTCCTTCTCGATCAGCGCGTAGGCGGAATGGTTGTGGATGGACTCGAAGTTCTCGGCCTCGACCACATAGGCATCGATCAGCGGTTCGGCATTCATCGCGGCGGCGACGTCGCGCACGATGTCCTCGACGAATTTCGGGTTGTCGTAGGCACGCTCAGTGATGTACTTCTCGTCGGGGCGCTTGAGCAGGCTGTACAGCTCGCACGAAGCCTGGTCCTCGATCTTCTTCACCAGATCCTCGATCCACAGGAAACCGTTGGTCTTCGCCGCGACAGTGACGTGCGAGCGCTGGTTGTGCGCGCCGTAGTCGGAAATCTTTTTCGAACAGGGGCACAGCGATGTCACGGGGACCACGACCTTGGTGGTGTGGACGTACTTGCCGTTCTCGATCACGCCGATGAAGGTGACCTCATAGTCGAGCAGGCTCTGTACCCCGGACACCGGCGCCGACTTGTTCACGAAGTAGGGGAAACTCATCTCGACGTAACCCGATTCGGCTTCCAGACGCTCCACCATCTGGCGCAGCATGTCCTCGAAGTTTTCCACCGAGATCTCGCGCTCGCGCGTGTTGAGAATCTCGATGAAGCGCGACATGTGCGTACCCTTGAAGTTGTGCGGCAGGTACACGTACATGTTGAAGGTGGCAATGGTGTGCTGCACGCCGCCGCTCTTGTCGGCCACCCGCACGGGGTGCCGAATGCTCTTGATGCCGACCTTGTTGATGGCGATTTGCCGCGTGTCTGCCGAGCTTTGCACGTCGGGCATGCAAACGGCGGTATCGCAAATCTGGTTCATGGCAGGCTCCTTGTCGATCCAGCCACGGAAGCATCCGGGCTGCTTGCAGTTTAGACTGAGTCTACACTGCGCAAATAGTTGAGTAAACTACTCGGGTAATGGGGTTATCCGGCTTTGTACGGCGCGCACGATGCCGGCCGCATCGAGGCCGCACGCTGCCAGCATGGCTTGCGGGTCGCCGTGTTCGATGAAGGTGTCGGGCAGGCCCAGATGCAGGATCGGCGTCCCGATGCCGGCCGCAGCCAGCGCTTCGGCCACACCGGCGCCGGCGCCGCCGGCAATCGCGTTCTCTTCCAGGGTGATCAGCACCCGATGGGTCGCGGCGAGTTTGCGCACCAGGTCCACGTCCAGCGGCTTGACGAAACGCATGTCGGCCACGCTCGCGTCGAGGCGCTCGGCTGCCTGCAATGCCGGCGCCACCAGACTGCCGAAGGCAAGGAGGGCCACGTCGCGTCCCGTTCTGCGCAACACCCCCTTGCCGATGGGCAGCGGCGCCAGTCCGGGCTCGATGGCGGCCCCGCAGCCGCTGCCGCGGGGATAGCGGACGGCCGACGGACCGTCGTGCAGGAAAGCGGTGGTCAGCAGCCGGTGGCACTCGTTCTCGTCCGATGGCGCGGCGATCAGCAGATTGGGGATGCAGCGCAGAAAGGACAGGTCGAAACTGCCGGCGTGCGTCGGGCCGTCGGCGCCGACCAGGCCGGCGCGGTCGATGGCGAGCATCACCGGCAGGTTCTGCAGCGCGATGTCGTGGATCAACTGGTCGTAGGCGCGCTGCAGGAAGGTCGAGTAGATCGCGACCACGGGTTTCACCCCCTCGCACGCCAGGCCGGCAGCATAGGTCAGCGCATGCTGTTCGGCGATGCCGACGTCGAAATAGCGTTTCGGATACGCCTGCGAAAAGCGCACCAGACCGGACCCCTCGCGCATGGCCGGTGTGATGCCGACCAGACGCGAATCGGCTGCGGCCATGTCGCATAGCCAGTCGCCGAACACCTGGGTGTAGGTCGGCTTGCCGCCCTTCTTTTCGGATACGCCGGCAGCCGGATCGAAGCGCGCCACGCCGTGATAGAGACAGGGATTGGTCTCGGCCGGCTCGTAGCCCTTGCCCTTCTTCGTGACGATGTGCAGAAACTGCGGACCGTCGAGCTGCTTGATGTTGGACAGGGTGTCGAGCAGCACGTCGAGATCGTGGCCGTCGATCGGGCCGATGTAGTTGAAGCCGAATTCCTCGAACAGCGTGCCGGGGGTGACCATGCCCTTCACGTGTTCCTCGGCGCGTTTCGCCAGTTCGCGGATCGGCGGGGCCACCGACAGCACCTTCTCGCCGGCGCGGCGCGCAGCGGCGTAGAACTTGCCGGACATCAGGCGGGCAAGATAATTGTTCAGCGCGCCGACGTTGGGCGAGATCGACATGTCGTTGTCGTTCAGCACCACCAGGAGCGGCAGATTGGTGGCACCGGCATTGTTCAGCGCTTCGAAAGCCATGCCGGCGGTCATTGCGCCGTCGCCGATCACCGCCACCGCGCGCTGGTTCGAGCCCGTCTGGCGGAAGGCCTCGGCCATGCCCAGCGCGGCCGAGATCGAGGTGCTGGAATGCCCCGTGCCGAAGGCGTCGTATTCGCTCTCAAAGCGGCGCGGAAAACCGGCGATGCCGCCGCCCTGGCGCAGGCCGATCATCGCCTCGCGGCGGCCGGTGAGGATCTTGTGCGCATAGCTCTGGTGGCCCACATCCCAAACGATGCGGTCGGCTGGCGTGTCGAACACGTAGTGCAGGGCAATCGTCAGTTCGACGGCACCCAGATTCGAGGCGAGATGGCCGCCGGTCTGCGCGACCGAATCGACGAGGAAGGCGCGCAGTTCTTCCGCCAGCTTTGGCAGGTCGGCAGGCGCCAGCGCGCGCAGGTCGGCAGGGGAGTGAATGCGGTCGAGCAGCGGCGCAGTCATGGTCAGAATGCGCGCTCGACGACGAAATCGGCCAGCTGCCGCAGGCGCCGGGTGGGGGCATCGAGCGTGTCGAGCGCCGCGTGTGCATCGGCGCGCAGCGCCTGCGCGAGTTCGCGCGCCCGGGCCGCACCCAGCAGGCTCACGTAGGTGGGCTTGTTGTTGGCCGCGTCCTTGCCGGCAGTCTTGCCCAGCGTGGCGGTGGACGCCTCGGCGTCGAGCACGTCGTCCACCACCTGGAAGGCCAGGCCGATGCACTTGGCGTAGTGGTCGAGCGCTGCAGCCGCAGGCTTGGACAGCCCCCCGCAATGCGCACCCAGCAGCACCGAGGCACGGATCAGCGCGCCGGTCTTGTGGATGTGCATGAATTCCAGCTCGGCGAAATCCAGCGGCTTGCCCACGCTCGCCAGATCGATGGCCTGGCCGCCCGCCATGCCGCGCGAACCGGCGGCCTGCGCCAGCAGATGCACCATTTTCAGCTGCGTGGCGGCATCATGGGCGAGCGGCGTGCCGGCGAGGATGTCGAACGCCAGGCTTTGCAGCGCGTCGCCAACCAGCAATGCGGTGGCTTCATCGAATTCCACATGCACCGTGGGCTTGCCGCGGCGTAGCGCGTCGTCGTCCATCGCCGGCATGTCGTCGTGCACCAGCGAATAGGCGTGAATGAGCTCCACCGCCGCTGCGGCATGCTGAACGCGATCCGGGTCGGCGCCTGCCACCTCGCCGGCGGCAAAGGCGAGCAGGGGCCGCACACGCTTGCCGCCGCCCAGCACGGCATAACGCATGGCTTCGTGCAGGCGCTGCGGGGCAATGCGGGCGGGCGGCAGCCAGTCGGCCAGCACGGATTCCATACGCGACTGGCATGACTGCATCCAGGCGGCAAAGTCAGTCATCTGCGGCGTCGGGGGTGAAAGGAACGAGCGTGCTGTTTTCCAGCACTTTGACCTGCTGCTCGGCGTCGGCCAGCTGCTGGCGGCAATAGGCCAGCAGTTCCGCCCCGCGTTTGTAGGCGGCGAGCGAGGCTTCCAGCGGCAACTGGCCGCTTTCCATGTCGGCCACGATGCCTTCGAGCTCGGCAAGCGCGGCTTCGTAATCCTTGGGGGGTGTGGCGGCGCGGGGTTTGGCCATCGAAGTACCCAGCGTTGGGCGTAAGAAAAGACCAACACTTTAACAAATTGGTCGCCGATATGTCTTCCCTCTGACGCGGCCCATGCTATTATTCCTCGTCCCCGCCAGCAATGGCGGGGATTTTTCATCCGTACCCGTGCAATGCACGGGAGAGTCGGGCTCAGCATTGCCCGCTCTCGATCCGGTGGGTTTAACTTGCCGCTCCAGCATTCTGGAGGGGGCTTGGTTTTGAGTAGGGTGCGCCAATGAGCAATCTCGCCGAATCCAGCGCCTTGTCGCTTACTTCGCCGCAACTTCCTGTTTCCTGGTATTTCGATCCGGCCATCTACGCGCTGGAACTCGAACACCTTTTCAAGAACGGTCACGGCTACGCCGGCCACCAGCTCATGGTGCCCGAGGCCGGCGACTATCACGCCCTGGAAATGTTCGAAGGCGGCAGGATGCTGGTCCACAGCACCGCCGGCATCGAACTCCTGTCCAACGTGTGCCGCCACCGCCAGGCCATCATGCTCAAGGGCCGCGGCAAGCTGCCCTCGAACAACATCGTCTGCCCCATCCACCGCTGGACCTACGACAGCCAGGGCCGGCTCATGGGCGCGCCCGAATTCCCCGGCAATCCCTGCCTCAACCTCAACCGCACCGGCCTGCAGAACTGGCAGGGCCTGCTGTTCGCCGGCCAGCGCGACGTCCAGGCCGACCTCGCCGGCATGCAGGCCGCGCGCAACCTCGACTTTTCCGGCTTCATGCTCGACCGTGTGCAGGTCGACCACTACGCCTGCAACTGGAAAACCTTCATCGAGGTGTATCTCGAGGACTACCACGTCGCCCCCTACCACCCCGGCCTTGGCCATTTCGTCACCTGCGACGACCTCAAGTGGGAATACGGCGACTGGTGGTCGGTACAGACCGTCGGCGTCAACCGCGGCCTCGCCAAGGCAGGCTCGCCCGTCTACCAGAAATGGCACGAACAGGTCATGGCCTACAACCGCGGCGAAGCGCCCCGCCACGGCTCCATCTGGCTCACCTACTATCCCGGCCTCATGGTCGAGTGGTACCCGCACGTCCTCGTCGTCTCGTCCATCGTGCCCACCGGCGTGGAATCGTGCAGCAACATCGTCGAGTTCTACTACCCCGAAGACATCGCCCTCTTCGAGCGCGCCTTCATCGAAGCCGAACAGGCCGCCTACATGGAAACCGCCGAGGAAGACCGCGACATCTGCATGCGCATGCACGAAGGCCGGCGCGCGCTTTACAAACAGGGCGTCTCAGAAACCGGCCCGTACCAGTCGCCGCTGGAAGACGGCATGATGCACTTCCATGCCTTCCTGCGGCGGGAGATCGAGCCGCATCTCAAGTGAAGCGATGCGGGTAATAAAAAGGCGGCCTGGCCACCCTTTTTATTTGTGCATCGATCTGGGTACTGCGCGAATCAATAGCAGGGGGATGGAGAGCTAACGTTTGAGTTGAGGGGCTGGACGCCGCAGGCGGCCAGTCCCAGTGAGCGAAGCGAACGACTCGAACGAATTGTTAGCTGCATTCATTTTTTATTTGTTCTCTGGCCTGCGCATTTTCTTCGATGG
>JBFMCW010000021.1:0-40273 GCA_040754275.1 Pseudomonadota bacterium
GCGCGGCGGTTGTTGAACCGGCTGCGGCGGACGGCGAAGAAGTAGTCGTCCGGAAGCACCAACGACAAGGGCCGCGTTTGCGGCCCTTGTCTTTTCTGTCGCGCATGTCGATGTCGGTTCATCGGCCATTGCCGTCATCACTGATTTTTCTGGAAACGTCGGCAAAGCGACTGATTGTTGACCGTCGAGAGCCAAGGCAACCGAAAAATCGGTTTCCGCTCTCAGCGAATTAAGATTGCTGTCCAGCGGGCGCCTATGGTCGGGACAACAAATGCGTTATATGGACAGTTACTTCAAACTGATACCAGTAAAAGAGGGAAAGCTGAATGAGTTGTTCGTTAACGGGTGGCGTGCCGCCGAACAATGACAGGAGAGGCGTGGCAAAAAACCACGCCTCCGGCCCAACCTGTCAACCGTGATTCCACGGGCCGCGCTGGTCCAGCGCCTTGCGTTGCTCGGGTGTCAGGGTTTCATAAAGCGCCTTCATGGCTTGCGAGACCTTGTCCATGCCCTGTTCGCGCTCCTTCGCCAGCTTGTTGGCCAGTTCCATACGCTCCGGCATCGTGCGCGCCTTATCCGACATCTCGGCGCGTGCCTGACCCATGGTCTTCGCTTGCGCGCGAGCGGCGGTGGCAAACGCATTCCACGCACTCTCCTGGCCAGGCTGCAACTTCAGCTCCGACTTGAGTACTTCGAGATGCGAGTCAGCCCGGTCTTCCGGAGCATGGAGGGCATGGCGCGAGCCGCCCCAGCCGGGGCCATGCCCCATCATGCCCGGGCCGTGGCCGCTCATGCCGTGCGTCATGCCGGGAACATGACCACCTGGGCATCCGGAACCGGGGCCACCGGCGATCACGGCAGCCGCAGAAAGAATAGAAACACCGGCCAGGCCGGCGAGCAGTAGTTTGCGTGTCGTGGGTTTCATATCGAATCTCCTTGAATGGGTTGTGCCACATGGCAGGGTGAATATTGCGCCCCGCATGTAAGCCAAATGTTTCGGCGCAGGTACGATTTGGTGAGGTCACATGACAAGCGGCGGGTTGTCACAGTACGTTACGGAATGACGCACGACATCCCCGCAGCGATCGCCGAGAATTCGCTTGTCCATTCATACGGAGACCCGTCATGCAAACCTTTCGTTATGCCAAATCCCAGATCGCCATTCACTGGCTGGCCGCCGCCCTCATCGTCTTCCTGCTGGTCACCGGCACTCTGGTGCTGGCCGATCTGCCCAACACCACCGAAAAAATCGGCAACCTGCGCATCCACATGATTCTCGGCGGCCTCGCGGGCCTGCTCGTGATCGCCCGGATCATCCTGCGCAAGCGCCTGCCTGCTTCGCCCGCTGCTGCGGGCATCAGGCTCGCCAAGGCGGGCCATATGGCGCTCAACCTGGTCGTGCTGCTTCTGGTCGTCAGCGGCGTCGTGCTTTCGCTGCAGAGCGGGGCCTTCGACGCCGTGTTCGGCGCGGGCGTATTGCCCGAGGACTTCAAGCAATTCACGCCGCGCCAGATTCACGGCCTGACGTCACGTCTGGCCATGGGCCTGATCGCCCTGCATGTCCTCGCGGCGCTCTACCACCAGTTCCTCGTCAAGGACAACCTGCTCTCCCGCATGGGACTCGGGGCCAGGAAAGCTGAAAGCCGGCAATGAAGCCGCGTATCGACAAATGGTCGATGCAGGTCAGCGCCTTTCTGATGGAAGGCGCGCGCAAATCAGGCTGAAGCCTGCCGCCGGCAATCTTTCGGAAGCCGGCTAGCAGGCGATCAACGCATTGTTGGAATAGTTGCCTACTGAGTAATATCCGCCCATGAGTCCTACATCGGAACATTTGCTGGTCGTCGACGACGACCGGGAAATTCGCAACCTGCTGACCCAATACCTGACCCAGGCTGGGTTTCGCGTCACGGCGGTCGGCGATGGCAAGGCCATGCGCCGGGCATTGGAGACCCATCGCATCGACCTTGTGGTGCTCGACCTGATGTTGCCCGGCGAGGACGGCCTGTCGCTGTGCCGCGACCTGCGGACGCGCTCGAACAGCCTGCCCGTGCTGATGCTAACCGCGCGCGGCGACGAGGTCGATCGCATCGTCGGGCTGGAAATGGGCGCGGACGACTATCTCGCCAAGCCGTTCAATCCACGCGAGCTGCTGGCGCGCATCAAGACCATTCTGCGCCGTGCCCAGGCCCTGCCGCCGAATCTGGAACTTGCCGAGGCCAGGGCGTTTCAATTCGCCGGCTGGACGCTTGATGTCGCCACGCGCAATGTCAAGGCGCCGGATGGGCTGGTCGTTCCGCTTTCCGGCGCCGAGTATCGCCTGTTGCGCGTCTTTCTCGATCACCCGCAACGGGTCTTGCCGCGCGACCAGCTGCTCGAACTGGCCAACAAGCGCGAAGCCATCCTGTTCGACCGCAGCATCGATGTCCTAGTAGGCCGGCTGCGCAAGCGTCTGCGCGACGACAGCCGCGAACCGACGCTGATCAAGACCGTGCGTGGCGAGGGCTATGTCCTGGCAGCGGCGGTGGAGGTCGAGCGTTGAAGCTGCTGCCGCGTTCCCTCTTCGGTCGTCTCGCGCTGCTCATGGCGGGCGCACTGGTGCTGGCGCAATTGATCGGTGCCGTCATGCACCTGGTCGAGCGACAGCACACCATCCGCACGACTGTTGGCCACGAACTCGCCCAGCGTGTCGCTGCAGTCCATCGCGCCATCGACAGCCAGGCCGGCAGCGAACGACAGGCGCTGGCCGAACGATTGAGCACGCCTCGCCAACACTTGTCGATTGTCGCCGCCGCGCCTGCCCCGGACGGCGCCATTACGGAAACTTCCGAATTTCTCTCTCGTCTGGCTGAAGCACTGGGGCCGGAGGTCGGCATCCGGCCGGTGACGCTGCCCCGTATCGGGGCCTTCGCTTTCGATGTCTATCTCGAACTGAAATCCGGCGGCTGGCTGCGGATCGAGGGCAGCGCGCCCAAGGGAATTTTTGCCTGGCCATTGCACCTGTTCGGCAATCTGGCCTTGATGCTTACGGTCATGATTGCGCTGATCTGGTACGCTGCCCGCATGACGGTGCGCCCGCTGACGCGGCTTGCGGTGGCGGCGCGTGGCCTGGGTGAAGACCTGCACCAGCCGCCCCTGCCCGAAGACGGCCCCAGCGAAGTGCGCGAGGCGGCGCAAGCCTTCAACGCCATGCAGCGGCGTATCCGCCATGACATCGAGGAGCGCGAACGTTTCCTGGCGGCGGTTTCCCATGACCTCAAGACCCCTGTCACCCGCTTGCGGCTGCGCAGCGAACTGCTGCAGGACGAGGATTTGCGCGAACGCACCCTGCGTGATCTCGACGAGATGCAGCACATGCTGACCGGCGCGCTCGACTTCCTGCGCGGCAAGGCGGTCGACGAGACGCTCAGCCCGATCGACATGGTGGCCTTGCTGGAAAGCCTTGTCGATGACCGGGCGGAACTGGGGCACGAGGTTTCCTTGAATGCGCCCGCGTCGGTACGGTATGTCGGCCGTCCGCAGGCCCTGCGCCGCGCCATCGGCAACCTGATCGATAACGCACTGAAATACGGGGAGCGCGCCAACATCGAACTCATGGCAGACGACGACGGTTTGAGTATCGTCGTTGAGGACAACGGTCCGGGCCTGCCGGAGGAAGAACTCGAGAAGGTCTTCGAGCCATTCTATCGGGTGGAGTCATCACGCAACCGCGCGACGGGCGGCGTAGGACTCGGCCTGGCCATCGTGCGCCAGATCGCACGCAACCACGGGGGTGACGTGACCCTGACCAATCGCCCTGGCGGTGGCCTGCGCGCTGCGCTTAGGTTGCCGCTGCAGGGGTGATGCCTCCCCTTATGACCAGCGGTGGCGGCCCGCAAGAGACTGCCTGCAGGCGGTCATGTACCTTAATTTCCGACCGCTTATGCTGCTCATTCATAGAGTGCAGATCGGACCGGGCTCTCGCGTTCGAGCAGGCCGAAAGTGGACCATCGAGACCATGCCGTCGCCAAGGGCTGTTGACCGTTGGATACCTGCCTAACGTGCAGTGTTGGTTGTCTGACTGGATTGGCCGACAATCCGCCACTCCTCCGCATTGAAGGCCAAGGCTGTCGCTCCTGCGATCACCCCTTCAACGCATTCCCCACCACCTCCGCCACATCCTTCGCCAGTCCCTCGACCGCCGCGATGCGCTCCAGTGCGGCGCGCGCATGCGCCTGCCGGCCGGTATCGAACTGGCGCCAGCGGTCGAAGCTGCGGGCGATGCGTGACGCCACCTGCGGGTTCATGGCCTGGAGTTCGACGATGACGTCGGCGGCCAGCGCGTAGCCTGCACCGTCGGCGGCATGGAAGGCGCGCGGGTTGGCGCCGGTAAAGCCGCGGATGAGGGCGTAGACGCGGTTGGGATTCTTGAGGTCGAACGCGGGGTGGTGCATGAGTTCGCGCACGGTGGCGGCGGTGGTGATGCGCGCGGTGGCCTGGATGGACAGCCATTTGTCGACGACCAGGGCTTCGGCGTGCCAGTGGTCGTAGAAGGCGGTGAGCGCGGGGGCGCGTTCGGGCACGTCGAGCTGAGCCAGGGTGGCAAGCGCGGCGGCGACGTCGGTCATATTGCCGCCGGTTTTGATCTGCGCGACGAGACGCGGCACGACCTCGGCCGGCGCTGCGTCGGCGAGATACGCCAGGCAGGTGTTGCGTAATGCGCGGCGGCCGGCCTGTTCGCCATCGGGGGCGTAGTCGCCGGCCGGGGCAAGCGCCTGCCAGGCGGCTTCGAACCGGGGGCGCAGCGCCGTGGCGAGCGCGCGGTGCAGGGCCAGCCGCGCGGCAAAGATGGCGTCGGGGTCGATGACGCCGCCTGTGGCGGCGACGGTGTCGGCGAGCACGGTTTCGGACGGCAGGGCCAGGGCTTCTGCGGCGAGCGCGGCGTCGCCGGTGAGGCCGTCGGCGAGTACGCGTGCGCAGGCATCAATGAAGGTGGTGGGAATCCAGTCGTCGCCCGCACCGCCTTGGGCAATGCCCGCCAGCAGCACGCGCGTGGCGAGGCGCTGGCCGGCTTCCCAGCGGTTGAAGGCATCGCTGTCGTGTGCCATCAGATGGGCAAGTTCGGCGTCGGTCTGCTCGAAGTCCAGCCGCACGGGTGCGGAGAAATCGCGCAGCAGCGAGGCGACGGGGGCGGCGGGCACGCGCTCGAAGACGAAGGTGTGCGTGGTTTCGGTGAGCGAAAGCACGCGGGTGGTGCCGGCCGACGCCGCCTCGCCCGCGAGGCGCAGTTCGGCATCCGTGCCGTCGGGCAGCACGAGGCCAATGGCAACGGGGATGTGCAGGGGACCCTGATCTATCGACTGGCCGGCATCCAGTAGCCGTTTTTCGTAGGCGGTGGGCGCGAGGCTTTGCGTGAGCGTGAGCGTGAAGGTCCGCGCGGCCGCGTCGTAAACGCCCGCCGCCTTCAGCACCGGCGTGCCGGCGCGCGCGTACCAGCGGCGGAACTGCGTGAGATCGACGCCGCTCGCGTCCTGCATGGCCGCGACGAAATCCTCGCAGGTGACGGCCTGGCCGTCGTGGCGCTGGAAGTACACATCCATCCCGGCGCGGAAGCCCACAACGCCTAACAGCGTGTGGATCATGCGGATGACTTCTGCGCCCTTGTTGTAGACGGTGGCGGTGTAGAAGTTGTTGATCTCGGCATACGACGCAGGCCGGATCGGGTGCGCCATGGGGCCGGCGTCCTCGGGGAACTGGCCGGCACGCAGGGCCCGCACTTCCTGGATACGGGTGACCGCGCGCGAATGCACGTCGGCGCCGAATTCCTGGTCGCGGAAGACGGTGAGGCCTTCCTTCAGCGAGAGCTGGAACCAGTCGCGGCAGGTGACGCGGTTGCCGGTCCAGTTGTGGAAATACTCGTGCGCGACCACGCGGTCGATGCCCTGGTAGTCGGCGTCGGTCGCGGTGTCCGGGCGCGCCAGCACATATTTCGTGTTGAAGATGTTGAGGCCCTTGTTCTCCATCGCGCCCATGTTGAAGTCGCCCACCGCGACGATCATGTAGCGGTCGAGGTCGTACTCCAGGCCGAAGCGCGTTTCGTCCCAGCGCATGGCTTTTTTCAGCGCGGCCATGGCGTGGTCGCACTGGTCGAGCTTGCCGGGTTCGACGAAGACTTCGAGTTTCACGGGCCTGCCCGACGCGGTGGTGAAGGTGTCTTCGAGTACGTCCAGTTTGGCCGCGACCAGCGCGAACAGATACGCCGGCTTGGGGAAGGGATCTTCCCAGCGCACCCAGTGGCGCGTCGCGTCGTCGCAGCTGCCCGAGGCGACCGGGTTGCCGTTCGACAGCAGTTGCGGAAAGTGCGCGCGGTCGGCTTCAACGGTGCAGCTGAACACCGCCATCACGTCCGGCCGGTCGGGGTAGAAGGTGATGCGGCGGAAGCCCTCGGCCTCGCACTGGGTGAAGTAGCCGTCCCTGGAACGGTACAGGCCGGAGAGCTGGGTGTTGTGGTCGGGGTCGATGCGCACCACGGTTTCCAGCACGAAGGATTCGGGCAGCGGGCCGGTGATCGTCAGTCGGCCGCTGGCGATGGTGTGACGCGCCGGATCGAGCGCCACGCCGTCCAGCGCAACGCTCATCGGTTCAAGGTCTTCGCCCAGCAGCACCAGCGGCCCGGCCGGCGCGGCCGAGTTGCGGCGGCAGGCGAGCCGCGCGCGCACCTCGGCGTGGCCGTCGAATATGCCCACGTGCAGGTCGACCGTGGCGATCAGCCAGGCGGGCGGGGTGTAGTCCTTGAGGTAGAGCGTGACGGGGGTTTCGGTGCGCATGGGTTTGATCCTGTGTGGCGGTATGAGGCGGGCGGCCTACACCCAGTTTTCGACGACGAGGCCGGGATAATCCCGGAAATCGGCTTCGTTGTTGGTGATGAGTGTGAGGCCCAGGCTTGATGCGTGCGCGGCGATGAGACGATCCAGCGCGTCGCGTCGGCGGTCGCGGACGGCGGCACGTTGTACACCGTAGCGTTCGGCGGCGGTCTTGTCGAAGGGCAGAACAGGGATGTCGCGGGAAAGTAGCTGTAGTGCGCGTTCGTTCTGCGCACGCGAAGGCCCCAGCCCTTCTAGACCCACCCGTAACTCGGCGTAACTGATGATCGACATGACAGCATCGCCGTGATCGAGTTGCTGCAAACGCGCCAGGACTTCGGGCGGATGCGCCTTCATCAGGTAGACGCAGATGTTGGTGTCCAGCATGTAGCGCATGGTGGCTACTTGTGGGATTTGTAGTCTGCGGATGTCTGGTGAAGCTGCGCAGACTCGCCGAAGCCGCTCCAGTCGCGTTCCTTCTGTTCGTGGAATTCGCGGCCTTCGGCCATGAAGTCGGGCGTGAACATTGAGAACGCCTCGGCCAGCCCGGTCAGCTTGCGTTTGACGACGGGGCGCAGGACGAGGGTGTCGCCGACTTTCTCGATTTCGACATCCTGGCTGGCGAAGGCGTTGGCGAGTTCCTTGGGGATGCGCACGGCCAGCGAGTTGCCGCTTTTGAAGACGCGAGTGAGCATGGTGACCCTCCTGTGTATATACAGGATATACGCCGTCCCGGGGGGGCGCAAGCCAGCCTATGCACTTACAGCGTGCCTTCCTGTTCACCCTTGATATTGTGCTGTTGCATGTAATCCAGCAGCGCCGCAAACTGCGCAGGCAATTCGGGCGCTTGCCGCAGTTGCGCGATGCGTGCGCTGTCCCAGGCGTTGAGTGCGCCATGGCTGGGCAGGTTTTTCAGCGTGGCGACGTCCATGTGCCAGGGCTGCCAGTCGAGGCCGGCGGCTTGCCACAACGCGCCGGCCTGCAGGGCGATGGCGACGCCGGCGGGGTCGGGGTCGCAGGCGATGGCGGCAGGAGCGGGTGCCAGCGCCAGCACATGCGCCACGGCCTCGCGCCACCAGCCGGGCGGAAAGCCGGGCAGACAGATGACGCCGGCCCTGGCTTCGCGCGTGCGGGCGGCGCGTTCGAAACTGGTGCGGTTTTCCACCAGTTGCCAGCGTTCTGGCGCGCCCGTGGCGGCCTGCGCGGCCGCCAGCGTCGCCGGGGTGAGGGCGCAGAAATCGGCGCAGGCGGCGAGGTCGAGCGTGGCGTGCGGGAAATGTAGCGTGACTGGGGCGGCGATCAGCAACAGCGGCGTGTGGCGCTCGATGCCCCATTCGCCAAGATCGGTGGCTTCATTGAGCCAATTCCATTCCGCTGCGCTGATGGCCTTGGTGGTGCCGCGCGCGAAGAGGGCGAAATCGCGTTGCGTGCCGCTGCGCTGTTCGGCCTGCCAGCGCACCAGGGCGGCAGCAAGATCGGCACGCGCCAGCGCGGTTCTGGGCGGCAGTGCGTCGAGCGCGTCGATGAGCGGCTCGGCGGGCAGCGACGCGCGCACGGTCTGCCACTGCGCGGCGACAGCCTCCGCGTCGACGATGCCGAGGGCGGCGCGCAGCTGCGCCGGTTCGCGGAATTGCACCCGGTACGGCCACCACGCCGCGCGCTCGAATTTTTCGTCGAGCCGGATCCAGCCGTTCTCCAGCAGCCAGTCGAGCAGTGCCTGCGCCAGATTCTGTCCGCCCACGCCGGCGTCGTTCCTGAGCGTGTCCCAGCGGCTGTCGCCGCCGCGTTTCACCCAGCGTTTCAGCAGTTGCTTCCAGTCGTCGGGCAGGGTGTCGAGTCCGCGTGGCGGCTGACCGGATTCGCGCTGCCGCCGGGACTTGCTTTTCTCGACGACGTGCAACATGGTCAGTGCACGGCGGAAGTGTCGCGCACCAGCACTTTCACGCCCGGTGCCCACGCCTCGCCCGGGCGTTTCTTGAAGGTGACCAGCGTCAGCGTCGCCGGGTCGTAGATGTTGACGTTGTGCGTGACCGGCGTGGTCAGCAGATATTGCGCCTTGGTGGCTTTCAGAAAGCCCGACACGCGCTCGATGTTGACGATGTCCAGGTGCGCGAAGGGCTCGTCGATGAAGACGAAGCCACCGGGGCGCGACTCCTCCATCATCAGCGCCACCAGGAGGATCAGCGATTTCATCACCTGCTGGCCGCCCGAAGCATCGCCGTCGTTCATGCCCATGAAACCCTTGGCGTCGAAATCGAAGCGTACCGCGAGCCCCGCCTGCGCCAGCGTCAGGTCGTCGTTGCCGAGCACGACGGGTTCGTGTTCGACACGGACGCCGGCGATTTCGCCCAGGGCCTTGAGGTTTTTGGCGTAGCGGCCGACAGTGTGGCGCAGCACGGCGATGTAGTTTTCGCGCGCCGCGCGGGTCTGTTCGCTGGCGAGTTCATTGTCGCGGCGGCGGGCGGCCAGCTCGCCTTCGCGCTGCCGGTAGTCGGCGGCGATCTTGTCGCGCAGCAGCACGACGGTCTCGTCGGTTTCCCAGCTTTCGTCGGCGAAGCGGGCGTCGATTTCCTTGACGCGGCGGTCGATGTTGGAGGTGTCGCGCCAGGTGTCCAGCAGTTGCTGATTGGTTGCAGCGTCGCGCCAGGCGGCGGGCATCTGGTGGCGATCGCGCCGCAGCTGCAGGCGGCGGCGGATCTGTTCTTCACGTCCGCTGCGGTTCTCGCGCTCGGCGATTTCGCGGTCGAGCCGGGTAAGCTCGGCGTCCAGCTTGCTGCGCTGGCTGCGCAGATCGGTCACAGCCTGATCGGCCGCTTCGCGTTCCTGCTGTGCCGCCAGCACACCGTTGTCGCGGCGTTTCTCGACCAGCGCGTCGTGGCATGTGCGGGCCTCGGCGAATTCGTCGGCGCGGCGCGCAAGCTCGGCCGCCGCCGCCTCGCCCGAGACGCTGGCCTTGAGCGTGCGGATGCGCTCCGCGAGTTCGGCCTGCTGTGCTTTCAGCGGCGCAAGCTGTTTGTCGAGCGCGGCGCGCTCAAGGCGCAGCGCGTCGAGCGCGGCCCGGCCGAACACTGCCTGCTCGGGGGCGGCGTGACGCCCGCCGCGGCGTTCGCGCAGGTAGCCGGAACGGGTGATCCAGTCCTCGCCGCGCGGCAGCTTGCTGCCTGCGGCGACGTCCTCGACGCGGCGGGTGCGCTCCAGCGTGCGCAGGAGCCACTCGGGCACCTTGCTCGCAAACCGCACGATTTCGAGCAGCGAGCCTTGCGGCGCGAGGCCGGGCGCAACGCACTCGGGGACGATGAACGAGCGATACCTGAGCTTCTCGCCGATCGCCATCGCGCGTTCGGCGTCGCGTTCGTGTGCCAGCAGCACGATGTGGGCGGAGGGCGCGAGCACGGCCTCGACTGCCGCCTGCCAGCCCGCGTCAAGGATCTCGACCACGTCGCTGAGCAGATGGTGTTCGACGCCGGCGGCGGTGAGCGCCTGACGGAAGGCGCTGACGTGCGCGGGGTCGGCGCGGCGGCCGGCGGCGAGGTTTTCCAGCACTTCGTCGAGCCGGATCTGGCGCTGTTGCAGGCTGGCGATCTTCACCAGCAGATCGGCGCGCTGCGCTTCCAGCGTTGCGATTTCACGGGCGTCGGCAAGCTGCCCTCCCGCGGCTTGCGCCTGTTCTTCCAGGCGCTTGTGCTGCTGGACGATGACCTCGACGCCGCCGAGTTCGCGGTTGATCGCGTTCAGCGCCTCGTTCTGGATGCGCTCGTTTTCCGCGGCCGCCTGCTTGCGCAGCAACGCCTGTTCGAGGGCGGCATCGAGCGTTGCCGATTCCAGTTTCAGCGCGCTGCGTTCGCCGCGTCTGGCGCGCCAGTCGCGCCGTTGCGCGAGCAGCGTGCGCGCGGCGTGTTCGGCTTCGCGTTGCAACAGGCAGTGTTCCAGTCGCGGGCGGATTTCGCTGACGAGTTCGACGCGCTCCTGGTTGAGGCGCTGCCATTCGCGATAGCGGTTGACCTTCTGCTCGTGTTTTTCAAGATTGTTGCCGAGCGCTTCGAGCTGGTTCTGGCCGGCGTCGAGTTCGCGTGCGGTGTGTTCCTGGTGGTGGCGCGCTTCCTGATAGCGGTCGAGCACGTCCTTGTCGCCGAACACCTGGAACACCAGGTCGAGCAATTCGCGCGGCGAGAGTTCGCACAGCTTGTCGGTCTGGCCCTGTTCGAGCGAGAGCACGCGGGCGATGGCGGGCGACAGGCCGGCGGCGTGCAATTGATTCTGATACTGGCGAACGCCGAATTCCTCGCCTTTCGTTTCGATCTCGGCGAGGCTGACGTCGCCGTCGGCGATCCAGTATTTGCGCGTCCAGTCGCCGCCCTTTTTGTCGATGCGGCAGGCCAGCGTGATGCGCTCGCCGGTATACGGCAGGCCAAACGGGCGGCGGCTGGAGCCGGGCGCGCGCTGGTTGTCGATCACGCCGCGCAGCCAGCAGAAATCCTCGCCGTTGCGGCGCACGTAGCGCTTGTAGTCGCGCTTTTTCGAGCAGTCCAACGCCAATAAAGTGCGCAGCGCGTCGAGCAGCGTGGTCTTGCCGCTGCCGTTGGGGCCGGAGATGGTGACGATGGACGCGTCGAGCGGCAGACGGAAGCTGCGCCAGAAATCCCAGTGGACGGTTTCGAGTTCGAGCAGGCGGAACATCAGGCGTCATCCTCCTGCGTGGCGGCGGATTCCGATGCCGGGTCGGTTTCAGCGCGCGTTTCCAGCACGCCGCGCTGCTTCAAGAGGTCGGACAGCGCGCCTTCGAGGATGCGCGGCGCTAACTCGGCGTAGTCGAACGCGAGATCGAGCAGCGGGCCCTCGTGAATGATCTTGTTGCGGCGCTCGATAAAGCCCAGCCGTGACAGTTGCGGCAGCGCAAACTGCTGCAGGCGCGCGCGCCCACCTAGCAGTTTGCCGTAGTCTTCGAGCAGCACGTTTTCCGGTATGCCGCGCGACGCGTCGTGCGCGGCGGGGGTGAGTTTCACTGTTTCGAACAGCTCGTTCTGCGTGTCGGCCCCGGTCGATTCGCCGGCCAGCTGGCGCTCGCGCTTGGGCAGGATGATGAGCGCCCAGAGGATGACCAGCAGCGCGATTGCGTCCCTGGGCAGGCCGATGTTCGAGGCCTGCCAGGCGTCGTTCTGTTCGAACACGGCGGCCTCCTGCTCGCGCGCCAGGGCCACCGAGACATGCGCGGCGAAAGGCTGGGCCAGGAGGCGCAGGCCGCTGGCGGCGAGCCGCGCCTCGACCTCGTCGCGGAAGGCGGCGTCGATCAGCAGGCGGCGCACGTCGGCGTCGTCGCGCGGCAAAAAACGCAGTGCGAGCAGGCGAGCGATCAGGCGGGCGGCGGGGTCGGTGTTCATGCGGGTGTGTCGTCGTGCTTGGGCTGCGGCAGGATGCGGCCTGCGCTGATCCGGGCGACCTCGCCGCGGCCGACGGCCTGCAGGGCGTCATCCCAGTGCAGCGTCAGCGGCAGCTCGGCGAGCGGCGCGAGGTCGGGGCCGATGTTGGCTTCGCCGATCACGGCGAGCAGCGACAGGCGATAGGACGCCTGACCGAAGCTGCCGCCGGCGACCGTGTCGGCGACGCTCGCGGGCGTGTCGAGGCCGGCAAGCGTGCGCGTGAGTTCGAGCAGCTCGCGCGGCGGCTCCAGCGGGATGTCGCGGGTGTATTCGATTTCGGCGGGCGCGGGCATGGCCGAAATTTTGCGCCCGGGCTGCTCGCGGGCGATGAATTCCTCGGTGTTGTCGAGCATCACGTCGGGCAGCACGAAGCTGCACTCCGGCGTGGTCGCCAGTTGTCCGTCGGCCAGCACGGCAAGCTGGTCGAGCGACCGGGTTTTCAGCCAGGCCGCGAGTTCGGACGTGGACAGGCCGCCCTGCGACAGATGTACCTGCTGGCGGGCGATGGCGGCGAGCTCGCGCTGGAACACCGAGGCCATGCGCAGCAGCCGCGACTGGCGCTGGCCGATGCTTTGCGCGAGCCGCCAGCTGGCGTCGTCGAGGCCGGCGTCGGCTAGGTTTTTCATCACCGTGTTGGCGCGGTCCAGCCATTGCTGCACCGAAGCCAGTTTCGACTGCGCGGCGCGCAGCCTGAATTCGGAGCCTGAGGCGACCGCCTGGGCAAATTCCTCTTCCAGTTCGCCGAGTCGCGCCAGCAGATGGGACAGGGCTTCCGGCGCGAGCTTGCCGACCGCCGCGCCCGCCGCGACCTGCGCGGCGAGAAAGCCCAGCTCGCCATCCGCCTCGGCGTTGAAGGCCAGCAGGTTCGACAGCGCCGAGAGCACCATGCGGCCTTCGCTCGAGAGCTGATACACCCGGCGCTCGCTGTCCCACAGCAGCAAGGCGTGTTCGCGCAGCCGTGCCAGCACGGTGTTGAGCTTGGTCGGCGCGAGATAGGCGAAATGCGATTCGAGTTCGCGCGGCGACCATTCCGGTGCGTCGGCGCGCAGACCGACTTCGCGCAGCACCATCAGGCGGATCAGGACTTCCTCGTCGCCGCCGCGGAACAGCGCGATCATCGCGCCGATCAGCGGCCGCGCTTGGATCAGCGGAAACAGCGGCGGAATGTCTTCCGCAATCAGGCCGGGGGCGAGGAATTCCGCCAGGTCCGAGGTGTCGCCCGGCGCGTCCATCACACGCCCTGTTTCAGGCTCGCCTCGATGAACACATCCAGGTCGCCGTCCAGCACCTTCTGTGTGGCGGAGACTTCGACGTTGGTGCGCAGGTCCTTGATGCGCGAGTTGTCCAGCACGTAGCTGCGGATCTGGTGGCCCCAGCCCACGTCGGACTTGCCGGCTTCGAGCTTGTCCTGTTCGGCCTGGCGCTTGCGCAGCTCGGCTTCGTAGAGCCTGGACTTCAGCATCGACATGGCCTCGGCCTTGTTCTTGTGCTGCGAGCGGTCGTTCTGGCACTGCACCACGATGCCGGAGGGCAGGTGGGTGATGCGCACGGCGGAGTCGGTCTTGTTGATGTGCTGGCCGCCGGCGCCGGATGCGCGGTAGGTGTCGATGCGCAGGTCGGCCGGGTTGATGTCGACCTCGATCGAGTCGTCGACTTCCGGATAGACGAACACGCTGGCGAAGCTGGTGTGGCGGCCGCCGGACGAATCGAATGGCGACTTGCGGACCAGGCGGTGCACGCCGGTTTCGGTACGCAGGTAGCCGTAGGCGTAGTCGCCCTCGATCTTGATCGAGGCGGATTTGATGCCGGCGACGTCGCCTTCGGATTCTTCCAGCAGTTCGGCCTTGAAGCCCTTGCGTTCGGCGTATTTCAGGTACTGGCGCAGCAGCATGGAGGCCCAGTCGCAGGCCTCGGTGCCGCCGGCGCCGGCCTGGATGTCGAGGAAGCAGTTCGACGGGTCGGCCGGGTTGGAGAACATGCGGCGGAATTCGAGCTGGGAGACATCCTTCTCGATGCCTTCGAGGTCGTCGCGCACGGAGACGAGGGTGTCGTCGTCGTTTTCGCCCTTGGCCATGTCGAACAGGTCTTTCGCGTCCGTCAGGCCGGCGGCGACGCGGTCGAGCACCAGCACCACGTCTTCCAGCGCCTTGCGCTCGCGGCCGAGTGCCTGGGCCTTTTCAGGGTCATTCCAGAAATCCGGTGCCTCGGACAGGCGGACGACTTCCTCTAGACGATCCTTCTTGTGATCGTAGTCAAAGAAACCCCCTGAGCTGGCCGGAACGTTCGCCCAGGTCGGCGATTTTCGATTCGATCTGATTGAGGTGTTCTGCGT
This sequence comes from Pseudomonadota bacterium, assembly GCA_040754275.1. GTDB lineage: Bacteria > Pseudomonadota > Gammaproteobacteria > Burkholderiales > Thiobacillaceae > Thiobacillus. The sequence goes on from JBFMCW010000021.1 coordinate 14,589, forward strand.
CCATGGCGGGCAATTCGGTCAGGCGGAAAAGCCCGAGATTATAGCCCAGGCGACGACCAGCCCCAGGCCGATCGCGCCCATGCCGGCCGCAGCATGGCGCGCCATGCTGCGGCCGCCCACTGTCAGCGCAAGCGCGGACTTGAAGGCCAGGTTGGACAGGGTGGCGATCGCGATCACATTGACCACGGCTGCGACCGGCAGCTTGTCGAGGTCGAACAGACGCAGGCTGGACAGGGTGATCGCGTCGACGTCGGTGAGACCCGAGACCAGCGCCACCGCGTAGAGGCCGCGCGTGCCCAGCCAGTCGGCCAGCCAGGCCGCCGCCAGCAGCACCACGGCATACAGCAGGCCGAAGCCCATGGCCGTGCGCAGTTCGGTGGGGTTGCTCATCGCCAGGTCGGGCAGCGCGCCCGCGGGTTTGAGCCGGTGCACACCGTAGGCGGCACCGAGCGTGCCTGCAATCAGGCCGCCCGCCAGCACCGGGACGAGTTCGGCGAGCACCTCGGGGGCGAGCAGCGCCACCAGCACGCCCAGCCGTACCAGCACCACCAGATTGGCGAGCACGATCACGATCACCGCCACCGGCATCATGGCGGCCGAGGTTCGTACGTGGCGGCTGAACGCCAGCGTGGTCGCGGTGGACGATACCAGGCCGCCCAGCAGCCCCAGAAGCACTGCGCCACGCTGCTGGCCCACCAGCCGCAGCGCGGCGTAGCCAGCCAACCCCACCCCCGCGATCAGTACCACCATCCACCAGATCTGGTAGGGGTTGAGTGCGCCATATGGGCCGTAATCGCGGTTCGGTGCCAGCGGCAGGATGATGAGCGAGAGCACCGCGAACTGCAGTACCGACAGCAGGTCGCGCCGGGTCAGGTGTTCGCTCATGCCACGCAGTTCCGGCTTGAAATACAGCAGCATGGTTGCGCCGATGCCGAGCATCACCGCAAGCTGCGCCTCGTCGTGCCACACCAGCACGCCAAGGCCGTAGCACAGCATCAGCGCCGCCACCGTCGTGGTGCCGGGGTCGCCGCCTTCGTCCGGATCGCGCAGATAGGCCGCGATCATCATGCCGCCGACCAGTAGCAGCCCGGCCGGAATCAGCCAGGCGCTGTCGAGTGCCGTGCCCAGGTGCGCCGCCAGCACCCCGAACAGCGCCGTCAGCGCAAAGGTGCGCAGGCCGGCCTTGGCCGTCGGGTTGCGTTCGCGTTCCAGGCCCATCAGGAGGCCGATCGCCAGCGCGATGACATAGTGTGGCAATTCGGCAAGTTCGGCAGGGAGCCAGGCGGCGAGGTCGGTCATGGGGTGAAACCTTCGAAGTCGCCTTGCAGTGTGGCACGGCATGCGCAAATGGGAAACGCCGCGCAAAAGAAAAGGCCAACCGTTTCCGGTTGGCCTTGGTTTGGGTGGTGGAGCCGGGGGGGATCGAACCCCCGTCCGCAAGCCCTCTACAGGCAGTTCTACATACTTAGTCCGGTGTTTTCAAGCTTTAAGCTCCATCACGCCCGCCGAACAGGCTGGATCTCGCCGAGTCGCCTTGGATTTGGCACCCGCCCAAGCGACCCGGACAGGCACGATTTCATGTGAATTAACTCACTGCCGGTTTGACCCGGCCCAGCCCATGAACAGACCGGTGTGAGTCCTGGACCTTAAGCGGCCAGGGCGTACGTTTCGTCGTTTGCGACTAAAGTTTTTCAGTTGGATTTACGAGGTGCTCTGACCCTCGGTATGCCCTACGCTGCTTTGCGACCCACGTCGAAGCCATGTCGGCCCCATGTAAAGCGCATTCAGTGTACCGGATGGAGGCCGGGCGTGCGGCAAAGTTCCGCCTGCCCGGTAAAAAAATCGGGATCAGCCCAGGAAGGGCAGGGCGTCGTGCGAACGGGCCACGGCGGCCATGTAGCCGAACACCGCAAGGGCGGCGATCCAGGCCGCGATGCGCTGCTTGCGTGTTTTGCCGCGCTTGAGCGCGATGGTGCCGAGTCCGATGTAGGCGAGCAGGGCGACGATCTTTGCACCAAGCCAGGCATGTTCCAGCGGAGAGATCCGGAGAAGCCACGCGAGTGCGATGCCGCTGGCGAGCAGTACGGTGTCGTTGAGGTGCGGAACGATGCGGACCCAGCGAGCGCTCAGGTAGGGCGAGCCCGTGATCATCCAGAACCCGCGCAGCAGGAAGAGTGCAAGGGTGATGCCGACGGTGGCGAGGTGGAGGGTTTTGAAGGTGGTATAGTCCATGTCAGCCCATGTAGTCGAGCGTATCGAGTGGATGGTGGATTTCGGCGTGCGCACCCCAGGTGTGGGGCGTGTCCGCCGCGTCGAGATAGCCCCAGGCGGCGACCAGGGCCGGCATGCCGGCAGCACGCGCGGCTTCGATGTCGCGTTCGGCGTCGCCCAGATACAGGCAGGCGGCAGGCGCGGCTTCGCACAGCTCGGCAGCGGCGAGCATGGGCGCGGGGTGCGGCTTGGGCTGCGGGCAGGTGTCGCCTGAAACGATGCAGGCGGCGCGCTCGGCGAGGTCGAGGATGGACAGCAGCGGTTCGGTGAAGCGGGCGGGCTTGTTGGTGACCACGCCCCACTTCAGGCCGCGCGTTTCGATGGCATCGAGCAGCTCGGGAATGCCGGGAAAGGGCTGGGAATGGCGACAGATGTTGGCGGCGTAGAGCTCCAGGAATTCCTCACGCATGGCGGGGAACTTCGCATCGTCCGGGCGCAGGCCGAAGCCCAGTCCCAGCAGGCCGCGCGCGCCGTGCGAGGCCTGCGGCCGGATCAATTCATCGGGTAGCGGGGCGAGGCCGTGACGGACGCGCTGCAGGTTGAGCGCATGGCCGAGGTCGGGGGCGGTATCGACGAGCGTGCCGTCGAGGTCGAACAGCACGGCGCGGATGCGGACGAGCGTCGTCATCTCAGACTTCGTCGCGGCGGGTCGCCAGCAGGTAGTTCACGTCGGTATCGGCTTCCAGTTTGTAGATTTTCGTCAGCGGGTTGTAGGTCATGCCGATCAGCTCCTGGTTGACCAGCCCGGCTTCGCGGGTCATGCGGGCGAGTTCGGCGGGCTGGATGAACTTGGCCCAATCGTGTGTGCCGCGCGGCAGCAGCTTGAGGATGTACTCCGCGCCGACGATGGCGAAGAGATAGCTCTTGGTGTTGCGGTTGAGCGTCGAGAAGAACACCCAGCCGCCGGGCCTGACCAGCCGGGCGCAGGCGGCTACGACCGAGGCGGGCTCGGGCACGTGTTCGAGCATCTCCATGCAGGTAACGACGTCGAATTCACCGGCATGCTCTGCGGCGAAGTCCTCCGCCGAGACGAGTCGGTAATCCACGCTGCGGCCGGATTCGTACAGATGCAGCTTGGCGACCTTGAGCGCTTTCTCGGAGAGGTCGATGCCGGTGACCTGGGCGCCCAGTCCGGCCATGGCCTCGGCCAGGATGCCGCCGCCGCAGCCGACGTCGAGCACCTTCTTGCCGGCGAGCGGCACCTGCTGGTCGATCCACTTCAGCCGCAGCGGGTTGATCTCGTGCAGCGGGCGGAACTCGGAGTTGGGATCCCACCAGCGGTGGGCGAGTTCGGAGAATTTGGCGATTTCGGCGGCGTCGACGTTGCTCATGATGGGGGCCTTCGGATCAAAATGATTGACAGGGAGGATGGGAGGGGGTGTGAAAGAGAAGTCCTCCCTGGCCTCACTTTCCTCCCTGTGCAAAGCCTTGGGTGATTTTCCCACGCCACCAGGTGGCGCGGGCGGCGAGGTCGTCCGGTTCGAAATCGACCAGGCGGCGGTTGTCGAGTTTCAGCTTGCCATCCACCCAGACATGGGTGACGTGCTCGCGGCCGGCGGCGTAGACCAGGTGAGAGGCGGGATCGAACACGGGCTGGCATTCGGGGCCGGAAAGACTCACGGCGATGAGATCGGCGCGTTTGCCCGGCACGATGCTGCCGATACGGTCGTCGAGGTTGAGTGCACGGGCGGCGTCAAGCGTGGCGGCCTTGAGTGCGACGGCGGCGGGCAGGACGGATGCGTCGCCGCTCGCGCCCTTGGCAAGCAGCGCGGCCAGCCGCATTTCGGCGAACAGGTCGAGACGGTTGTTGCTGGCGGCGCCATCCGTGCCGAAGCCGAGGTTGACGCCGGCCTCGATCAGCGCGGCCACGGGCGCAATGCCGGAGCCGAGCTTGAGGTTGGACGCAGGGCAGTGGGCGACGTGGCAGCCGTGGGTGGCGAGCGAGTCGATTTCGGTTTCGGTGAGATGCACGGCGTGCACGCCGATGAAATTGGGCCCGAGCAGGCCCAGCTGCGCCAGGCGCTCCAGCGGCCGCACGCCGTATTGCTTGAGGCTGCCGGCGATCTCGTCCAGCGTTTCGTGGATGTGGATATGGATGGGCACGCCGAGTTGTTCGGCAAGGGTGTTTATGCGGCCGAAGCTGGCATCGGAAATGGTGTAGGGCGCATGCGGGGCGAAGGCGAAGGAGAGCAGCGGCTCGTCCTTCAGCGTGTCGCGCAGTGCCAGGCCCTTCGCCAGATAGTCGTCGGCGTCGGCGGCGTAGGCCGAGGGAAACTCCAGCACGATCATGCCCAGTACGGCGCGCAGGCCGGCCTGCAGGCAGGCCTCGGCTGCCGCGCCCGGGAAGAAATACATGTCGTTGACGGTGGTGATGCCGCCCGCCAGCATTTCCGCGGCGGCGAGCAGGCTGCCGTCGCGCACGAAGGCTTCGCTGACGTGCCGTTTTTCCGCCGGCCAGATGTGCTCGTTGAGCCAGGTCATCAGCGGCAGGTCGTCGGCAAAGCCCCGCATCAGGCTCATCGCGGCGTGCCCGTGCAGATTGACGAGGCCGGGCAGGAGCACATGGCCGGGCAGTTCCAGCGTCCGGGCGGCGGTGTAGCGCGCGGGCGCGGCGTCAGCCGGCAACACGTCGAGGATTGCGCCGTCCTTCACCACCACGGCGTGATCGGCGAGCCAGCCGGGCGGCTCGATGGGTACGAGCCATTGCGGCAGCAGCAGGAGGTCGGCAGGGGCGGACATGGTGGCCGGGATTCTCGCCGTTTACGGCCGGATTGGCAAAGGCGGGCAGGGCGGACGGCCATGCTAAAATCCCGAGCTTTTAAGCCAACAAAAAAAACCGGATATGGAACAGTTTGCCAAGGAAACCCTCCCGGTCAGTCTCGAGGAGGAGATGCGGCGTTCGTACCTCGATTACGCCATGAGCGTGATTGTGGGCCGCGCGCTGCCGGACGTGCGCGACGGGCTGAAACCCGTGCACCGTCGCGTGCTGTACGCGATGAACGAACTGGGCAACGACTGGAACAAGGCTTACAAGAAATCGGCCCGGGTGGTCGGCGATGTCATCGGTAAGTATCACCCGCACGGCGACACGGCGGTGTACGACACCATGGTGCGCATGGCGCAGGACTTCTCGCTGCGCTACCCGCTGATCGATGGGCAGGGCAACTTCGGCTCGGTGGACGGGGACAACGCGGCGGCAATGCGTTATACCGAGGTGCGCATGGCCCGTATCGCGCACGAACTGCTGGCCGACCTCGACAAGGAAACGGTCGACTTCGGTCCCAACTACGACGGTTCCGAGCAGGAACCGCTGGTGCTGCCGACCAAGATCCCCAACCTGCTGGTCAACGGTTCGTCGGGCATCGCCGTGGGCATGGCGACCAACATCCCGCCGCACAACCTCACCGATGTCTGCGCGGCGCTGACCACACTGCTGGACGACCCCGAGACCGACATCGAGTCGCTCATCAACATCGTCAAGGCGCCCGACTTCCCGACCGCAGGCATCATCTACGGCCTCTCCGGCGTGCGCGACGGCTACCGCACCGGTCGCGGCCGCGTGGTGATGCGCGCCACCTGCCACGTCGAGGATCTCGACAAGAGCGGTGGCAAGCAGGCGATCATCATCGACGAACTGCCCTACCAGGTGAACAAGGCCAATCTGCTGATCAAGATCGGCGAACTGGTGCGCGACAAGCAGATCGACGGCATCGCCGACCTCAGGGACGAGTCCGACAAGTCGGGCATGCGCGTCTACATCGAGCTGAAACGCGGTGAGAACGCCGATGTGATCCTGAACAATCTGTACAAGCTCACGCAGATGCAGGACACCTTCGGCATGAACATGGTGGCGCTGATCGACGGGCAACCCCGATTGCTGAATCTGAAGGAAATGCTCGACGCCTTCCTGCGTCATCGCCGTGAAGTCGTCACGCGGCGCACCGTGTTCGACCTCCGGAAGGCGCGAGAACGCGGCCATATCCTCGAAGGTCTGGCGGTGGCACTGGCCAACGTCGACGAGATCGTCGAGCTGATCAAGTCGTCCGAGACGCCCGCCATCGCCAAGGAACGTCTGCTCGCCAAGGCCTGGAAATCGGCCATGGTCGAGGAGATGCTCGCGCGCATCGACCCGGAGTATTCGCGCCCGGTCAACATCGGTCCCGAGTTCGGCCTGCACGGCGACGGTTACCACCTGTCCGAGATCCAGGCACAGCGCATCCTCGAAATGCAGCTGCAGCGCCTGACCAACCTGGAGTCCGACAAGATCCTCGCCGAGTACCGCGAAATCATGGACAGGATCGCAGACCTGCTCGACATCCTTGCCAACCCGGCGCGCATCACGCAGATCATCCGCGATGAACTCAAGGAAATCAGCGACCAGTTCGGCGACAATCGTCGCTCGGCCATCGTCGAGAACGCGCAGGACATGTCGATGGAGGACCTCATCAAGCCGGAGGAGATGGTCGTCACGCTGTCGCACGGCGGTTACATGAAGTCGCAGCCGCTCGACGATTATCGTGCGCAGAAGCGCGGCGGACGCGGCAAGCAGGCGGCTGGCACCAAGGATGAAGACTTCATCGAGAAGATGTTCATCGCCAACACGCACGACTACATCCTCTGCTTCTCCAACCGCGGGCGCCTGTACTGGCTCAAGGTCTATAACGTGCCGCAGGGCGGGCGCACCGCGCGCGGCAAGCCCATCGTCAACCTGCTGCCGCTGGAAGAAGGCGAGAAGATCAACGCGCTCCTGCCGGTGAAGGCCTTCGACGATGAGCACTACGTGTTCATGGCGACCTCGAACGGCATCGTCAAGAAGACGCCGCTTTCCGAATTCTCACGTCCGCGCACTGCCGGCATCATCGCCGTGGGCCTGGACGACGGCGATTTCCTGATCGGTGCGTCGATCACCGACGGCCGTCACGACGTGATGCTGTTCTCCAATACGGGCAAGGCCGTGCGCTTCGACGAGAACGACGTGCGCCCGATGGGCCGTACCGCGCGCGGAGTCATCGGCATGAAGCTCGCCAAGGGCGGCAAGCTGATCTCGCTCCTGGTCGCCGAGGACGAGAACGATTACGTGCTGACCGCAACCGAGAACGGCTTCGGCAAGCGGACCTCGATCACCGAATACACCCGCCACGCGCGCGCCACACAGGGCATGATCGCGATCCAGACCAGCGAACGGAACGGAAAAGTGGTCGCCGCCACGCTGGTGAAGGACGAGGACGAGATCATGCTGATCACCACCGGCGGCGTGCTGATCCGCACTCGCGTGAAGGAAATCCGCGCCATGAGCCGCGCGACCCAGGGCGTGACGCTGATCAACCTCGACAAGGGCGAGAAACTCATCAGCCTGGAAAACGTGGCCGAAACCGATAGCGACACCGAATAATCAAGGGAGACTGACACATGACGATCTTCAACTTCAGCGCGGGCCCGGCCGTATTGCCGAAAGCCGTGCTGCAGCAGGTCCAGGCCGAGATGGTCGACTGGCACGGCTCCGGCATGTCGGTCATGGAGATGAGCCATCGCGGCAAGGAGTTCATGGGCATCGCTGCCGAGGCCGAGGCCGACCTGCGCCAGGTGATGGGCATTCCTGCCAGCTACAGGGTGCTGTTCCTGCAGGGCGGGGCATCGACGCAGTTCGCCATGGTTCCGATGAACCTCCTGCGCGGCAAGGCTTCCGCCGATTACCTGAATACGGGCGAATGGTCCAAGAAGGCGATCAAGGAAGCGAAGAAGTTCGGTGCCGTGAACATCGTCGCGTCCAGCGAGGACAGGAACTTCAGCTACGCGCCGGCGCAGGATGCCTGGAAACTCGACCCGGACGCGGCCTACGTGCACTACACGCCCAACGAGACGATCGGTGGTGTCGAAATCTTCTGGACACCGGATACCGGCAGCGTGCCGCTGGTCGCCGACATGTCCTCGACCATCCTGTCGCGCCCGGTGGACGTATCGAAGTTTGGTCTCATCTACGCCGGCGCACAGAAGAACATCGGCCCGGCGGGGCTCACCATCGTGATCGTGCGTGACGATCTCATCGGCGAGACGCTCAAGGGCACGCCGACCATGTTCGACTACAAGACCCATGCCGACAACGAGTCGATGTACAACACACCGCCCACCTTCGCGATGTACACCGCGGGACTGGTGTTCAAGTGGCTCAAGACCAACGGCGGCCTCGCGGCAATGGAAAGGACCAACCGCGAGAAAGCCGGCCTGCTGTACAGCTATCTCGACTCGACCGATTTCTACAATTCGCCGGTCGCCGTGGAAAACCGCTCGCTGATGAACGTGCCCTTCACCCTCAAGGACGCCACGCTCGATGAGGCTTTCCTCAAGCTCGCCAAGGAACGCGGCCTGCTGCAGCTGAAGGGCCATCGCTCGGTCGGCGGCATGCGCGCGTCGATTTACAATGCCATGCCGCTCGAGGGCGTCAAGGCGCTGGTCGAGATGATGCGCGACTTCGAGAAAAGCCATGGCTGACGCCCGCAAGGTCCTCACCCTCAACGCAATCTCCGCGCGCGGACTGGCGCGGCTGCCTGAGCACTACATCGTGGGCGGCGACCTGACCGACCCGGACGCCATCCTCGTGCGTTCCGCCGTCATGCACGACATGGCAATTCCCGCGAGCGTGAAGGCCATCGGGCGTGCCGGCGCGGGCACCAACAACATTCCGGTGAAGAAGCTCTCCGAACGCGGCGTGCCGGTGTTCAACGCACCGGGTGCCAATGCCAATGCAGTCAAGGAACTGGTGCTTGCCGGCATGCTGATCGCCGCGCGCAATCTGGTGCCGGCCATGCGCTTCGTCGAGGCCCTCGTTGGCACCGACGAGGAGATGCACAAGTCCACCGAAGCCGGAAAGAAGGCATTCGCCGGCACCGAGCTGCCGGGCCGCACGCTCGCGGTCGTTGGCCTGGGTGCCATCGGCTGCCTCGTGGCCGAAGCCGCGATCAAGCTCGGCATGAATGTCGTCGGCTTCGACCCGGCAATCACCGTCGATGCGGCCTGGCGGCTGCCCTCGCAGGTCAGGCGCGCCGAGTCGGTCGAAGAGGCGCTGCGCGTCGCCGACTACGTCACGCTGCACGTGCCGCTGATCGACGCCACGCGCGGCCTCGTCAATGCGCAGCGCATCGCCGTCATGCGCTCCAACGCCGTGCTGCTCAACTTCGCACGCGAGGGGGTGGTCGACAATGCCGCCGTCGTCGCGGCACTCGATGCCGGCAAGCTAGCCGCCTACATCTGCGACTTTCCGGCGAATGCGCTCAAGGGACATGCCAGGGTCGTCGCCCTGCCGCACCTGGGGGCCAGCACCGAGGAAGCCGAGGAAAACTGCGCCGTCATGGTTGCCGAGCAGATGGCGGACTACCTGGAAAACGGCAACATTCTCAATTCGGTCAATTTCCCCAATGTCGCCATGGCGCGCGAGTCGGCCTACCGTCTCGGGATTGCGAATGCCAACGTGCCGAACATGGTCGGGCAGATCTCGGCGGCGCTCGCGTCGGCCGGGCTCAACATCCACAACATGGTGAACAAGTCCAAGGGCGACATGGCGTACACGCTGGTCGACGTGGACAGCGCGGTGGCCGATCCGGTGATCGCGCAACTCGCCGCCATCGACGGCGTGCTCGCGGTGCGCTACCTGCCTGCATGATGGATGCGGACCTGCAGGCGCTGCGTGCGCGCATCGATGCCATCGACGACACGCTGCTGAAGCTCCTGTCCGAGCGTGCCGCGATCGCGCAGGCAGTCGGGCGCGCCAAGAAGGGCGAGAAGATCTATCGTCCCGAGCGCGAGGCGCAGATCGTGCGCCGCCTGCGCGAAGCCAACCCCGGCCCGTTGTCCGGCGACACCATCGAGCGCCTGCTCCGCGAAGTCATGTCGGCCTGCCGCGCGCTGGAGGAAACCACGCGCGTGGCCTATCTGGGGCCGGCTGGCACCTTCAGCCAGCAGGCGGTCATCAAGCACTTCGGTCACGAGATCGAGGCGCTGGCCGAGGCCGAGATCGATGCCTGCTTCCAGGCCGTGGAGGCCGGGCGCGCGGATTTCGCCGTGGTGCCGGTCGAGAACTCCACCGAGGGTGCCGTCGGCCGCACGCTGGATCTCGTCGTGGGCAGTCCCCTGCGTATCTGCGGCGAGGTGGTCCTGCCGATCCACCAGACATTGATGCGCCAATCGCCGCAACGCGATGGCATCATCCGTGTGTATGGCCACGCGCAGTCGCTCGCACAATGCCAGCAGTGGCTGGCCAGGCACCTGCCGCGTGCGGAGCGCATCGCGGTGGTGAGCAATGCCGAGGGTGCGCGCCGCGCCGCCGATGAGCCCGACGCCGCGACCCTGGGGTCCGAGGCTGCGGCCGCGCTCTATGGCCTGGCCGTGGTGGATCGCCGGGTGGAAGACGAGTCCAGCAACACCACCCGCTTTCTCGTTCTGGGCAAGGCCGACGCCCCGCCTTCGGGACGCGACAAGACCTCGCTCGTCATGGGCGCGAAGAACCAGCCGGGGGCCGTGGTGAAACTCCTGCAGCCGCTGGCCGACGCCGGCATTTCCATGAGCCGGCTGGAATCGCGTCCTGCCCGTTCCGGAAGCTGGGAATACCTCTTCTTCGTCGTCTGCGAGGGCCATCGCCAGGACGCCGGCCTGGCTGCCGCGCTGAACGAGATCGAATCGCGCGCGGCCTTCCTCAAGATACTCGGCTCCTATCCCGCCGCGACGTGATGAACGCGTGCGATCTTTCCCCGCCCTGGGTGCGCGCGATTGCACCTTATCTGCCGGGCAAGCCCGTATCCGAACTTGCGCGTGAAGCGGGCCTGTCCGAGGCCGACATCGTCAAGCTCGCCTCGAACGAGAATCCGCTCGGCCCCAGCCCGCGCGCGCTGGCGGCTGCACAGGACGCGCTGCACGGCATGGCCTTGTATCCGGATGGCGCCGGCTTTGCGCTGAAGACCAGGCTCGCGTCGAAATTCGGTGTGGATGCGAAACAGATCGTCCTCGGCAACGGCTCCAACGATGTGCTCGACATGGTCGCGCGCGCCTTCCTGGCGCCCGGCACCTCGTCTGTTTTCTCGCAGCATGCCTTCGCCGTCTACCCCATCGCCACGCAGACCGTCGGCGCGACCGGCATTGCCGTCCCGGCGAAGGCCTACGGCCACGATCTTGCCGCCATGCGCGCGGCGATCCGCGAAGACACGCGTGTGCTGTGGATCGCCAACCCCAATAACCCGACCGGCACTTTCCTGCTGTGGGCGGAAATCGAGGCCTTTCTCGCCACCGTGCCAGCCGACGTGGTGGTCGTCCTTGACGAGGCCTATGGGGAATACCTGCCCACCGACGACCGTGCCGATACGCTCGCCTGGGTCGAACGTTACCCGAATCTGGTCATCAGCCGGACCTTTTCCAAAGCCTATGGCCTGGCGGGGTTGCGTGTGGGTTATGGCATCGCGCATTCCGACGTCATCGCCCTGCTGAACCGCGTGCGCCACCCCTTCAACGTCAATGCACCCGCGCTTGCCGCGGCCGAGGCCGCGCTCGACGACGTCGAATTCCTGCTGCGGAGCTACGCGCTCAACAGCGCCGGCATGGCGCAGCTCGTCGCGGGCCTCAAGAACCTGGGCATCGAAACCGTGCCCTCCAAAGGCAATTTCCTGCTGGCGAAGGTGGGCGATGCCGCGCGCATCAACCAGGAATTGCTGAAGCAGGGCGTGATCGTGCGCCCGGTCGCCAATTATGGCCTGCCGGACTTCCTGCGCGTATCGGTCGGGCTGGCCGGACAGAACGCACGTTTCCTCGAAGCGCTGAAGGCCTGCCTGTGATCGTCGACACCTTGGCCCTCGTCGGCACCGGCCTCATCGGCGGCTCGCTCGCGCTGGCGCTGAAAGAAGCCGGCGCGGTGGGCACGGTGCTCGGCGTCGGGCGCGATCCGGCGCGCCTCACCCTGGCGCGCGAACTGGGCCTGATCGACCGCATCGTGGAATGGCGTGACGCGGGGCAGGCCGATTGCGTCATGCTCGCGCTGCCGGTCGGCGAGACCCAAGCCGTGCTATGCCAGCTTGCGCCGCATCTCAAACCAGGCGCCATCGTCACCGACGCCGGCAGCACCAAGGCCAACGTCGTCGCCGCCGCCCGCGCGGCGCTGGGCGCACGTTTCGCCGACTTCGTGCCGGGCCATCCCATTGCCGGTTCGGAACAGAGCGGCCCCGGCGCTGCCCGCGCCGACCTGTATCACCGCAGGCGCGTGGTGCTGACCCCGCAGGACGAGACCCGCATTGACGCCGTCACCACCGTGCGCGCGCTGTGGGAGGCGGCGGGCGCGCAGGTGGAAACGCTCGATGCCGGGCAGCACGACCGCATCTTTGCCGCCGTGAGCCATCTGCCGCATCTGGCGGCCTTTGCATTGGTCGACGACCTGGCGCAACGGCCCGACCGCGACGTGTACTTCCGTTTCGCCGCCAGCGGTTTCCGCGATTTCACCCGCATCGCCGGCTCGTCGCCCGAGATGTGGCGCGACATTGCGCTGGCCAATCGCGAGGCGCTGCTCGCCGAGCTCGATGCCTACGCAGTGGCCTTGCAGACCGTGCGCACCGCTGTCGCTGCAGACGATGCGGAGGCCTTGCTGAAAATTTTCTCGCGCGCACGCACTGCGCGCGAACACTGGATCAAGACTCAGGACGTTTGATGGACTTTCTCGATCTGCCCGCTGCCGGACATGCGCAAGGGTCGGTGCGCCTGCCGGGCTCCAAGAGCATCTCCAACCGCGTACTGCTGCTGGCCGCGCTGTCTGCCGGCACGACGCAGGTGCGCGCATTGCTCGATTCCGATGACACGCGGGTCATGCTCGATGCCCTGCGGACGCTGGGCGTGGGCGTGCAGCGTATCGGCGAAACCGACGACTACGAAATCGCCGGCGTGGGCGGCACCTTTCCCATCAAGCAGGCCGAACTCTTCCTGGGCAATGCCGGCACGGCCTTCCGTTCGCTCACCGCAGCATGCGCACTGTCGGGCGGCGACTACGAATTGCGGGGCGTGGCACGCATGCACGAGCGGCCGATCGGCGATCTGGTCGATGCACTGCGCCTCCTGGGCGCGAAGATCGACTACCTTGGCGAACCCGGCTATCCGCCGCTGCGCATCCACCCGGCGGAGGTGACGGGCGACACCACGCGCGTGCGCGGCAACGTGTCGAGCCAGTTTCTCACCGGCCTGATGATGGCATTGCCGCTGTTGAAGAAGATCACGCACATCGAGATCGAAGGCGAACTGATCTCCAAACCCTACATCGGCATCACGCTGGCGATGCTGCACCGTTTCGGCGTAGCCATCGGACAGGATGGCTGGACGCGTTTCACCGTGCCGGCCGATGCACGCTACGCCAGCCCGGGCGAAATCTGGGTCGAGGGCGATGCCTCGTCGGCTTCGTATTTTCTTGCCGCCGGCGCCATCGGCGGCGGCCCGGTGCGGGTCGAGGGCGTGGGGGCCGGCAGCGTGCAGGGCGACGTGCGCTTTGCCGACGCGCTGGCGATGATGGGTGCGCAGATCACGATGGGACCGAACTGGATCGAGGCGCGCGCACCGGCGAGCGATCGGCTCAAGGCCATTACACTCGACTGCAATCACATCCCCGACGCCGCGATGACGCTCGCGGTGGCCGCGCTGTTCGCCGACGGCACCACCACGCTCTCCAACATCGCCAGCTGGCGGGTCAAGGAAACCGACCGCATTGCCGCGATGGCGACCGAGCTGCGCAAGGTCGGCGCGACGGTGGAGGAGGGCGCGGATTACATCCGTGTCACTCCGCCGGAGAAACTCGCACCCAACGCCGTGATCGACACCTACGACGACCACCGCATGGCGATGTGCCTGTCGCTCGCCACGCTGGGTGGCGTACCGCTGCGCATCAAGGATCCGGCCTGCGTGAACAAGACCTTCCCCACCTATTTCGATGCGTTCGCGCGTATTGCCCGCTGATGGCCGACACACCGCTCACCGCTCACCACGCACCCGTCATCACCATCGACGGTCCCTCCGCCTCCGGCAAGGGCACGGTTGCCGAGCGCGTCTCGCGTGCACTGGGTTTCCACTTTCTCGACAGCGGCGCCCTGTACCGCCTGACTGCACTCTCGGCGATGAAAGCAGGCGTGTCGCTCGGCGACGAGACCGGCGTGGCGGCACGGGCCGCTGCGCTGCCGGCCACCTTCCGCGATGGCCGGGTATGGCTGGCCGGTGAAGACGTCACCGATGCGATCCGCGCCGAGGCGGTCGGCGAAGGTGCTTCGAAAGTGGCGGCCCTGCCCGCCGTGCGCGCGGCCCTCCTGAACCGTCAGCGCGCCTATCGCCAGGCGCCGGGCCTGGTGGCCGATGGACGCGACATGGGTACGGTGATCTTCCCGGATGCCCGGACCAAGGTCTTCCTCACCGCCAGTGCCGAGGCGCGTGCCGAGAGGCGCTATAAGCAGTTGATCGAAAAGGGGAACTCTGCTAGTCTACCGGCCCTTGTTGCGGATATGCAGGCCCGCGACGCGCGCGATATCGCGCGTGCCGTCGCCCCGCTGAAACCCGCGCCGGATGCGTTGCTGCTCGACACGACCCTCATGGACATCGAATCGGCAGTGCAGACCGTGCTGGCGCATTACCGCATGCAGCAGGGAAATTGAGTGCCAGCCCCGCGCCCGCGGGATGGCGATGTGCAACCAACCCCGTCCTTACCGACGGATCCAGAAGGTTTTTAATGTCTACTGCTACCGCTTCCTCCACCCCCGCTTCCATGGAAAGCTTTGCCGCCCTGTTCGAGGAGTCGCTCTCGCACCAGGAAATGCGCCAGGGTGAAGTCATCACCGCCGAGATCGTCGGGATCGACAACAATTTCGTGACGGTGAATGCCGGCCTCAAGTCCGAGAGCCTCATCCCCATCGAAGAATTCAAGAACGACGCCGGCGAAGTCGAAGCCAAGGTCGGCGATTTCGTGGCCGTGGCCATCGAGTCCATCGAAGATGGTTTCGGTGCCACCAAGCTGTCGCGCGAGCGCGCCAAGAAGCTGGCCGCGTGGCTGGATCTGGAAGCCGCGATGAACGAAGGCCGCATCGTCACCGGCATGGTGCAGGGCAAGGTCAAGGGCGGTCTGACGGTGCTGGTGGGCGGCCTGCGCGCCTTCCTGCCCGGCTCGCTGGTGGACATGCGCCCGGTCAAGGACACCACGCCCTACGAATACAAGGAAATGGAGTTCAAGGTCATCAAGCTGGACCGCAAGCGCAACAACGTCGTCGTGTCGCGTCGCGCCGTGCTGGAAGAGACCATGGGTGCCGACCGCGAGGCGCTGATGGAAAGCCTGAAGGAAGGTTCCATCGTCAAGGGCGTGGTCAAGAACATCACCGACTACGGTGCGTTCGTGGACCTGGGCGGCATCGACGGCCTGCTGCACATCACCGACATGGCCTGGCGCCGCGTCAAGCATCCGTCCGAAGTCGTGCACGTCGGCCAGGAACTCGAGGCCAAGATCCTGCGCTACGACACCGAGAAGAACCGCGTTTCGCTTGGCATCAAGCAGCTGGGCGACGATCCGTGGGTCGGCATCGCCCGTCGCTATCCCCAGGGTACCCGCATGTTCGGCAAGGTCGCGAACCTCACCGACTACGGCGCGTTCGTCGAGATCGAGGAGGGCATCGAAGGCCTGGTGCACGTCTCCGAAATGGACTGGACCAACAAGAACGTCAGCCCCTCCAAGGTCGTGGCGCTGGGCGACGAAGTCGAAGTCATGGTGCTCGACATCGACGAGGACAAGCGCCGTATCTCGCTGGGCATGAAGCAGTGCAAGTCCAACCCGTGGGAAGATTTCTCGATGAACCACAAGAAAGGCGACAAGGTCAGCGGCGCGATCAAGTCGATCACCGACTTTGGTGTGTTCATCGGCCTGCCCGGCGGCATCGACGGCCTGGTTCACCTGTCCGACCTGTCATGGAGCGTGCCCGGCGAGGAAGCCGTGCGCAACTTCCGCAAGGGCCAGGACGTGGAAGCCGTGGTGCTCGGCATCGACCTCGAACGTGAGCGCATCTCGCTCGGCATCAAGCAGCTCGAAGGCGACCCGCTCTCCAGCTACGCGTCGGGCCACGAGAAGGGTAGTATCGTCAAGGGCAAGATCAAGTCGATCGAAGCCAAGGGCGCGGCGGTCACGCTGGACGGCGACATGGAAGGCTACTTGCGCGCGTCCGAAATCTCGCGCGACCGCGTGGAAGACATGCGCAGCCACTTCAAGGAAGGCGACGAGATCGAGGCCATGATCATCAACGTCGATCGCAAGAACCGCGTCATCAACCTGTCGATTAAGGCCAAGGACATGACCGAGCAGGATGTCGCCATGAAGAAGCTGGCGGCCGAGTCTGCCGCGTCCAGCGGCTCGACCAACCTGGGAGCGCTGCTGAAGGCCAAGCTCGACAACAAGAACGCCGAATAAGCCATGACCAAATCCGAGCTGATCGCGCAGCTTGCGGCACGGCATTCGCAATTTTCGGTTGCGGATATCGAGATGGCGGTGAAGACGATCCTCGACGCGCTGGCGAAGAACCTGTCTCGCGGCGAGCGTATCGAAATCCGCGGCTTCGGCAGTTTCAGCCTGAGCTACCGCCCCGCACGCATCGGCCGCAATCCCAAGTCGGGCGAAAAAGTGCAGGTGCCGGCCAAGTACGTGCCGCACTTCAAGGCCGGCAAGGAATTGCGCGATCGGGTCGACTTTCCGGTCTGACCGGCAGGACATTCGGACAGAAACGGCGCCTGTGGCGCCGTTTTCTTTTTGCTCGCACGCTTTTTGAAGCCGGCCCGCAAAGGTAGAATGGGCGCCATTCTCGCGCGATCACTCATGAAGAACCTCACACGTTACCTTGGGCTGGCGGCAAAGATCCTGATTTTCCTGCTGGTTCTGGGATTCGCCCTGAAGAACAGCCATCCTGTGGTTTTCTATTCCTATCTGGGCTATGTCTGGCAGGCGCCGCTGATCGTCATGCTGGGTCTGGTCTTCGCCCTGGGCGTGCTGACCGGTGTGCTGGCGCTGCTGCCGACCCTGTTCCGTCTGCGCCGGGAGGCTGCGCGCAAGCAGCCATCGACCGAGACCGACACGGTGATCCGGCAACCCGATATTCCCGTCGTCTGAACAGGCATGGAATTCGAATTCTGGTGGCTGCTCGCCTTCCCGCTTTTCTTCGTGCTGGGCTGGCTGGCTGCGCGGGTCGACATCAAGCAGGTGGTGACCGAGTCGCGGGCCTTGCCGAATTCGTATTTCCGCGGCGTCAACTTCCTGCTCAACGAGCAGCCCGACAAGGCCATCGAGGCCTTTCTCGAGGTCGTCAAGCTCGAACCTGAAACCATCGACCTGCACTTTGCGCTGGGCGGCCTGTTTCGCCGGCGCGGCGAATTCGACCGCGCCATCCGCATGCACGAGAACCTGCTGGCGCGCGAAGGCCTGGTCGAGGAACAGCGCCTGCGCGCAATGAGCGAGCTGGGGCAGGATTACCTCAGGGCGGGGCTGCTCGACCGCGCGGAGCAGGTGTTCGCCAGGCTGCTGGAAACCCCGCAGCATGGCCTGGCGCGCACCCACCTTCTGGAAATCTACGTACAGGAAAAAGACTGGCACAAGGCCATCGAGGCCGCGCACGTGCTGGAAAAGGACACGCACAAGCCGCTGAACGCCGAGATCGCGCATTTCCACTGCGAACTCGCACTGCTCGAATCCGCAAAGGGCAACCCCGATGCGGCGGCCGCGCACCTGGACGAAGCACTCAAGGCCAATCGCCAGTCGGTCCGTGCCAATCTCATGGCGGGTGATCTCGACGCGGCATCCGGACGGCACGAGGCGGCCATCGCCGACTGGCGCATGGTTGAAACCCAGAGTGCGGCGCACATGGCGCTGGTCGTCGATCGCGTGCTGGGGAGCTATCGTCAGCTTGGGCGACTGGCCGAAGGCGTGCAGTGGCTGCGTGCGCTGCATGCACGGCAGCCTTCGCAGGATCTCTTCGGGGCGCTGTATCTGGCCGTGTCGGAAACCGAAGGGGCGAAGGCGGCCAGCCAGCTCGCGCGCGAGGAGCTGCGGCGCAATCCCAGCCTGCGCACGCTCGACCGTCTGCTCGAAGCGCAGCTGATCGAGGCCGATCCGGCCGAGCGCGAGCTGCTGCAGGTGGAAAAGGGGCTCATTACCGCGCACAGCCAGCGCATGATGCGCTACCAGTGCGGCAGCTGCGGTTTCAAGGCCAAGCAGTTCTTCTGGCGGTGTCCGGCGTGCGGTCGCTGGGACAGTTTCGATCCCGAGCATCGGGAGGGGGATGGCTGAGATGCAAGATTCAAGGTGCAAGACGCAAGGAATGCGATGAACTCGACCAGGATCATCGTGGCCTTGGATTTTCCGGATGCGGCCTCGGCGCTGGCGCTGGTATCGCGGCTCGATCCGGCCCTGTGTCGCCTGAAGGTGGGCAAGGAACTGTTCACCGTGGTTGGACCGCAACTGGTGCGCGACCTGGTCGCGCACGGGTTCGAGGTGTTCCTCGACCTGAAATTCCACGACATCCCCAACACGGTTGCCGCGGCATGCCGTGCGGCAGCGGGGCTCGGGGTCTGGATGCTCAATGTGCACGCCTCGGGCGGGCGCCGCATGATGGAGGCCGCGCGCGATGCGCTTGCGGACCTGCCGCATCCGCCCCTGCTGATCGCGGTCACGGTGCTCACCAGCATGCACGGAGAGGACCTGGCGGAAGTCGGTATCTCGGCCACGCCAGCCGATCAGGTATTGCGACTGGCACGGCTGGCACAGTCCTGTCAACTGGATGGCGTAGTCTGCTCGGCGCAGGAGGCCGCGCTGCTGCGCGCCAGCCTGGGCACCGATTTCCGTCTGGTGACGCCGGGCATCCGCCCGGCCGGTGCCGACACGGCCGATCAGCGGCGCGTGATGACGCCGGTCGAGGCTTTGCGTGCGGGGGCAACCGATCTCGTGATCGGGCGTCCGATCACGGGGGCGATCGATCCGCTCGCGGCGCTGCAGGCGATTCGAACCGATATTCAAAACGCTAGGGAGACAGTGAAGTGAAAATCACGGTAATTGGTACGGGGTACGTCGGTCTGGTGACGGGCACCTGTCTGGCCGAAGTCGGCAACGAAGTGCTGTGCCTCGACGTCGATCCCAACAAGATCGAGATCCTCAAGTCCGGCGGTATCCCGATCTACGAGCCGGGCCTGGAGGACATGGTCAAGCGCAACGTCGCCGCCGGCCGCCTGTTCTTCACCACAGACATTGCGGAATCCGTGGCCTTCGGCCAGATCCAGTTCATCGCCGTGGGCACGCCGCCCGACGAAGACGGCTCGGCCGACCTGCAGTACGTGGTCGCGGCCGCGCGCAACATCGGCCGCCACATGCAGGACTACAAGCTGGTCGTCGACAAGTCGACCGTGCCGGTTGGCACTGCCGACAAGGTGAAAGCAGCCCTGAAGGATGAACTGGCGAAACGTGGCGTCGCGATCGAGTTCAACGTCGCCTCCAACCCCGAATTCCTCAAGGAGGGCGCGGCGGTGGACGACTTCATGAAGCCGGACCGCATCGTCGTCGGCACCGATTCGGATCGGGCGACGGCCTTGCTGCGCCAGCTCTATGCGCCGTTCCAGCGCAACCACGACCGTCTCATCGTGATGGACATCCGCTCGGCCGAACTGACCAAGTACGCGGCCAACGCCATGCTTGCCACGCGTATCTCCTTCATGAACGAACTGGCCATCCTGGCGGAAAAACTCGGTGCTGACATCGAACAGGTGCGCCACGGCATCGGTTCTGATCCGCGCATCGGTTACCACTTCCTGTATGCCGGTTGCGGGTACGGCGGCTCGTGCTTTCCCAAGGACGTGCAGGCGCTGCGCCGCACCGCACAGGAAAACGGCATCCAGGTACGCGTGCTCGATGCGGTAGAAGAGGCCAATGAGGTGCAGAAACAGGTGCTGGTCGACAAGCTCGTCGCGCGCTTCGGCAAGGACCTGAAGGGCAAGCGCTTCGCCATGTGGGGCCTTGCGTTCAAGCCCAACACCGACGACATGCGCGAAGCCCCCAGCCGCACCATGCTCGAAGCCCTGTGGGCGATGGGCGCCAGCGTGTCGGCCTACGATCCGGCGTCGATGGAGGAGACCCGCCGCATCTACGGCGAGCGCGCCGACCTGCTCCTGGTCGACAGCCCGATGGATGCATTGAAGGGGGCGGACGCGCTGCTCATCGTGACCGAATGGAAGGTCTTCCGCAGTCCCAACTTCGACACCATGAAGTCGCTGCTCAAGGCCCCGACGATCTTCGACGGGCGCAATCTCTACGAGCCGAAGGCGATGCGTGAGATGGGCTTCGACTACTTCCCCATTGGCCGCCCCTGATGCCCCTGCGCGACGCCATCCGGCAGGCCCGCATCCTGGTGGCGGGCGACGTCATGCTCGACCGCTACTGGTTCGGCGAGGTGTCGCGCATCTCGCCCGAGGCGCCGGTGCCGGTGGTGCACGTCAAACGCAACGAAGACCGCATCGGCGGTGCGGGGAACGTCGCGCGCAATGCAGCCGCCCTGGGGGCGCAGGTCACGCTGCTGTCCGTGGCGGGCAGCGACGAGGCGGGCCAGGCCCTGCGCGTCCTGCTGGAGGCCGAACCCTTCGAGGTGCATCTGCACGAGGACCCGGCGTTTTCCACGATCACCAAGCTGCGCGTCATTGGCCGGCAACAGCAACTGCTGCGCGTCGATTTCGAAACCCAGCCCGGCCATGAAGTGCTCGCAGCGAAGCTGGAGGCCTACCAGGGCCTGCTGGCCGGTTGCGATGCCGTGATCCTGTCGGACTACGGAAAGGGTGGGCTGACCCACGTCGTGCGCATGATCGAACTTGCCCGCGCCGCCGGCAAACCCATCCTCGTCGATCCCAAGGGCGACGACTGGACGCGCTATGCCGGCGCCACGCTGATTACGCCGAACCGTGCCGAATTCCGCGATGTGGCGGGAAGCTGGAAATCAGAGGCCGAACTCGCCGACAAGGCGGCGGCGGTGCGCACGGAATTCGGCATCGATACGCTGCTGGTCACGCGCAGCGAGGAGGGCATGAGCCTGTTCGATGCGCGCGGTGCGCACCACGAAGCCACACAGGCGCGCGAGGTCTACGATGTGTCCGGCGCAGGCGACACCGTGATTGCCGCAATGGCGGCGGCGCTTGCGGCGGGGGCCGACGGCGTCGAGGCCATGCGGCTGGCCAATCGCGCGGCAGGCATCGTGGTCGGCAAGTTCGGCACGGCCGTGGCCACTGCCGAAGAAGTTTTCGGAGAGACAGCATGAGCCAGTACATCGTCGTCACCGGCGCCGCCGGATTCATCGGCGCCAACCTCGTCAAGGCGCTCAACGCGCGCGGCGAAACCAACATCATCGCGGTCGACAACCTCACCAGGGCCGACAAGTTCCGGAACCTGGTCGATTGCGAGATCGCCGACTACCTGGACAAGCGGGAATTCCTCGATCTCGTCGAGGAAGGCATGCTCGATGGTGCGGTGTCCGCGATCCTGCACGAAGGCGCCTGCTCGGACACTATGGAAACCGACGGCCGCTACATGATGGAGAACAACTACCGCTACTCGGGCATCCTGCTCAAGTTCTGCCAGGATGAGGGCGCGCAATTCCTCTACGCCTCCTCGGCCAGCGTGTACGGTGCCGGGCGCGTGTTCTCCGAGTCGCGCGCGTTCGAGTCGCCGCTCAATGTCTACGGCTATTCCAAATTCCTGTTCGACCAGAGCGTGCGCCGCCTGTGGAACGAGCGCACGGCGCAGATCGCGGGCTTCCGCTATTTCAACGTCTACGGCCCGCGCGAGCAGCACAAGGGTCGCATGGCCTCGGTGGCCTTCCATTTCTTCAACCAGTACCGTGCGGCGGGCCAGGTGAAGCTATTCGAGGGCTGCGACGGCTATCCCAATGGCGAGCAGCGGCGCGATTTCGTCTCGGTGGAGGACGTGGTGCGCGTGAATCTGTGGTTCCTGGACCACCCCGAAGTGTCCGGCATCTTCAACGTCGGCACGGGGCGCTGCCAGAGTTTCAACGACGTTGCCGTGGCGACCGTCAACGCCTGCCGTGCAGCCGACGGCCAGCCGGCATTGACCCTGACGGACATGCAGGCGCAGGGCATCGTCGACTACATCGCCTTCCCGGAAGCCCTCAGGGGCAAGTACCAGAGCTATACCGAGGCGGACGTTTCGGCCCTGCGCGCAGCGGGGTACGATACGCCCTTCTACAGCGTGGAAGAAGGCACCGCGCGCTACGTCGAACACCTGTTGAAAGCATGAGCGAGTACAAATCCATCGAAGACACGGTCGGCAACACGCCGCTGGTGCGGCTCAAGCGCATGCCGGGGCTGACCAGCAACATCGTGCTGGTGAAGCTCGAAGGCAATAATCCGGCAGGCTCGGTGAAGGATCGACCGGCCCTGTCGATGATCGATGCTGCGCAGGCACGCGGCGAGATCAAGCCAGGCGATACCCTGATCGAGGCCACCAGCGGCAACACCGGCATCGCGCTGGCGATGGCGGCCGCGATGCGCGGCTACCGCCTGATCCTAATCATGCCGGAGAACGCCTCGATCGAGCGCCAGCAGACCATGCGCGCCTTTGGCGCCGAACTGCAGCTCGTCAGCCGGGAGGCCGGCATGGAAGGCGCGCGCGATCTTGCCATTGCCATGGAAAAGCAGGGCATCGGCAGGATCCTCGACCAGTTCGCCAATCCCGACAACCCGGAAGCACACTACCGCACCACCGGCCCGGAAATCTGGCGCGACACCCAGGGCAGGATCACCCATTTCGTCTCCAGCATGGGCACGACCGGCACCATCATGGGCTGCTCGCGCTTCTTCAAGGAACGCAATCCCGCCATCCAGATCGTCGGCGTGCAGCCGGTGGAAGGCGCGCAGATTCCGGGCATCCGCAAATGGCCCGAGGAATACGTGCCGGAGATCTGCGACTACGACCGCGTCGACCGCATGATCTACGTCACCCAGTTCGACGCCGAGGAAACCACCCGCCGGCTTGCGCGCGAGGAGGGCATCTTCGCCGGTGTCTCATCCGGCGGCGCGCTGTGGGCTGCACTTCAGGTATCGAAGGAAGTCGAGCACGCCGTCATCGTCTCCATCGTCTGCGACCGCGGCGACCGTTATCTGTCCACCGGCGTGTTTCCCGCCTGATCCGTTTTGGCCAAGGCGAAGACCGTCTATACCTGCACCGAATGCGGCGGCCAGTCGCCCAAATGGCAGGGCCAGTGCCCCGCCTGCGGCGCCTGGAACACCCTCGTCGAGACCGTGGCCGAAACCGCCAAGCCGCGTTTTGCCCCGCTCGCCGCGACGAGCCGGGTGCAGATGCTGCTGGAGGTGGAAGCCTCGGAGGAAAGCCGCATCCCGACCGAGATCGGCGAACTTGACCGCGTGCTCGGCGGCGGCCTGGTGCCGGGCGGGGTGACGCTGATCGGAGGCGATCCCGGCATCGGCAAGTCGACGCTGCTCTTGCAGGCGCTGGCCGGTCTCTCCGGCCGGCAGAAGACCCTGTACGTGAGCGGCGAGGAATCGGCGCATCAGATTGCGCTGCGCGCGCGGCGCCTCTCCCTACCCGAAGCCAACCTGCCGGTGCTGCCGGAAATCCGCCTCGAAGCGATCCTCGCACAGCTTGCCGACCTCAAGCCCGACGTCGCGGTCATCGACTCGATCCAGACCCTGTATTCCGAGGCGCTGACCTCAGCCCCCGGCTCGGTCGCGCAGGTGCGCGAATGCGCCGCACAGCTCACGCGCCACGCCAAGCAGACCGGCACCGCGATCATCCTCGTCGGCCACGTCACCAAGGAAGGCGCCATCGCCGGCCCGCGCGTGCTGGAGCACATCGTCGATACCGTGCTGTATTTCGAAGGCGACACCGGATCGAGTTTCCGCTTGGTGCGCGCGTTTAAGAACCGCTTCGGCGCGGTCAACGAGATCGGCGTGTTCGCGATGACCGAGAAGGGGCTGAAGGGTGTCTCCAACCCCTCTGCGATTTTTCTCTCGCGCCACGGCGAGCCGGTGCCGGGTTCCTGCGTGCTGGTCACGCAGGAAGGCACGCGGCCGCTGCTGGTCGAAATCCAGGCGCTGGTCGACACCAGCCACGCGCCGAGCCCTCGCCGGTTGAGCGTCGGCCTGGAGCAGAACCGCCTCGCCATGCTGCTGGCGGTGCTGCACCGCCACGCCGGCATCGCGTGCTTCGATCAGGACGTCTTCGTCAACGCGGTGGGCGGGGTGAAGATCAGCGAGCCCGCCGCCGACCTCGCGGTGCTCGCCGCGATTGTTTCATCGCTCCGCAGTCAGCCGCTGCCCGACAAGCTGGTGATGTTCGGCGAAGTCGGACTCGCCGGCGAAATCCGCCCGGTGCAGCGCGGCCAGGAACGCCTCAAGGAAGCCGCCAAGCTCGGCTTCACCCAGGCGATAGTACCCGCCGCCAACCAGCCCAAGCAGAAGATCGCCGGGATGACCGTGCACGCAGTGCAGCGGCTGGACGAGGCGATACGCCTGTTCAGGGAAGCCTGATCCCTCAGCCCTCGTCGTAGCCTTCGTCGGTCGGGTTGTCGACCAGGTGGAAGGGATGGTCGATTGGCATGTCCAAGAATGCCTTGCGGGTGGCCTCGGACTCGAAATACATCGTGACGTTGCCATCGATCAGGTAGGGGTGGCCGGACACGTCGTCGATTTCCAGGCCCGTCATCGGATCGGTGCTGCTGAGAATCTGCTCCGGTTCGTGCAGTCGCCGGCTCTGCGTCTGATCGCGTTCCAGGGGGTCGGTCGCAACATAATTGGTGAAAGTGGAATTGTGAACGGCGAAGCCGCGATCTGCGATGTCCATGGAGGTCTCCTTGCGTGGGGCAGCCCGCTGACGGCATCCGGGCTGTGGATGCGTCCGGGCTGAGCCCTATTCATAGACCATGAATGTGAGGAACGCCGGCTTGGGTAATCTGGCGCATCATGATCGCGCGTTACATGCACATGGGCTGGACAAGCCGAACGACGGTTCATCGGCCGAAGCGGCCTAGCTTCATAACCTCCCATCACGTCAGCCTCATGGCCAAGAGCAGTCAATGGCGCTGGCTCAAACGTGAAAAGACTGGCGCATAATCCGGCTGCGCCTGTCTCCTTTTGCATAACGTAATAAAGAGACAGACGGATTAACATCCACATAAGAATCAAGACGATAGACTATGAAAACGTCTGTCTCTTTATTAAAAAACGTCCGGACCCATGGGTCTCTCTATTAACTGTTAGCTGCACATGAACACACGCGCTGTACATAAAGCACTAAGTTATTTAGAGCGTCACGCGAGCTGGCAGCGCGATGGTGAAACCGAATGGCATCTTGTTGGTGATGGGGTCTTGTATGACGCCGT
>JBFMCW010000022.1:0-39959 GCA_040754275.1 Pseudomonadota bacterium
GTTGACAAAGGAGAAGAATTTAGGTTTGATGCTGACCATGTTGGTCAGGGAAGTGGCCATGATTGGCAAACCTGTGCAGCCCTTCGGGGCTATGTTTTAAGCCGGGAGACTTCGCGGAATGTATATTATGTTAAATTATCGGTTCAAGAAAACATAACCAATCTGTCACCTGCGCGTGATGCCCCTCGCCTAGGCTTGAAACAAACGAGAACTTCAAGGGGCGGAAAATGCTGCATCGATTCGTAGCGCTGCTGCTGGTACTGGCAGCAACGTGGCTACCTGTCCAGGCTTCGGCCTGGTGGGACCCAGCCTGGTCCTACCGCAAGAAAATCAACCTGGATGCTTCAGCCCCCCAGCTGGATCTGGTCCCGGTAGCGGTGCGCCTGCACAGTGGCAACTTTGCATTTTTCGGTTGCAATCAGGATGGATCGGATCTCCGCTTCGTGGCCGCCGATGACCGTACGCTACTTCCCTACCATATCGACCGGTACGACGCCTCGAACGGTATCGCGGTGGTATGGGTGCGCCTGCCCGTTCTCGGCAGCAAGGAGGCGGCGGGACATTTCTGGCTCTACTACGGCAATCCCGACGCACAGGACGCCCAGAATGCCGGGGAGACCTATGACCCGAACCAGTCCCTGGTGCTGCATTTCGGAGCGCGCGAGGAAAGCCCGCGCGACCATTCTGCTCAGGCCAATCACCCGGTCGCGATGAAGGCCGCCACGACCTCTGCCGGCGCGATCGATAGCGCACTGAGGCTGGACGGGCGCACGGCCGTGCGTATCCCGGCAGCCCCCTCGCTGCGGCTGAGCGCGAATCAGGGTTTCTCCCTCTCGCTCTGGATCAAGCCGGGCAACAACGCGTCGGAATCCGTCCTGTTCGAGCAGCGTGACGGTGATCGTGCCATGATGGTGATCCTGGATCAGGCTGGCGTTCATGCGCGGATCGAACGGGGCCAGGGCGCTGTGACGGAAACGCCGCGTGTCGCCCTGACCCCGGGGGCCTGGCAGCATCTGGGCGTGGTCGCTTCGGATCGTCTGGCTGTGTATCTGGGCGGGCGCGAGGCCGCTGCCGTGGCGGGTCGCCTGGCGGACATGGGAGGCGATCTGCATGTAGGCATGGACAGCAGCGGCCAACGTGGATACGAAGGCGAAATCGACGAGTTGCAGCTGTCGAATGTCGCACGCACGGCTGCATGGATGCGGGTTGCAGCTGCACACGGGCCCGACGGAACGCTGCTCGCATACGGCGCGGAAGAAGAAGAAGGCGCGGGTGGCAGCGCCTATCTGGGCATCCTCAAGATCCTGGCAGACTCGGTCAGCCCCGAAGGCTGGGTGATCATCGCGCTGATCGGCGTGCTGGGGCTCATCAGCCTGGAAGCGGGCATCAACAAGGCGCTGTACCTCGGACGGACCGAAAAGGCGAACCGGGCCTTCCTCGGGCGCATGCATGACTTGCCGCTCGATCCGGCGGCGCCGGAAGCTGAAAATGCGGGGGCGGCCGGAGACGTCAGGGATTCCTCCCTGTTGCGCCTCTACCAGCGCGCGATGGCTGAACTCAAGCGCATTCTCGATCTGCACCAACAGCAGGGATTCGGCCGCCGTCTCAGTCCCCAGGGGGTGGAAGCGCTACGTTCCAGCCTGGACGTGGCCTTGGTGGACGAAATCGAGCGCATGAACCACAAGCTCGTGCTGCTGACGATCGCGGTCAGCGGCGGCCCGTTCCTCGGATTGCTCGGTACGGTGGTCGGCATCATGATCACGTTCACCATGATCGCCGCCACCGGCGACGTGAACGTCAATACGATTGCACCCGGTGTGGCCGCGGCACTCACCACCACCGTGGCCGGCCTGATGATCGCCATTCCCGCCATGTTCGGCTACAACCATCTGGCGACGCGCATCCGCAACCTGACCAGCGCCAAGGAAGTATTCGCCGACGAGCTGGTCGGCCGGATCGCCCTGACCTATGCCCTGAAAGGCGATGACCATGCGCAGACGCAGCAGGGCTGACAGCCGCATCTACGACGAGCTGAACCTCACGCCGCTGATGGATCTGGCGTGGAATCTGCTCATCGTATTCATCATCATGGCCACGGCCTCGGTTCAGGGCATTTCGGTCGACCTGCCCGGCGGGGACTTTTTCCCCTGCCCTGCCCGCTTGCAGGACCCGCTGGCCGCATGCGGAGTTCCGGCACCGGACAATTCGTCGCAGGCTGCCGTTGGGCCGCAACGGCACGGCACGATGCTGGCATAATCGGTCACGCTTTCCTCCCCTGCCGTTCGACCATGCATCCTGATCACGCAATCCTGCCCCTGCCCGACAGTTTCGCCCTGAGCGAGGGAGAGTGCACTGCCCTGCAGATCAATGTCGCGCATGCGCTGGGACTGGCGGATACGCATTTCCATGACCGGCTTCGCGACGGCACACCGGCACCCGAACTGACGGTGATTCCTGCAGGCGCCTTCGAATACGGTGCCGCCCCGGACGAACCCGCCCCGGCGCAGGACCGCCCGCGCCGTGCCGCCCTCGTCGAGCGCAGCTTCGCCCTCGGCGTGCATCCCGTCACCACGGCTGAGTTCGAAGCCTACGCCCATGCCACCGGCTGGCGGCCGCGCGAGGAACTGGTCTGGCTGTCCGGGCGCAAGCCCGCCATCAATGTGCGCCAGACCGAAGCGCGCGACTACTGCGCCTGGCTGTCTGCCGAAACCGGCCAGCGCTACCGGCTGCCGACCGAACTGGAATGGGAGTACGCCTGCCGCGCGGGTGCCGCCACCGCCTTTCCACATGGCGACCGCATCGGGCCGGACGACGCGCTCTACAACGCCAGCCAGCATTTCGACGCCACGCGCCCGCGCCGGCCCCGTCTGATGAGCCGCTGTTTCGTACGCTGCGGCGCGCAGGAGGTCGGTCGCCTGAAGCCCAACCGCTGGGGTCTTCACGACATGATGGGCAATGTGTGGGAATTCACCGCCAGCCCCTGGACGCGCGATCATGCCAGCCTGCCGGAACGGCCGCTGCCGGGGAAAGTGCAGGCCGTGGTCACCAAGGGCGGTTCCTGGTTCGACGGGCCGGAGGATTGTCGTGCGGCGGCACGCCGGCGCCGGCTGGAAAACGAACTCGACATCAACCTCGGCTTTCGGGTGGTGCGCGAAATCTAGGAGCCTGTCATTCAGGTGCTCGCCAGCTCGGCCTCGGCCTGCAGCAGCGCCTGCGCAAGGCGCGTACCGCTTTCCCAGGCGCGCTCCACGCCTGCACCGGCGATGCCGTCGCCGATGAGCGCGACACGGTTCTCCCGATCTCCCAGCCAGAAACCGCCCTGCTGCATGGTGGGTAGCGCCATGCGCCACAGGTGCGCAGCTTCGACCTCGACCGGCCAGGCCAGGCCGAGCAAGCCCATCAGGGCCGAGGCGGCCCGCGTCGAAGCCTCCTCGACTGAGACTTCCAGATAGGTTTCTGCGAATTCGTGCGTGCTGTGTACCGCCCACACGCCCGTGCCCTCCGTCTGCCGGACGGCAAGGTTGAGGAGTTCGTCATCGAACTGGATGACGTCGGCACTCGGGCCCTTCTCCCAGCGCATGATGAAGGACCACACCGGGCGATAGTGCGTGTCGGTCTGCAGCCGCGCCTGCAGGCGCGGCAGGGCTCCGAGCAGCTGAATCGCCTGCGGCGTCGGCACGCTGCAGATCACGCAGTCATAGTCGCCGCGCGTCTCGCCACTTTCGAGAATGATCCTGCGGGGCTCCAGCCGGGCAACGCGCGACTGCGCATGAAAGCGGGCTCCGCTCATCAGGTTGCGCACCAGTTGCGAAGGTTCGATCAGGGGGCGGTAGTGGTTCTGCAACTGGGCCTGCGTCCACGACACGGTGGCGCGGCCCTTCCAAATCTTGCCGCGCACGGGTTCCAGCCAGCCCTGGCGGACCCATTCGCGCAACAGGCTGCGGAAAGGGTCGCGCTTGGCCGAGATGAAGGGCGAGCCCAGCGTGGCCCAGCCCTCGTCCATGCGACGTGTCGAGAGACGGCCGCCCGCGCCGCGCGCCTTGTCGAAAATATCGACTTCCCAGCCCGCCGCCGCCAGCACCCCCGCGCAACTCGCCCCGGAGATCCCTGCGCCGACGATGCCGGCCCGCATTTTTGCCATTCCGATTACCCCCCTTCGTCGCCTGTCGGCCGACGAATCCGTTTCCTTTGGTCAGGGCGTCGTGCCCTTTTTCTTGGTATCTGCAAACGAACTCTATCAGCAAATTCTTGTATATGAATATGCTGACTAAATAGGGTGAATCAAGTTCCGCTCAGGAAAGAAGTTTGACCATCGCGATGTGAGGGATGCCGGCTTCCTCGTACGGCGCACCCTCGGTGACGAAGCCCGCGCACCGGTAGAAATCCGCCGCATGCAGCTGGGCGGACAGACGCACGGCATCGAGGCCGCGTCGCTGCGCTTCGTGGAGTGCGGCATGCAGCAGCGCGCGTCCGATGCCCTGCCCGCGCCATGCCCGCAGCACCGCCATGCGGCCGAGATACCCGTCCGGCAGCAGGCGTGCGCAGCCGACCGGCGAGCCATCGGCCAGCACGGCCAGCCAGTGCATCGAGACGGCATCGTGCGCATCCCATTCCAGCGCTTCGGGTACACCCTGCTCCTCGATGAAGACGGCGCGCCGGATTCGCCCCAGCTCGATGCCGTGGCGCGACATGTCGGTTGCGACGAGCGAAAAGACGCTCATGCCGATGCGACAAAATGCCGCACCGCGCGACGGCCACGCAGGGCATCCACGCGCGCAAGCGCCAGCAAACCCAGAACGAAATAGCTCCCGGTGATCAACAGTGCCTGGCGATGGTCGTTGCCGGTGGCCCAGCTGGCGATGCCGTAGGTGAGCGGCCCCAGGATGGAAGCACATTTCACCGCCAGTCCCCACAGGCCGAAGAACTCGGCCTGGTGCCGCGGCGGTGCGAGCAAGCCGACCATCGCACGCCCCGCCGATTGAGAGGCCCCCATGGCAAGACCGGCCAGATTGGCCGCCACCCAGAACATGCGCTCGTCCGGCGCGGCCCAGGCCAGCGCCACCATGGCGAGCCAGCCGAACAGTGTCAGCGCGATCGCTCGCACATGGCCGATGCGATCCTGCACATGGCCGAACAGGAAGGCGCCTAGGGCGGCAGTGACATTGACCACCAGCACCAGCTGGATGGTCTGCGGGGTGTCGAAATGGAACACCTGGCTGGCGTAGATCGCGGCCAGGGTGATCACGGCCTGGATGCCGGCCTGGTACAGCACGGTGCAGATCAGGAAGCGCCTCAGGTCCGGCAACTGCGCCAGATGCCCGAGGGTATGGCGCACCTGCGCCCAGGCGCTGCGCGCGGTCCGGTCCGGTCGGGGGGTGGCGCGCTCGCGCAGCATGAGCAGGGTGGGCATGGCGGCGAGCAGGAACAGTGCAGCGGTGATCAGCATGGTCGCCGGCACGAAGTCGGCTGCGCCCTGCCCCTTGCCCTGTGCCCAGCCGATCCAGGCGAGGCTCGCGCCGAGCGACACCAGGCCACCGACGTAGCCCAGCGCCCAGCCCCAGCCGGAGACGCGGCCAAAGGCACGCGGTCGCGCCAGTTCCGGCAGGAAGGCCGCGATCAGGTTCTCGCCGGTGCCGAAGAAATAGTTGGACAGGAGCAGCGCAGCGATCGCCAGCACCAGCGCACCGGGTGCCGCGAAATACAGTGCCGCCGTGAAGCCGACGCAGCCCAGCGTGGTGAACCACAACAGTGTCTTCTTGTTCGCATGCTGGTCGGCCCAGGCCCCGACGAGGGGGGCGGTCAGCATCACCAGCGCATACGACACCGACAGCGACAGCGTCCACGCAAAGGTCGCCCAGGGCGCATCCCCGGCAACCACGGACACGAAATACGCGCTGAACACCGCAGTGATGACGACCGTGGTGTAGCCAGAGTTGGCGAAGTCGTACATCGCCCAGGCCCAGAGTTCGCGCTTCTTCACGCCGGGCTGAAGAATGCGGCTGCGGCTCATGCGGTTTCGCGCTCGGCCTGCTGCTGCAGCGCCCACATGTGGGCGTACGCACCGCCGCGCGCCAGGAGTTCGGCATGCCGGCCGCGCTCGACGATGCGCCCGGCGTCCATGACGAGTATCTCGTCGGCCTCGACGATGGTGGACAGGCGGTGCGCGATGATGAGGCTGGTGCGGGTCCGCGCCATTTCCATGAGTTCGGCCTGGATGGCCTTTTCGGTGCGGGTATCGAGCGCCGAGGTCGCTTCGTCGAGGATGAGGATGGCCGGGTTCTTCAGCAGCGTCCGCGCAATCGCCACCCGCTGCTTCTCGCCGCCCGAGAGCTTGAGCCCGCGCTCGCCCACCACGGTGTCCCAGCCCTGCGGCAGGCGCTCGATGAATTCGAGGATGTGCGCGGCGCGCGCAGCGGCGACGATCTCCTCCCGCTGCGCGTCGGGCCGGCCGTAGGCGATGTTGTGGTAGATGCTGTCGTTGAACAGCACCGTGTCCTGCGGCACCACGCCGATGGCCTGGCGCAGCGAATCCTGCGTGACGTGGCGGATGTCCTGGCCGTCAATGCGGATACCGCCCTGCTGCACATCGTAGAAGCGGAAGAGGAGCCGGGCGAGCGTGGACTTGCCCGAGCCCGAGGCCCCGACGACGGCGACGGTCTTCCCTGCCGGGATGGTGAAGCTGACGTCATGCAGGATGGGCCGGTCGGTGTTGTACGCGAAGGACACATGGTCGAACTGGACCTCGCCGGCGAACACGTCGAGCGCGCGCGCATCGGGCCGGTCCTCCACCTCGAGCGGCCGGTTCAGGAGGGCGAACATGCGCTCGATGTCGGTGGTGGACTGCTTGATCTCGCGATACATCACGCCCAGGAAAGAGAGCGGCTGGAACATCTGCAGGAGGAAGGCGTTGACCATCACCAGGTCGCCCAGGGTGAGCGTGCCCTCGACGACGCCGACGCCGGCGCGCCAGACCATGGCCGTGACGCCGATGGCGATCGCCCCGGCCTGAGCGGCGTTCAACAGACCCAGGGTGCGCTGCGATTTCAGCGCCATGTCCTCCCATTCGGCCAGCGCGGCGTCGTAGCGCTTCGCCTCGTAGCGCTCGTTGGCGAAATATTTCACCGTCTCGAAATTGAGTAGGCTGTCGATGGCCTTGGTGTAGGCCTCGGAATCCAGCGTATTGGCGCGGCGCACGAACTGCGTGCGCCAGTCGGTGATGGTCACGGTCAGGCCGATGTAGGCAATGAGCGTCACGAGCGTGATCGCGCCGAACACCCAGTCGAGCTTGACCACGAGCACGGCCGCGACCATGAGGATTTCCAGCACCGTCGGCGTGATGCGGAACAGCAGGTAGCCGACCAGGCTCGACACCGCCTTGGCGCCCCGCTCGATATCGCGCGTGAGGCCGCCGGTCTGGCGTTCCAGGTGAAAGCGCAACGACAGCGTGTGCAGATGCTCGAACACCGCCATGTTGATGCGCCGCATCGCGCGCTGCGTGACCTTGCCGAAAATCACGTCGCGCAGGTCGGCGAAGGTGGTACTGGCAAAACGCAGGAAGCCGTAGGCGATGATGAGCGCCAGCGGCAGCACCAGCTCCGGCCGCGGCTTGTCGAGCGCATCGACGATGTCCTTAAGCACCAGCGGTACCGCCACCGAGGCAAGCTTGGCGCCGACCAGGAGCGCCAGCGCCAGCAGCACGCGGCCGCGGAATTCCCACAGATAGGGAAACAGCCGGCTCACGGAACGCAGGCTGGGATCGACGATGGGTGCAGGGACGGAATGGGAATGCACGGCGTGGGACATCGGCTCGGGTAGAATTGCGGCTTCGTTTTCCCCGATTCTACGTCGGCGCGGCGACAGCCGACGCAGACCTCGATATAAATGACGCTTTACGGCATCCCCAATTGCACCACGGTGAAGAAGGCGCGCGCCTGGCTTGCCGCACACGGCCACGACGTGCCCTTCCACGATTTCAGGAAACAGGGTGTGGACGCGGCCTGGCTGAAGCAGGTCGCGAAACAGACCGGCTGGCAGGTCCTGC
The DNA here is from genome assembly GCA_040754275.1 of Pseudomonadota bacterium. Lineage (GTDB taxonomy): Bacteria > Pseudomonadota > Gammaproteobacteria > Burkholderiales > Thiobacillaceae > Thiobacillus. Next base: position 8,042 of record JBFMCW010000022.1, read on the forward strand.
TCAATACGCGCGGCACCACCTGGCGCAAGCTCGACGATGCCGCAAAAGCCGCCGCCGGCAACGAGGCCGGCGCCTATGCCCTGATGCTCGCCCAGCCCAGCGTGATCAAGCGCCCGGTACTGGAACGCGACGGCGCCTATCACCTCGGCTTCAGCGAAGACGCGTACGCCGCTCTCTTCGGAGCCTGATCCGCATGGCCAACGAAACCTTCGAGCTGACCGTCGAACTCCTGAAGCGCAGATCGCTCACCCCCGACGACGCCGGCTGCCACGATCTCATCGCCGCACGCCTGGACACACTCGGCTTCCACATCGAACGGCATCGCCACAACGGCGTCGACAACCTGTGGGCACGACGCGGCCAGGTCCCGCCGCTGGTCTGCTTCGCCGGCCATACCGACGTGGTGCCGACCGGCCCGCTGGATGCATGGGAGTCCGACCCCTTCACCCCCATGGTGCGCGACGGCAAGCTCTACGCGCGCGGCGCCGCCGACATGAAGACCTCCGATGCCGCCTTCGTCGTCGCCATCGAGCGCTTCGTCGCCGAACATCCCGATCACAAGGGCTCGATCGCGCTCCTGCTGACCTCGGACGAGGAAGGGCCGGCCACCGACGGCACGGTGAAAGTCGTCGAGGCGTTGCGCGCGCGCGGCGAATTCCTCGACTTCTGCATCGTCGGCGAACCCACCAGCGCCGCCGAATTCGGCGACACCATCAAGAACGGGCGCCGCGGTTCGCTGTCCGGCAGGCTCACCGTCAAGGGCGTGCAGGGCCACATCGCCTATCCGCACCTCGCCAAGAATCCCATCCACCTCGCCGCACCGGCCATCGCAGAACTCGCCGACACCATGTGGGACGAGGGCAACGCCTGGTTCCCGCCGACGACCTGGCAGATCTCCAATATCCACGCCGGCACCGGGGCGACCAACGTCATCCCCGGCACGGTCGAAATCCAGTTCAACTTCCGCTATTCCACCGCCAGCACCGCCGAGGGCCTGAAGGATGCGGTGCACGAAATCCTTGACAGCCACGGCCTCGACTACGAGATCGAGTGGAGCCTCTCGGGCAAACCCTTCCTCACGCCCCGCGGCACGCTGTGCGATACGCTTTCCGAAGCGATCCGCGAAATCACCGGCGTGACACCCGAACTGTCGACGACCGGCGGTACCTCCGACGGCCGTTTCATCGCCGAGATCTGTCCCCAGGTCGTCGAATTCGGTCCGCTCAACGCCAGCATCCACAAGCTCAACGAACACGTCGCGGTGGAAGACATCGAACGGCTCACCGCGGTGTACCAGAAGACGCTGGAAAAGCTGCTGGGCTGATCCGCTTACCACTTACCACTCCCCACTTACCCCTTACCGCTCACCCCCCGAATGAAACACTTCGACGACACCGAATCCCTCGTCACCGTGCGCGACTGGCTGCGCTTCGCGGTGTCGCGCTTCAACGAGGCGAAGCTGTTCTTCGGCCACGGTTCCGACAATGCCTTCGACGAGGCCGCATACCTGATCCTGCACACGCTACACCTGCCGCTCGACCGACTGGAGCCCTTCCTCGACGCCAGCCTCACCCACGGCGAAGCCGACAGCCTGCTGCGCATGATCGAACGCCGCATACGCGACCGCGTGCCGGCCGCCTACCTCACCGGCGAAGCCTGGCTGGCGGGGCACCGCTTCGTGGTGGACGAACGCGTGATCGTGCCGCGTTCCTTCATCGCCGAATTGCTCGGCGAACAGCTGGCCCCCTGGGTGGAAGATCCCGACGCGGTGTCCGGCGTGCTCGACCTCTGCACCGGCTCGGGCTGCCTCGCCATCCTCGCCGCACTGGCTTTCCCGAATGCCCGCGTGGATGCGGTCGATCTGTCGAAGGACGCACTCGCCGTCGCCGCGCAGAACGTCGCCGACTACGGCATGGAAGAGCGCATCGCACTGGTGGAATCCGATCTCTTCGCCGCGTTGAAGGGCCGCACCTACGACGTGATCGTCAGCAACCCGCCCTACGTCAACGCCGAGTCGGTCGCCGCCCTGCCGCCGGAATACCAGGCCGAACCTGCGCTGGCGCTCGGTTCCGGCGAGGACGGGCTCGACGCCACGCGGCAGATCCTCGCGGCCACCCGCGCGCATCTCAATCCCGGCGGCGTGCTGGTGGTGGAAATCGGCCACAACCGCGACGCCCTCGAAGCCGCCTACCCCGCCCTGCCCTTCACCTGGCTCGATACCGTCGGGGGCGACCAGTTTGTCTTCCTGCTGCGGCGCGAGGATCTCTAACGCAGCGTGTCCGCAAGACGGGCTGCGAGCGCGCGCGCCGCCTCGCGCACGGCAGGCGTGATCGCGCTGCCCGGTTCCGCCGCACCGATTTCAATGCCGTACAGGTCGAGCCGCGGCGGCAGGCTGCCCATCGCCTCGGCCAGCGCCAGCGCGGCGAACACACCGAAGCCGTGGCTGGACAGGCCGCCCTCGTAGCCGCGCCAGTCCGCACGATCGAATTGCCGGACCGTCCCCGGCGCCGCACCGCTGGTCATCGCATCGATCAGCACCACGTGCGCGGCGTGTTCCAGGCGCGGCACCAGGGTGGCGCCTGGGCGATCGAGCTTGTCGAGTTCGACGCCATTTGCGTTCTCGATCCCCAGCCCATGCAGCGCGTCGATCACCCACCACCCGGCCTGGTCGTCACCTGCCGGCGAGCCGGTGCCGAGGACGCGCACGCACGTCATGTCCGTTCCACGTTCAGCCGCAGGAAATGCGTGGCGCAGGAAATGCAGGGGTCGTAGTTGCGGATGACCTTCTCGCAGTGCAGGCGCAGCGCATCGTCGGGCTGGTCGAGTCCGAAGTTCAGCAGCGACAGCCGCAGATCCGCCTCGATGCGTGCCTGGTTCTGGCTGGTGGGCGGCACGATGCGCGCGTTCACCACGCGGCCGTCGGCGTCCATTTCGTAGCGGTGCCACAAGAGGCCGCGCGGCGCCTCGGTGCAACCGGTCGCGACGCCGGCACGCGGCGTCGCGGGCACCCAGGGCGAATCCGGCAGGCGGTAATCGGCGAGCAGGCGTGCGGCCTCGTCGAGCGCGAGCCATATCTCGATCGCGCGCGCGAGCAGGCTATGGAACACGTTGCGGCTCGGTAGCGCGAAGCCGGTTTCGGCCAGCAGCGCGCGAAGCCGTTCCGGCAAACGGTCGGGGTTAAGGTTCAGCCGCGCCAGCGGGCCGACCAGGTAGGGCTGGCCACGATAGCTGCTGTAGAGCGCCGTGGAATGCGGCTCATGACGTTCGGCGAAATGCGCATCGTAGGCGTCGGCGCCGATCGTCAGGCCGTCGCTCGCCGCGATGCCCCCCGCCTCGATGGCGTAGCCGTCCGGATGCCGCATCGCCACCGAGACGAATGCCTGGTCGTCCGGCGGCAGCGGAATCGCGGCTGACCAGCGCACCAGCGCCTCGGCCTCTGATAGCGCGGCGACGAGCCGCTCGCGCAGGGCGTGCACGCGTTCGACCGGCGGCGCGGCATGAAAACCGCCGATGCGCACGCCGACCGGATGCACCGAACGCGCGCCGAACAGGTCCATCAGTTCGTTGCCCAGCCCCTGCAGGCGCAGGCCGCGACGTACGGCTTCCGGCGCGATCTGCGCCAGCTCGATGGCATTGCCGCAGCCGAAGAAATCCGGCGCAGCCAGCAGGTGGATGTGCAGGCTGTGGCTCTGGATCCATTCGCCGCAATAGAATGCGCGACGCATCGCGCGCGCCCACGGGCTGAGTTCCACGCCGTAGAGCTGTTCCAGCGCCTGCGCCGCGGTGACCTGGTAGGCCACCGGGCAAATGCCGCAGATGCGCGCGACGAGATCGGGGATTTCCGTGTAATGGTGGCCTTCGAGAAATTTCTCGAAGAAGCGCGGCGGCTCGAAAATGCGCAGGCGCAGGCGCGTGATGTTGCCGTCGTCGATGGCGAGGTCGAGTGCGCCTTCGCCTTCCACCCGCGCCAGCACCGGCACGTGGATCGCAACCGAGCGTGTCTGTTCAGTCATGCACGACGCCCGCTTTCTGCGCAGCGGCGAGGAAGGCCGGCGCCTGGCTGTTGATGGCCTGGAAGCGCTGCACGACAGCGGTCGCGTCCAGCCCCAGTGTGCGGAATTGCGCGGCGAGTGCATCGGTGTTGGCGTTTTCAGCCGGACCGTAACAGCCGTAGCAGTCGCGGCCGAGCCCCGGACATAGCGCGCCGCAGCCGGCGCGCGTGACGGGTCCCATGCAGGCAAGGCCGCGGCTCACCATGATGCAGGGATACCCATGCCGCTTGCACTCCACGCAGACCTTGTCGGTGGTTGCGCGTGGCGCCGCGCCAAGCAGCAGCGCGTTGACCGCCGCAACCATCTGCGCGCTGTCCACCGGGCAGCCGTGGAGTTCGAAATCGACCTTGACGTGCGCCGAGACAGGGGTGGACCGGGCCAGGCTGGAGATGGCCTCGGGGTGCTGGTAAATCTGCGCGATCCACGCGGCACCATCGGCCTGGTTGCGCAGGCCCTGGATGCCACCCGTGGTCGCGCAGGCGCCGATGGCGATCAGCACGCGGCTGCGTTCGCGGATTTGGCGGATGCGTTCGAGGTCTGCCGGCGTCGAAACGCTGCCCTCGACGAAGGCGACGTCCACTTCGGCCTCCGGGTCCATCGGCCCGGCCTCGGCGAAGTGCACCAGCTCGACGCGCGCGGCCAGCGTCAGCAGGTCCTCGCCCAGGTTGAGCAGCGCCAGCTGGCAGCCGTCGCAGGAACTGAACTTGTGTACCGCCACGCGCGGCTTGCGTTCGCCGTCCATCAGAACCCCCTGTGTCCGAGCAGCGCCCTGACCTCGCCCCAGTTGAACACGGGGCCGTCGCGGCAGACGAAGGCCGCGCCCAGCTGGCAGTGGCCGCAGCGGCCGACCGCGCACTGCATGTTGCGTTCCATGCTGAGGAACAGGCGCGATTCGGGCAGGCCGCGCGCGAGCAGGCTGTCGGCGCCGGCGTGCATCATGCCCTCGGGCCCGCACATCATCGCCACCGCACACCCCGGGTCGAAGCGCGCGAGGCTGAAGAGATCGGTGACCCGGCCGACATGCCAGGGCCACAGCGCCGCACCTTCGCTTGCCGCCACCAGCACCTGCGTGTCGGGCAGCTTCGCCCACTGATCGTATTGCGTGCGCCAGATCAAATCCTCGGCGTGCTTCACACCCTGGATGATGACGAGCTTGCCGAAGCGTTCGCGCCGCTTCAGCACGTAGTGGATCACCGACACCACCGGTGCGCAGCCGAGGCCGCCGGTCAGCAGCACCACATCGCAGCCACCCGCCTCCTGCAAGGGCCAGCCGCGTCCGAAGGGCCCGCGTACGCCCAGTTTGTCGCCGGGTTGCAGGTTCGACAGGCCCTGCGTCACGCGACCCTGCGCGCGAATGGTGTGGCCGATGCCGTCGCGCTCCTCGGGGTCGGACATGATCGAGATCGGTGCCTCGCCGACGCCATACAGATACAGCATGTTGAACTGCCCCGGCGCGAAGCGGTACGCCGCCTGTGTCGCCGGATCGTCGAACCGCACGCGCAGGGTGAAGATGGACGGCGACTCCTGCGTGCGCGCCACCACCGTGGCAGTGTGCGGCGGGCCGGCATCAATCGGTTTGGACATGGCGTTCGCCCCCTCTCCCGCGCGCGGGAGAGGGTTGGGAAGAGGGTTGTCTGGAATCGCCGATGAGCGCCGCGACTTCCTCGGTGAGATCGATCCCCACCGGACACCAGGCGATGCAGCGGCCGCAGCCCGTACAGCCGCTGCGGCCGAACTGGTCGTGCCAGCCGGCGAGCTTGTGGGTGAGCCACTGGCGATAGCGACTGCGGATGTCGGGCCGCACGTTGAAGCCGTGCAGATGGCCGTGGGTTTCGCCGAAGCACGAATCCCACTGCCGCGCATGCACGCTGGACGCGCCGTCCACAGCAGGCGTGTCGGCTTCGGCATGACAGAAACAGGTGGGACACACCGCCGTGCAGTTGCCGCAGGCGAGGCAGCGCGTGGCAACAGTGTCCCAGTGCGGGTGTTCCAGTTGCGCCATCAAGACAGCTTGCAGATCGTGTCCGGGCAGGCGGCGCGTCTGCGCGGCCACTGCGGCCGCGCCCTGCGCATGCACTGCCTCGATCTGCTGCGGCGTGGCCGGCGCCAGATTCAGGTCGGCCAGCAGCGCGCGGCCCGCCGCGCTGCCGGCCGTGGCGACAAAGCCTTCGGGCAACTCGGCCAGTGCGATGTCGTAGCCGGCGGTCGGCGTCGGGCCGTCACCGGTCGAGGCGCAGAAACAGGTGGCCGCCGGCACTGCGCATTGCACCGCGACGAGAAACAGCGCGGCGCGTCGTGCCGCATAGTGCGCATCGATCCGTCCGGCCCGCAGGAAATGCGCATCCTGCAGGGCAAGCGCGGCCAGGTCGCAGGCGCGCACGCCGATCACGGCCCGTTGCGGCGGCGCGGGCGGCGTCGCCTCGAAGCACAGCCTGCCGTCAGCATCGCGCGCCACGCGCCACAGCGATTCCTGCGGGGCGAAGGCAAGCGGCTTGATCGCCTGCGCGCCATTGGCCCAGGCGAAATAGCGGTTCAACGGATCGCGTGTCAGCCTGGCCTGCCCGGGCGACTGCTCGACCTGCAGGCCGCGCGGAAGCGGGGTACCCGGCGCGAGTTCGCGCAGGACGAGCGCATCACGCTCCGCCTGCGCGCCCATGCAGCGATAGCCGCGCGCCACGAGCGCATCGAGCAGCCTGTCCAGCTGGTCGATGGGCAGAAATCCTGGCATGGAAACGTGCGCAGACATGGGATGAGGGGATTTGCGTGTCGATTTCAGTGTAAGCATAAAACCTTGACTGCGACAGGTTCATGAATCGCTTCGCCCGCGGCTCCGCCCCGAAAAAGCCGTCTTTGCGCCTTGGCTATAATGGCCGCTTCTTCAGCAGTGATGGGAGAGTGCCATGCAGCAGCAAATCGACGTCATCGTCGCCTCGTTCACCACGTTCTGGACCCAACTCGCCGGGTTCGTCCCGCAACTGATCGCCGCGCTGGTCCTCCTGTTCGCGGGCTGGCTGGTCGCCAACCTCATCCGTACCGGCGTGATGAAACTGCTCGATGTGCTGAAATTCGATGCCCTTTCCGAAAAGACCGGCATCGAGGCCTTCCTCAAGCAGGGCCAGCTCGACATCAGTCTGTCGCGCATCCTCGCCAAGCTCGCCTACTGGATCGTGATCTTCGTGGTGGTGGTGGTAGTGGCCAACAGCCTGGGCCTGCACATGGTGGCCGACCTCTTCAACAAGGTCGTGCTCTACATCCCCAACATCATCGTCGCCATCCTCGTGCTGGTGTTCGGCGTGCTGATCGCGCGTTTCATCAACCGCATGGTGTTCGCCTACCTCAACAATATCGGCGTGCAGGGTGCGCTCACCATCAGCACCCTGTCGGAATACGGGGTCATCGTGTTCGTCGTGTTCGTCGCGCTGGAGCAACTCGACATCGGCACCGACCTGCTCACCGCCGCCTTCCAGATCGGCTTTGGCGCCATCGGCCTCGCTTTCGCGCTGGCCTTCGGCCTGGGTGGCCGCGAATGGGCGGCCGGCGTCATCAAGAAACTGACCGAGAAGTAAGCCGGTGATGCGTCCTCCGCACGGCGCGCGGCGCGCGGCCTGAGGCGTGTCCGCGAAAGCGCTGTTCGCGGCGTTCGCCGTCGCGCTGACCCTGCTGGCCTTCTACCCCTACCTGCGCGGCATCCTGCGCGGCACGGTCCGGCCGCACGTGTTTTCCTGGGTGGCGTGGGGGCTGACCACGGCGGTGGTGTTCTTCGCACAGCTGCAGACCGGCGGCGGCGCCGGAGCGTGGCCCATCGGTATCTCGGGTGGCATCACGCTCCTGATCGCCACGCTTGCCTGGCTGCGCCGCGCGGATGTGACCATCACCCGGCTGGACTGGACCTTTTTCCTCCTGGCGCTGGCTGCCCTGCCGGTATGGATGGCCACGTCCGATCCCACCTGGGCGGTGGTGCTGCTGACGATCGTGGACCTGCTCGGCTTCGGCCCCACCTTCCGCAAGGCCTATACCCTGCCGCACAGCGAATCGGTGGGGTTCTACGGCCTGTTTCTCGCGCGCAACCTGCTGGTCGTGCTGGCGCTGGAGCAGTATTCGATTGCCACGGCGCTGTTTCCGGCCGCCGTCGCCGCGGCCTGCGCGTTTCTGATGGCGATGATCGTGTGGCGCCGGCGCCTGGTGGCGGCCTGATTCAGATGCCCGGCATGCCGGCGAAGCGCGGCAGCGCCTTCACCCGCGCCACCCAGCGCTGCACGCCGGGATACGGCGCGAGATCCAGCCGGCCCTGGTGTGCCAGCGCCACGTAGGGAAAACAGGCGACATCGGCGATCGTCGGCCCCCCGCCCGCCAGCCAGTCTGCCTGCCCCAGCCGGCCTTCCAGCACGGCCAGCGCCACAGCGGCCTGCGCATGCGCCGCGTCGAGGTCGCCCGGCAGGCCCATGTGCGCGATCATGCGCGCGCGGAACAGGCCATTGGCGATTTCGTTCTGCGCCAGTTCCAGCCATTGCATCGTCTTGCCCAGACGTAGCGGCTCCTGCGGCAGCCAGCTGCGCGCGGAGTCGTGGCGCGCGGCGAGATAGACCAGGATGGCGGTCGAGCCCCACAGGTGTTCCTCGCCGTCCACCAGGGTGGGAATCTGGCCGCGCGGGTTCAGCGTCAGATAGGCGGCATCCACCGCGTTGCGGCCGTCCTGGATCGCGATGGGAATGCGTTCGTACGGCACGTCGAGCAGAGCGAGCAGCAGGCGCACCTTGTAGGCATTGCCCGAGCCTTCGCGGTCGTAGAGTTTGAGCATGGCGGTGTCCTTCAGGAGGGGGATTCGAGTTTGCGCAGCAGCGCGTCGGCCTCGGCCAGCTGCGCTTCGCTGAACACGCGCACGCCGGCTTCGGTCAGCCGCGCCGCCGTCACCCCCAGCGTGCCCGGCACGCGGGTATCGGTGAAGCTGCCGTCGAGCGTGAAGCCACTGCCGCAGGAGGGGCTACCTTCCTTCAGCACGGCAACGCGGATGCCCCGTTCGTGCGCGCGGGCCAGCGCCGCGTCGGCGCCGTGCACGAGTTCCAGCGTGACGTCGCGGCCGGTGGTGTCGAAGGCCTGCGCCGTGCCGGCCAGCACCCGGAAGCCGCCCGCGCCGCCGGCGATTTCCGCGCGCGGGCGCGGCACGCCGAGCCCGCCCGCCACTTCCGGGCACACCGACACCACCCGACCCTCGTCCAGCCATCGCTGCAGGATGGCGTCGTCGCAGCGCATGTCGCCGCCGTTGAAGCGCACCGCTTCGCCGAGCAGACAGGCGCTGACGAGTACCTGCTCCATGCCTACACCAGCTGGCCCTGCACGGTAAGCACGGTCTGCCCGCCGACCTCGATCTCGGGCACGCCGTCGACCGTCCGTGCACGCAATCGAACCCGCGAAGGCCGGCGCACCTCGTGGCCCTGTTCGATACGCAGGTCCACCGCCGCGTGGCCGTGTGCCAGCAGGTAGGCGCCCAGGAAGGCCGCGCCGTTGCCGGTCGCCGGGTCCTCGCGCACGCCGTGCGCCTCGAAGAAGAAACGCACGCACAGGTCGCTCGCCGCGTCGTGCGTCTCGCGTGTGAACAGATAGGTCAGCGGCGGAAAGCCCTGCGCCAGCAGCGGCGCGTAGGCGTCGAGATTCAGCCGGCTGCGCTTCAGCGCCGACAGGCTGGTTAGCGGCACGATCATCGCCGCCGTGCCCGCCGCCGCCTGCTGCACCGGCGTCGCCGGATCGATATCGTCCGGATCGATGCCCAGTGCCGCCGCCATCGCCTCTCGCGTGCACGTCGCGCCCAGCGTCACCGGCGGCGCGCGGAACCACAGCGTCTCGCCGTCCGCCCCCGCCTCGAAGCGCACCGGCACCTGTCCCAGTTGCAGGTTCAGCCGCACCGGGCCGCCAGCCTCCGGCGCCATGAAACGCCGGATCGCCCATGCCGTCCCCACGATGGGATGCCCCGCAAACGCCAGCTCGCGCGCCGGCGTGAACAGCCGCACCCGGTAGCCGCCGCCCGCCTCCGGCGCCGCGTTCACGAAGGTCGTTTCAGAATAGTTCGTCTCTGCCGCGATCAATTGCATGGTCTCGGTAGAAAGATCGTCGGCATGCGTCACCACCGCCAGCTGGTTGCCGGCGTAGGCGCGGTCGGCGAAGACGTCGAGGATGTAGAAGGGATGGGGCATGACGATGAATGGCGAAGGCCCGGTCCGGGTTCAGCGGATGCGCGGCTTGCGCGTGTGCTTGTCCGGCACACCGCGCTTCTGACGGCGCGGCCCGGCCTCGAGCCCGGCCCATTCCTGCACGCGGGCGACGAGGTCGTCGTCGAGTTCGGTCTTCTGGCCGCGCTTGAGCTGCGGCGGCAGCGCGATGGGGCCGAAGCGGATGCGCGTGAGCCGCGACACGGTGAAGCCCAGGTGCTCGAAGATGCGCCGCACTTCGCGCTTGCGGCCTTCCTTGATGATGACGCGGTACCAGCGGTTGGCGCCCTCGCCGCCCGCGCGGAAGCAGCTTTGCAGATGCGCCGGGCCGTCGTCGAGTTCGATGCCGTCGACGAGCTGCTGGATCTGCTCGTCGGTGAGCTCGCCGAGCAGACGCACGGCATATTCGCGCTCGACTTCGAAGCGCGGGTGCATGAGCCGGTTGGCGAGTTCGCCCGAGGTGGTGAAGATCATCAGGCCGTCGGTGTTGTAGTCGAGGCGGCCGATCGCGATCCACTTGGCACCACGCAGCCTGGGGAGCGCGTCGAACACGGTGGCGCGGCCCTTGGGGTCGTCGCGGCTGACGATCTCGCCTTCGGATTTGTGATAGATGAGGATGCGGGTGCGCTTGTCCTCGAAGCGCAGGTAGATGCGGCGGCCGCCGATCTTCACCACGTCGCGCGGACCGACCTTGCTGCCCAGGGTAGCGGCTTCGCCGTTGACCTGTACGCGGCCCTCGGCGATCCATTCCTCCATTTCGCGGCGCGAGCCCAGACCGGCGGCGGCGAGCGCCTTCTGCAGGCGTTCGGCCGGGGCTTCGGGCGCGGTGGCCTGCTGCAGACGGGCGGCGGCGCGGCCGCGGGGCACGGCGGGACGCCGGATCGGAGAGGGACGGGTGGACATGTCAGGCGGCGTCTGTCAGGCCGGCGGCGGCGATTTCAATCACTGCGCCGTAGGGTTGCGGCTCGATGCGCCGGGCGGTTTCGACCAGCGCGCCATAGGCCGGCTGGCCGGCGATCTCGATCACCGCGCCGAACACGGCCGCATCGCGCAATTCGGGGATGAGCGCGGTCTCGTTCGGCGCCACCAGCGTGCCCAGTTCTTCCAGCGGCGGCAGGTCGGACAGGTTCAACAGGCCCAGATCGCTGAGAAAGGCGCTGGTGGTGCCGAACAGCGCGGGCCGGCCCGGCACGTCGCGGTGGCCGATGGCCTCGATCCAGCCGCGCTCTTCCAGCGTCTTGATGATGTTGGGGTTGACCGATACACCGCGGATATCCTCGATGTCGCCACGCGTCACCGGCTGGCGGTAGGCGATGATCGCCAGCGTTTCCAGCACCGCGCGCGAATAGCGCGGCGGCTTCTCGTCCTTCATGCGCGCGAGCCAGGGCTGCATCTCGGGGCGGCTCTGAAAGCGCCAGCCGTCCGCCACCTGTGCCAGTTCCACGCCACGGCCGTGCCAGTCGGTGCGCAACGCATCGAGCGCATCCTGCAGCGACACGGTGGCGGGCGCGGGGTCGAACAGGCGGCGCAGTTCGGACAGGGTCAGCGGTTCCCGCGCCACCAGCAACGCGGCTTCGAGCACGCGCTTGAGGTCGTCAGGATTCTGGTTCGGCTGAAGATTCATGGAGCTTCACGTAAATGGGGGCGAAGGGTTGGGCCTGCGTCACGTCGATGAGGGTTTCCTTGGTCAGTTCGAGCACGGCGAGGAAGGTGACGACGAGTTCGTGCACCGTCGAGGCTTCGGGGAACAGGTCCTTGAATGCCATGAACTCGCCCGGCACCAGCGTCTTCAGGATGCGGCTCATGTGCTCGCGGATCGACAGCTCCTGCCGACCGATGCGGTGGTGCGTGCGGTTCCTGGCGCGCGACAGGATCGCCAGCCAGGCGGCGGCGAGTTCTTCCGGATGCACGCTCGGCAGCCGCCGGGCCGCCGCGGGCAGGAACACGCTCACGGTGTCGAAATCGCGTCCGGCCTGCGGCAGCATGTCCAGCTTCTGCCCGGCGAGTTTCATCTGCTCGTATTCCAGCAGGCGGCGCACCAGCTCGGCGCGCGGATCGTCGCCCTCGCCCGCTTCCTCGGCCTGCTCGCGGCGCGGCAGCAGCATGCGCGACTTGATGTCGATCAGCATCGCCGCCATCAGCAGGTATTCCGCCGCCAGCTCCAGCCGGGTCGCGCGCGCCGCCTCCACATAGGCCATGTACTGCTTCGTCAGCGCCGCCATCGGAATGTCGAGCACGTCCAGGTTCTGCTTTCGGATCAGGTAGAGCAGCAGGTCGAGCGGGCCCTCGAAGGCGTCGAGGAACACCTCCAGCGCATCGGGCGGAATGTAGAGATCCTGCGGCAGGTCGGTGAACAGCGCGCCATGCACCTTGATCACGGGGGCGGGCGGCGTTTCGGACAGCGGGGGATCGAGCAGCTCGGCTTCGGACATGGGCGGCATTTTACCCCGAGGGCGAGGTGGACATCCGCACAACGGAATGTTTATACTTTGTTTAAACACTTTCCGAGGGCACTGGACATGGCAGAGGTCTATCTGGACATCAAGCAATGGGGCAACAACCTGGGCGTGCGGCTCCCGGCTGCCGTGGCGCGCGCCGCGCACCTGCGCGCAGACCAGCGCGTGCGGGTATCCGTGGAAGACGGGCTGATCGTGATCCGCCCTGCTGACGAAACGGTCCTCACGCTGGAACAACGCCTGGCGCAATACGATCCCGAACGGCATGGCGGCGAAGTCATGGCTGAGGCGCCCGTCGGGGCAGAGAAGTGGTAGCCGCATCGAAATCCACCCAATGGACGCCTGACCGGCAGGACGTCATCTGGATCGACTGCAATCCGCAGGCCGGACGCGAGATGCGCGACGTTCATCCGTTTCTGGTGCTCTCGCCCCGCAATTTCAACGCGCGTACCTCGCTTGTGATCGGCCTGCCCATGACCACGGCCGAGTACAACGCCGACAATCCGTTTGCCGTGGCAGCCGGCGTGGCAAAGGGCCGCAGCAAAGCCGGCAAGACCAGTTACGTGCTCTGCCACCAACCCAAGTCCTTCGACTGGCGCACGCGCAACGCCAAGGCGCACCCGCTGGGCAAACTCCCGGATCCGGTATTTTCGGAGGTGTGCGAACGCTTGAATCAGATCATCCGGGTGGCTTGAGTCAGCACGCAGGCGGATCGAGGCACGGGCCGCTTTTCGGGCCGCTCAGAACCCGTCTGGCATCATCCGCTTGCATTTTACCGAACGGTCAACTAGCATCCGCTTCATGAACATTGCCACCGATACCCGCTCCCGCATCATCGCTGCCGCCAAGCCGCGCTTTCATTCCCGCAGTTATGCCAACGTCGGCATCCAGGAAATCTGCGAAAGCGCCGGCGTGCAGAAGGGCAGCTTCTACCATTTCTTCCCGTCCAAGCGCGATCTGGTGCTTGCGGTCGTCGACGAATTCGCCGACGAGTGGGCCAACGGCTTCGTCGCCGAGGCCTTCGACCCTGCCCTGCCGCCCATGGAGCGCATCGACTATCTGGTCGACGCCGCCTACTTCTGGCAGAAATCGATCAAGCAGGTGCACGGCCGCATGCTCGGCTGCATCTTCGGCAACCTCACGCTCGAAGTCAGCACCCAGGACGACATCCTGCGCGCCAAGCTCCTGGCGATCTTTTCGCGGGCCAAGTCCCGCTTCAAGGACACCCTGGAGGAAGCCGTCGCCGCCGGCACCATCGCGCCGCTCGATGCAGACCGCACCGCCGAGGCCATGCTGGCTTATCTGGAAGGCGTGATCCTCCTGGCCAAGTCACAGAACGATCCCGAGGTCATCTACCGCCTCGCGCCCGCCATCAAGACGCTGCGCGTCGAATCGGCTGCCTGAACACGATGCAGGCCAGCCGCTTTTTTTTCCTTCGCGAGTTAACCGACCGGTCTAGCGAAGGCCCTGGTTTCAGCTCGCCATGCCGTACCTCCCTACAGCACACCGCCTTTTCGCCCGGCAATTTTTTTGCCGATCATCTTGACCGGACGGTCATCTACTAGAGGAGGTTTCACCATGAGCACGAACGCAACCCAGACCCTGGACGCCCGCGGCATGAACTGCCCGCTGCCCATCCTGCGCACCAAAAAAGCCCTGACCGATCTCGGCCAGGGCGACACCCTGGCCGTTGTGGCGACCGACCCCGGCTCGCTGAAGGACATGCAGGCCTTCTGCAAGCAGACCGGCCACGAACTGGTCTCGTCGAGCGAGAAGCAGGGCGAGTTCGAATTCCTGATCCGCAAAGCCTGAGGAGACGATCATGGGCGCAAACGAAACCAACATCGCCAGCCTGGACCAGGCCGTGCTCAACCAGTGGTTCGACCAGCGCTTCGAAGCCAGGATGGCCGAGCGCGAAGCCGCGCATGTGCCATCGCTGTCCATCATTGCCACCAAGGGCACGCTGGACTGGGCCTACCCGCCCTTCATCCTCGCCTCCACCGCCGGCGCGCTGGGCTGGGACGTGTCGGTGTTCTTCACCTTCTACGGGCTCGAACTGCTGAAGAAAGACCTGCATCTGGAGATCAGCCCGCTCGGCAACCCGAGCATGCCGATGAAGATGCCGTTCGGCCCGCAGTGGCTGAAGGGCATCAACTGGAAAGTGCCGAACGTCGTCATGGCAGGCGTCCCCGGCTTCGAAAAAATGGCGACCGGGCTCATGGAGCAGACGGTAAAGAACAAGGGCGTCGCCAGCATCGACGAACTGCGCAGCGCCTGTCTCGAAGCCGACGCCAAGCTCTTCGCCTGCCAGATGACAGTCGACCTGTTCGGCTATTCGCAGAACGATTTCATTCCGGAAATCGAGGGCTGGATCGGCGCGGCAAGCTTTCTGCCGCAGGCGCAGAAATCGGACGTGTGTCTGTTCATCTGAGCCGTGTCGTGCCCGGGTCGCGCCGGATACATTTGCGCACCCGGGCAATACCTGGTTCAGGCACGGCATGCGGGAATCAAAGGGGCCTGGATGAACTGGCCTTTATCGCTTCTTTGCAAAAAGTATTGCGAAGCTGACCCCTTATCGCTGCGGCCTTATGAAAACCATTTAGCTAGACGATCCCGATCTCGGAAAGATATCGTGAGGGCGTAGCGATCCGCTTGCCGAGTCGTTTGGCGGTCTGGAAAACCACGCGTTTCTTGGCACGAGTGAACGCGACATAGAACACGCGTCGTTCAGCCTCCAATTGGGCTGGCGTCTGAGCGTATTTCGTCGGCCAGATGTCCTCAACGCAGTCGAGAATAACAACAGAATCGAACTCCTTCCCTTTGGCGCGCAACGCGGTCATCAAGTGGACCGGGCGTTTCTGCACGTCGTTCGAGTCGGGTGCATCGTCGTCGGTTGGAGGCACGTGCGCCAAGTGTTCTTTTGCCGTCTCGATGTCATCGAGGAACTGGAGGTAATCCTCGCCGTATCGTTGAGCAAACTCGGCGAGCTGTCCGAATGGCGGATCCTTGAAGAAGATATCTTCCTCTGCTTTGCCGAAGTCTGCCGCAAGCCCATCGAAGTTGGAACCCAAAGCTGTCAGCGCGTCGGACACGGAAGCAGCATCGAAGTATGCCCGGACTGCGTCAGCGCAGTCGATACTCATCTGCGCGCCAGCGTTTGTTCCCTTCAATGGGCCCGTATAGGCGGCGATGCAGTCTACTGAATCTCGATTTGTGCTCTTGGCGGTCCTCGACAGGTGACTCAACAGCGCCTCCCGCTCGGCCTTCTTGATCGGGTAGCGTTTGACCAGATCGCAGAGCTTGATGAGGTCCTCCGCGATCTGCCGCGGCCGCTGGCGCTGGTCGGCTCGTTGTTTTATGTCGAGCAGTTCAAGCAGCCGATCAAAGGTCTTGCTGAGAAATATCTGCAGGTCTTCAGCAGCGCAGAACGGAACGTTGTTGGACGCGAAATAAACCTGATATGGGATGAGTTGAGCCTTCTTACGTCCTATCAGAGCGATTCGCGTCGGACTTCCACCCTGTTTGATGTGTTCGGCCACTAGTTTCGCAGCTAGGTCGAGTGATGCGTTGATATCCTCGGTCTCTTCGACACGGATATCGGCGTTCACCGACTGGGCTGCATGTGTATCCTTGTCTACGCGCCGCTTGTTGTTGCGAATTAGCTTCTGGGCGAGTGCCACAATATTGGCGGGCGACCGGTAGTTTGTCTGTAGCGTAAAGGTCTGAAACTTGCCAGAAAAGAAACGGTGCGGCTCAAGAATGTAGGTCGGAGTCGTCCCGCGCCACTCGAAAATCGCTTGGTCGTCGTCGCCGACGAGCGTGACGGTCGCACGGTGTCGCTCCACAATTGCCTTCACCAGACTGAGGTCGAGAGGGTTGATATCCTGGAATTCGTCCACTATGACATGGTCGTATTTGGCGACGCCAGCGAGCGGCTTGTCGGCTTCCGCGGCTTTTTGCCGCTCGTCGAGAAATGCGAAATATTTCTGATCTTCGAAGGTAAACGTGGCGCTTTTGATGAGCTGATCGGTCGCTTCCAGCCAAAATTTATAAAACGTGTCGTAGACACGCTTCAGAAATACTGGTGCGTCAGCGGCATACCCTGCGCGTGGCGTAAGCACATCGATTTTGATAATCCGATCCCAGAGGTCTTGCAGCCGCCAACCGAGTTCAAGGTCAAGTAGGCTATGGACATGAGCGTTAAATTCAGCTGCCGATTTCATGCGGGTGTGATCGAAACCCAGCGACTTCAGCGCATCCATGATCTCAAGGATCTCATTAGTCGGTGATGGTCGTTTTCCCTCAATCGCGCCTTTAACGGCCTTATGTTTCGCCCAGACCGGGGCAAGTTGGTTCATCACGGCGAAGTGCTTGTCTTGCTTATTCGTCAGCAGGCGGGGGTTCTTTGTCTGAGACTTGATTCGGCGGAAGCCCCACGCATTGAGCGTGGTCACTTCGACCTGATCGCGTATCGAAGCAAAATCCGTGTCCTCTGTAAGCCGAGCCTTCAACTCGTCACGCGCCGTCACAGTGAAAGTGACCACGAGGAACCTCGTGGCCCGGCCAGATGCCAACCGGTGCAATGCACAGCATCGGTGCAGGATGGAGTGCGTTTTCCCACATCCCGCCGGCGCAAGCAGGCGAATGTTTCCGACTGCTGCATCACAGAATGCTTGCTGGGATTTATCTATTTTCGTCATGGCCTAGTAGTTGTCATTTGTTTCTTTGGTTCAATCGCGCGCGCCCGGGACAGGAAAAGCTACAGGATCAGCGCTTTCTTGTGGGTCATGAGGGCTTCGAGCTGTCGGGTTTCTGCGGTAAACAACCGGGGATAGACCATGGTTTCGCCCTCCTAAAACAGGCACCTTTCAAAAGCTTCTCAGCTTTCCCTCTCGCCGGCAACCGCAACAACAAGCACAACCGAGGACAGACCACGTTTTCAAGCCGTCGCACTAGGGTCGTGGGCTGCCCCTTTAGCCGCATCAGCGAACCGTCCATTAAAACAGTCAGCTTCGATTCCCTGGCAGACCACATTGTTTGATTCGTTCCGGAACAAGCCTCACCCAAACACCACCCCCACCACATCCTGATACCGCTTCGCGAAATGCACCGTCATCCCGGCGCGGATGTGCTCGGGCAGTTTGTCGAAGTCGCGGCGGTTGGCCTCAGGCAGGATCAGCTCGTGGATGCCGATGCGGCGGGCGGCGATGACCTTTTCGCGGATGCCGCCGACGGGCAGGACCTGGCCGGTGAGGGTGAGTTCGCCGGTCATGGCGAGGGGACGGGTGATCTTCTTGTTCTTTGCCAGTGAGAGCAAGGCGGTGGCCATGGTGACGCCGGCGCTGGGGCCGTCCTTGGGGGTGGCGCCTTCGGGAACATGGAGATGCACGAAGCTCTTGTCGAAGAAGGTCTGGTCCGCGCCGTAGGTTTTCAGGTGCGAGGCGACGTAGCTGTAGGCGATTTCGGCGGATTCCTTCATCACTTCGCCGAGCTTGCCGGTGAGCTTGAAGCCACGGTTCAGCGTATGCACGCGGGTGGCTTCCACCGGCAGCGTCGCCCCGCCCATCGATGTCCACGCGAGACCCGTGACGACGCCGACGCCGGTGAGGGGCTTTTCTTTCGTGAACACGGGCTTGTCGAGGTAGGCCTCGATTTCCTTCGTGCCGATTTTGATGGGCGTGGCGGCCCCGCCGAGGATTTTCACCACGGCCTTGCGGGCAACGCGGCCGAGCTGCTTTTCCAGGTTGCGCACGCCGGCCTCGCGGGCGTAGCCCTCGATGACGTGGCGGATCGCGCCTTCGCTGATCGTGAGCTGGCTCTTTTTGAGACCAGCGCGTTCCAGCACGCGCGGCCACAGGTGGTGCCGCGCGATGGCGAGCTTTTCCTCGGTGATGTAGCCCGAGAGGCGGATGACTTCCATGCGGTCGAGCAGCGCCGACGGAATGGAAAAATCGTTGGCGGTGCAGATGAAGAGCGTTTTCGACAGGTCGAAGCGCACGTCCAGGTAATGGTCGAGGAAGTCGGCGTTCTGCTCGGGGTCGAGCACTTCGAGCAGCGCGCTCGCCGGGTCGCCCTGGTAGCTCGCACCGATCTTGTCGATTTCGTCGAGCATGATGACCGGGTTGGCGGATTCCACTTCCTTCAGCGCCTGCAGGAACTTGCCGGGCATGGCACCAATGTAGGTGCGGCGGTGGCCCTTGATCTCGGCCTCGTCGCGCATGCCGCCGACCGAAAAGCGGTAGAACCTGCGCCCCAGCGCTTCGGCGATGGATTTGCCGATGGAGGTCTTGCCCACGCCGGGCGGGCCGATGAGCAGCAGGATGGAGCCCGACATGCGTCCCTTCATGGCGCCCACTGCCAGGAATTCGAGAATGCGGTCCTTCACGTCGTCGAGGCCGTCGTGGTCGCGGTCGAGTATCTTGCGCGCGCGGTCGAGGTCGAAGCTGTCCTGGGTGACCACGCCCCAGGGCAGCACGGTCAGCCAGTCGAGGTAGTTTCGGGTGACGGTGTATTCGGCCGAGCCGGTTTCCAGCAGCGAGAGCTTGTGCATCTCCTCGTCGATGCGCTTTTGGGCGTGCGGCGGCACGACCAGTTTGGCCAGCCGCTCGCGGAAGGTGTCGAGCTCGGCGGTCTTGTCGTCCTTGGCGATGCCGAGTTCCTTCTGGATCGCCTTGAGTTGCTGGCGCAGGAAGAATTCGCGCTGCTGTTCGCTCATCTTTTCGTCCACGCGCTCGCGAATCTGCGACTGCAGGCGGGCGACGTCGAGCTCCTTCTTCAAGATCACCAGCACCTTCTCCATGCGCTTCTTCAGTGCAAAGGCTTCGAGCACGTCCTGCAGTTCGGATTTGGAGGCGGTGGTCAGGCTGGCGGCAAAGTCGGTGAGCTGGGAGGGTTCGTTGGGGCCGAAGCGGTTGAGGAAGAACTTGAGTTCCTCGGAGTACAGCGGGTTGAGCGGCAGCAGTTCCTTGATGGTGTTGATGATCGCCATCGAGTACGCGCGGATTTCCTCGGAATCCGCCCTGCCAGGCTCATTGGGATATTCCACGCGCACCCGGTAGGGCGGCACGTCGGATAGCCATTCGACGATGCGGAAGCGTTTCACCCCTTCGGCGATGAACTGCATCTTGCCGTCTGCGCGCACGGGGTGATGGATGCGCACGGCCGTGCCGACGGCCTTGAAGTCGCCGCGTTTCACGTCGTCGGTATTGTCGGGCTTGACCACGACCAGGCCGACCATGTGGTGCGGCGTCTCGCCGATGGCTTCCACGGTGGAGAGCCACGGTGCCTCGTTCATCAACAGCGGCAGGGTCTGCGCCGGGAAAAAGGGTTTTTCCGTCAACGGCAGCAGGTGGAGTTCGGCCGGCAGCACCGGCGTGGCCGGAAGCTGGCGGTCGTCGGGCAGGATTTCGCCTTCGATGGGCGTGTCGTCTGGCTTGTTATCGCGGGGCATGGTCCGGTCTTCGTGGCTGGCAGTGTGTCCACGAAGTATCGGGGCTATCCGGGCGTTTTCAAGGTTGGGGCTGGGCAGCCTTCGGCTTGACGGGGATTTCCTCGACCACGTCCGGCAGGCTGGACAGGATCATGAGCTCGACGCGGCGATTGCGTGCACGGCCTTCCGGGGTGGCGTTGGAAGCCACCGGCTCGCTGGCCTCGCGGCCGATGGCATAGAGCCGTGACGGCTCGATGCCGTTGTCGGCGAACAGGCGGACCACGCTGCTTGCACGCACGGACGACAGTTCCCAGTTCGAGGGAAACTGGGCGCTGCGGATGGGCACGTCGTCGGTATGGCCGGTGACTTCGAGGTTGAAGGGTTCGCGCGCCAGCGTGGTGGCCACCGCCCGCAGCACGCCCAGCGAGTCGGGCTGAAGATCCGCTTCGCCCGGCTTGAACAGCACGTTGGCGTTGATCTCGATGGTGACGCCACGCCGGCTTTGCGTGACGCGCACCTTGCCCTCCTTCACCAGCGGCCCCATGGCTTCGAGCAGGTTGTTGGCCACTTCCTTCATGTGCTCGCGTTCTTCAAGCGCCTGCTGCTGCCTGAGGGTGCGCTGCTTCACGTCCGGCGGCAGGGGTTTGGCAGGCTGCAGGTTGGGGACCGGCGCGTCGATCGTCGCCGGGGTCTTGCCGAAGGCGTCGCCCAGGGCATTGGCCAGCACGCGGTACTTGCTCTCGTTGACCGCCGAAACGGCGTACATCACCACGAAGAAGGCGAACAGCAGCGTGATGAAATCGGCATAGGAAATCAGCCAGCGATCATGGTTCTCGCGGTCGAAGGTGATGCGGCGGCGGCGACGCATGATTCTTAGAGATAGCCTTTCAGCTTGGCCTCGATGATGCGCGGATTGTCGCCCTGGGCGATACCGATGAGGCCGTCGCAGAGGATCTCGCGTTCGGCCACGCGCCGCGCGATGCTGAACTTGATCTTGTTGGCGATGGGCAGGAACACCAGGTTGGCAAGACCGACGCCGTAGATGGTGGCGACGAAGGCCACGGCGATGCCGGTGCCGAGCTTGCTCGGGTCGGACAGGTTCTCCATGACGTGGATGAGCCCCAGCACTGCCCCCAGGATGCCCAGCGTGGGCGCGTAGCCGCCGGCGATTTCCCATACCCGGGCAGCCTGGCGTTCGGCCGTCTCGAAGCTGACGATCTGCACGTCGAGGGTATCGCGCAACTTGACGGCGTCGGCACCGTCCACCAGCAGCTGCAGGCCGGTCTTGTGGAATGGGTCGTGGGTGGTGTTGACGTATTTCTCCAGCGCCAGCAGGCCGTCGGCGCGCGCGGTCTGCGACCACATGACGATGCGGCGGATCAGCCCCTGGGCGTCGGATGCCGGCGGGCGGAAGGCCCAGCGCGCCATTTTCATGCCCTGCAGGAAAACCGGCAGCGGATGGTGCAGCAGCACGGCGGCCAGGGTGCCGACGACGACGATGACGAAGGCGGCCGGCTGCATCAGGATGCCGAGCTGGCCGCCTTCGATGGCCTGGCCGCCGACGATGGCGGCCACGCCGAGTACGATGCCGATCAGGCTCCCGCGATCCATGCGTCTTCCTTGAGTTTGGCGCGCAGGCGGGCGATGGCCTGGCCGTGCAGCTGGCAGATGCGCGATTCGGATACGCCGAAGACCTCGGCGATCTCGCGCAGGTTGAGTTCCTGTTCGTAGTACAGCGACATCAGCAGTTGTTCCCGTTCGGGCAGGTTTTCGATGCCGGCGATGATGCAGGCGCGCAGGTTGGCATCCAGCAGCTGGGGCAACGGCATGCTCGACTCATCGGCCGACTGCTTGTCGAGGAAGGAATCGTCCTCGTCGGAATCGCCGAAGTCCTCGAAATACAGGAGCTGGTGGCCGCGCGCGTCGCCCAGCATTTCCTGGTACTCGGCGAGCGGCATCTTCATTTCGGCGGCGATTTCGGACTCGCCGGGCTGGCGTCCCAGTCGATGCTGCAGCTTGCCGATGACGTCCTCGATCTTGCGCATGGACTGGCGCGCGCTCCTCGGCATCCAGTCGGACTGGCGCAGCTCGTCGATCATGGAGCCGCGGATGCGCTGGATGGCGTAGGCCTCGAACTGCGCACTCTGCGCCTCGTCGTAGCGGCTGATCGCGTCGATGAGGCCGATCATGCCGGCCTGTACCAGGTCGTCCTCCTCCACACTGGGTGGCAGGCGGCCCATCATGTGGTGCGCGAGCCGCTTGACCATGGGCATGTACTGTTCGAGCAGTTCGCCCTTTTCGTCGCGTTGTGCCTTGCCAGTTGCGGTATACATCGCGCCTCCTCAACGCCGATAGGCTTCGACCAGGCGGCCGCCCTGGATCACGCGCTGCATGAAGCCCCCCACCCCGCCCAGTCCCGCCGACTGCGGCCAGCGCAGCAGGCCGTCGGCCAGCTTGCGGAACTGCGAAGTGGACTGCGCGACCGGAAAGGCTTCGAGCACGGACGTCTGCAACCGGTTGGCGCGGTCGAGTTTCTCGTCCTGCGGGATATAGCCGAGGAAATCGACCGACACGCCGAGATAGCGGCGCGCGGTGTCGGAAAAGTTCTGCGCCGCAGCCTGCGCCTGCGTGGTCGAGGCCACGCGGTTGAGCAGCAGGCGGAACTGGCGCTTGCCGAAGTTCAGCGCCAGCCGCTTCACCAGGGTGTAGCAGTCGGTGAGTGCCGCCTGACCCGGCGGCAGCACGATCATGATCTCGGAAGCGGCCAGGCCCAGCGGCAGCGCGTCGGGGTCGGTCGCGTCCTCCGTGTCCACCAGCACCACATCGACGCCGCACTGCAGGCGGTTGAAGCTCTGCGCCAGCCACTCCTGGTCGCGGTCGGACAGGCGGCCCAGCCGCGTGAAGCCGCCGCCGATAGGCAGCACCTGCACGTTGTCGGGGCCGGTGAGGATGAGGTCCACCAGCGCGCAGCGGCCGGCCAGCACGTCGGACACGTCGTGCAGCGGCACAAGTCCCAGCGCTGCCGCGGCGCCGCGGCCATGCCGGGCCTGATCGACGATAAGCACGTCGCGCCCGCAATGCGCGAGCGCGGCGGCGAGATTGGCGGTGGCCGTGGTCTTGCCGGCACCCTTCTGCCCGCTCATCACGGTGATGACCTGGAAGCCGCCCTGCCCGAGCAGGCGGCGCAGGCCGGCGGCCTGGTCGCTGACGAATTTATCCAAGGGACACCGCACTTTCTGCATGGAAGGCCTGGCCGCTCATGGCATAGGCGAGTTCGCTCTCGTCGATCTGCCAGGGCGACTTGAGAGTGCGCGTCTTGAACGCGCGATGGATCAGGTACTGCCGGTTGGCGAGGTGCAGATCTTCGGGCACGCGCTGGCCGGTGGCGAGGTAGTGCACCATCAGGTCGTGGCGGATCGCGCAGTCGAGCGCGGGGCCCAGGCTCGCGGCTTCGTCGATCTTGGTCAGGATGCAGCCGTCGAGTCCGCGGCGGCGATAGGCCTCGACCACTTCGTTGAGCGTGTCGCCGTGGCTGGTGGCGTTGAGCATCAGCAGGCGCTTGATCGGCTGGCCGGCCTGGCACAGCATCTCCACCTGTTCGGCCACGGCCTGGTCGCGCTGGCTCATGCCGACGGTATCGATCAGCACGGTGTGCTTGTTGCGCAGTTCGGCCAGCGCGAGCTTGAGATCGGCGGCGTCGCGCACGGCGTGCACGGTCACGCCGAGGATCTTGCCGTAGATGCGCAACTGCTCGTGGCCGCCGATCCTGTAGCTGTCGGTAGTCAGGAGCGCCAGTTTGTCGGCGCCGTGGCGCACCACGAAACGGGCGGCAAGCTTGGCGGTGGTGGTGGTCTTGCCGGCCCCGGTCGGGCCCATGAGGGCGAACACGCCGCCTGCGTCGAGCAGATCGGTTTCGTGCTGCATCACATTCAGGCGCTTCATCAGGGTGTTGCGCATCCAGACCTGGGCATCGGTCTCGTCGTGCGGCAGGCTGTCCAGCATGTCGCGCGCGAGTTCGGCGGAGAAGCCCGCCGACAGCAGGTCGCGCATCAGCGTGGCACCGGCAGGATCGCGGCCCGGCAGATCGCGCCAGGCGAGATCGTCGATGCGGGTTTCCAGGCGGGCGCGCATGGCCTTGAGCTCGGAGATGATGCTCTGCGTAATCTCCGCGCTGTCCTGGCTGGGAACGGCAACGCGTTCGACCAGGCGACGCTTGAAGCTGACGGCCGGCGCGGCGTCCGCGGATTCGCGCATGGCCGGCTCGCGCGCAGACTGCGGCGCAGCGTGCCGGACCGGGACTTCTGGCAGTTCGACCGGAGCCCCGACAGCCGGCGGCGCCATCGCGGCGATGGCCTCGGCCGGCAGCGCCAGCACCTCGACGCCGCCCTCGACCGCGCGGTTGGAGAGGATCACGGCATCCGGGCCAAGCACGTCGCGCAACTGGCGCATGGCCTCCCGGGATGTCTTGGCGACGATGCGTTTCACGTTCATGCGGTTCCTCCTACCAGGGAAGTCACTTTGATCTGTTTGCCTTCGGGCACTTCAGCGTGCGAAAGCACCTTGAGTTGCGGCACGGTGCGCCGCAGGAAACGGGCGAGCAGCGGACGCAACACGGCAGGCGTCAGCAGCACGGGCGGATGGCCGAGCGCTTCCTGGCGCTGTGCCGTGGCCTGGGTGCGTTCGAGCAGCGTGTCGGCGAGGCCGGGCTCCATGGCCGCGCCCTCGGCGCCGGCCTGCAGGCTTTGCAGCAGCAGGCGTTCCAGACCCTGGTCGAGCGCGATGACCGGCAGCTCGCCGGCCGCGCCGTAGATCTGCTGGACGATGGAGCGGCCCAGGGCCACGCGCACCAG
The DNA here is from genome assembly GCA_040754275.1 of Pseudomonadota bacterium. Classification (GTDB taxonomy): domain Bacteria; phylum Pseudomonadota; class Gammaproteobacteria; order Burkholderiales; family Thiobacillaceae; genus Thiobacillus. The sequence goes on from JBFMCW010000022.1 coordinate 33,032, forward strand.
CGCGGTGAGTTCATTGGGATCCTGCACACGCGCGGCGTGTTCGAGCAGGGTATCGAGGATGCTGCGCATGTCGCGGATGGCCACACCCTCGACGAGCAGGTTCTGCAGCACCTTCTGCACCACCGAAACCGGCAGCAGCTTGGGCACCAGGTCTTCCACCAGCTTGGGCGCACTCTTGGCAAGATGGTCGAGCAGCGCCTGGGTTTCCTGGCGGCCCAGCAGCTCGGCGGCATGCAGGGTGACGAGATGGTTCAGATGGGTAGCGACCACGGTACCGGCATCGACCACGGTGTAGCCCATGGCCTGCGCCTGTTCGCGCATGTCGGCCTCGATCCACACCGCCGGCAGGCCGAAGGCAGGATCCTTGGTCGGCACGCCGGGCAAGGCGGCGGCCACGCTGCCCGGGTCGATGGCGAGGAAGGCGCCGGTGCGCACCTCGCCGCCGCCGATTTCCACGCCCTTCAGGGTGATGCGGTAGCTGTTGGGGCTGATTTCGAGATTGTCGCGGATGTGCACGGCGGGCGGCAGGAAACCGACGTCGCGTGCGAATTTCTTGCGGATGCCCTTGATGCGGCGCACCAGTTCGCCATCGGCGGCGCTGTCCACCAGCGGGATCAGGCGGTAGCCGACTTCGAGGCCCAGGGTATCGATGGGGGCGACATCTTCCCAGCTCGCTTCCTGCGCCTCGACCGCGGCGACAGGGGCCGCGGCGGACTCCTGTGCCGGCTCGGCGGGCTTGCGGCTGCTGCGCCAGGCCAGCCAGACGATTCCGGCCGCCAGCAGCAGGAAGGCGAAGTTCGGCATGCCGGGGATCATGCCCATGAGGCCGAGAATCCCGGCGGTGATGTAGAGCGCGTGTGTCTTGCTGAAGACGTTGGAGAGCATCTGCCCGGCGATGTCTTCCTCGGTGGAGACGCGGCTGACGATGATGCCGGCGGCGATGGAAATCACCAGTGCGGGAATCTGTGCCACGAGGCCGTCGCCGATGGCGAGCAGCGTGTAGTTGGAAGCCGCGTCGCTCATGGACAGGTCGTGCTGCATCACGCCGACGACGAATCCGCCGATGATGTTGATGAGCAGGATGAGGATGCCGGCAATGGCGTCGCCGCGCACGAATTTCGAGGCACCATCCATGGAACCGTAGAAGTCGGATTCCTGCGCGATCTCCGCACGACGGCGGCGTGCCTCGTTCTCGTCGATGAGGCCGGCATTGAGATCGGCGTCGATCGCCATCTGCTTGCCCGGCATGGCGTCCAGGGTGAAGCGCGCGCTGACCTCGGCGATGCGGCCGGCGCCCTTGGTGATGACGATGAAGTTGATCACCACCAGGATGACGAAAACGATGATGCCGACCGCGTAGTTGCCGCCAACGAGAAAATGGCCGAAGGCCTCGATCACCTTGCCTGCGGCGTCGGGGCCGGTGTGGCCTTCCAGCAGCACCACACGGGTCGAGGCGACGTTGAGCGACAGGCGCAGCAGGGTGGAGAGCAGCAGCACGGTGGGGAAGGCGGCGAAGTCGAGCGCCTTCTTGGTCGACAGGCTGACCAGCAGCACCATGATGGAGAGCGCGATGTTGAAGGTGAACAGCATGTCCAGCGCCAGCGGCGGCAGCGGCAGCACCAGCATCGCCAGGATGAGCACGATGAAGATCGGCGCGGCCATCACGCGCAGGTTGGCGGCGTTGAAGTACTGGCCGATGTTCAGCGTGCCGTTCATGCGGCGCTCCGGGCGGGATCGAGTTCAGGCGGCACCGGCAGGTCGACCGGGGCCTGCGGATAGGTGCCGCCGGCCTGCTGGAAATGGCGCAGCTGGAACACGTAGGCCAGCACCTCGGCCACCGCGGCGTACAGCGTGGCCGGGATTTCGTCGCCGAGTTCGGTGTGGCGGAACAGCGCGCGCGCCAGCGGCGGCGCTTCGAGCAGGGGCACGCGGTGCTCGGCGGCGAGTTCGCGGATCTTCGCGGCCACGACGTCGGCACCCTTGGCCACCACGCGCGGCGCCCCCATCCTGCCCTCGGTGTACTTCAGCGCCACGGCGTAGTGCGTCGGGTTGGTCACCACCACGTCGGCAGTCGGTACCTCGGCCATCATGCGGCGGCGCGCCATCTCGCGCTGCTGCGCGCGCACGCGCGCCTTGATGTGCGGATCACCCTCGGATTCCTTGGCTTCCTGACGCAACTGCTCCTTGGTCATCTTGAGCTTGTTGGTGTGGCTCCAGAGCTGGTAAGGCAGGTCGAGCACGACGATGAAGATCATCGCGCCTGAAATGAGCAGGAACAGCCGGCCCAGAAGGTCGCCCATGTGGGCGACGGCGGATTTCGAGTCCTCCAGGCTGAGGGCGAACACACCTTCGAGATTGCTCCAGATCAGCCACGCTGCGATGCCGCCGAGCAGGCCCACCTTGGCAATCGATTTCACCAGCTCGACCAGGCCCTGGTGCGAGAACATGCGCTTGATGCCGGACAGCGGGTTCAGGCGCGAGAACTTGGGTTCCAGCGCCTTGGTGCTCCACAGCCAGCCGCGCAGCAGGAGGGGGGAGACCATGGCGGCGACCGCCATCAGCAGCAGGAAGGGCGCCAGCGCCAGCGCGGCGTCGGTGAAGAGACCGGAGACTTGCGCAAGCGCATGGCTGCTGTCGCGTCCCACGGCCGGCTCGAAAGCCAGGCCGCTCTTCATGACGCCGGACATGGTCCGGCCGAGGTGGCTGGCCATCATCCAGAGCCCGGCGCCGCCCGCCATCAGCACGACGAACGTCGCCAGTTCGCGCGACTGCGGTACCTGGCCCTCTTCGCGTGCCTTCTCCAGTCGCTGTGGCGACGGGGCTTCTGTCCGTTCCTGATCGCTTTCCTCAGCCATCCCTGATCTCGCATCGTGGGGGCCCGCCGCGCACATGCGCGGAACGGGATTTCTTAGGCTGGATTATCGGCAGCGTGCGACGCAACCGATCAGGAGAATAGAGGCGGTTTTTCCGGCTATTTCGCCGCGGCGGCCGCGGCAGCAGCGTTGGCGGCGTCCGCGGCTTCGGCCTGGGTGGAGGGCGCAACCTTGTCGAGTTCGGCCCGCACGTCTTCCTCATCCTCGACATGCACGCCGGACGCCTGCTTGGTGATGGCGTCCTCGGTGCGCTTGTTCATGACGATGAGACTGATGCGGCGATTCACCGGATCGGTGGGCGCGGCCGTGCCGAAGGGGACCGACGACCCCAGGCCGACGACGCGCAGCATCTTGGCCTCGTCCATGCCACCGGCGATGAGTTCGCGGCGCGAGGCGTTGGCGCGGTCGGCCGAGAGTTCCCAGTTGCTGTAGCCGCGTGCGCCGTTGGCGTACAGGGTGGCGTCGGTGTGGCCGGACAGGCTGACGCGGTTGGGCACGTCGTTCAGTACCGCGCCGATCTCGCGCAGGATGACCTTGGTGTAGGACTGCAATTCGGCGCTGGCGAGGTTGAACATCGGCCGGTTCTGCTCGTCGACGATCTGGATGCGCAGCCCCTCGCTGGTGATATCGATGAGCAGTTGGCGCTTGAACTGCTTGAGCGTGGGATTGGTGTCGATGGCGGCTTCGAGCTTCTGCTTGAGCACCTTCAGGCGCTCGGCTTCCAGGCGTTCGAGCTCGGCCCTGGCGGCCTTGAGGTTGTAGGATTTCTTGACGTCCTCGGTCTGGCCCTTCTTGACCTGCCCCGCCTGCCGGGTGACGTCCGTGCCGCCGCCCTTGAGGACGCTGGAGCTGTCGCCGCTGCCGGAGCCGCCCTGCATGGCGACCTTGAGCGGCGTCTTGAAGTATTCCGCGATGCCCTCGAGATCACCCTTGGTGGTGGACCCCAGCAGCCACATCAGCAGGAAGAAGGCCATCATCGCGGTCACGAAATCGGCATAGGCGATCTTCCAGGCACCGCCGTGATGGCCGCCACCGGATTTCTTGATGCGCTTGACGATGATGGGCGCTTTTTGTTCGCTCATGCTTGGATGCCCGTGTCACGGACAGCGCGGATCAGCGCGCCTTGGCGCCCTTGACGTGTTCCTCGAGTTCGCTGAACGAGGGCCTTTCGGTGGAATACAGCACCTTGCGTCCGAACTCGACCGCGATCGCGGGTGCGTAGCCATTGATGCTGGCGAGAAGCGTGACCTTCATGCACTGGAGCATTTTTGAGGACTCGTGCAGCTTCTGCTCCAGGAGATTGGCAAGCGGACTGACAAAGCCATAGGCAAGCAGAATGCCGATGAATGTTCCGGTGAGCGCAGCACCGATCAGCACTCCCAGCTCGGCTGGCGGCAGATGTACGGAACCCATGGTCTTCACCACACCCATCACCGCCGCGACAATGCCGAACGCCGGCAGGCCGTCGCCCAGCTTGGTCACGCTGTGGACGGGGACCTCGCCCTCGTGATGGTGGGTCTCGATCTCGTTGTCCATCAGGTTCTCGATCTCGAAGGCATTCATGCTGCCCGAGACCATCAGGCGCAGATAGTCGGTCAGGAATTCGATCAGGTGATGATCGGCGAGGATGGTCGGGTACTTGGAAAAAAGCGGGCTGCTCTCGGGGTTCTCGACGTCGGACTCGATCGACATGAGGCCTTCCTTGCGGATCTTGGTCAGCAGTTCGTACAGCAGCGCGAGCATGTCCATGTAAAGCGCACGCGTGTATTTCGAGCCCTTGAAGAGGGTGGGCAGGGCCTTGAGGGTGGCCTTGATGGCCTTTGCATTGTTGGCGACGAGGAATGCACCGATGGCGCCCCCGCCGATGATGAGGAGCTCGATCGGATGCCACAGCGCGGCCAGATAGCCGCCCGCCAGCGCAAATCCGCCAAATACGCACAACAGTACGGTAATCCAACCACCAATGACTAACACGGCTGAAATATCCTTCCCTATAGCTCGGGCAGAAAGCTGGAATGCCCCCGCCCCGTTCTGCCGGTGCTGCAACGCCGGCTCTCAGGTTTGGAATTCGACCAGATCGATAAAAACTTGATGGCGCACACGGCTTATTTTGCGGCGTGCATGCGCCAGACATGGAGGGTATGACGCGCGCCGTCCGCCAGCGGAATGCTCTCGTCCGGCTGCCGTCCGGCCACCTCGAAGGACAGGCTGACGAAGCACGTCCCGTCGCGCATCTGTCCCTGCGCCTGCAGCCACAGCGCCGGCATCGCCGCGGGGGAAAGGAAGGCGAAGACGACATCGTAGGCGCCGAGGTCGAGCGTGGCGTAGTCGCGGCGCATGATGGCCACCCTGCTGCGTCGCAGGAACGCACGCACGCGGCTGATCAGCCAGGGCGCCGGCGCGATTTCGGTGCCCTCGAAACGGCCAAGCGGAAAGCGCGATTCAAGATGCAGAAGCACGCCGCCCAACCCGCTGCCCAGGTCGATGAAACGAAAGGCGCGATCCTGCGGCAGCAGGGACGCCAGCGCCTCCCGGGCCTTGCGGTCGGAGAGGTACAGGGGCACGCGGGTGCGGAAGCTGCTCCAGTAGAAGAGTACCAGGACCGCGAAGGCAGCCAGGTAGATCCACTCGGGTACGGCAAGCTGGCGGGCGATCAGGATGGCCGGAACAAACCCCAGGTGCAGGGGCGGCCACCAGGCCGGCTGGCCCAGCCAGCGGCTCAGTACTGCCGCAATCCCGCCCTGCCCCAGTGCAAAGTGCCAGAGCGCGGGCTGGAGGAGGCCGGATCGGGCGACCAGCCAGAACAGCAACGCCGTCAGAACCGTGGCGGCGCACTGGACAAGCATGGATTGCAGGCTGACCGGCAGGCGACGGAGCGCCGTGCCCATCGCGTTCAGGCGGCGGCGGACAGATCGGCGTGCGTTTCGGCCTTGGCCTTGCGGGTCTTGCCGGCACGCGCCGGCATGTTGCACAGGCCGCACACGTATTCGTGATGCAGATCGTCGGGATGCACCACGAACTGGCCGCCGCAGCAGGTGCAGGTGGCGGTTTCCAGCATGCGGTTCTCGAAGAAGCGGTTCAGTGTCCAGGCGCGGGTGAAGCTCAGCACCGGCTCGATCTGGTTGGTCTGGATGTATTCCTGGTACAGGCGATAGCTCTTGAGCACGGCCTCGATGCCGGCGGCGTCGCTGTTCTGGGTGAGGTAACGATGGATGTTGACGAACAGGGAGGCATGCACATTGGGCAGCCAGGTGAGGAACCAGTCGGTCGAGAACGGCAGCATGCCCTTGGGGGGTGACACGCCCTTCACTTCCTTGTAGAGCTTGAGCAGACGCTCGCGCGACAGCGAGGTTTCGCACTCCAGCACCTGCGGGCGGGCGCCGAGTTCGATCAGTTCGATCGCCAGCTGGGTGTCGCGCATTTCGTTCAACAGGCTTTTTTTGCTCATGGTGCCCTCCCCTTCGGCGGTGATGAATGCGGTTTATGCGAATGCAGCTGCCTGTTGTCCGGCCATCAGGATCGCGGCGTGCGACTGGGCCAGTGCGCGGTCCCTGGTGTAGTTGGTCAGCATGTTGAGCACGGCACCGTCGTCGAAGCGGAAGCGCGACATCAGCATGCCGGAATCCGCCAGTTTCAGGATCTGCGCGGGGGTCAGGGCCTCGATCAGTTCAGCCACGTCCTGGCTGATGCCGAGGCGGAAGACCGCAGTGGTCTTGTCGTGGCGGATCATGTTCTGCGCCAGCATGAGGTAGCTGAGATTGACTTCGCGCATTTCGGCCAGCATTTCGTCCAGTTTCATGATCCGTCCTTCCCGAAAGAGTTTTTTCATCTGTGGGCTAAACCTTGCCCGGATGAATCGTTTTCGGCGCCACCCCGGGAAAGTTAATGTGGCGAGGCGCTGTTTAACGGGACGGAAGTTTTCCGGGAATCGTGTAGGTGTTTGTCCTACAGGCAGGATTCAGGGCTAGGGGCTAGGGGCTAGGGAAAAAGCGTGGGGGGGGGCCCCGCCCCAAGAAATGAATGGGCGCGGGGCGCCCCCCCCCCCAGACCCAAAA
>JBFMCW010000023.1:0-33389 GCA_040754275.1 Pseudomonadota bacterium
TAACCCCTAACCCCTAACCCCGAAGGCAGGCCAAGCACCTCGCAGGCATTCCGTGTCGTCGCCTGTGCCACCGCCTCAACGGTGATCCCGCGCAGTTCGGCGAGGGTCTGCGCGATGCGCGGCAACTCGCCCGGGGCATTGCGGCCGCGCCCGATCCAGACCGGCGGAATGTCCGGGCTGTCGGTTTCCAGCACGATGGCATCCAGCGGCAGATCGACGGCGAGCCGGCGCAGATTGTTGGCGCGCGGCCAGGTGAAGGCGCCGCCGAGGCCCAGCTTGAATCCCAGCTTGATGAATTCGGCCGCCTGTTGCGGACTGCCGTTGAAGGCGTGGGCGATGCCGCCCGGCACCCGGACCCTGCGCAGATGCTTCTGCAACAGGTCGCTCGACTTCCTGCAGTGCAGCAGCACCGGCAGATCGAATTCGCGCGCGAGCTTCAGTTGCTCGACGTAGTAGTGTTCCTGGGTGGGGACGTCGAGGCCGCGCACGAAGAGATCCAGGCCGATTTCGCCGAGGGCTACGGGCCGTTGTGCCGCGATGCGCGCACGCAGGACTACAAGGTCCGCGGGGGTGTGCACATGGATGTACATCGGATGCAGCCCCCAGGCAGGCAGGCACCCGGGATAACGGGCGCAGGTGGCGGCCACTGCGTCGAAGTTCTCGCGTGAGATGCTGGGAACCACCTGAACGGTGACGCCCGCCGCGATGGCGCGCGCGTATTCGGCATCGCGGTCGGCGTCGAATTCGGCGGCATCGAAATGGCTGTGAGTGTCGATGTAAGCGGGGGGCGTTGCAGTCACGGGTGCAGGTCGGGAAAACGCTGTCGCCAGGAGGAAGGACGCGGCAGAAAAAAACGGCGCCACGCGGGCGCCGTTTCTGTCGTGTCAGTCATGGAGGTCAGTCGTTGCTGGCAAAACCCAGCAGGTGCAACAGGCTGGTGAAGAGATTGTAGATCGAGACGTACAGACTGATCGTGGCCAGCACGTAATTGGTCTCGCCGCCATTCACGATCTCGCTGGTCTGCCAGAGGATCATGCCGGACATCAGCAAGGCGAACAGGGCCGATACTGCCAGCGACAGGCCGGGCATGGGGTAGCCAAGCAGGCTGGCACCGAGTGCGACCAGGGCGGCAACAAAGGCGACCAGCACACCGGTCATCAGGAAACCGCCCATGAAGCTGAAGTCCTTGCGCGTGACCAGCACGTAGGCCGAGAGCCCCAGGAACACGAAGGCGGTGATGCCCATCGCACCCATCACCAGCTGCGGGCCGTTCGGCAGACCGAGGTAATGGTTGAGCATGGGGCCGAGGCCGAAGCCAAGCAGGCCGGTGACGGCGAATACCACGCCGATGCCGGCAGCCGAATGGGCTGTACGCGGCACCACGAACCACAGGAGCAGCATGGCGGCGATGGTGCTGCCGAGGCTGACCATGTAGGGCATGTTCATCGCCATGGACACGCCGGCCAGCGCGGCGCTGAACAGCAGCGTCATCGCGAGCAGCATGTAGGTGTTCTTGAGGACCTTGCTGGACGAGGAAACCTCAGCGCTGCTGCGGCCGAGGGTGGTGACTTGAGAGTTCATTTGACCTCCTTCAATTCATGTAAAAAACAGTCTGCCGTACAGAGTTGATCAACCCCAAACAGGTTCCCGAGCAATTATGGTCGGTTTGAGGATACCGTGATGCGGCTGGGCGCGCCACCGTTAACCATGTTTATCTGGTGGTTATCTGCCGGGGTGCCGACGGCATCGAGCTTTACGGGGGATAATGGCTGCCGTGGGAGGGATGGAAGAACCGCCGGATGATCCCTGAGTCGGGGCCGGCGCAAGCGCGTTGCCCGCAAAGACTCAGGCCATGTCGGAGGGCGTGTTGCGTGCCCCGCGCGGTGTCGGAGCAAGCGATCTCAGCTTGAGATGCAGCGCCGCTTTGGCGAGCAGGTGGGCAGACACCGGTGCAGTAATAAACAGGAACAGTGTGACCAGCACCTCGTGCAGGCTCACGCCTCCGTCACGCAGGCTGAAGAACAGCGCCGAGGCTATCAAGAGGCAGCCTACGCCGAGCGTGGTGGCCTTGGTCGGCCCGTGCAGGCGGGTATAGAAGTCGCGCAGGCGAAATAGCCCGAGCGAACCGACGAAGGTGAACAGTGCACCGACCAGAATCAGGAGGGAGAGCAGGGCGTCGATCATGTCGGGCTCATTCGATGATGTCGCCGCGCAGCAGGTACTTGCACAGTGCAACGGTGCCGACGAAGCCCATCATGGCGATGAGCAGCGCCGCCTCGAAATAGATCGCGCTGCCCAGATGGATGCCCAGCAGCACCAGGAAGGCGATGGTGTTCACGTACAGGGTGTCGAGCGCAAGGATGCGATCGGGTGCGTCGGGGCCCTTGAGCAGTCGCCAGAAGCTCATCAGGAAAGCCAGCGTGACCAGGGCATAGGCGATGGAAATGACGGTATCGAGCATCAGGCGTCTCCTTCCTCGAAAACCTGCCGCAAGGGGGTTTCGTAGCGTTGCTTGATTTCGGCGACCAGCGCGGCCGGATCGCCGGTATCGATTGTGTGCACGATGAGCGTGCGACGGTCGGGCGAAAGATCTGCCGATACGGTACCGGGTGTGAGCGAGATCGTGTTGGCCAGCAGGCTGATGCCGAGGTCGGTGGAGAGCGCGAGCGGAACTTCCACGAAGGTCGGGCGCAGTCCGGCCGGTCCCCTGAGAATGAGCCAGGCGACCTGGAAACTGCCGCGCACGATGTCGAACACGAAGATGCCAAGAAATCGCAGCAACACGCCGGGATGGCGGATGCGGATGGCCTCCGGCCAGAAGCGCGATGACGCAAAGGGAATCAGCCAGCCGAGGAGGGCGCCAAGCACGAGGGCGCCAGGCGTGAATTCGTTCACCAGGAGTAGCCAGATGAGGGTGAGCGACAGGCTCAGCAGCGGGTGGGGCAGTAAGCGTCTCACCGTGCACCCCCCAGTACGGCCTCGATGTACGCTTGCGGTGCCGAGACTTGCGCGGCGATGGCGGCTGTGTACTCGGTGGTCGGGCCGGCGGCGACTGTCAGCCCGAGGACGAGCACCAGCAAGGCGACCACCGGCATCAGTGCGGCAAGGCTGGGCACAGGCATTGTACTTTGCGGTGTGTGGGTACGGTAGAACAGCAGGCTGCCGCTGCGCGCCAGCACGATCACGCCCAGGAGGCCAGTGGCGAGCACGACGGCGAGTACCCAGCCCGCAGTCGAGGTATCGAGCGCGGCTCTCAGCAGCATGAACTTGGCAAGAAAGCCCGACAGCGGCGGCATCCCGGCTACCGCGATTGCGGTCACGAAGAACAGGCTGCCGACGAGCGGGGCGCGTGGCATCGCAGGGCCCGGCTCGAAGCGGTCGCCTGGTTCGCCGCGCCCGCGCGCGATGCTGTCGGCGAGCAGGAAGAGCGCAGCGGTGGCGAAGGTCGAGTGCGGCAGGTAATAGAGGCCGGCGGCGAGCGCATCGGCGTCGCCGAGGCCGACGGCGGTGAGCAGGGTGCCGACCGAAGCGACAACGAAATACGCGGCCTGTTGTCGCAGGCCGCTACTGGCGGCTGCGCCGAGCACGCCGAGCGCGAGCGTGGCCAGCGCGAGCGGCAGAAGCCAGGCGTCGAGCAGCCCGGCGAGTGGACCGCTATCCATGCCGGCGAAGAGGCTGTAGACACGCAGGATGCTGTAGGCGCCCACCTTGGTCATGATCGCGAACAGTGCGGCGACGGGGGCACTGGTATGGCCATACGCAGCGGGCAGCCACAGGTAAAGCGGTACCAGCGCGGCCTTCAACGCGAACACCCCGAACAGCAGGAGCGCCGCCGACTGCAGAAGTGCGGCGTTTTCCGGCGGCGTGGCGGCGAACTTGACTGCAAGGTCGGCCATGTTGAGCGTGCCGGTCACGCCATAGAGCGTACCGACGGCGAACAGGAATAGCGTCGAGCCGACCAGGTTGATGACGACGTAATGCAGCCCCGCTTTTACCCGCAGGCGGCCGCCGCCGTGCAGCAGCAGGCCGTACGAGGCGAGCAGCAGGATCTCGAAGAACACGAAGAGGTTGAAGAGATCGCCAGTAAGGAAGGCGCCGTTGAGGCCGAAGAGTTGCAACTGGAACAGCACATGGAAGTGACGCCCTTCGGTGTCGGTGCCATTGAGGGCGTATAACAGGGCGAATACGGCAACGAGGGCGGTGACGAGCAGCATCCAGGCCGCGAGCCGGTCGGCCACCAGTACGATGCCATAGGGCGCTTCCCAGTTGCCGAGCAGGTAGACAAGATGGGTCCCATCGCCGGTGGCTTGCAGAAGCCCGCCCGCCACCGGCAACAGTGCGAACGTCGCGACGAGGCCCACGCCGCGTTGCACGCCTGTCGGCACGCGGCGCAGTGCGAGCAGCACGATGCCGGCGACGAGCGGCAGCACTACAGGCAGGATGGGCAGATGGCCGGCGAGCGTCACGACGAACGGTCCTCCTCGTCTTCAAGGCCATCGACGTGGTCATTGCCGAGCTCGGCGCGCGCCTTCAGTGCCAGGACGATGACGAAGGCCGTCATGCCGAAGCTGATGACGATGGCGGTGAGCACCAGCGCCTGCGGCAGGGGGTCGGTGTAAGCCGTCGCGGCGTCGCTGATGACCGGTGGCACGCCGACAGCGAGCCGGCCCATGACGAACAGGAACAGGTTCACGGCATAGGACAGGAGCGTGAGTCCCAGCACCACCGGGAATGTCTGCGCACGCAGCGCGAGGAACACCCCGCCTGCGGTGAGTACCCCGATGACGAGGGCAATGAGGGCTTCCATCAGTGCGCCTCCTGCCGCGCTGCCGCCTGGCGCGGTTCGGGGCGGTGAAGGCCGCCCAGTCCGGTGAGGATCATCAGCGTGGCACCGACGACGACGAGAAAAACGCCCAGATCAAAAGCCATTGCCGAGGCGAGTTCGAATTTGCCGACCACCGGCCAGTGCTGGTAGCCAAAAGTCGAGGTGAGAAAGGGGTGGCCGAACGCCCAGCTCGCGAGGCCGGTGAAAGTGGCGATGCCCAGCCCCCACGCGATGAGCGGCTGGCTGTCGGACGCCATCCGCTGGTGCGTCCAGGCGGCGCCGTTGGCAAGGTATTGCACGATCAGCGCAACGGCGGTGATGAGGCCGGCGATGAAGCCGCCGCCCGGCTGGTTGTGGCCGCGCAGCAGGATGAAGACCGCAACCAGCAGCGCGAGCGGCAGCAGCAGGCGTGTGAGCGTGGCCATGATGACAGGGTGCGCATCGGCGTTCCAGGCACGGCCGGCGGTGTCGCGAGACGGGGCGGTAAGGATCAGGGTCTGCAACATCGCGAAGATGCCCAGGCCGGCGAGCGCGAGCACGGTGATCTCGCCCAGCGTATCGTAGCCGCGAAAATCGACCAGGATGACGTTGACCACATTGGTGCCGCCGCCGCCCGGCTTGCTGTTTTCGAGGAAATAGCCGGCGATGGTTTCGTAGGGACGGGTGAGCACCGCCCAGGCCAGCGCCGCCGTGCCGGTACCCGCCGCCAGCGCCAGGAAGCCATCACGCCACAAACGGCTGCGTCGGGGCTCGGGTTCGCCGCGTTGCGGCAGGAAGAACAAGGCCAGCAGCAGCAGGATGATGGTCACGATCTCGACCGAGAGCTGCGTGAGCGCCAGGTCGGGGGCGGAAAATTTCACGAAGGTCAGGGAGACCACGAGCCCGACGACGCCGATGACGATGAGCGCGGTGAAGCGGCGGTCGCGCCACCACACGGTGGCGATGGTGGCGAGCATGAGTGCGGCGGCGGCACTGAGGCTCACCGTGTCGGGCGGCAGCCCGGGACGCTTGCCGGTGAGCGGTGATTCGCCGGCGAGCCAGGGTGCGACGCCGAGCGCCAGCGCTGCGAGAAGGAAGAACAGCACCTGGCGTTGCAGGGAGCCGGTGTCGATGCGGCGGGTGACGAAGCGGGACAGCGCAAAGAATCCGTTCAACAGCGCGTTATAGGGGATGCGCGCGTCAATCCGGTTGGCACCGGATTCATGCCAGGCGGTCAGCGGCCGGCGTACGAGGTAGATCAGTACACCCATTGCGAGAGCAACGAGGCTCATGACGAGGGCTGTATTGAAGCCGTGCCATAACGCGAGGTGATACTCGGGCAGCGCGGTCTGAAGCGTGCTCTCGGCCGCCACGGCCAGGAGCGGCGCCACGGTCAGCGCGGGTGCGGTGCCGACGACCAGGCACAGCATGACCAGGATTTCGACCGGCACTTTCATCCAGCGCGGCGGTTCGTGCGGCGTTCGCGGGAGGTCGACCGGTTCGCCGTTGAAGAAGACGTCGTGGATGAAGCGGATCGAGTAGGCTACTGCGAAGGCGCCCGCCAGCGTGACCAGTGCGGGCAGCAGCCAGCCGGCGACGTGCTCCTGGCTGATGTGCACGGCCTCGGCGAAGAACATCTCCTTCGACAGGAAACCATTCAGCAAAGGCACGCCGGCCATGGCGGATGCGGCCACCATGGCCAGCGTGGCGGTGTAGGGCATGAATTTCCACAGACCGTTGAGCCGGCGCATGTCGCGCGTGCCGGCCTCGTGGTCGATGATGCCGGCGGCCATGAACAGCGAGGCCTTGAAGGTGGCGTGGTTGATGATGTGGAACACGCCGGCGACTGCAGCGAGCGGCGTGGAGAGCCCGAACAGCAGGGTGATCAGGCCGAGGTGGCTGATCGTCGAATACGCCAGCAGGCCTTTCAGATCGTGCTTGAACAGCGCCGTGTAGGCGCCGAGCAGCAGCGTGGCGAGCCCTGCGCTGCTGACCAGCCAGAACCATTCCGGGGTACCGGACAGCACCGGGTACAGCCGAGCCAGCAGGAATACGCCCGCTTTCACCATGGTCGCCGAATGCAGATATGCAGATACCGGCGTGGGGGCGGCCATCGCGTGCGGCAGCCAGAAGTGAAAGGGGAACTGCGCCGACTTGGTGAACACTCCGAGCAGGATCAGGGTGAGCGTCGGCACGTAGAGCGGGTGCGCACGGATGTGGTCGGCCGAGGCGAACACGTCGGACAGCTCGTAGCTGCCAACGATGTAGCCAAGGAGCAGGAAGCCACCGAGCATGGCGAAGCCACCCAGACCTGTGACGGCCAGCGCCATACGCGCACCGTTGCGGGCTTCCTCGCGGTGCTGCCAGTAGCTGATGAGCAGGAAAGACGAGAGACTGGTCAGCTCCCAGAAGATCAGCAGCTGGATCAGGTTTTCCGACAGCACGATGCCGAGCATCGAGCCCATGAACAGCATCAGGGAAGCGTAGAAACGCCCCATGCTGTCACGCTCGGAGAGGTAGTAGCGCGCATACAGCACGATCAGCAGGCCGATCCCGAGGATGAGGCCGGCAAACAGCAAGGCGAGCCCGTCGAGGCGGAAGGCTAGATGGAGTCCAAGCGCGGGCATCCAGTCCACCTGTTGCACAAGCGTCGTACCGGCGAATGGCAGAGGTAACAGGGGGGCCAGCAGCAGGATCGAGCCAAGTGTGACGGCGCCAGCGGCCCAGGCTGCGCGTGAGCGGCCGGAGCGGGCTACCCAGGCCACGAGGGCGGCGCCGGCAAAAGGGAGGAGTACGGCAAGGAGAAGCGTCATGAAGTCAAACGTGGGTGCGCTCGCCGCCAGCAGACGGACGCCCCCATTCTAACCCGCACCGCGGATACGACTGATGCAACGTGCCGGATAATTCAGGCAGCCGATGGCGGGTATCAGGCATCGGCGCCACGCAGTTCGCTACAGCAGTCGAAAGGCCAGGATGGCGACGATGGTAGGAGGCAGTGCCGATACGAAGAGACCGACCGGGTGAACGGAACCGTCCTCGAAATGATTCTTGAGGATGGAAACCCCGGCCGGGTTGGGGGCATTGGCGAGGATGGTGAGACCGCCGCCGGTGACGGTGCCCGCGACCAGCGCTTGCTTGAATTCGTCGGACAGCCCCTGCAACAGCGAACCCAGGTAGGTGAGTGCGGCGTTGTCGGTGATGGCAGTCAGGACCGTGGCACCGAAATACACAGTCGTCGCGTCCATGCCGGTGAGCAGGGGTTGCAGCCACCAGGCCTGCTGGCTGCCCAGCACTACCAGTCCGGCAAGGAAGAACGCCACGAGCAGGCCTTCTCGCAGGATCAGCCGGTCCTGGTAGCGGGGGTAGGCAGTGGCAAAGCCCATGAAGAACAGGAATAGCGCCATGAATGCGGCCGGGTGGTGGGCAAACACGACCACGCCGACAAGGAACAGCAGATGGATCAGCATGACGGGCAGCGGGGCGCGCTCGCGCTGGAGGGGCGCATGATAGGTGCCGTGCCGGAGTTCGTCGGCGAAGAGCAGCGTAATGCCGAGCGCGTTGACAATCACGGCCAGAGCCGCTTTCCAGCCGAAATGCGCGAGCATGTACCAGATGTCCCAGCCCCAGACGCCGGCCACCATCAGCACTGGCGGGGCGGCATAGGGCGTGAGGACGCCGCCGATGGAAATGTTGACGAACAGTACGCCCAGGGTGGCATATTTGAACTTGACCGAGGCATGCCTGCCGAAGTAGCGCTCGCGCAGCATCAGCGCGGCGAGCGTCATGGCTGCGGGCTCGGTGATGAAGGAGCCGAGCAGAGGGACCAGCGCGAGCAGCAGGAAGTAGGTCGCCATGCCGCCGCTTAGAGGCACGAAGCGCGCTACGAGTGCAACCAGTTGCGCCGCCAAATCGAGAACGGGTTTGCTGCCGGCGATCACCATGATGGCGAATATGAACATCGGTTCGGTGAAATGCCGCGAATCCAGAAAGGTGGTCGCGGCCTCCCGGCCTTCCAGCAGGAACATCCAGACCATCATCACCATCGCCCAGAAGCCGAATACCACCTCCACTTCGCTGAGCAGGTGCCAGATGCCCGCGTGCTGCCCGTTCCTGTTCGCCAGGTCCGCGAAAAACTTGGTGGAGAAGGTATGCAGGACCGCAATGCCGAAAAGCGCTGCGCCAACAAGCTGCATGGTGGTGGGGTTCATGCCGGGCAGTCTAACGCCAGTATGATTTCTACTGGAACCCTGCCGCCCAGATCAGAGCGGCGGCAACTGCGCCGAGGGCCGGTGCAGGTGGTAGCCCTGCGCCATGTCCACGCCGAATCCGCGCAGCATCTCCAGCGTGGCGGCATCCTCGACGAATTCGGCGACGGTGATCTTGTCGAGCCCGCGCGCCACATCGATCATCGCCTTGACGAAGGCCTGGTTGTCGCGGTTGTTGGGCAGGTCGCGCACGAACATGCCGTCGATCTTGAGGATGTGCGCGCCCAGGTATTTCAGGTAGGCGAAGGTGGAGAAACCCGAGCCGAAGTCGTCCAGGCAGATCAGGCAGCCGGTCTGCTGCAGGGCCTCGATGAAGCGCTGGGCGTCCTGCATTTCGGTGACGGCGGCGGTCTCGGTCAGCTCGATGATGAGCCGGCGCGGTTCGACGCCGAAATGCGCGAGATGGTGCTGGATGTAGTGCGGCAGGCCGGGCTCGTCGAAACTGCGGCCGGAGATGTTGACCGCCAGCGCGGCGAGGTCCGGATGGCCGGCGAGCACCGCAACGCTCTGGCGGATGACCCAGCGGTCGATGTCGAGGATCTGGCCGTTCTTTTCGGCAACGGGAATGAACTGCCCCGGCATGATCAGACGGTCGGGCTGCGCCGGATCCTTCATGCGTACCAGCGCCTCGAGGTGGGAGAGACTGCCGTCGCGCGTGTGGTAGATGCCCTGGAAGTGCAGCTCCAGGCCGTCATTGGACAGCGCGTGAGCGATGCGGCTGCTCCAGGTCATGCGTTCGAGCATGGCTTCAGCGACATTGCGGCGGGCGTCGTACACCGCCCAGGTGTTCTTGCCCGAGTCCTTGGCCTGGTACATCGCGGTGTCGGCATGCGCCACCAGGTCTTCGGCGTTGTCGCCATGCTCGGGGAAGAGCGCGATGCCGATGCTCGCGGTGAGCCGCAGATTGCTGCCGCGAAAACGGAAGGGAATGGCCGAGATGGCGTGCACGATGCGCTCGGCAAGCTGCACCGGTTCGTCGCCGCGCGTGAGTTCGACGAGGATGGCGAATTCGTCGCCGCCCAGCCGAGCGAAGAGCTCGCCGCCGCGAACCAGGCTCGCCACCTCGCCGGCTGCGCGCACCAGCACGGTGTCGCCTGCGCGGTGGCCGAAGGTGTCGTTGATGGTCTTGAAGTCGTCGAGGTCGAAATAGAGCAGACCGAAGCGTGCATGGGTGCGCGAGGCGGCGCTGATCATGCGTTCCAGCTGGTCCTGGAAACGGTGGCGGTTGTAAAGGCCGGTCAGTGCGTCGTGCTCGGCAAGATAGATGAGCTGCTGCGCCGTCTGCCGTTCGTGCGTGACGTCCTCGTAGACCCACAGGCGGCCGATGGCGCGTCCGTCGGTGTCGGATACCGGGTAGGAGAGCTGGGTGAGGACCCGGCCGTCGTAGAGGTCGACCTCGAAGCGTTCGCTGATCTCGTGCGTGTCGAGCACGTGCAGGATGTGCTTGGAGGCATGGTCGGGGCGTGCGAAGCGGTGGGTGGAATGGTCGAGCACCTCGCGCGTGGGGCGCCCGATCAGGTCGACTTCCTCGCCGATCGCCCACATGTGGCGGAACGCGGGATTGACGTATTCGATGCGGTTATCGCGGTCCTCGAACAGGATGCCGATGCTCATGCCGGAAAGGAGCGTGGCCATGCGGCTCTGTTCGCGTTGCGCCAGCGCAGCCAGCTCGCGCTGGCGGGCTTCGGATACGCGCAGGTCGTCCATGCGCTGCGCGAGTTCGGCTTCGATCTGCTTCTGCGCCGAAATATCGAAAATCGCGCCATGCCACAGCACGCTGCCGTCCGGCAGGCGCTCGGGCGAGGCCCGGCCCTCCACCCAGATCACCCCCTTGAGCGGGTGGTTGACGCGGTAGCGGAGATGCCAGGTCTGCTGCGTGCGTGCGGAACGTTCGATGCTATCGACGATGGCCTGCAGGTCATCCGGATGCAGGACGGCAAATACGGCGGCTGCATCGTGGGCAACCGCCTCGGGCGATACGCCGTAGATGCCGCGTATGCCCTCGCTGGCGTAGGGAAAGCAGGCGCTGCCGTCGGCGCGCAGCTGATACTGGTAGATCATGCCGGGGGCGTTGCGCCCGATCTTGGTCAGGCGGGCCAGGAGCTCTGCGCGCTGGGTGACGTCCTGACCCATGCCGAACATCTTCAATGGGCGGCCATCCGCCGCCCGCCGGACCTCGCCGCGGGCGGCGATGATGCGTTCCGTTCCATCCGGCCGCACGATGCGGAACTCGGTCTCGTACGGCTGGCCTTCCTCGACCGCGCGGCGGATGAGGGCAAGCACGCCCTCGCGATCCTGTGCGTGCAGGGTCTGCGCGAAGCGCTCGAAATCGAGCGGCCCGTCGGCCGGGTCGAGGCCGTAGATGCGATAGAGTTCGTCCGACCAGTTGATCGCGCCGCTCGCGATATCCCATTCCCAGCTGCCCAGGTTGGCCATCGCCTGGGTTTGTGCCAGCCGCCGCGCGCTCTCCTCCAGCGCACGCTGGGCCTCGATACGTTCGCTGATGTCGGTGATCGCGCCCATCATGCACACGGGCCGGCCCCGGCTGTCGAACACGGTGTGTGCCGAGAGCTGGATGTCCATGCAAGACCCGTCGGCACGGCGTGCGCGCATCTCCCCGCGCCAGTTCCTCTGCTGGCGCAGGGTTTCGATCACGGCAAGCGCGGCCTCAGGGGATTCCACGAATTCGGTCGGCAGGCGGCCCAGCGCATCCGCCGCGCTGCCCAGCCGCCACAGGCGCACGAATGCCGGATTGACATAGCTGATCCGACCGTCCATCCCCAGCAAGGCAACGGCATTGATCGAGGATTCGATCGCGGCGTCCTTGATGCGCAGGGTTTCGTTTGCGCGCACCAGTGCGCTGGCGTCGGAAATGTGTCCTTCGAGATAGCGCAGCGAGCCGTCCGCGGCGTACACGCCGCGCCCCCGCTCGACCATCCAGCGCTCCTCGCCATCGCGTCCGCGCAGCCGGTACGTGAGATCGAAGTCGCGTCTTGCATCGAGCGCCTGTTGCACGTCCGACCACACGCCAGGCGCGTCTTCCGGGTGGATGAGGCCACCGAGGGTGACCGGGGCACGGCCGAAAAAGGCTTCGCGCGGGTAGCCGAACAGCTCCTCGACGTTGCCGGACAGGTAGATCATCGACCACTGGGGATCGTTGGCGCAGCGGTAGACGACGCCGCGCACGGTGCCGAGAATGCGTTCCATGTCCTCGTGGCGACGCGTGCCCGCCTCGCGGACCAGCACGATCAGCGCCAGCGAGGCGACGATTGCGCAGAGCGCGCGCAGCGACTGCACTGGCAGTCCGGTTGCGGCAGCAAAATCGTTGGCCGAAGGCAGCCAGTCCGGCAGGCTGCCGGCCGGCAGGGCGACGAAGGGCGTTAACAGCCCGTAGCCCAGGAACGCTGCCGCGAGGGCGGCGAGGCCGCGCCGCAGGATGGGGGTCTCGTCATGTGCGTACTGCCCCACGCGCGGCAATACGAAGAGCGCGAAACCCGTCAGCAGCGCGCCAGGGACGCCGATGAAGAGCCGGGCGCCGGCTCCCAGACCGGCCACGGGATCGGCGGCGGCAAGGATGAAAGTCGCGACGCTCGTGGCGACGGCGCCATACAGGGGCAGCGGCGGGATGCGCATCGGCACGGGTGCGCACAGCAGCACGCGGCGCCCGAACTCGAGCAGAGGCAGGTAGGACAGCGTGGCGAGCAGACTGGCCACGCCATGCAGGACGGGAGAAGGGTTTTCCAGGCGCGCCCAATCGACGAATTCCAGCAGGCCATGGAGCAGGCCGAAGGCGGCAAGCAGCCACAGGTCGGTTGCAAAGGGCAGGGAAGCATCCCGCCTGGGCAGCACCAGGGCGACCACGCCCAGCATGAAAAAAGCCAGGCCGTAGGCGAGATAGATCGGACCGAGGAAATCGGCGGGCCAGACGTTCACGCCCTGCGGCCTCGTGCGGGCGCCTTCGGCATGGGTCGGAGCGTCGGTGACGGGCGCAAGGAGGCCATCGAAGGCGGCTTGAAGTGGACGTGGAGTGAAATTACCCCGTCGCCACAAGGGCGTTCAAGCCGGACGGCGGCAGTGCGCAGGATGGACGCGGCCAGATTCGTGCGCATGGTCCCGGGCCGACATGATCGCTGCGTGTGGAGGACGCGAGGCAACGTCAGCATGCTACCCTCATGACGGGGGCCATCCTGTGGCCCCCTCGATGACGCGCCAGGGTTCAATTGTTACTGATCCCGGACTTGGCGCGGCTTTTCGGCCGGTCCGGCATGCGGGTATTGCTATTTTATTCAACTTCATACGATTCGGATCAACAATCGCAATGCAGCAGCTCGCTGTCATCTGGCTCTCACTCGCCACCTGTCTTGCCGTGATCGGCGTCGCCGGCGTGCGCCTGTCCCGCTATGGCGATGTCATCGCCGAGAAGACCGGGATGAGCCGCGGCTGGGTCGGTCTGGTCCTGCTGGCGACCGTGACTTCGCTGCCTGAGATGGTCACCGGACTGTCTGCGGTAACCATTGCACAGGCTCCCGACATTGCGGTGGGCGACCTCCTCGGCAGCTGCGTATTCAACCTGCTCATCATCGTGGTGCTGGATTTCCTCCATCGCAAGGAGTCCATCTACACGCGCGCGCGTCAGGGTAACGTGCTGTCTGCGGGCTACGGGGTGGTGCTGATCGGCTTCGTCGGCTTCAACCTGCTGCTGTATCGCGATGGGGCGTTCCCTGCCATCGGCCACGTGGGCCTCTATACGCCTGCGATTCTGCTGCTCTATGTCCTGGCGATGCGCTCGCTATACCGCTATGAACAGGCGCAGCTCAGCGAATATGTCGAGGATCGCGCCGAACGCTACCCGGACATGACCCTGCGCCAGGCGGTGCGGGGCTATGTGCTCGCCGCCATTGCGGTGGTGGCTGCCGGGATCTGGCTGCCCTTCATTGCCAAGGATCTGGCCGAGGTCATGGCCTGGGAGCAAAGCTTCGTCGGTACGCTGTTCGTGGCGGCAGTCACGTCCGCACCCGAGGTCGTGGTCACGCTGGCGGCGCTGCGCATGGGGGCGGTCGATCTGGCGATCGGCAACCTGTTCGGCAGCAACCTGTTCAATATCGTCCTGCTCGCCCTCGACGATATCGCGTATCTGCCGGGGCCCCTGTTGGCCGATGTCTCGGTCTCGCATGCCGCCTCCGCCTTTTCGGCGATGATGATGAGCGGGCTCGCGGTCGTCGGGCTGGTGCTGCGGCCGGCTTCGCGCGTGCTCCGCGCGGTGAGCTGGATCAGCGTGCTGCTGCTCGCCATCTACCTTTTGAATACCCTGTTCCTCTATCTGTATGGCCACTGAACGCAGCGAACAGGCACCGGACTGGTATCGACTCGATGCCGAGACGGCCGCCTCGCGCCTCGAAACCGACCTGGCTCAGGGTCTCTCGAACACGGCTGCGGCAGCGCGGCTTGCCGAGGTCGGGCCCAACGTGCTGCAGGAGGCGGCCCGGCGTCACCCGCTTGTCATGCTGGCATCGCAGTTCACCGACTTCATGATCGTGGTGCTGATCGGGGCAGCCGTGATTGCCGGGGTCGTCGGCGAGCCCCAGGATACGATCGCCATCGTCGTCATCGTGATCCTCAACGGTCTCATCGGCTTCGTCCAGGAATACCGCGCAGAACGCGCGATGGCGGCGCTGAAGAAGATGGCGAGTCCGCAGGCGCGCGTGATCCGCGGCGGCCAGCCGGCGCTGGTCGACGCACGCGAGCTGGTGCCGGGCGACCTGGTCGAACTGGATGCCGGCAACATCGTCCCGGCCGACCTGCGTCTGGTCGAGTTGTCGGCGCTCAAGGTCGACGAATCTGCGCTGACCGGCGAGTCGCAGGCTGTCGACAAGCAGCCGGCCCGGATCGATGTGCATGACCTGCCGCTCGGCGATCGCCTGAACCTTTGCTTCAAGGGCACGGTCGTCACTTACGGCCGCGCGCGCGGCCTGGTGGTCGCGACCGGCATGCAGACCGAACTGGGCAGAATTGCCACGCTGCTCTCCGGCGAATCCGGCAAGACGCCGCTGCAGAAGCGCCTGGCGCGCTTCGGCCAGCATCTGGCGCTGGTGGTGCTGGCGATCTGCGCGATCATTTTCGTCGCCGGCTGGCTGCGCGGTGAACCGCCGCTGGTGATGTTGCTGACTGCGATCAGCCTGGCCGTCGCCGCGATTCCCGAGGCGCTGCCGGCCGTGGTCACCATCTCGCTCGCGCTGGGCGCTGCACGCATGGTCAGGCAGAACGCGCTGATCCGCCGGCTGCCCGCGGTGGAAACGCTCGGTTCGGTCACCTATGTCTGCTCGGACAAGACCGGCACGCTGACGCTGAACCGCATGCAGGTCGACTGCGTGCAGGCGGCGGGCGAAACCCGCGCCGCGCTGCCGGGAGCGGACGCCGCGCCCTGGCGCGAGCTGGGCCTGGCGATGGCGCTGTGCAACGACGCTGCGTTCGATGCCGATGGCAAGTTGACGGGCGACCCCACCGAAACCGCGCTGCTCGCTGCCGCGCGGGATGTGGGGCTGGACCTGGCGTCGCTGCGGGAAAGGCTTCCGCGCCTGGCCGAGTTGCCCTTCGATTCCGACCGCGCGCGCATGAGTACGCTGCATCGGGACGGGGCTGGCGTATTGATGCTGGTCAAGGGGGCGCCGGAAGGCCTGCTGCCGCGGTGCATCGACCAGCTGGAAACGGAGGGCGCCCACGCGATCGACCAGGCAGCGCTGCGCGATGTAGCCGAACAGCTGGCGGCGCAGGGGCTGCGCGTGCTCGCCTTCGCATTGAAGCGCTTGCCGGAGGTTCCGCATGCGCTTTCGCCGGATGCGGTCGAGTCCGGGTTGACCTTCATCGGCCTCGCAGGCCTGATCGACCCGCCGCGTGTCGAGGCCGCCGGGGCGGTGGCGGCCTGCAAGGCGGCCGGCATCATTCCCGTGATGATCACCGGCGACCACCCCGCAACCGCGCGTGCGATCGCGGTGCGATTGGGTATCGTCGAAGATGGGGGCCGCGTGCTGACCGGCAGCGAACTGGCGAGCCTGGATCTGGAGGATTTCGAGCGCGAAGTGGAGTCGGTGCGGGTGTATGCGCGCATCAACCCGGAACAGAAGATCAGGATCGTGCAGGCGCTGCAGGACAAGGGCGAGTTCGTCGCCATGACCGGCGACGGCGTGAACGATGCCCCGGCGCTGAAGATGGCCGACATCGGCGTGGCCATGGGAAAGGGCGGCACCGACGTGGCGCGCGAAGCGGCGCACATGACGCTGCTCGACGACAACTTCGCCACCATCGTCTCGGCAGTGCGCGAAGGCCGCCGCATCTTCGACAATATCCGCAAGTTCGTGAAGTACACCATGACGAGCAATTCGGGCGAGATCTGGACCATCTTCCTCGCACCCTTCATGGGCCTGCCGATTCCGCTGCTGCCGATCCACATCCTGTGGATCAACCTCGTCACCGATGGCCTGCCGGGGCTCGCGCTCGCCAGCGAGCGGGCCGAGCGCAACGTCATGAGCCGGCCGCCGCGCCCGCCGAAGGAAAGCATCTTCGCCCATGGCATGTGGCAGCACATCCTGTGGGTGGGCCTCCTGATGGGCGGGGTGTCGCTGCTGACGCAGGCGTGGGCGATCCACACCGGCTCCACGCACTGGCAGAGCATGGTGTTCACCGTGCTCACGCTGTCGCAGCTGGGCCATGTGCTGGCCATCCGTTCCGAACGCGAATCGCTGTTCACTCAGGGCGTGCTGTCCAACCGTGTGCTGATCGTCGCCCTGGTGTTTACCTTCATCCTGCAGATGGCGGTGCTTTACGTGCCCTGGCTCAATCCCATTTTCAAGACCGAGCCCCTGAGCCCGGGCGAGCTTGCCGCGTGCCTGGCGCTGTCGTCGGTGGTGTTCATCGGGGTGGAAATCGAGAAAGCACTGGTGCGGCGCGGCTGGCTGTATAACAACCCGTAGCGGGCGCGCCTGTCACACAGGCGATTCAATGACCTGGATCCACAGTGCGCGTACCGCCGTGCGCGCGGACATGAGTTCATCCGGCGCCACACGCGCATGCTCCGCGCCTGCCAGCTTCGCGGCATGCTGGCGGCGACGCAGTTCGCGGTAGGCGTCGGCCGCAGCCTGCGCCATGTCGGGCGGGATCAGGCCGGCCACGCCGGCGCGGCCCAGGAGCGCGATGTTGCCGACGTTGTCGGCGAGTTCGGGGTGGCGGGCGCAGTCCCGCAGGATGAGGTACTGCACGCAGAATTCGACATCGACGATGCCGCCCGCGTCGTGTTTCAGGTCGAACAGCGCCGTTGGATTGGGGTGGCCGGCGTGCATCTTCTCGCGCATGGCGCGCACTTCGTCGCGCAGCTTCGCGTCATCGCGCGGCGTGCACAGGATGTCCCGGCGGATGGCCTCGAAAGTCCGACCGATGCCGGCGTCGCCGCAGACGAATCGTGCGCGCGTGATCGCCTGGTGTTCCCAGGTCCAGGCGTGCTGCACCTGATAGTCGCGGAAGGCAGCGGTCGAACTGACCAACAGGCCCGAGGCTCCGTCCGGGCGCAGGCGCAGGTCTGTTTCGTACAGTACGCCCGCTGGCGTGAGTGTTCCCAGCCAGGTGTTGATGCGCTGCGCGAGGCGAGCGTAGATTTCCTGTGCACGTACGTCTTCGTCGTCGTAGAGGAAGACGAGGTCGAGGTCGGAGGCGTAGCCGAGTTCCTTGCCGCCGAGCTTGCCGTAGCCGATCACGGCGAAGCGCGGCACATCGCGGTGGCGGGTCTTGAGGTTGGCCCAGCAGCGCGCCAGCGTCTCGGCCAGCAGCGTGTCGGCCAGATACGAGAGGTGGTCCGACAGCGCCTCCAGCGTGAGCCGGCCGGCAACGTCCTGCGCCAGCAGGCGCAATGTCTGCACCTGCTTGAAGCGGCGCATGATGTCCATCTGCGTCTCGGTGTCGCCGGGATGGGCGTCGAGCTCGGTCGTCAGTTGTGCGGCCAGCTGCGCCCAGTCGGGCACGCGCATCAGGTGCTGTGGCGCGATCAGTTCGTCGAGCAACTGCGGTTGCCGGGTGATCATCTGCGCGGCCCAGGGGCTGGCCGCCAGCAGTTTCGCCAGTTGGCGGAGAGCGGCCGGGTATTCGGCGAGCAGCGCCAGATAGGTGGCGCGGCGCGCGATGGACTGGACGAGCGCGGCCAGGCGTTCGAGCGTGGTTTCCGGCTCGGGCAGGGTGCCGGTGATTTCGAGTGCGGGCGGCAGCAGGGCATTGAGCCGCAGTTGGGTCGATTCCGGCAGGCGCGCCGCCTGCTGGCGCAGGGCGTCGAGCGTGGCGAGGACGCGTGCGGGGTCGGTGTAGCCGGCGTTTTCCAGCAGCGTGCGCGTGGTCTCGGCGTCGGCCGTGCCGCAGCACACGGCGGCGAGCGGGTGGCTGGTCTGGTCGGCCTGCGGCGCGGCGAACACCTGTTCGAAATGCCGCGTGACCCGGTTGCGGTGGCGATCGAGTGCCGCCATCAGGGCATCGAAGTCGGGGACATCCATGGCTTCGGCAAGCATGGCGCGCGATTCGGCATCTTCCGGCAGCAGCTGTGTCTGCGCATCGTCGAGGTACTGGATGCGGTGCTCCAGCCGGCGCAGGAAATCGTAGGCTTCGGCAAGCTCACGCTGTGCGTCGGCCGTGAGGAAACCTGCGCGGACCAGCTCCGCAAGCACGATCAGCGTCGGGCGCTGGCGCAATGCGGCAATCTGCCCGCCGCGGATGAGCTGGAACACCTGTGCTGTGAATTCGATTTCGCGGATGCCGCCGGGGCCGAGTTTCACGTTGTGCGCCATGTCGCGGCGCGCGACTTCGCGGCGAATCTGCACGTGCAGATCGCGGATCGCGGCGAAGGCCTCGAAGTCGAGATACTTGCGGAACACGAAAGGCCGCACGATTTCCGCCAGCGCGGCATCCTGGTTTCCCGTCAGCGGGCGCGCCTTGATCCAGGCGTAGCGCTCCCAGGGCCTGCCCTGAGCGACGAGATAATCCTCCAGCATCGAAAAGCCCATCGCCAGCGGCCCCGAATCCCCCCAGGGCCGCAGGCGCAGATCGACGCGGAACACGTAGCCGTCGGCGGTGTTCTCCGACAGCGCGCCGGTGAGCTTGCGGCCCAGCTTGACGAAGAATTCGTGGTTCGAGACCGACCGGGTGCCGTCGGTGTCCCCCTCCTCGGCGTAGAGGTAGATCAGGTCGATATCGGACGAGACGTTGAGCTCGCCGCCGCCGAGCTTGCCCATGCCGACGACGACCATCTGCTGCGGCTGCCCCGCCGCGTCGCACGGTTCGCCGTGCCGGGCGGCGAGCTGGGCATGATGAAAATCGAGTGCCGCGGCGATGCAGACTTCGGCCAGGTCGGTGTAGGCGGTGGTCACTTCCGCCAGGTCGGCCAGTCCGGCCAGGTCCCGTGCGGTGACGGTCATCCAGACGCGCTGCCGTAGCGCACGCAGGCGCCGGTGCAGCATGTCCTCGTCGGTGCAGGGCGGTTCGGCGAGGAAGGCCTGCATGGCGGCGCGGGTGGTCGGCTGGCTGAAATCCCGGTCGGCCAGTTCCGGACGGGCGGCGAGCAGACGGGCGCCGAAACGCGAACAGCGCGCCAGGCGGTCGAGTACGGAATTTGGCATGGGCTGGATTAGAATTCGCGGCTACCCCAACACTTTATCAGTGGAGACTGCGCCATGGCCGCCATCGAGTCGATTCTGACCGAAACCCGTGTATTTCCGCCCAGCGAGGCATTCGTCAAGCAGGCCAACGTGTCGGGCATGGAGGGCTACCGCGCGCTGTGCAAACAGGCCGAGAACGACTACGAGGGCTTCTGGGCCGGGCTCGCGAAAAAGCACATCGACTGGAAGACGCCGTTCACCCGTACGCTCGACGAGACGAAGGCGCCGTTCTACAAGTGGTTCGAGGACGGCACGCTGAATGTGTCCTACAACTGTCTCGACCGCCATCTCGCCACGCACGGCGACAAGACCGCGCTGATCTTCGAGGCCGACGACGGCAGCGTGACGAAAGTCACATACAAACAGCTGCATGCGCGCGTCTGCAAGTTCGCAAACGGCCTGAAATCGCTGGGCGTGGTGCCGGGCGACCGCGTGATCGTCTACATGCCCATGGGCGTGGAAGCGGTGGTGGCGATGCAGGCCTGCGCGCGCATCGGCGCCATCCATTCCGTGGTATTCGGCGGTTTCTCCGCCAAGAGCCTGTTCGAGCGCATCGAGGATGCACGCGCCAAGATCGTCGTCACCGCTGACGAATCGCTGCGCGCCGGCAAGGCCGTGCCGTTGAAGAAGGCTGTGGACGAGGCGCTGGCGATGGGTGACACCACCTGCGTCGAGCGGGTGGTGGTGTATCGCCGTTCGGGCGGCGAGGTGAACTGGTCGCCGCGCGACCTGTGGTGGCACGAACTTACCCAGACCATGGCCGAAACCTGCGAGCCGACCTGGGTATCCGCCGAGCATCCGCTCTTCATCCTGTATACCTCCGGTTCCACAGGCAAGCCCAAGGGCGTGCAGCATTCCACCGGCGGCTATCTGCTGGGCGCCATGCTGTCGATGCTGTGGGTGTTCGACGCCAAGCCTGAAACCGATGTGTACTGGTGCACTGCCGACGTAGGCTGGATCACCGGCCACACCTATGTGGCCTACGGCCCGCTCGCGCTGGGCATGACCGAGGTCATCTTCGAGGGCGTGCCCACGTACCCGCACGCAGGGCGCTTCTGGGACATGATCGCCAAGCACAAGGTCACCACCTTCTACACCGCGCCGACCGCGATCCGCAGCCTCATCAAACTGGGCGCAGACCTGCCGAAGCAGCATGACCTGTCGTCGCTGCGCCTGCTCGGCACGGTGGGCGAGCCGATCAACCCCGAGGCCTGGATGTGGTACCACGAAACGGTGGGTGGCGGCCGCTGCCCCATCGTCGATACCTGGTGGCAGACCGAAACCGGCTCCAACATGATTTCCCCGCTGCCTGGCGCAGTGCCGACCAAACCCGGCTCGTGCACATTGCCGCTGCCCGGCATCCAGGTCGGCGTGGTGGATGAGGCCGGCCATGAGGTGGCAAAGGGCCAGGGTGGTTTCCTTGTCATCAAGCGGCCCTTCCCCTCGCAACTGCGCACGCTTTGGGGCGATCCGGACCGTTTCGTGAAAACCTATTTCCCCCCCGAACTCGGCGGCCGGATGTATCTCGCCGGCGACTCGACCCACCAGGACGCCGACGGCTACTACTGGATCATGGGCCGCATCGACGACGTGCTGAACGTGTCCGGCCACCGGCTCGGCACCATGGAGATCGAATCCGCGCTGGTCGCCAATCCGCTGGTCGCCGAGGCGGCCGTGGTCGGCAAGCCGCACGACATCAAGGGCGAGGCCGTGGTCGCCTTCGTGGTGCTGAAGGGTGCGCGCGAAACCGGCGATGCGGCGAAGAAGATCGTCGCCGAACTGCGCGAGTGGGTGGGCAAGGAAATCGGTCCGATCGCCAAGCCGGACGAAATCCGCTTCGGTGACAACCTGCCCAAGACGCGCTCCGGCAAGATCATGCGCCGCCTGCTGCGGGCCATCGCCAAGGGCGAGGAAATCACGCAGGATGTGTCGACGCTGGAGAATCCGGCCATCCTCGATCAACTGAAGCAGGCGGTTTGAGTCACGCGCTGCGGCGGGCGACTTGAAAATGGCGCCCCAGGTCTTATTTTTAAATTAAGGACAGAGTTGTCCTGTTAACACGAGGAAATTCCCATGTCGCATTATCATGCTGTCGTCTGGCTTGACCACAACGAAGCCCGTGTCATGCACATCAGCCCCGACGATGTCGAGAAATCCGTGGTGCATCCAGCCCACGCGCACCGCCACCTGCAGCGCAAGCGCGGTTCGGTGAGCGGCAGTCGCGTACCCGAGGATCCGCATTACTACCACGAGATCGTGGAAGCGCTGGCCGGCGCGTCCGAGGTGCTCGTCGTGGGCCCGGGGCAGGCCAAGCTCGAGCTCATCAAGCACATCCACGGGCACGATCCCGCCTTCGCCAGCAAGGTCGTGGGTGTGGAAACAGTCGACCATCCCGGCGACGGGCAACTGGTGGCGTACGCGCGCAAGTACTTCGCCGCGAAAGACCGGATGCTGCCGCAGTAAATCCGCTGCGGAGCAAGCCCGGCAGGACCGGGTGGCTGGATCACAGTATGCGAGAAGCCCCCGTCGGGGGCTTCGTCGTTTGTGTGCCCGGATTTTTCAAGTAATTGAATCAAAAGGATTTTATTTTCTGGCGGCGATCTAAAGTCTGTCGATAAGTCGTCGTTACTGTTGATATCCTGTAAAGGGCAAACCCGTCGCGAGGCGGGGACGCAAAGCTTCCGGTCTTGAACAAAGACAGCGGGGCCGCCAGAAAGAAGCACCATCGATCTGCGCAAGCGTGGCCCGGTTCAGGCAGTACATGAATCAAGGAGCCGCCCATGTTGCATCACTGCCCCTTCCCCGTTGTCTCTTCCGACAATCGCCGCTGCTACCGGTCGAGCAGCGCGCCGGGCTTCTCGCTGGTGCTGCTGGTCGTGGCCGTCCTCGCAGGCTATGCAAGCGTGAGCGAGGCTGCGCCGGAGGAATCCGGAACGAACCCGCCCGAAATGGAGGCGAAGCTCGCCAAGCCCTATCTTGGGTGGGCGCGCGGGCGCCTGCTCGTCTCGCCGCGCGCGGGCCTGCCTGCGGCACAGTTCGAGAAGGCCATGGCACCGGTGAAAGGCCGTTCCAGGGGCTTCATCCGCCAGCTGAATACCCATGTGGTCGAGCTGCCGGCTGACGCGGACGAAATCACCGCACTGAAGGAGCTGCGCAAGAATCGCAGGTTCAAGCATGTCGAGCTCGACATGGCGGTGGCGCATGCGGCAACCGTGACCGACCCGGCCTACGGCAGCAGCTGGGCGCTGCCGAAGATCCAGGCGCCGCTTGCCTGGGACAGCGCCAATGGCAAGGGTGTGACGATCGCGATCCTGGATACCGGCGTCAACGCCGCGCATCCCGATCTGGCGGCCAACATGGTGTCTGGCTGGAACGTGTACGACAACAATTCCGATACCTCGGACGTGCATGGCCACGGCACGCTGGTCGCCGGCACGGCGGCGATGGCGGCCAACAATGCCAAGGGGAGTGCGGGCGTGGCCTGGGGGGCGAAGATCATGCCGGTGCGCATCGCCAGCCCGGACGGTTACGCCTACTGGAGCACGGTCGCGCAGGGCATCTACTGGGCGGCGGACAATGGCGCCAAGGTGGTCAACGTCAGCTTCAACGGCATCTCCGGGAGCACCACCGTGCAGAATGCCGCGCAATACCTGCGCAACAAGGGCGGCGTGCTGGTGGTGGCTGCCGGCAACAGCGGCGGACTGGAAAACATTGCCGCGCATGACTCCATGCTGACGATCGCGGCGACCGACATGAACGACGCACGGGCGAGCTTTTCCAGCTACGGGCCCTATGTCGATCTCTCCGCTCCGGGGGTTTCGGTATACACCACGACTTCGAGTGGCGGCTACGGCAACGCGTCCGGCACGTCCTTCGCCAGCCCGATCGTTGCCGCCACGGCCGCGCTGATGCTGTCGGCCAACAGCAAGATCACGCCCGCCAACATTGATGCCATCCTGAAGTCCACCGCGCTCGACCTCGGCAC
This sequence comes from Pseudomonadota bacterium, assembly GCA_040754275.1. Lineage (GTDB taxonomy): Bacteria > Pseudomonadota > Gammaproteobacteria > Burkholderiales > Thiobacillaceae > Thiobacillus. Next base: position 23,740 of record JBFMCW010000023.1, read on the forward strand.
GGCAGGCTACGACGAGTACCACGGTACCGGCCGCGTCGACGCCGCCAAGGCGGTTGCCGCCGCCAAGGCGCTGGCGCCAGCCGATACCACGGCACCGGTTGTCGGCATCGCGTCGCCGACCGGCGGCAAGGTGACCGATGTGGTCGCGGTCGATGTCAGCGCCACCGACAATGTCGGCGTCACGCACGCCGAGCTCTACGTCAACGGGCAATTGCACGCGACCGACACCCAGTCGCCGTTCGCGTTTGCGTGGGATACCGCGGGCAAGGCCGACGGCAGCTATACCCTTGTCGCGCAGGCCTTCGATGCGGCAGGCAATCGCGGCACCTCCGCCCCGGTCGTCGTTACGGTCGGCAATGACGCTACCGCTCCCAAGATCAACAAGTTCAATCTCAGGAATGGCATGAAGCTTTCGCGCTTCAGGCAGACGATCAAGGTGACCGCCTCAGACAGCCAGGGGATCGCCTCGATTGCACTGTCCGTCGACGGCAAGCAGGTGGCCATCGCCTATGGCAAGTCGCTCAGCTACAAGCTGAATACGCGCAGCCTGAGCCAGGGTACGCACACGGTGACGGTCAAGGTGACCGACAAGGCCGGCAACGTCACCAGCCAGACCGTGAGCGTGCAGAAATAATCCGCTGGAGCCTGCAGCCCTGCAAGCGCCCGCGGGCGCCTGTTTTTGTCTAGAGTGGGCGCGTTGCGCTCAGCGCTCGGCTGGTTTCCACCAGTTCGAGCACCAGGGCGTGCAGGCGGGCAGGCGACTTCAGCATGCCGTTCTCGGGGTCGAAGGCGCCGTCGGCCTTCGGCAGTGAGAATTGTCCGGGCAGGACCAGCACGCCCAGCGAGTTCAGCACCTGGCGCAGGTGCGGCAGCATGCGCATGCCGCCGAACTGTCCCGGAGAGGCGGCAAGCAGTGCGGCCACCTTGTCGCGATAGGGCACCAGTCCCGACTCGCCCTGCCACTCGCGCGATACCCAGTCTAGCGTGTTCTTCAGCAGGGGGGGAATCGAGCTGTTGTATTCCGGGCTGGCGATCAGCAAGGCATCGTGCGCCTTGAACAGCGCTTTCAGGCGCTGCGCGTTGTCGGGCAGGCCCTCGCGTGCTTCGAGATCCTCGTCCATGAGTGGCAGCGGGTAGTCGGCCAGATCAAGCAGTGTGACTTCGCCGCCAGCGGCGCGCGTGGCCTCGGTGGCCACTCCGATGAGTTTTCTGTTCCAGGAATCGCGGCGAAGGCTGCCGGCGAAGGCAAGAATCTTGGGCATGTCGGGCTCCGGTTGTCTGCAGTGGGGGTCAGGCGAGGTCGAACGCGAGCACTTCGCTGGCGTCCAGTGCCTCGATCTCGATCGACGTTTCGTGGCGGATCGCAACGGCGTCGCCGGCTTCCAGCGGGTAGCCGCGCACCGCGACACGTCCGGTGGCGATGTGCAGCCAGGCACGACGGCCGGGGGCGAGCTCCAGTGTGACGCGCGCGCCCGCAGCCAGCCGGCTGGCGCGGATGGCTGCATCCTGCCGGATCGTCACCGAGCCGCTGCGACCGTCGTTCGATGCGATCAGGCGCAATTGTCCATTGAGGCTCTGCGGCGGGAAAGCGATCTGCTCGTAGCCCGGTTCCAAGCCATAGGTATCGGGTTCGATCCAGATCTGCAGCAGATGCACCGGTTCCGTCGACGAGGCGTTGTACTCGCTGTGCGCGATGCCGTGGCCGGCCCGCATGCGCTGCATCTCGCCCGGGCGGATCACGCCGCCGTTGCCGAGCGAGTCCTTGTGTTCGAGACTGCCTTCCAGCACCCAGGTGACGATTTCCATGTCGCTGTGGCTGTGCATGGGGAAGCCTGCGCCTGGGGCGATGCGGTCGTCGTTGATTACCCGCAGCGGACCGAAACCCATCCAGGCCGGGTCGCGGTAGCCGGCAAAGGAAAACGTGTGGTAGCTGTCGAGCCAGCCGTGGTTGGCGTGGCCGCGTTCATGGGATTTGCGTACGGTCAGCATGGATTTCTCCTGGTTCGTTCAGGGGGTGGATGCAATATAGCCGTGGCGTTCCAAGGCAAAAACCATCACAATTCGATCAGGTCATTCGAAAATACTGAACATGCCGCTGAGCCTGGATGCGCTCGCCATTCTCGACGCCATCGACCGTCGGGGATCCTTTGCCCGTGCGGCCGAGGAACTCGAACGCGCGCCGTCCTCGCTGACGTACGCCGTGCAGCAGATCGAGGCGGAGCTCGACGTGCTGTTGTTCGACCGCTCGGGGCATCGTGCGCGCTTCACGCCGGCGGGCAAGCTGCTGCTGGAGGAAGGCCGGGCGTTGGTGCAGGCCGCGCAGGCCCTCGAGGATCGCGCGCGCCAGGTTGCGGGTGGCTGGGAGCCGCGCTTCGCGCTGGCGCTGGAGGGCGTGTTGCCGGTGTCGTCGCTGCTCCCCGTTCTCGATGCCTTTTATGCGCTGGGACAGAGCACGACACTGCGCCTGCACCGCGAGGTGCTTGCCGGCACCTGGGATGCGCTCGTCTCGGGGTGTGCCGATCTGGCCGTCGCCGGGGGCGAGGCACCGTCCGGCGCCGGTCTGCGTACCCGCGCGCTGGGTACGCTGGAATTCGTGTTTTGCGTGGTCCCGGGCCACCCGCTGACGCGGGCGAGAAAGCCGCTGACCCCGGCCGACCTCGCGGCGCATCGCGCCGTCGTCATCGCCGATACGGCGCGCAGCCTGCCGCTGCGCAGCGCGGACTGGCTTCGACAGCAGCCGCGTCTCACCGTCGACGATCTGTCCGCGAAGCTCGCGGCACAGCAGGCCGGGCTGGGTGTTGGAGCACTGCCCCGCTGGCTGGCGGACGCCGAAATCGCAGCCGGTCGGCTGGTGGGCTGCAGGCTGGCCGAAGGCAATCCGCGCAAAACCTTCCATCTCGCCTGGCGCAGCGGGGAATCGGGCCGCGCACTCGACTGGTTCGTGCAGGCCCTGTCGAAACCGGGTGTCTTTGCGGGGGTGCTCGATGCCGGCTGAAGCGCCTGCCGTCATGCGCATCGACAAATGGCTGTGGGCTGCGCGCTTCTACAAGACGCGCAGCCTGGCCGTCCAGGCGATCGAGAATGGCCGGGTGAAGATCGACGGGCAACGCGTGAAGCCGGCGCGCGAGGTGCGTCCGGGCGATCGCCTGGAAATCCGCATCGGCGAATACGCGTGGACGCTGACGGTACGCGGACTGTCGCTGCAGCGCGGTCCCGCACCGGTGGCCCAGGCACTCTACGAAGAAGACCCGGAGAGTCATGCCCGGCGCCAGCAGCAGGTGTGCGAGCGCACCCTGAATGCCGCGCCGGAAGCCGCAATCAGGGGGCGGCCGACCAAGCGCGACCGGCGCCGGATCCATCGGTTTACCGGCGAAGGCGGGACGTGACGATTTTTTTCGATTCGGCTGCCGACTTGCGCGTGCGGGCGCATAGAATCGGGCTCTCAGAGAACGCCGCACGATGATTTTTCCATTCCCCCCGAAGCCGTTCCTGCGGCGTGCCGTGCGCGTGGCGGCTGCGCTGGCTGCGCTCGCGATGGCCGGTTTCGCGACAGCGGCGGCGCTGATGTATTTCTGGGTGCTGCCCAACATCGCCGACCATCGCGATACCGTGGCCAGCCTGATGTCGCGCGCGCTGGGCCAGCGCGTCACCCTCGATGCGGTAGCGGGCACCTGGCAACAGGCCCGCCCCGAGTTCCGCCTGCAGGGCGTGCGGCTGTACGACGCGGAAAATCGGCCCGCGCTCGAACTGCCGACATTCGAAGCCACTTTTGCCTGGCGCTCGCTGCTGTTTCTCGAACCGCGCTTCAACCGCATCGAACTGCGCGGACTCGCGCTCGACGTGCGGCGTGCGCGCGATGGCCATTTCTACGTCGGCGGCATACCCGTCAATCCGGCCGATCCGGGCGGCGGCTCTTCCAGCTGGCTGCTGCGGCAGGGCCGCGTACATGTCGCCGATGCCACGCTGGTCTGGCACGACGAAGTGCGTGGCGCGCCGCCGCTGGCGCTGGCCGCAGTCGATTTCCTGCTCGACAACGTACGGCAGGAACACCGGATGCGCCTGCGCGCAACGCCGCCCGCCGCGCTGGCGCGCCCGCTGGCAGTGGACGCGACGCTGACCGCGCGTGACCTGGCCGACCGCAATACCTGGAAGGGCAGCGTCGAACTGGAAGCCGCGGGGGTCGCCTTTCCGCACCTGGCGAAATGGCTGGATACGCGCTGGTTGCCGAGAGCCGGCTGGGGCGCGGTACGGGCCCGTTTCACAGTGACCGATGGTCGCGTGACAGCCGCCGGCGCCGGTGTCGATCTGCGTGGAATCGAACTGGCGCTCGACGCGGCCAAGCCCGTGCTGCGACTCGCGCAGGTGCGCGGCCAGCTGCTGTGGCAGCAGCGCGCAGAGGGCCAGAAGCTCGATTTCGAGAACCTGCGGGTGGCCCTGCCGGGCAGGGCGCTTGGCGCCCCGTTCAATATTGGCCTGACATGGAACCCGGAAAGCCACGAGTTCAGCGCGCGGGCGCTGCAGCTCGACGGCTGGCAGACGCTGCTGCCCAGCCTGCCGCTCGACGAGGCCCTGCGCACGCGGCTGGCCCGGATCGATCCGCGCGGCCGGCTCGATATCCTGCGTCTGCGCTGGCGCGGCGCCCGCCCCGGGCTCGATAACTTTGCCGTCGAGGCCCGCTTCAGCGGGCTGGGCGCGCATGCAGACGGCATCCAGCCCGGCCTCGACAACCTCAGCGGCCGCATCGAGGGCGATGCACGCGGCGGCCGTTTCGAGATCGATGCACGCTCGTCTGCCATCGACCTGCCCAGGGTGATGCGCGAACCGGCGCTGCGCTTCGACGAACTGCGCGCCGCCGGCAGCTGGCAGAAGACCGCGCACGGCCACCGCATCGTGGTCGACAGCGCGGCTTTCGCCAATGCCGACCTTGCCGGCAGTGCGCAGGGGCACTACGACTGGATTCCCGGCACGCCAGGCGCGATCGACCTGCAGGCGCGGTTCACCCAGGTCGACGGGCGTGCCGTGTGGCGCTATTTCCCCTGGAAAGTGGGCGAACACACGGTCAACTGGGCGAAGCAGGGTGTGGTGGCCGGGCATTCGGACGACGTGCGATTGAGCCTGCGCGGCGAGCTCGCGCGCTTTCCCTTCGAGCCGGGCGAGGGCGAGTTCCGCGTCGAGGCGTACGTCAAGAACGGCACGTTGAGCTACGTTCCGGGCTGGCCGGTGATGGAGGATGTGGCTGCGCGGCTGGTGTTCGCCGGCAAGACCATGGAAGTGGTGTCCGAGCGCGCACGCATCTACGGCGTGACGCTGGCGCCCGTGCGCGGCTTCATTCCGGATCTCATCCACATGCAAGAGATCCTGCATGTGGAAGGCACGGCCAACGGGCCGGTGCAGGACTTCATCCGCTTCGCCAATTTCAGCCCGGTGGGCGAACGTCTGCGCGGCTTTACCGACGCAATGGATGGTAACGGCCCGATGCGGCTCGCCCTGCGACTCGATGTCCCCTTGCGGCACAGCCGCGATACCACGCTTGCCGGGCGCCTGTCCTTCCTTGGCGATACGCTGTTTCCGCAGGCTCTGCCGCGGCTCGAACAGGTACGCGGCGATATCACGTTCACTGGCGAGGGGCTGACTGCTCGCAACATCGGTGCCCAGTTCCTTGGCGGCCCGTTGCGCGTCGATGCCGAAACCCGGCATGCCTCGGTACGCATCCTCGCGCAGGGACGGGCAAGCGCGGCCGGCATGGCGCCCTGGCTTGGCGCCATGGCGCGCCGGCTTTCCGGACAGACTGCCTGGCGCGGGCAGATCGATCTCGAACCGGGCGGCGAGCGGGTGCGCATCGAATCCGATCTCGTTGGCCTCGGTTCCACCTTGCCGGCACCCCTGGCGAAGGCGCCGCAGCAGCCCCTGCCGCTGATGGCGAGTGCACAACCCCTCGGCGAGAACCGGCTGCACGAAGTGCGACTCGGCCGCATCGTCGGCGGGCTGTGGCGCAGCGACCGCGAGGGGCGCTTCGAACGGGGCGAGATCCGCTTCGGCGGCATGGCCACAATGCCGTCCGAGCCCGGCCTGCGGCTTGCCGGCAGCGCACGCGGACTCGACATCTCCGGCTGGATGGGGCTGCTGCCGGAGAGCGGGGAGGGGGGAATACCGATCTCCACGCTCGATCTCGGCTTCGATGCGTTCGACCTGATGGGCAGGCGCTTCAAGGGGGTGCGTCTGCAGGGGCGCACCCGCAACGGCCTGTTGCGGACCCAGGTGAGCGGACACGAACTGTCCGGCACGCTGACCTATCGTCCGGCTGGCGCCCAGCCGGCGCGGGTGTCGGCGCAGTTCCGCCAGCTCGTGATTCCCGAGGCTGCGCCGCCGGTGCGAATGGACGATGGCGAAGTGCTGAACATGAAGGCGGGCGACTTTCCCGTGCTCGATCTCACGGTGGAGGATTTTCGCCTGCAGGACCGTCCGCTCGGCCGGCTGGAAGTCGTGGCGCGCGGCGCCGCGCAGGGGCTGGCCATCGACACGCTGGAGATCACGCATCCCGACAGCGTGTTCCGCATGAACGGCCTGTGGCGCGATACCGGGGCGGGCGAGACGCGCGCCGATCTCAGCCTCTCGGTGCGCGACGCAGGCAAATTCCTTGCCCGCTTCGGTTATCCCGACGCCGTCAGGCGCGGTCATGCGGAATTCCAGGGCAACGCCATCTGGGTCGGATCGCCTGCCGACTTCGCGTTCGACACCCTGGCCGGGCAGATCGATTTCAAGGCCGGGGGAGGGCAGTTCCTCAAGGTGGAGCCGGGCGCCGGCAAGCTGCTCGGCGTGCTGAGTCTGCAGTCCCTGCCGCGCCGGCTGAACTTCGATTTCCGTGATATCTTCAACTCCGGCTTTGCCTTCGACGACATGAGCGCCACCCTGCGCATCGCGCGGGGCGTGGTGTACAGCGACGATTTCAGGATGCGCGGACCGGCCGCCAAGGTGAACATGTCCGGACTGGCCGACCTTGAACGTGAAAACGTGCAGTTGCGGGTCAAGGTCATCCCCAAGCTGTCCGAGGGCGTGGCCGTTGCGGGCGCGCTCCTTGGCGGGCCTATCGCCGGCGTCGGCGCGCTGGCCGCGCAGAAACTGCTGCGCGACCCGGTGGAGGAAGCCATCAGCCAGGAATACATGGTGACCGGCCCCTGGCAGGCGCCGGATGTGAAACGTTTACCGAAAGCACAGGCCCAAAAGGAATCCACGCCTTCCGAACCCTGATCGTGAAACTGCCAAGATGACGACAAAGAAACTCGCGAAATCCTCCATCGCGCGGCCCAGGGGCGCGCAGGTCAAGAAATCTGCCGTGCAGGCCGGTACCGTCCGCGTTGCCGCGATCCAGATGGCCTCCGGTCCCAACGTGGCCTCGAATCTGGCCGAGGCCGAACAGCTCATCGAGCTTGCGGTGGAGGGGGGCGCACGCCTGGTTGCGCTGCCCGAGTTCTTCGCAATCATGGGCATGAAGGATGCGGACATGGTGAAGGCGCGCGAGGCCGAGGGCAGCGGGCCGATCCAGTCCTTCCTGTCGCGCATGGCGAAGAAGCACAAGATCTGGCTGATCGGCGGCTCGGTGCCGCTGGAGGCGAGCGTGGCCAACAAGGTACGCAACAGTTGCCTCGTCTACGACGAACGCGGCAAGCAGATCGCGCGTTACGACAAGATCCACCTCTTTGGCCTGGATCTCGGCAACGAGCGCTACCAGGAGTCGAAGCTCATCGAACCGGGCGACACCATCGTCGTCATCAACAGCCCCTTCGGCCGCATCGGCCTGTCGATCTGTTACGACCTGCGTTTTCCCGAGCTGTACCGCGCCATGCCGGGCGTGGACATCGTCGTCGTGCCGTCGGCTTTCACGGCCACCACCGGACGCGCGCATTTCGAGACGCTGATCCGCGCGCGCGCCATCGAGAATCTCGCCTACGTGATCGCGCCGGCGCAGGGCGGCTACCACCTGTCGGGCCGCGAAACGCACGGCGACAGCATGATCGTCGATCCCTGGGGCGTGGTGCTCGACCGCCTGCCGCGCGGCTCGGGTGTGGTCATTGCCAACATCAACCCCGCCTACCAGGCCAGCCTCAGGAAGAGCCTGCCCGCACTGCAGCACCGCTACATCGGCACGCCGCAGATCGACGTGCTGGAAGCCGAGCGCCGCAGTACCGCCAAGCGCGAAGCACCCGGAAAATGAGCGGCGCTGCGCCCGCCCAGCAACAGAGAGAACCCGCCATGAACCCGACCGACGCCTTCACCCCCATCCAGTCCGCCGAAGCCCTGTTCCGCTCGGCCGAATCGACGCTGCTCGTCCCCAATGGCCTCGACGCCGACAAGCTCGCGCCCGTGTTTTCGCGGCTGATGGCGCACGACGTCGACTACGCCGACCTGTATTTTCAGTATTCGCGCTCAGAAGGCTGGAGCCTGGAAGAGGGCGTGGTCAAATCCGGCAGCTTCAACATCGACCAGGGCGTGGGCGTGCGCGCGATCTCGGGCGAGAAGACCGCGTTCGCCTACTCCGACGACATCAGCCTCGATGCGCTCGCCGCCGCGGCCGACGCCACCCGCGCCATTGCCCGCGTGGGCCAATCGCGCAGCGCCGCCGTCGCCCGCCGGGGTGACCAGCGTGTGCTCTACAACGCGGTCGATCCCCTGGCGAGCCTCGACGACCCGGCCAAGGTCGCCCTGCTGGAACGCCTGGAGAAGAAGGCGCGCGCCATGGATCCGCGCGTGATCCAGGTCATGGCGAGCCTCGCGTCCGAATACGAGGTGATCTTCGTCGCGCGTTCCGACGGCCACCTCGCCGCCGACGTGCGTCCGCTCGTGCGTCTCTCGCTGCAGGTCATCGCCGAGCAGGACGGCCGCCGCGAACAGGGCACCGGTGGCGGCGGCGGGCGCTTCGACTACAGCCATTTCAGCGACGAAATTCTCGACCAGTACGCGCGCCAGGCCGTGCACCAGGCCACCGTCAATCTTGATGCGCGTCCCGCACCTGCGGGCACCATGACGGTCGTGCTCGGCTCGGGCTGGCCCGGCATCCTGCTGCACGAAGCCATCGGCCACGGCCTAGAAGGCGACTTCAACCGCAAGGGCAGTTCGGCCTTCTCCGGCCGCATCGGCGAACGCGTCGCCGCGCCCGGCGTCACCGTCATCGACGACGGCACCATCCCGCTGCGCCGCGGCTCGCTGAATGTGGACGACGAAGGCAGCCCCACCCAGCGCACCGTGCTCATCGAAGACGGCATCCTCACCGGCTACATGCAGGACATGATGAACGCCCGCCTCATGGGCATGCAGACCACCGGCAACGCCCGACGCGAATCGTATTCCCACCTCACCATGCCGCGCATGACCAACACCCTCATGCTGGCTGGCGACAAGCACCCCCACGAGATCATCGCCTCGGTGAAGAGCGGCCTCTACGCCGTCAATTTCGGTGGCGGCCAGGTCGACATCACCAGCGGAAAATTCGTCTTCTCCGCCGCCGAGGCCTACATGATCGAAAACGGCAAGATCACCTACCCGGTGAAAGGTGCCACCCTCATCGGCAACGGGCCGGATGCGCTCACGCGCGTGAGCATGATCGGCAACGACATGGAGATGGATTCCGGCGTGGGGACGTGCGGCAAGGAAGG
>JBFMCW010000024.1:0-32901 GCA_040754275.1 Pseudomonadota bacterium
ACCGAGAAGAAGCCCTGCTGGATGCGCACCTGGCCATGGCCCCCGCAGGTGGTACAGGTGGTCGGCTGGCTGCCTGGCTTGGCACCGGTGCCGTGGCAGGTGCCGCATTCCTCCAGTGTGGGGACGCGGATCTTGGTATCGGTGCCGCGCGCGGCTTCCTCGAGCCCGATTTCCAGGTTGTAGCGCAGGTCGGCACCACGATAGACGCGGTCGCGCCGGCCGGCGCCCCCGCCGCCAAAGATGTCGCCGAAGATGTCGGAGAACGCGTCGGCGAATCCACTGCCACCGCCGAAACCGCCGCCGCCCATGCCCGCCTGCGGGTCCACGCCCGCATGGCCGAACTGGTCGTAAGCCGCGCGCTTGTCGGCATCGGACAGGATCTCGTAGGCCAATTTCGCTTCCTTGAATTTCTCCTCCGCACCCTTGTCGTCCGGGTTGCGGTCGGGATGGAACTTCATGGCCAGCTTGCGGTAGGCCTTCTTGATTTCCTCGTCGGATGCGTTCTTGGCTACGCCGAGGATTTCGTAGTAATCGCGTTTGCTCATGGGCTTAGGGGCTAGGGGCTAGGATTTAGGGGCTAGGGAACGTGGGGTCGGAGTCAGAAACAGAGAAGGCCGCGCGCAGCGCGACCTCCCCTAGTCCCTAGCTCCTGACCCCTAACCCCTTATTTGTTGTCCTTCACCTCTTCGAATTCCGCATCGACCACATTGTCGTCGGCGCTGCCGGACGAAGACTGTTGTGCGCCGCCTGCGGGGCCGGACTGGGGCTGCTCGGCCTGATACATCTTTTCGGCCAGCTTGTGGCTGGCCTGGGCAAGCGCATTTGTCTTGGCCTCGATGGTGTCCTTGTCGCCCTCGCGCACGGCATCCTCGCATTCCTTGAGGGCCGCTTCGATGGCGGACTTTTCGCTCGCATCGACCTTGTCGCCGTGTTCGGCGAGCGACTTCTTCACCGAATGGATCATGGCGTCGGCCTGGTTGCGTGCGGTCGCCAGTTCGAAGGCCTTGTGGTCTTCGGCGGCATTGGCCTCGGCGTCCTTGACCATGCGCTGGATTTCGTCCTCGGACAGGCCGGAACTCGCCTGGATGCGGATCTTGTTCTCCTTGCCGGTGGCCTTGTCCTTGGCCGACACATGCAGGATACCGTTGGCGTCGATGTCGAAGGTGACCTCGATCTGCGGCATGCCACGCGGCGCGGGCGGGATGTCGGTGAGATTGAACTGGCCCAGACTCTTGTTTCCAGCGGCCATTTCGCGCTCGCCCTGCAGCACGTGCACGGTCACCGCGCTCTGGTTGTCGTCGGCGGTCGAGAACACCTGCGAGGCCTTGGTCGGGATCGTGGTGTTCTTCTGGATCAGCTTGGTCATCACGCCGCCCAGGGTTTCGATGCCGAGCGAGAGCGGGGTCACGTCGAGCAGCAGCACGTCCTTCACGTCGCCTTTCAGCACGCCGCCCTGGATCGCGGCGCCCACGGCCACGGCTTCGTCCGGGTTCACGTCGCGGCGCGGGTCCTTGCCGAAGAAGTCCTTCACGGCTTCGATCACCTTGGGCATGCGGGTCTGGCCGCCGACCAGGATCACGTCGTCGATCTGCGAGGTCGATAGCCCCGCGTCCTTCAGCGCAACCTTGCACGGCTCGATTGAGCGCGCGATCAGATCTTCCACCAGCGCCTCGAACTTGGCGCGGGTGATCTTTACCTGCAGGTGCTTCGGGCCACTGGCATCGGCCGTGATGTAGGGCAGGTTGACTTCGGTTTGCTGGGAAGACGACAGCTCGATCTTGGCCTTTTCGGCGGCTTCCTTCAGGCGTTGCAGCGCGAGCACGTCCTTCTTGAGGTCGACGCCCTGTTCCTTCTTGAACTCTTCGGCGATGTAGTCGATGAGGCGCTGGTCGAAATCCTCGCCGCCGAGGAAGGTGTCGCCGTTGGTCGACAGCACCTCGAACTGGTGCTCACCGTCCAGATCGGCGATTTCGATGATCGAGATGTCGAAGGTGCCGCCGCCGAGGTCGTACACGGCGATCTTGCGGTCGCCTTCCTTCTTGTCCATGCCGAAGGCGAGCGCGGCTGCGGTCGGTTCGTTGATGATGCGCTTCACGTCCAGGCCTGCGACGCGGCCGGCATCCTTGGTTGCCTGGCGCTGGCTGTCGTTGAAGTAGGCCGGTACGGTGATGACGGCCTCAGTGACTTCCTCGCCGAGGTAGTCTTCCGCGGTCTTCTTCATCTTGCGCAGCACTTCGGCGGAAATCTGCGGCGGTGCCATTTTCTTGTCGCGCACTTCCACCCAGGCGTCGCCATTGTCGGCCTTGACGATCTTGTAGGGCATGAGGCCGATGTCCTTCTGCACTTCCTTCTCCTCGAAGCGGCGGCCGATCAGGCGCTTGACTGCATACAGCGTGTTCTTGGGGTTGGTGACGGCCTGGCGCTTGGCCGGCGCGCCGACGAGGATTTCGCCGTCGTCCGCATAGGCGATGATGGACGGCGTGGTGCGCGCGCCTTCCGCGTTTTCGATGACCTTGGGCGTGCCGTTTTCCATGACGGCCACGCAGGAGTTGGTGGTGCCGAGGTCGATGCCGATGATGCGTCCCATGATGATGTCCTTCTGACTAGGTTTGGATTGCTTCGAATGTGGGGGAGGGTGGCCTGATTTCAAGGCCGCTCATGCGGCGCCGCCTCTGGAGACCATGACCAGGGCCGGGCGCAGAGTGCGCTCGTGCAGGCGGTAGCCTTTCTGCAGCACCGTGACCACCGTATTCGCAGGCTGGTCCGAATCGATCATCTGGATGGCCTGGTGCAGGTGCGGGTCGAATTTCTCCCCGACCGGGTTGATGTCGTGGAGCTGGTACTTGACGAAGGCGGCGGCGAGCTGTTTCAGGGTGAGTTCCACGCCTTCGCGCAGTTTTTCCGGGCTGGCGGCAGTGTCCGCCAGCGCTGCTTCGAGGCTGTCCTTCACCGCCAGCAGTTCGCTGGCGAAGCCTTCCACCGCGAACTTGCGGGCCTTGTCGGCTTCTTCCACGGCGCGGCGCCGCATGTTCTCGGTTTCCGCCTTGGCGCGCAGCCAGGCATCGTGGTGCTCGGCAGCAGCGAGTTCGGCGGCCTTGAGCGCTTCTTCCAGGCTGGGCATGATGTCCTTTTCGTGTGCCTGGGCGTCGGAGGGTGCGCTTTCCTGGGGTTCGGTCCTGATTTCGTCCTGCATGGGGGCTCCTGATTCGGTTCTCGCGCGCAGATGAGGGTGAAAAAACGGCTTTCAAGAGCGGTTCACAAGTTTATTTGCCGTGGGGGCCGCATGTCCTGGTGTCCTGCAATTGCCGCCTGCAGGGGCTTCCGGTATGATGCGCGGCTTCCCGGAGAGGTGGATGAGTGGTTTAAGTCGCACGCCTGGAAAGCGTGTTCAGGGTAATACCCTGACGGGGGTTCGAATCCCCCCCTCTCCGCCATCCAGGCCAGCGCCTCGTGGCGCCCCGCCACGGCCTCAATCCCGGCTTTGCTCGTACGCCCGTTTCAGGGCGGCGATGTCCAGCTTGACCATGCCCAGCACCGTCTGCATCACGCGATTCGACTTATCCGGATCGGCATCGCGCATCCATTCGCCCAGCTGGCGCGGCACGATCTGCCACGGGAAACCGAACCGGTCCTTGAGCCAGCCGCATTGCACGGGCTTACCGCCATCCGCGCTCAACGCAGCCCACAGGCGGTCGATTTCCGCCTGCGTGTCGCAGTGGACGACGAAGGATACGCCGTCGTTGAAGGCGAAGTGCGGTCCGCCATTGACTGCCAGATAGGGCTGGCCGAAGAGGGTGAAGCTCACCGTGCGCACGCTGCCGGCAGCCCCGCCGATCTCGTTGTCCGCGCAACGCGCAACATGTTCGATGCGACAGTCCGGACCGAATGCGCTCGCATAGAAGGCGACGGCTTCCTCGGCCTCGTAGTCGAAGCACAGGCAGGTCGACAGGCTCAGCATGGTCGCGAAAGGGCAGCCACGTCAGCCCTTGGGTTCGGCCTGCAGTTTGAGTGCATCGAGCCCGGCTTCGAAATCCTTTCCGATCATTTCTTCTGTATCGACGAACAGGCCGATCAGTCTCGACTGGAAGGGGCTGGGCCCGCTCAGGCTCCAGGTGACGCGGGTGCCCTGTCCCACGGGCGACAGGATGAATTCCGCGGTGTTCCGGGCTTCGAAAGGGCGCACGAAATCCAGCCTGAGACGGATGCGCGCGTGCGGAACCGATTCGATGATTTCCATGCGGCCTTCCCCGACGTCGCTGTTGCCTTTCCATGCATAGACGGCACCCGTGCCGGATTCCGGCCCCGAGAGCGTGCGTTCCATCGCCGGGTCCTTCCTGACCCAGGGCGACCAGTCCTGCCAGTAACGCAGGGTATCGATCAGCGGAAAGATGGTTGCAGGCGGGGACTGGATGACGATGCTGCGCTCGACCCGAAAATGATCCGGACGGGTGGCTGCATAGCCCGCCAGCATGGCGACGATTGCGGCCAGGACGATCAGGATGGTTTTGAGCATGGGGTCTCCGGCATTGAGGCAGCCAGCCAACGTGGCGCGTTCAATTGTGCATCCGCCCGGGGCGTCGCGCCAGTGCGTATCCCGATTCGAGCCCCTGACCGGACAGCATTCCGGGATTGCCTGATAGAGTGATGCTTATGGTTTTCGAATCCGGTGCGGTGGATTTAAGGGAAAATTAATTTGTCTTCCCCAGCATGGATTTCCGGTCTGCACCGTTTGCAGGCCGTACACATCGAGTCGCAGTCCACATATGCCGAAATATGCCTACCACGGGAGGCTTTCCGTGGTCGTCCCCGTGAAAAACGAAGAACAGAATGTCGCACCCCTGGTTCGCGAGATTGCTGTCGCATTGTCTGTAACGGCCGAGCTTGAAATGATCTTTGTCGATGACGGCAGCAGCGACGGTACGCTGGCCCGCCTGCGGGAACTGAAAACCGAATTTCCCATGCTGCGCGTGATTCGTCACGGGGTGTCTTGCGGCCAGAGCCGTGCACTCACTACAGGCGTCCGGGCCGCCCGGCACGAATGGATTGCCACACTGGACGGGGACGGGCAGAACGATCCGGCGGATATTCCCGCCATGCTGGCAAGGCTGTCCGATCCGGCGCAGGCGGACAACCTCGAGTTGCTGGCGGGCTGGCGGACGCAGCGCAACGACACCTTCCTGCGTCGGCTCTCCTCGAAGGTGGCAAATGGTGTGCGTGCCCGCATGCTCCGGGATGCCACGCCGGACACGGGTTGCGGACTCAAACTGTTTGCTCGCGAAACCTTTCTTGCCTTGCCGAATTTCGATCACATGCACCGTTTCCTGCCTGCGCTGGTAATGCGCAACGGCGGTATGGTCGTGTCCGTGCCGGTGAAGCACCGCATGCGCCAACACGGAACATCCAAGTACGGCGTGCACAACCGGCTGTGGGTGGGCATCGTCGATCTGTTCGGCGTGGCCTGGCTGCAGCGGCGCATGCGCTTGCCATCCATCGAACCGGATTCCGATCTGTAAATGCGCGCGCGTATCGTCTTGAAGGGCTTGGCGCTGATCGGCAGTCTGGCTGTATTGGGCAGTCTGTTCAAATTCAGCGATCTTGGCAGCGGCCTGACGCCGGCCTGGATCGACATCCATGTGCGTGGCCATGGCCTGAGCGGAGAACTGCTGTTCATGCTGGCTGGCGGTTTGCTGACTGCAATTGGCCTGCCACGCCAGATTGTTTCCTTCCTCGGCGGATACGCCTTCGGCGTCGCGCTAGGCACCTTACTGGGCGCCGTGGCAACCCTGTTCGGCTGCATTTTGAGCTTTGCCTACGCTCGATATCTGGGGCGGGCGTTTCTGCGCGCGAAGTTTGGCGAGCAGGCGATGCGGCTGGATCGTTTTGTCCACGACCATCCCCTGGCCATGACGGTACTCGTGCGTCTGTTGCCCGTCGGCCACAATCTTGCGACCAATCTCGCAGCTGGCATTTCCGCCATCCGTCCGGCTCCGTTCCTGGCTGGCAGCTTTCTCGGGTACCTGCCGCAGACGCTCGTGTTCGCGCTGGTCGGTAGTGGCGTCCACATTGCGCCCGTAGAGAAGCTGGCTGTTGCCATTGCGCTGTTCCTGGTGTCCGCCGCATTGGGCGCCTATCTGTATCACCGGTTCAGGCATGGCCTCAGCCTGGACGATCGCATCGACGCCGAACTGGAAGAATCGGCTCCTGGCTTCCGTGAAACCGCATCCCGATCCTGAGATTCGCGGACGCTGGCGGCTGGCACTGAGTCTCGTGCTGCTTGCTGCGCTGACGGCTTTCTCGCTGCTTGCGCGCCCTCTGGTGCCGATCGACGAAACGCGTTACGTCAGCGTGGCCTGGGAAATGTGGGTGCGCGGCGATTTCCTGGTGCCGTTCAGGAACGGCGAGCCCTACAGCCACAAGCCACCGTTGATGTTCTGGATGATGCATCTGGGGTGGTGGGTATTCGGCGTGAACGACTGGTGGCCGCGCCTGGTGATGCCCCTGTTTTCCGCAGGCGGGCTGGTGTTGCTCCATCGCCTGGCGGCGCGCCTGTGGCCCGATCGCACAGGACTCGGCGGCGCCGCCGCCCTGATTCTGGGCAGCGCCTTGCTGTGGGGACTGTTTGCGACGGCGACCATGTTCGATGCCATGCTGGCGTTCTGGGTGTTGCTGGGCATGCACGGCGTGCTGCGCGCCGCAAAGGGCCGGCGCGACGGATGGGTTCTGCTGGGGCTCGGCATCGGCTTCGGCGTATTGACAAAAGGCCCCGTCATCCTCCTGAACCTGCTGCCAGTCGCGGTGCTGGCACCCTGGTGGAATGCGTCTCCCGGCCGTCCAGGCTGGATACGCTGGTATGGCGGCATTGCGTTGGCGGTCGTGCTTGGTGCAGCGATTGCACTGGCCTGGGCCGTCCCGGCCGGGTTCGCCGGCGGCGAGGCCTATCGCAATGCGATCTTCTGGGGACAGACGGCAGACCGCATGGTCGATTCCTTCGCGCACCAGCGCCCCGTCTGGTGGTATCTGCCCCTGCTGCCCGTAGTGCTGTTTCCGTGGTTTGCATGGGGCGGCCTCTGGCGTGCAGGTGCGCGATTGCGCCCAAGCACCAGTGAACCTGGCGTGCGTTTCTGCCTGGCCTGGATCCTGCCGGTCTTCGTCGCGTTTTCCTTCATCAGCGGCAAGCAGCCTCATTATCTGTTGCCGATGCTGCCGGCTTTTGCCCTGTTGCTAGCGCGCGCGCTCGACGCGAGGGCGGAATCGCGCATCGGTTTGCCCGCGTTGCTGGCGGTCGTGTCTGGCCTCGCCATGATCGCAGCCGGGAGCGGCTTGATCGAGGCGCTCAAGGGCAGGGTCGTGTACCAGCCACCGGTCTGGCCGGGCGCGCTTCTCGCCGCGCTGGCCGCGGGGGCATGGCTGGCCGGGCGCAGGGGCGTGCCCGCGCTGGCGACGTTGCCGCTCCTGGGGGCGGCAGTGCTGATCCTGGTGCAACTGTTCGTCCTGCGTGCCATCGGGCCGGTCTACGACATCCAGCCGATGGCGCAGGCTATCGCACAGGTACAGGCGTCAGGGCATCCGGTGAGCAATCTGGGGAAGTATCACGCGCAATACCAGTTTGCAGGCAGGCTGGAAACGCCGCTGACGGAACTGGACAGTATGGCACTCGCCCCCTGGCTAGCGGCACACCCGGATGCCTTTGTCGTCCTGTATGCGAAGGATGCGAACGCGCTGGCGGGAATCCCGGCCCGCCACAGCCAGCGCTACCGCGGCGGGGCCGCGGCGCTGGTGGACAGCCGGACGGCCACCGCGCTGCTGGCAGCCGGAAAGATCAGGTAGAGGGAATCAGCTCTCGGCGTCGCGCTGCGGCAACACCACTTCGCGCGAGGGCGAAATGGTCGAGATTGCATGCTTGAAGATCATCTGCGCGGCCTGATCCTGGCCTTTCAGTAACACCACGAACTGGTCGAAGGATTCGATCCGGCCCATCAGCTTGATGCCGTTGACCAGAAAGACCGAGACCGGAATGCGCTCCTTGCGCAGGGTGTTGAGGAAAACATCTTGCAGGTGGTTGTATTCTTTGCTCGCCATGATGGCTCCCTGTCAATGTTGAGAGGCGACCTTCGCCTTCAGTAATTATTAGCCGTTTATTCGATTTTTGCACCGGCGCGCGCGGCGGAGATGGCATCGCGCACACGCTGCTGCTGGATCTGCTTGACGATTTCGCCGCGCACCGCGTCCAGCGGCGGCAGTTCGGCGGTGCGCACATCGTCGAGGCGGATGATGTGGTAACCGAACTGGGTCTTGACCGGCGTCTTGGTGGTCTCGCCTTTCTTCAGCGCCGCCATGGCGTCGGAGAATTCCTTTACATAGGCGCCGCGGTCGGCCCAGTCGAGGGCGCCGCCGTTCTTGGCCGAGCCCGGATCCTTGGACAGTTTCTTCGCCAGGTCGTCGAACTTCAGCTTTTTCTTGCCGAGGTCGGCAATGATCTTCTTGGCTTCCGCCTCGGTTTTCACGAGGATGTGCCGCGCGCGGTATTCGGTCTGCGCGGGTTCGGCCTTGGCCTTTTCGTACAGCGCAGCGATCTCGCTATCGGCGACCGGGTGCGATTTCACGTAGTCTTCCAGGTAGGCCTTGGCCAGCATGTCCTTGCGGCGGATGTCCATCGCAGCGGCAAGGTTCGGCTGCTTGTCGATGCCCTTGTCGATCGCGGCGCGCGACAGCAGTTCCAGGTTGATCAGCGATTCGCGCACGCGGGTGTCGAGCTCGGGCGTGGCAGGCTGGCCCTGGGCCATCTCGCGCTTGACGAGTTCGCCGTAGAGCGCAGGAATTTCCTTGCCATTGACCACGGCCAGCGGCTTGGCGGATTCGGCTGGAGCCGCGGGGGTTTGCGCCATGGCCAGCGGAGACAGCGCCACCAGGAGCAGGGCGGGAAGGGGGGCAAAACGCATGCGGATTCCTTTCAGAGTTCTTCCGGGGTGAGTGCGGAAATCGACAGCGCGTGGATATCGCGCTGCATCAGGTCGCCCATGGCTTCGTACACCAGACGGTGCCGGGCGAGGGTGGAGAGATTACGAAACTTTGGTGACACGATTGTGAGACGGAAATGCCCGCCGCCGGATGCGGCGCCGGCGTGTCCCCGGTGCGCCTCGCTTTCGTCGTCCAGCGTGTAGGTTTCGGGTTCCAGTGCCACGAGTCGCGCGCGGATGCGGTCGGCGGTACTCATGTGGGCAACACCTTACTGAAGGGCTTGACGCTCACATTCGCATAGACGCCGACAGCCACGTAGGGATCGGTCTCGGCCCAGGCCTGTGCCGAAGCAAGAGAGTCGAATTCCGCGACGATGAGGCTGCCCGTGAATCCTGCCGGGCCGGGGTCGTTGCCATCGATGGCGGGGAAGGGTCCGGCCAGCAGCAGCCGGCCGGCCTCCTGCAGGGCCTGCAGGCGTTCCAGGTGGGCGGGTCGTGCAGCGAGACGCCGTTCGAGGCTGTCGGGCACGTCCTGCCCAACGATGGCGTAGAACATTATTGCTTTTCTTCCTTGTCCAGATATTTGGTGAGCATCATGCTCTGCCCGATCACGAACACCAACATCAGCCCCAAGCTGCCGAACAGCTTGAAGTTGACCCAGGTATCCGTCGAGAAGTTGAAGGCTACCAACAGGTTTGCAACCCCCATGAAGGCAAAAAATCCGCCCCAGCTCGCGTTCAACCGACCCCAGGCAGGCTCGGGAAGTTCCATCTGTGTGCCCATCAGGCTCTTGATCACGTTGCGCCCGAACAGGGCAGCGCCGAAGATGATGGCAGCAAAGACCCAGTACAGAACGGTCGGCTTCCACTTGATGAAAGCCTCGTCATGCAGCCACAGCGTGGCGCCGCCGAACAGCACGATGATGCCCAAGCTTACCCATAGCATGGTTTCAACCTTGTGCCCGCGCAGCTTCACCCAGCCGATCTGCCCGAAGCTGGCCACGATCGCGACCAGCGTCGCGAGATAGATGCCGGGCTTTTCGCCGGCCCCGGCGGGTTGCGGCAGGCCGAGTCCTGCCATGAAGGCACGCGTGGCGTCGGCATTCGCATCGCCCAGTTTGTAGGCGATGAAGAAGATGATCACGGGAAAGAGATCGAACAGCAGTTTTTTCATTCTGGTTCTTGCGGGTGGGGGCGGGCCGGAATTCGGCGCGGGCCTATTTTGCTATGATTCACCGTGCTGACCAAGCACCGGCGCAGGGGTTCCTGTACTGGCGCACGCGTGACCGCAAGCCTGCCTGGATGTAATTCATGAAAGTTGACCTGGCCGAAGCCTGGCGTAATACCGAACTGGGGCGCGAAGCCGAGGAACTGCTGCGTCCCTGCGTGATCTGCGGCCAGTGCGAGCCGGTCTGCCCTACTTTCCGGCTGCTCGAAGAAGGCTGGGACGGCCCGCGCGGACGCATCTATCTCACGCGCCTCTTTTTGGAAGGCAAGAAAGCCGAACCGGCCATGCTTCCGCCCGCGCTGTCCTTCCGGATGCTCGAAGGCCGCAGCCTGGGCGCCAACCTGCAGCTCCATCTGGACCGCTGCCTGAGCTGCCGTTCCTGCGAAACCAGTTGTCCGCAGGGGGTGCGCTACGGTCGCCTGCTCGACGTGGGTCGCGAACTGGTCGAGAAAGCTGTGCCGCGCCCCTTGAAGGACCGCCTGTACCGCCGTGCGGTGCGCGCCATCGTGCCGCACCGCAGCCGCTTCATGGCCCTGCTGCGCACAGCGCAGGCCTTGCGCCGCTTCCTGCCGGAAAAACTCCAGGTCCGCGTGCCGCCCAAACGCCCGGCCGGCACCTGGCCGATGCATGCGCATGCCCGCACCATGCTGATCTGGCAGGGCTGCGTGCAGCCGGCGCTGGCGCCCGACATCAACGCCGCTGCCGCCCGCGTGCTCGACCGCTTCGGCATCCGCCTGCTGCCGGCACCGGACGGCTGCTGCGGCGTGATGAGCCACCACCTGTCGGCGGCCGACGAGGCGCGCGCACACATGAAGCGCAACATCGACGCGCTGTGGCCACATGTCGAGGCCGGCGTCGAAGCCCTGGTGCTCACCGCCAGCGGCTGCGGCATGCATTTCCGCGAGTACGGCCAGTTGCTGCATGACGACCCGGCTTACCGCGACAAGGCACAGCGCGTATCCGAACTCACCCGCGACATCGCGGAAATCGTCGTCGATGCCTGGCAGGACGCGGCGCCCGAGGCGCCTGCCGGCCAGCCGCCCAGACGCATCGTCTTCCAGTCTTCATGCAGCCTGCAGCATGGCGAAAAACTCAATGGTGTGGTCGAGAAGCTGCTCAAGCGCGCCGGTTTCCGCCTGCTGCCGGTGACCTATTCCTTCATGTGCTGCGGCGCGGCGGGTGCGTATTCGCTGCTGCAGCGCGACATGTCGGAGGCCCTGCGCGCGCGCAAGCTGGAAACCCTGATGGCGAGCCGCCCCGCCGCCATCGCCACCGCCAATATCGGCTGCCTCAACCACCTGTCCGAGGTCTCGCAGGTTCCGGTCCGCCACTGGATCGAACTGCTGGACGAGGTCCTGCCGCCCGCCGCCTGAACCTGGACGCGGGGCGTCACCACGCCGTCGAACCGGTTTTGTTATGATGGGCCTTTCCTGCCAGGCCCTTGGCGCATGGCGTCCGCCCCGACCTTGATGCTCAATATCGACCTGCATTGCCATTCCAACGTGTCCGACGGCCTGCTTTCGCCTGCCGACGTGGCGGCGCGTGCGGCCGCCAACGGCGTGCATGCCCTGGCGCTGACCGACCACGACGATGTCGGGGGGCTGGCCGAGGCAGGGCGGACGGCAGCCGCGCTGGGCATGGCCTTCGTTCCCGGTGTGGAAATATCGGTCACCTGGAACGGCAGGACGGTGCATATCGTCGGCCTGCGCATCGACCCTGCACATCCCGAACTCGTCGCCGGCCTGCAGGGCATCCGCAACGGCCGTATTGAGCGCGCGCGCCGCATGGGGGCCGACCTGCTCCTGTCCGGCATCGAAGGCGCCTACGAAGGCGCGTATGAATACGCCGCCAACAAGCAGATGGTCGGTCGCACGCATTTCGCGCGCTGGTTGGTGGACCGTGGCCACGCGCCGGACATCCGCAGCGCCTTCCGCCGCTTTCTCACGCCCGGGCACCCCGGCTACGTCGAGCACGAATGGACCACGCTGGAAAACGCCGTTTGCTGGATCCGCGCTAGCGGCGGCACGGCGGTGATCGCGCATCCCGGCCGCTATCCCTTCGACGAGCGCGAGACGCATCTCCTGCTGGATGCCTTTCGCGGGCTGGGCGGCGAGGGCATCGAAGTCATCACCGGCAGCCACCATCCGTCCGAATACGGCAAGTGGGCCGACCTCGCACGCGCTTTCGGCCTGAAGGCCTCGCGCGGTGCCGACTTCCATGCACCCGGCGAAGGCATCGATATCGGCCGGCTACCGGCGTTGCCGCATTACTGCCAGCCCGTGTGGCAAGGCTGGCCCGAACTCGAACCGCATCTTTCCCTGAACGTGGCCTGACAGCAAATACATGGCGCAATTCTTCAATATCCATGCCGACAATCCGCAGCCCCGCCTTGTCCAGCAGGCGGTGGATATCCTCAAACGAGGCGGTGTGATCGTCTATCCCACCGATTCCTGTTATGCGCTCGGTTGCCATATCGGCGACAAGGAGGCCGCCATGCGGTTGCTGTCGGTGCGCGGCCTGGACAGTGGCCACGATCTCACGCTGATCTGCCGCGATCTGTCCGAACTCGGGCGCTACGCGCAGGTGGACAATACCCAGTTCCGCTTCCTGAAAGCGCACACGCCGGGCGCTTTTACCTTCATCCTGCGTGGTACGCGCGAGGTGCCGAGGCGCCTGCTGCACAAGAAGCACGACACCATTGGTTTACGGGTGCCTGACCATCCGGTCGTGCAGGCAATCCTCGCCGAACTGGGCGAACCCATCCTGTCGTCCACGCTGCTGCTCTATGGCGAGGATGTCCCGCTGACCGAGCCGTGGGAAATCCGCGAACGCCTTGAGCACCTGGTCGATCTGGTCATCGACGGCGGCGCCTGCGGCCTGACGCCCACCACCGTGGTCGACCTCACCACCGACACCCCGGTGGTATTGCGATACGGCAAGGGCGATGCTTCGGATTTCGAGTCCTGATGTTCGACGAACTGGCACAAATCATCCAAAAGATTTCGATCTTCGCCTTGCCGGTGGTCTTCGCCATCACCCTGCACGAGGCTGCGCACGGCTACGTCGCACGCTACTTCGGCGATATGACCGCCGCCGCGCAGGGCCGCATCACCGCCAACCCGCTCAAGCACATCGACCCCGTCGGCACGGTCCTCGTACCGCTCGTCATTCTGGTCACGAGCAAACTGCTCGGCGGGGGCGCCATCCTCTTCGGCTGGGCCAAGCCCGTGCCGGTGAATTTTGGCAACCTGCGCCGCCCCAAGCAGGACATGCTGTGGGTGGCTGCCGCCGGCCCCGGCATGAACTTCCTCATGGCCGTGTTTTGGGGAGTGGCAATTCAATTTGCAATTGTTCTGCAAAGTGAGTTTTTTAGTCGGCCTATGGCATTCATGGGCGCGGCCGGCGTCTTCATCAACGTCATCCTCATGGCGCTGAACCTGCTGCCCCTGCCGCCGCTGGATGGCGGCCGCATCGCCGTCAGCCTCTTGCCGGTGAAGCAGGCCATCCAGTTCTCGCGCATCGAACCCTACGGCTTCATCATCCTGCTGGTGCTGCTCTTCACCGGTGTGCTCAACATCGTGCTGTGGCCGCTGATCAGTCTCTTCATCGGCCTCACCGCGCTGGTCACCGGCCTGGAGCCCGCCCAGCTCATCGGCCTGATCCAGCTCGTCCTTGCCTGAAAACCGCCCACCCTTCACCGCTTACCGCTCACAAACATGTATTCCGACCGCGTTCTCTCCGGCATGCGCCCCACCGGGCGTCTCCACCTCGGCCACTACCACGGCGTGCTGAAAAACTGGCTGCGCCTGCAGAACGAATATCAATGCCTGTTCTTCGTGGCCGACTGGCACGCGCTCACCACGCACTACGATACGCCTCAGGTGATCGAGGACAACGTGCGCGACATGGTGGTGGACTGGCTCGCCGCCGGCGTCGATCCCGCGCAGGCCACGCTCTTCGTGCAGTCGCGCGTGATCGAGCACGCCGAACTACACCTGCTGCTGTCGATGAGCACGCCGCTGGGCTGGCTGGAACGCGTGCCCACCTACAAGGACCAGCAGGAAAAGCTCAGCGAGAAGGACCTTTCCACCTACGGCTTCCTCGGCTACCCGCTGCTTCAGTCCGCCGACATCCTGATCTACCGCGCCAACCTCGTGCCCGTGGGCGAAGACCAGGTGCCGCACATCGAATTCACCCGCGAAATCTGCCGCCGCTTCAACCACCTGTACGGTCGCGAGCCCGGTTTCGAGGACAAGGCGCGCGCCGCGGTGAAGAAGCTCGGTTCCAAGAAGGCCAAGCTGTACGAGGAATGCCGCACCGCCTACCAGGAAAAGGGCGACGACGAAGCGCTGGAATCCGCCAAGGCCCTGCTCAACGACGCGCAGAACCTGTCCATGAACGACCGCGAGCGCCTCTTCGGCTACCTCGAAGGCTCGGGCAAGATGATCCTCGCCGAACCCGAGGCCCTGCTCACCGAAGCCTCGAAGATGCCTGGCCTCGACGGCCAGAAGATGTCCAAGTCCTACAACAACACCATTGCCCTGCGCGAAGACCCCGACACGGTGGCGAAGAAAATCCGCACCATGCCCACCGACCCCGCGCGCGTGCGCCGTACTGATCCCGGCAACCCCGCCAACTGCCCCGTGTGGCAGTTCCACCAGGTGTATTCCGACGACGGCGTGCGCCAGTGGGTCACCGCCGGCTGCACCAGCGCCGGCATCGGCTGCATCGAATGCAAGCAGCCCGTGATCGACGCCGTACTCGCCGAACTCGCCCCCATCCGCGAACGCGCCCAGCACTACGAGGACAATCCCGACCAGGTCCGCAACATCCTCGCCGACGGCTGCGAAAAGGCGCAGGAACTGGCGCGGGATACGATGCGGGACGTGCGCGAGGCGATGGGGCTGACGCTCGGGTAAACAAAAAACTACCGGGTCAGCTGTCCGTGCCCGGTTTCAACGTCCGCAGTTTCTTGGTTTCTCCCCGCCGCTGCTTGGTCTCCAGTCTCCGTTTCTTTGAAGCCAGCGTGGGCCGGGTTGGACGGCGTGGCTTCTCCACTTCGCAGGCTTCGCGAATCAGTTCAAGCAATCGTTCAAGCGCATCGTCGCGGTTGCGCCGCTGGCTGCGATAGCGGTTGGCTGTGAGTATCAGCGTGCCATCCTGAGTGATGCGGCGGCCGGCCAGTGAGATGAGGCGGGCGCGCACCGGATCGGGCAGGGAAGGGGAACGAACGACATCGAAGCGCAGCTGCACGGCGGTCGATACCTTGTTGACGTTTTGTCCGCCGGGGCCGGAGGCGCGCGCGAAGTCTTCCTGAATCTCGCGTTCGTCGAGTTCGATCTGGGCGTTGACCCGGATCATGCGCGCGGTCGGGTCTTTACCACTTCACCACATGCACATTGTTCAGCGTGCGTCCCAGAAACCGCTCGCCGATGGTCTGGAAACGCAGCGGCACGTCGGTGACGTAGAAATCGTAGCGCGGCTCGTTGGGGCCGGGGTTGGCGAGGCCCTTTTCGGCCAGCACGGCGGCGACCTGTTCGGCCATGGCTTCGGCTGAATCGACCAGGGCGACATCGTCGCCGACGACCTGGCGCAGCAGCGGTTTCAGCAGGGGGTAATGGGTGCAGCCCAGCACCAGGGTGTCGATGTGCTCGGCCTGCAGGGGCTTGAGGTAGTCCTCGGCGGTGAGCCGCGTCACATCGTGGTCGAGCCAGCCTTCCTCCACCAGCGGCACGAACAGGGCGCAGGCCTGCGAGTGGATGCGCGAATCGGGCGCATAGTCGTGGATGGCGCGGGCGTAGGCGTTGCTGTTGATGGTTGTGGGCGTGCCGATGACGCCGATGCGGCGGCCAGAGCGCGCGGAGACGGCGCCGGCGTCGATGACGTCGAGCACGGGCACGGGCGACAAATCCTTGACCACCTGCGCGGCGACGGCGGCCATGGTGTTGCAGGCGATGACCAGAAGCTTGACGTCCTTTTCCAGCAGGAACTGGGCGATCTGGGTGGTGAAGTGGGCGATGGTCTCGACCGATTTCACGCCGTAGGGCACGCGCGCGGTGTCGCCGAAGTAGACGATGTTTTCGTAGGGCAGGCGTTCCATCAGCGCGCGCACGACCGTCAATCCGCCGATGCCGGAATCGAATACGCCAATGGGGGAAGAGGCAGTGCTCATGCGGACAGGCCGTGTTGCGAGAGCGCCCATTCTACATGCTCGCGCACCAGCGCCGAGGGGTGGTGGAGCCTGGTTCTGAGGGCTTGGGCGGCTTCCGGGGAAGGGGTGGCATTGCCCAGCGCAACGGCGATGTTGCGCAGCCAGCGCTCGTGTCCGATGCGGCGGATGGCCGAGCCGGCGAAGCGGTCGTAGAAGTCGGTTTCGCTCCAGGCAAACAGCTCGACCAGTCGGGCGCGGTCGAGCGCGTGGCGCACGGCAAAGTCGGGCAGGGCGGCGGTTTGCGCAAAGCGGTTCCACGGGCAGGCGAGCTGGCAGTCGTCGCAGCCATAGATGCGGTTGCCGAGCAGCGGGCGCAGCGCGACGGGGATGCTGCCCTTCAGTTCGATGGAGAGATAGGAAATGCAGCGCCGCGCATCCAGCTGGTAGGGCGCGACGATGGCCTGCGTGGGGCAGACGTCGAGGCAGGCCCGGCAGGTGCCGCAGTGGCCAGGCTCGGGTGCGTCCACCGGTAACGGCAGGTCGGTGTAGATCTCGCCGAGGAAGAACCATGAACCGTGTTCGCGGTTGAGCAGTAGGGTGTGCTTGCCGCGCCAGCCCAGGCCGGATCGGGTTGCGAGTTCGACTTCGAGCACCGGCGCGCTGTCGGTGAAGACGCGGAATTGCCCGTGACCGGCTGCGGCACCGATGCGCCCGGCCAGGGTCTGCAGGCGGGCGCGCAGCACCTTGTGATAATCGCGTCCGAGGGCGTAGCGCGAAATGTAGGCCGCATCCGCATCGGCCAAGATGCTGTGCGGATCGGCCGCGTCGGGCGGAAAATAATCGAGGCGAGCGGTGATGACGCGCAGCGTGCCGGGCACGAGGTCGGCCGGCCGGCTGCGCTTGACGCCGTGCGCGGCCATATAATCCATCTCGCCATGAAAGCCCTTTGCCAGCCAGGCCAGCAAACCCGCTTCGGCCGCGGACAGATCGCAGCCGGCGATGGCCACCCCGGAAAAGCCGAGTTCGCGTCCCCATTGCCTGATGCGTTGCGCCAGCACGTTTGAATCCTGCTCATGCATAGCTCCGATGATACCCTGCGCTGCCGTACCCATCTGGCCGACGAAACGGCCACGCTGGCCTACGGTGCGCGGCTGGCACGGGAACTGACGCCGGGTTTGTGCCTCTACCTCGAGGGCGATCTGGGGGCGGGCAAGACGACGCTGGTGCGTGGCCTGCTGCGCGCACTGGGGCATGCGGGCCGGGTGAAGAGTCCGACCTACACCCTGGCCGAAAACTATGAGTTGCCTGGCTTCGAGCTGTATCATTTTGATCTATATCGTATGCATGACCCACGCGAGTGGCTGGATGCGGGGTTTCGCGATCTCGGCGAGCAGGCGGTGAGCCTGATCGAATGGCCCGAAAAGGCTGCCGGCTGGCTGCCCGCACCGGATGCCATCGTGCGGTTGACGATTGCCGGCGAGTCGCGCGACGTGGAATGCGAAGCCGCGAGTGCGCGCGGTGCACATTTTGTGGAGGCATGTTGCAAGTCCTGTTGAAGCTGATCCTGCTGTGCGGTGTGCTGGCGTCGGGCTGGGCCCAGGCGATGCAGTTGACGGCGACCCGGCTGTGGCCATCGCAGGACTACACGCGCATCACGCTCGAAGCTGCGGCTCCGGTGGCATACAAGCACTTCAGCCTGCCCAATCCCGAGCGCCTGGTCGTCGATCTGGAAGGCGTGGAACCCGGCCCCGCACTCGACGCCCTGGCCACGCAACTGACTGCCGACGACCCCTACATCGCTGCGGTGCGCGTGGGTATCAACCGTCCCGGCGTGATGCGCCTGGTGCTCGACCTGAAGACCGCAGTCAAGCCTTCGGTGTTTGCGCTGCAACCGCTGGAACAGTACGGGCATCGCCTGGTGATCGACCTCTACCCGATCCAGGCGGAGCCGGCCGCGGCCGACCCCAGGCCGAATGTGCCGCAATACAAGCGCCTGATCACGGTGGCGATCGATGCCGGTCACGGTGGCGAAGACCCCGGCGCGATCGGGGCGGCCGGGTCGCGTGAGAAGGACATCACGCTCGCGCTGGCGAGAAAGCTCAAGCAGAAGATCGACGCGCAGGACAGCATGCGCGCGGTACTTACCCGCGACGGCGATTACTTCGTGCCGCTGGCGATGCGCGTCGTCAAGGCGCGCGCGCTCAAGGCCGATCTCTTCGTGTCGCTGCACGCCGATGCCTTCATCAAGCCGCACGCGCGCGGTTCCTCCGTGTTCGCGCTTTCGGAAAACGGCGCCAGCTCGGCCGCCGCACGCTGGCTGGCGAAGCGGGAAAACGACGCCGACCTCATCGGCGGCATCAACATCGACGTCAAGGATCCCTCGCTCAAGCGCACGCTCATCGACCTGACGCAGACCTCGACCATCAACGACAGCATGAAGGTGGGCCGGTCGGTGCTGAAGGAAATCGGCGGCATCAACACCCTGCACAAGGCGCACGTCGAACAGGCCGGATTCGCCGTGCTGAAGGCGCCGGACATTCCTTCGATCCTGGTCGAGACGGCCTTCATCTCCAATCCAGAAGAGGAAAAGCGCCTCAACGACCCCGGCTACCAGGACAAGCTGGTGGATGCCATCGTCGATGGCATCAAGGCGCATTTCGACAAGCATCCGCTGACCGCACCCGCGCGGCTCACGCGCAATCCATGACCCTCGATCTGCTGGGCGGGGCGGCGCCGGGGTTCGACGCGCCGCTCGACATGTTGGAAGCCTGCCATGCGCGCATCGCGCACCAGTGCGATACCCTCGACAAGCTGCTGGCGCATCTGCCGGTGCACGGCGCGGACCTGCAGGCGCGGCAGGCTGCGCGCGCCGTCCTGGCCTACTTCGACACCGCCGCCGTGCATCATCACGATGACGAGGAGCGCAATCTCTTTCCCCTGCTGGAAGCGGCGCATGCGCCGGGCGCCTGCGACATGGTCGAGGCGCTCATGCTGGAGCACGACGAGCAGGCCCGCCTGTGGCGGATGCTGCGCTCGCAGCTCGAGGGCATTGCCGCGGGAACGGCGGCCGATCTGGATGAGGCTCTGACCCGGCGTTTCGTCGCATCCAACTGCAGCCATCTCGAATTCGAGAACGCGCACCTGCTGCCACTGGCGCGCGCCACGCTCGATGCGGTCGCACTCGAACGGCTGGGACGCGCCATGGCGGCGCGGCGCGGGATGGGCGCATGACGATCCGCGTGCTGCCCGACGTGCTGATTTCGCAGATCGCCGCCGGCGAGGTGATCGAGCGACCCGCCGCGGCGCTGAAGGAAATCATCGAGAACAGCCTCGATGCCGGTGCGAGCGATATCCGCGTCGAGCTGGAGGAGGGCGGCATCAAGCGCATCAAGGTGGCGGATAACGGCGCAGGCATCGCCGAGGACGAGCTGGCGCTTGCGCTGACGCGGCACGCGACCAGCAAGATCGCCAGCCTCGCCGATCTTGAACGGGTGGCGAGCCTGGGGTTTCGCGGCGAGGCACTGGCCTCCATCGGCGCCGTCGCACGCGTGACGCTGACGAGCCGCCGCGCCGACTTCAGTCATGCCTGGACGATCCGTGCCGAGGGCGGCGCGCTGCAGTCGCCCGCGCCGGCCGCCCGTGAGCCCGGCACCACGGTCGATATGCAGGACCTGTTCTACAACACGCCGGCGCGCCGCAAGTTTTTGAAGACCGAGGCCACCGAATACGCGCACTGCGCCGAGACCCTGCGCCGACTGGCGCTGGCGCATCCGGGCACGGCCTTCAGCCTGACCTACAACGGCCGCGTGCAGGCGCGCTACGCGGCGGGCGATGCGGCCGCGCGCATGCGCCAGGTGCTGGGCGAGGGTTTCGAATCGCAGGCGATCGCGGTCGAGGCCGCGGCCGGCGCACTGCGCGTGTCGGGCTGGGTGATCCGGCCGGCGGCGGCGACATCGGGTCGCGACGGCCAGCATGTGTTCGTCAACGGCCGCTACGTGCGAGACAAGCTCATCTTGCACGCGCTGAAGGAGGCCTACAGGGACGTGCTGCATCACCAGCTCAATCCGGCGTACTGCCTGTTCATCGACATCCCGCCTGACACGGTGGACGTGAACGTGCATCCGGCGAAGACCGAGATCCGTTTCCGCGACAGCCGCGGTGTGCACCAGTTCCTGTTCCATGCGGTCGAGCGTGTGCTGTCGGCACCGGTGCAGATCCCGTCGACGACGCCGCCTCAACCCTCATCCTTCGTCGAACCGCAGCAGGCTGCGATGCCGCTGCAGGTCAACGAGGCGCTGGCCCTGTATGCCCCGCTTGGTCAGGGGGCAGGATTCAGGGGTCAGGAATCGGGGGACAGCGCATATGTAGCGCAGACCGTGCCTGCAAACGGCGCTGGGGACGCGCCCCCGCTGGGTTATGCGCTGGCGCAGCTGCATGGCGTCTACGTGCTGGCGCAGAACGCGCAGGGCCTGGTGCTCGTGGACATGCACGCCGCGCACGAACGCGTGGTGTACGAAAGGCTCAAGCGCGCCCTGGAGACCCGCGTCGTGCCGTCGCAGACCCTGCTGATCCCGGTGGCGCTCGCGGCGGATGCGCGCGATGTCGCCGAACTCGGGCCACACCTCGATGCCTTGCGCGAGATCGGTTTCGATCTGTCGATCACGTCCCCGACTTCGGTGGCTGTGCGCGCTGTGCCCTGGCTCCTGAAGGATGCCGATCCGGTCGAGCTGACGCGCAGCCTCCTCGCCGAAGTGGCTGGATTCGGCGTGGCGCGGCTGCTCACCGAACGCCGCAACGAACTGCTGGCGACGCTGGCCTGCCACGGCGCGGTACGCGCCAACCGGCATCTCACGGTGCCGGAAATGAACGCGCTCTTGCGCGAGATGGAGGCAACCGAGCGGGCGGGGCAGTGCAACCATGGCCGCCCGACCTGGTTCCAGGTCAGCCTGAAGGAACTCGACGCGATGTTCATGCGGGGGCGCTGAAGGGGTCGGCTATAATCCCGAGTCGTTTACTCAAGTATTGGCGGGTGCCACATGGACGAACGCAAGACCATCCCCATCCAGGACATCAACGAGACCAGCAACTGCGCCGGCTCCGAGCCCTACGCCCTGATGGTGCTGGGCGATTCCATGCTGCCCGAGTTCGAGGAAGGCGAGATCATCGTGGTGGAGCCTTCCGGCCTCGTGAAGGACGGCTCCTTCGTGGTGGCCTATGTCAACGACGAATATATCTTCCGGCAGATCGTGAAGCGCGAGGACGGCTGGATGCTGAAACCGCTGAATCCGCTGTATCCCAACATTCCTGTCGCGAGCATCGAGGTCGCCAGAGGGGTGGTCATCATGAAGAAGCGCCCCGGCAAGCGCAGCGAGCAGAAGCGCTACATCTGAAGGGGCGCGCGATCCTGCAAGGCATTGAAATCATGGGATTCTCTCCCTGCCTATTAATCAGAATTATTGATGTTGCCATCAGTCAATTAAATAAATTAGTTGACTAATTCACTCGGGTAATTAGACTGGTCCTGTGTCCAACCGCAGTGCCAACAGGAGAGAACCATGAGTGGATTGATTGCAAACTTCCCAACCGACGGTGTCGTGACCATCAACCGGGTGATTCTGAAGCCGGAGTACACGGTGGACGACCTGCAGGAGCGCGTCGCGTTCCTGTGCGAAAACGTCAAGACCTATCATTCCGACACCGGCTTCGTCGGCGGCTTCGTCGCCCTGAACTCCGGCGCGGTGTCGAACGAGGGGTCGACCATCGGCCAGGCCGTCGAAAGTCCGATGAAGGGCAAGGAAGCCCTGATCGTGACCTTCTGGACCTCGTTCGAGAACCACGAGAAATCGCACCGTTCCGAGACGTTCCAGCCGCTATTCCAGCAGGTGCTCGATCTGTGCGAAAACGGCAACGAGGAAATCGCCTACGAAATGCTCTGGTCCGGCAAGGCATACGGCCCCGAGGAAATCGAGGCCGCACGCAAGGCCAAGGCGCAGTACGCACAGGCCGCCTGATCGCGGCAGGTATCGAAACGGCGGGGGAAAGCCCCGCCGTTTTTTTGCGCCGAGAGTCCGCCCGGCGGCACGCGGATTTCACTTTGCCGGGCAAGCCGGCTTCATGTACCCGTTTCCATGCCGGGATCGTATCTGCCGTCGCGCGCCAGGCCGTTGAGTTCGCAGCGCTTGAGGAGCGCAGCCTGCGCAGCAGCGAAGTTGGCTTCCTGGCCTTTCCAGGCGGCGAGCACCGGTGCCTGCAGCGCGCGGCCGTAGGAAAAACTGACCTGCCAGGGCTGCGGCCCCATCACGTTCATGGCGTTGAGATGGCGGGTCGCTTCTTCTGCGGTCTGCCCGCCGGAGAGAAACACGATCCCGGGCACGGCTGCTGGCACGTAACGCCTGAGGCAGCGCAGCGTGGCCTCGGCCACGGCCTGGGCGCCAGCCTGGTGCGGACATTTCTTGCCGGCGATCACCATGTTCGGCTTCAGCAGCATGCCCTCGAACTGCACGCCATGGGCGTCGAGCTCGGAAAAAACCGTCTGCAGCACCTGTCCGGTCACGACTTCGCAGCGCGCGATGTCGTGGGCGCCGTCCATCAGCACTTCGGGTTCCACGATCGGCACCAGCCCGGCTTCCTGGCAGAGCGCGGCATAGCGCGCCAGCGCATGCGCGTTGGTGCGAACGCTGCAGGCCGAGGGGATGACGTGATCGTCGATATCGATCACCGCCCGCCACTTGGCAAACCGCGCTCCGAGCTGCACATATTCGGCGAGCCGGTCACGCAGGCCGTCCAGTCCCTCGGTGACCCTGTTGCCAGGCTGCAGCGCGAGTGCCTTGGCGCCCTCATCGACCTTGATGCCGGGGATGATGCCGCGTTCCGCGAGCAGCCTGGGGAAGGGTATGCCGTCGTGGGTGGACTGGCGCAGGGTTTCGTCGAACAGGATGACGCCCCCGATATAGCGCTCGATGTCATCGGTGGTAAAGAGGATTTCGCGATACCGCCTGCGATTCTCCTCGGTGGATTCCACCTGGATCGAATCGAAGCGCTTCCTGATCGTCGGGCTGCTCTCGTCGGCCGCCAGCACGCCTTTCTGCGGGGCGATTATCGCGTTGGCCACGGATTTGAGTTGGTCGATGTTCATGGTCCGGAATCCTCGGAAAAAGACAGGGAGGCGGATTCCGATTGATATCCGGTATCTGCCCCTATTCACTCTAGACCCGAATTCTTACGCTTTGCCGACTGCGCGCCCATGGGGATGGAGCGCTCTCCGCAAGCTGGGCGATAATCGGCCCATGCCGCTGTCCAGCCTTCCTTCCGCAATTTTTCTCATGGGTCCGACCGCATCGGGCAAGACGGCCCTGGCGGTGCATCTGGCCGAGCATTTCCCGCTGGAGATCGTCAGCGTCGATTCGGCGCTGGTGTATCGCGGCATGGACATCGGCACGGCAAAGCCCGACGCCACCACGCTGGCGCGCGCGCCGCACCGTCTGCTGGACGTGCGCAATCCGACCGAAGCGTATTCGGCGGCTGCGTTCCGCGACGACGCGCTGCAGGCAATGGCGGAGATCACCGCGCACGGCAGGGTGCCGCTGCTGGTCGGCGGGACCATGCTGTACTTCCGCGCCCTGCTGAAAGGCCTGGACGATCTGCCGCGTGCTGATGCGGCGGTGCGCGCGGAGTTCGACGCGGCGGCGCGGGCACGTGGCTGGCCCGCGCTGCATGCCGAACTCGCGGCCATCGATCCGGAAACCGCGGCACGCCTGGCACCGAACGATGCGCAGCGTATCGGCCGGGCGCTGGAGATTTTTCGCCTGACCGGGCAGCCGATGTCGGCGCAGCTTGCGCGCGCAAGCTGCCGGCTGCCCTACGAGGTGCTGCAGCTCGCGCTGCTGCCCTCGGACCGTTCGGCATTGCACCATCGTATCGCCGAACGATTCGACGCCATGCTGGCTGCCGGCCTGCTCGACGAGCTGCGGCGCCTGCGCGCGCAGCATGCGCTGACCCCGAACCTGCCCGCGATGCGCGCGGTCGGCTACCGGCAGGCCTGGGCGTATCTGGAGGGCGCGATCGACGGGACGGCCTTGCGCGAGCAGGGCATTGTCGCGACGCGCCAGCTCGCCAAGCGCCAGCTCACCTGGCTGCGTTCCTGGCCTGACACGGTGTCCCTCGATTGCCTGGCGGAAGACGCGACGCAGCAGGCGACCGCGCGCGTGCGCGATTTCCTCAATCGTTCGTAGTCGAAACCACCCGGGCGCTGGCGTATCCGCGATGGAAACGCAGCTCCACCTGCTCGCCTGCCGCGAGCGCGGCGGCGTCCTGGACCACGCGGCCGTCGGCATGGCGGACCAGGCTGTAGCCGCGGGCCAGCACGCGTTCGGGGTCAAGATGCGCGAGGCTGGCCGCGTAGCGGTCCAGGGCCATCTGACGTCGCCCTGCGTGCGCGCTGTACGCACGCCGCAGGCGCGCATCGAGTTCGGCGATGCGCTGTGTTCGCGCGCGCAGGGTCTGCGCCGGACTGAGGAGGCGTCGTTGTAGGGCGTCCAGCCGCGCACGCGTCTGCAGGTCGATCAGCCGGAAACCCTGTTGCAGGCGCAGCGCGAACCGCCCGAGTTGCGCGCGCTGCCGTTGCAGATGCTCGGCCGGGTGCACCAGTCGGCGCGCCAGATGGTCGAGCCGCTGCGCGGCATTCTGTCGCGCGCGTACGAAGTGCCGCTGCAGGCGGCGCGCGTGCGCGTCGAGTTGTGCGACGAGTTCGCTGCGCAGGGGGCTGGCGAGTTCGGCCGCGGCCGTGGGCGTGGGCGCACGCAGGTCGGCGGCAAAGTCGGCCAGGGTGAAATCGGTCTCGTGTCCCACGCCGGAAACCACGGGCATCGGGCTTGCCGCGATCGCACGCGCCACAGCTTCGTCGTTGAAGGCCCACAGGTCTTCCAGCGAGCCGCCGCCGCGACAGACCAGCAGCACGTCGCATTCCTTGCGCGTGCCGGCAGTGCGGATGGCGTGCGCGATCTGTGTGCCGGCGTCCGCGCCCTGGACGGGTGTGGGATACAGGATGACGGCGAGACCGGGCATGCGCCGCGCCAGTGCGGTCAGCACGTCGTGCAACGCGGCGGCGCGCGGCGAGGTGACGATACCGATGCAGTGCGGGAAAGCGGGTAGCGTGCGTTTATTCTCCGCTGCGAAAAGCCCTTCGGCTTCGAGCCTGACCTTGAGCTTGAGGAAGGCTTCGTAGAGGCGTCCGGTACCGGCACGCCGAATGGATTCGGCGCCGAGCTGGAAGTCGCCGCGCGCTTCGTAGAGCGAGGGCAGGGCACGCACCTCGACGTGGTCGCCGTTGGCGGGGGTGAAGTCGGCGAACTGGTTGCGCCCGCGAAACATGACGCAGCGCACCTGGGCCTGCGCATCCTTTAGCGAGAAATACCAGTGACCCGATGCGGCGCGCGTGAAATTGGAAATTTCGCCTTCCACCCACAGGAGTGGCAATTGCGATTCGAGCGCGCGGCGCGCCATGCGATTGAGCTCGCTGACGGTAAGAACGGGCAGGGCAGGCGGGTCGTCCAGTAAATCCATGGCGCGAGCATAACGGTGTGCGGCTGGAACGGTTCATGCACAGTCGTCAAACTTTCATAAAAAAATCCTGCTCAACAGTATTGACGAGCGCGGTGTTTTTATAACTTATTGATAAATATGAAAATACGCGGGTTGGTTACTTTTTGGGCCCGAGACGTTTTTCCTTTGTGGGCGGGCGTTTAGCGTTCCAGGAAGAGACTTTCTCACAGACTTATCCACATCAATTGTGGAGAACTCTTCCGGAGCCCGGCCATCTCTGGCAACAGACGATCGGACTTGCGGAAACCCTGAAGCGGGCGCTACATTTCGTCTGTTCATTTTCGAGGAGTGGTATCCAGTGCTTGCCATTATCGAGGCGGCCGGCTGGCCGATCTGGCCGCTGATCCTGGCGTCCGTCATTGCAGTCGCCATCATCATCGAACGCAGCTACAGCCTGCGCGACAAGGAAATCGTTCCTCCCAACCTGCTGCTGGAAACCATCAAGGCCTACCAGGACCGTGGCGTGACGCAGGACCTGCTCACCCAGCTCTCCGACGGCTCCCCGCTCGGACGCGTCTTCTCCACCGCACTGAAGAACGCGCAGTACTCGCGCGAGGTGATGAAGGAATCGATCGAGGAATCGGGCCGTGCCGTCACCCAGGAACTCGATCGTTTCCTGACCTCGCTCGGCACCATCGCCAGCATGGCGCCGCTGCTCGGACTGTTCGGCACCGTGGTCGGCATGATCGAAATCTTCGGCGCGCAGACCGCCGGGGGCACCAACCCCGCGCAACTCGCGCATGGCATCTCGATCGCGCTGTACAACACCGCGTTCGGCCTGATCGTCGCGATTCCGGCCATGGCCTTCTACCGGCATTTCCGCCGCAAGGTCGAGGCGCTGGTGGTGGACATGGAACAGCAGGCGATCAAGCTGGTGGAAATCGTCCACGGTGAGCGGAAATAAGCCATGAACTTCCGCAAGGGACGTCGCGAGGATTACCCGGACATCAACCTGATTCCGTTCATCGACATCCTGCTGGTCGTGGTGATCTTCCTTGCGGTGACGACCACCTACGCCCGTTTCTCCGAACTCAAGATCAACCTGCCCACCAGCAGCGCCGAGCAGACGCCCAATCTGCCCAAGCAGATCGAGGTGGGCGTGGCGGAAAACGGCCGCTACCAGATCGACAGCGTTGCCATAGGCGACGCCAGCGTGGAGCAGCTCGCCGCTGCGCTCAGGACTGCCTCGGCCAACCAGAATGAACCGGTCGTGGTGATCAACGCCGATGCGCAGGCCGCGCATCAATCCGTGGTCAACGTGATGGAGGCGGCGCGTCGCGTCGGCCTGACCCGCATCACCTTCGCCACCCAGACCGCCTCCGCCCCCTAAACCTGCATGGTTCCGCTCGAGTTCCTCTGGGCGCGCACCGGCGTGCTCACGGTACTCCTGCTGCCCCTTGCCGCACTGTTCGCGCTGGTCGCCCGCCTCCGCAGGCTGGCCTACATGCGTGGCTGGCGGCGTCCGGTCGCGGTCGGCGTGCCGGTCCTGGTCGTCGGCAACATCACCGCGGGCGGCAGCGGCAAGACGCCGCTGACGATCTGGCTGGTCAATTTTCTCGGCAGCCGCGGCCTGCGCCCCGGCGTGGTCAGCCGGGGCTATGGCGGCAGCGCGGAGGGCTGCGTCGAGGTGACGCCCGACAGTACGCCCGCCGTGGTTGGCGACGAACCCCTGCTGATCCGGCACAGGACCGGTGCGCCGGTGGTGGTGGGGCGCGATCGGGTCGCGGCTGCACGCGTGCTGCTTGCCCGGCATCCCGGTGTCGATGTCATCGTGTCCGACGATGGCCTGCAGCACTACCGACTGCACCGCGACCTCGAACTGGCCGTGATCGATGCGGCTGCCGGATTCGGCAACGGCTGGCCCTTGCCTGCCGGCCCGCTGCGAGAACCGGTGCGGCGCCTTTCAGAAGTCGACGCGGTGGTGCAGGTGCTGCGTGGCCCCGGGGGGGCGCGTGCGCTGAACGGGGTCGCGGCCTGGCGCGTCGATACGGCGCCGGGTTGCGCCTGGCGGCTGCGCGACCCGGCCGAGCGCCGCTCGCTTGCCGAACTGCCGCGGCACGAATGGCTGGCGGTTACCGGTATTGGCAGGCCGCAGGGGTTTTTCGACATGCTGACGCGTGCGGGGCTGCGCTTCACGCCGCAGGCCTTCCCCGATCACCATGCCTTTCGTCCGGACGAACTGCCCGTCGGTAAGCCCGTGCTGATGACTGAAAAAGACGCGGTAAAATGCCTCATGTTTGCGGGGACAGACTGGTGGGCGGTGGAACTCGACATCGCCCCCGAGGCCGGCTTCGTCGACTGGCTGGAGACACACATCACACAAATCATTCAGTCCGGTCCGACGCGCGCATGAGGAGGAGAGTCGATGCGGGTTACTGACTGGGGCGAGCGCCGCCACCCCTGTCGCTGGGAATCGGAGTCCGACGACACGGGCTTCTGGGTGCCCGAGCGGACCGAAATCGTGACGCAGTTCTTCACGCGCTATCTTTTCTTCTCGCTGGCGGTGATCTACTTTTCCACGCTCGAAAGCGTGCGCCCGGTGTTCTTCAGCATCGAGCAGCTGCTGATTGCGCTGGGCGGGTATTTCGTGGTCAACAGCTGGTATTTCCATCTCGCGCTGAAGCGCGTGACGCTCCTGCGCATCCGCAGCGCGATGACGGCCGACCTGATCATCGTGACGCTGTGCGTACTGCACGACCCCAATCCGATCCCCCCCTCGGCACTGGCCTTCCTCATGGTGCTGCTCGGCAACGGCATGCGTTACGGCATGCGCCTGTTCGCCGAAGTACTGGTCGGGTCCTGCCTCGGCATGGCCATCGCCTTCGCCCTGCGTTACCGGCTCGGCGGTTTCGACGTTACCGCCGGCGACGTGTTCTTTGGCGTGTTCTGGGTGACGCTCGCGCTCTATGCCTACATTCTCATGGGACGCATCGAGGGCCAGCGCCGCCAGCTCGACTACCGCAGCCGTTTCGATGCGCTCACCGGCCTCCTGAACCGTCATGGCCTGGTGGCTGCGGCCGAGCAGGTGTTCGACAAGACCGACATCAGCCTGCCTGCCACCGTGCTGTTCGCCGACCTCAACCAGTTCAAGGCGGTCAACGACCGCTACGGCCATGGTGCGGGCGACCGGGTGCTCGCCGAATTCGCGCAGATATTCAGCGAGTCGGCAGACATGGCCGTATGCGGGCGCTGGGGCGGCGACGAGTTTGTCGCCTTGCTGCCGATGCGCGACGATACGGCGGTGCAGCAGATCTTCGAACGCATCGAGGCACGGACCGAAGCCTGGAGCCAGGGCAATGGCCTGCCGATGGCGGTGAGCTTGGGCGTGGCCCACGCCCCGCGCGACGGCCACGATCTGATGACCCTGCTGTCGGTGGCCGACATCCATCTCTACCGCAGCAAATCCCTACGGCCCGAGGCCGATGCCCCACCGATCTACAGGACATTCGCGAATGAATCCGAAGCTACTTGAAATCCTCGTCTGCCCGGTCTGCAAGGGCCCGCTCGAATGGAAGAAACCGGCACAGGAACTGGTCTGCCATGCCTGCCGCATTGCCTATCCGATCCGCGACGACATCCCGGTGATGCTGCCGGAAGAGGCGCGCCCGTTGGAACCCGAGGAAATCCGCGGCACCTGACATGCATTTTCGCGTCGTCATCCCTGCGCGCTACGCGTCCAGCCGCCTGCCGGGCAAGCCGCTCGCCGACATCGGCGGCAAGCCCATGGTGCTGCACGTGCTCGAACGCGCCGTGGAGGCAGGGGCCGAATCGGTTGTCGTCGCCACCGACGATGCGCGCGTGCGCGATGCCGTCGAGGCGGCCGGGCAGCAGGCACTGATGACCTCGCCCAACCACCAGTCGGGCACCGAACGCCTGGTCGAAGTGGCCGAAACGCTGGGCTGGCCGGACGATACCCTGGTCGTCAACGTGCAGGGCGACGAGCCGCTGATCGATCCCGCGCTCATCCGCGAAGCGGCGCGCCAGTTGGTGTTGCACGACGACGCGGTGATGGCGACGCTGGCGCACCCGATCCATGACCACGAGGACTTCATGAATCCGAACGTCGTCAAGGTGGTGGCCGACGAAGCGGGCTACGCCGTGTATTTCAGCCGTGCGCCCATTCCCTGGCCGCGCGATGCCTTCGCCGCCCGGCAGGCCATGCCGCACGAACTCGGCGCCCTGAGACACATCGGCCTGTATGCCTACCGGGCGGGATTCCTGCGCACCTATGCCGGTCTTGCCGTCTCGCCGCTGGAACGCCACGAAATGCTCGAGCAATTGCGCGTGCTCTGGCATGGCTACCGCATCAGCCTCGGCCTCACGCCGACGGCGCCAGCGCCCGGCGTCGACACGCCCGAAGACCTGGCGCGGGTTCGCGCCCTGCTAGCAGCCTCTTGAATCCCTGAATAAAATTTTTTAAGTGTTGTCCGGCCCGGGCTTGGCTTAGGCTATTGAAGTTTTTCCAATCCAAATATCAAGGGAGACTGCAATGCGTTTGATCCTGTTGGGCGGCCCTGGCGCCGGCAAAGGCACCCAGGCCAACTACATCAAGGAAAAGTACGGGATTCCCCAGATTTCCACCGGCGACATGCTGCGTGCACAGATCAAGGCCGGCACCGAGCTGGGCATGAAGGCCAAGGCCATCATGGATGCGGGCGGTCTGGTGTCGGACGACATCATCATCGGCATGGTGCAGGCGCGCCTCAAGGAGGACGACTGCAAGAACGGCTACCTGTTCGACGGCTTTCCGCGCACCATCCCGCAGGCCGAGGCGATGAAGGCCGCCGGCGTGC
Source organism: Pseudomonadota bacterium (assembly GCA_040754275.1). Taxonomy (GTDB): domain Bacteria; phylum Pseudomonadota; class Gammaproteobacteria; order Burkholderiales; family Thiobacillaceae; genus Thiobacillus. Next base: position 30,729 of record JBFMCW010000024.1, read on the forward strand.
CCATCGACTACGTGGTCGAGATCGACGTCGCCGACGAGGAGATCGTCAAGCGCATGTCCGGGCGCCGCGTGCACGTGGCCTCCGGCCGCACCTACCACGTTGTGTTCAATCCGCCCAAGGTGGCCGGCAAGGATGACGTCACCGGCGAGGACCTGATCCAGCGCGACGACGACAAGGAAGAAACCGTGAAGAAACGCCTGGACGTCTACCATGCGCAAACCGAGCCGCTGGTGGAGTATTACGGCGACTGGGCCGCGCGCGGCGAAGCCGGCGCGCCCAAGTACGTGAAGATCCCGGGTATCGGCAAGGTCGAGGAAATCCGCGACGCGGTCTTCAAGGCGCTCGGCTGATTTCAAGGCAGCGCTCGACATGCCGGCCTCGATCAAGCCCATGACCGACACCGAGCGCTGGGTCGTTTCCAGCGCGGTGAAGGAGCGTTACGGTCGTGCGCTTGACATCCAGGATGTCGAAACCGAGATCCGGCTGCATGTCGACGATCGCGAACTGACGCTGTGCCCGGGCTTCTACTGGGCCGATGACTCCGGCTGCCATTTCGTGCTCTCCAAGACGGGCGACTCGCGTTACCGCAGCATGTTCTTCTGGCGCATACGCGATCGCTTCTCGACGGGGCGCGAAGAGTACGACGATATCGGCGACTGCGTGACCACACTCTTGAAAATGCAGGCCGACGAGGTTGCCCGGCGGGCGAGTGCGTCCGAAACCTTCGACCCGAGCAAGGTGCCGGGCGTGGCCCGCGACACCGGCAGCGCCGATATTCCCGGCGCCGCCAACGACTGATCATCCGCCAGCGCCCGTCGCTGGCTTTTTTGTTTTTCGGCACTTCATAGCACACACCAAGGAGACTGAAACATGGCGAAAAAAATGAACGCCTTCTACGCGCAATCCGGCGGTGTCACCGCCGTCATCAACGCGTCGGCCTGCGGCGTGATCGAAACCGCGCGCAAGCACAAGGACAAGATCGGCAAGGTCTACGCCGGCCGTAATGGCATCATCGGCGCCCTGACCGAAGACCTGATCGACACCAGCAAGGAATCCGACGCCGCCATCGCCGCGCTGCGCTCCACGCCCTCGGGCGCGTTCGGCTCGTGCCGTTTCAAATTGAAATCGCTGGAAGCCAACAAGCGCGAATACGAGCGTCTGATCGAAGTCTTCAAGGCGCACAACATCGGCTATTTCTTCTACAACGGCGGCGGCGATTCGGCCGACACCTGCTTCAAGGTCTCGCAGCTCTCCGAGGCGATGGGCTATCCGATCCAGGCGATCCACGTGCCCAAGACCGTGGACAACGACCTGCCGATCACCGACTGCTGTCCCGGCTTCGGTTCGGTCGCCAAGTACATCGCCGTGTCCACGCTCGAAGCCAGCTTCGACGTGCGCTCGATGGCCAAGACCTCGACCAAGGTCTTCGTCATCGAGGTGATGGGCCGTCACGCCGGCTGGATCGCCGCCGCCGGCGGGCTGGTCGAAGACCACGGCATCCCGGTCGTGATCCTGTTCCCGGAAATCGAGTTCGACCAGAAGAAGTTCCTCGCGCTGGTCGACAGGAAGGTCAAGGAATTCGGCTTCTGCACCGTCGTCGTCTCCGAAGGCTGCCACTACCCCGACGGCAAGTTCCTCGCCGAGCAGGGCACGCGTGACGCCTTCGGCCACGCCCAGCTGGGCGGCGCCGCGCCGGTGGTCGCCAACATGATCAAGGAGGCGCTCGGCCACAAGTTCCACTGGGCGGTGGCCGACTATCTGCAACGCGCCGCGCGCCACATCGCGTCGAAGACCGACGTGAAGCAGGCGTACGAGCTCGGCAAGAAAGCGGTTGAACTCGCGATCAAGGGCCACAATTCGGTGATGCCGACTGTGGACCGCATTTCCGACGCGCCCTACAAATACAAGATCGGCGTGGCGCCGCTCTCGAAGGTGGCCAACGTCGAGAAGTTCATGCCGCGCGACTTCATCACCAAGGACGGTTTCGGCATCACGCCCAAGTGCCGCCGTTACCTCACCCCGCTGATCCAGGGCGAGGACTATCCGAAGTACAAGGACGGCCTGCCGGTCTACGTCACGCTGAAGAACGTGGCGGTGCCGAAGAAGCTGCCGGCATTCAAGCTGTGAGTCATGACGCTTGAAAAGGCCAAGCAGTTGCTGAAAGTGCAAGCCG
>JBFMCW010000025.1:0-29864 GCA_040754275.1 Pseudomonadota bacterium
CGCTCACCGCTCACCGCTCACCGCTCACCGCTCACCGCTCACCGCTCACCGCTCACCGCTCACCGCTCACCGCTCACCGCTCACCGCTCACCGCTCACCCAATCAATTCAATCATCCCCCGCAGCGCCGCCGCCACCGCGCGCGAGCGGATTTCCTCGCGGTTGCCGTCGAGGCGGCAGGTGGACGACATCAGGGTGCCGTCGTTGAGGGCCCAGCCGTAGCACACCGTGCCGACCGGTTTCTCACGGGTGCCGCCGCCGGGGCCGGCGATGCCGGACACCGACAGCGCAGCGTGCACCGGGCTGCGTACCAGGGCCCCGTGCGCCATGGCGCGTGCGGTTTCTTCCGAGACGGCCCCGCAGCTTGCGATGGTATCGGGCGGCACGCCAAGCAGTTCGATCTTGGCAGCATTGGCGTAGGTGATGAAGCCGCGTTCGTAAAAGGCCGAGCTGCCGGGAATCGCCGTGAGCACTTCGCCGATCCACCCGCCGGTGCAGGATTCGGCGGTGGCGAGCATCCAGCCGCGTGCACGCAGTTTCTCGCCAAGTTCGGTGGCCAGGCTGCGCAGTTCGTCGTCGCTTACACGAGCCATTCCGTTCCTTTCAGGGCTGCAATCGCAAAGCCTGCGGCCAGCAGGTCGTCGAACATCACGCCGAAACCGCTTTTCAATCGCGTATCGAAGTAGCGGATCGGCCAGGGTTTCAGGATATCGAAGAGACGGAAGAGCGCAAAGGCCAGCACCATCCACAGCCAGCCTGCGGGCGTGAACAGCAGCACCAGGGCGAAGGCGACGATCTCGTCCCACACGATGCCGCCATGGTCGGCGACACCCAGTGCGCGGCCGGTGCGGCCGCAGGCCCAGATGCCAAAGAGGAAGGCAGCCACGATGAGCGCGAGCTGGTTCGGCAGGTCGGGTGCCACGGCAACGATGGACCAGAACAGCGGCAGGCCGAGCAGGGTCCCGAGCGTGCCGGGCGCTTTGGGGGCGAGGCCGGTGCCCAGGCCGAAGGCAAGCAGGTGGGCCGGGTGTGCCAGCAGGAATCGGAAATCAGGCCGTGAAGTGGTCATAGCCGGTTCGGGTGAGGGGAATGACGTGGCCGTCGGCATCGACGATGGTGAGGCCGGGTTCGACAACGATGCGACCGACGCGCGTCACCGGCGTATTCGCCTGCGCGGCGGCGGCGAGCACGGCGTCGCGCTGGCCGGCGGGCGCGGTGAAGCAGAGTTCGTAGTCGTCGCCGCCTGCGAGGATGCATTCCCGCGCTACGGCTTCGTGCAGATAGGCCTGGGCCACAGGCAGGATTGGCAGCGCGTCAAATTCGATCACGGCGCCGACGTGCGAGCGTTCGAGGATATGTCCGAGATCGCCCGCAAGGCCGTCGGAAATGTCGATCGCGCTGGTGGCGATGCCGCGTAGCGCAACGCCGAGCGCCACGCGCGGCGTCGGCAGATACAGGGTGGGCAGCACTTTCGCCGCGTCGATCTGGTCCATGGACAAGTGTCCCTGCCGATAGGCCAGTGCCAGTGCGGCGGAGCCGATCGCGCCCGACACCCAAACGTCGTCGCCGGCATGCGCACCGTCGCGACGCAGGGCTTGGCCCGGCGGTACCTCGCCGATGGCGGTGATGCTGAGGGTGAGCGGGCCGTGCGTGGTGTCGCCGCCGACGAGCTCGATACCGAACTGGTCGGCCATACGGAAGAATCCACGTGCGAATGCCGTGAGCCAGACTTCGTCCGCTGCGGGCAATGCAATCGAGAGGGTGGCCCAGCGCGGCGTCGCGCCCATCGCGGCAAGGTCGGACAGGTTGACTGCCAGGGATTTGTGGCCGAGCCCCGCCGGACTGTCCTGCGGCATGAAGTGGCGACCTTCGAGCAGCATGTCCGAGGTGACCGCGAGCTGCATGCCGGGCGTGGGCGCAAGGAGCGCACAGTCGTCACCCACGCCCAGCACCGCGCCGGGCGTGGCGCGGGTGAAGTGGCGGGCGATGAGGTCGAATTCCATGGGGGAGCGGTGAGCGGGAAACGGCGAGCGGGAGCGGTGAATCCGCTAACCGCTTACTGCTTACCGTTCACCCTTGTCTCCGGCTTCGAGCGTACGTACCTCGCGTCCCAGCTTGTCGAGCACGCCGTTCACATACTTGTGGCCGTCGGTGCCGCCGAATTTCTTGGCGAGTTCGACGCCTTCGTTGATGACGACGCGCAACGGCACGTCCGGGCAGTTGAGGAGTTCATACGCACCGATGAGGAGGATGCCGCGCTCGATGGGCGAGAGCTCGGCGAGCGGGCGATCGAGGAGCGGTGCGAGGCGCGAGCCGAGCATGTCCTCTTCCCTCAGCACGCCGTAGAACAGGGTGTGGAAGAAGCCCTCGTCCGCACGCCTGAACTGCTCATCTTCCTTGAGGTTGGCGGTGATCAGCGTGACGTCGGCGCCACCCACCAGCCAGGCGTACAGGCCCTGCAGTGTGAATTCGCGCGCGACCTTGCGGGAGCCTGCCATCTCAAAGACGCTTCAGCAGGTTGGCCATTTCGATCGCCACGCGCGCGGCGTCGCGGCCTTTTTCGGCCATGCGCACGTGCGCCTGTTCCTCGGTGTCCACGGTGAGAATGGCGTTGGCGATGGGCACGCCGGTTTCCAGCTGCACGTCGAGGATGCCGCGCGAGGATTCGTTCGACACGACCTCGAAATGGTAGGTGTCGCCGCGTACCACCGCGCCGATGGCGACCAGCGCGTCGTACTTGCCCGACTGTGCCATTTTCTGCAACGCGAGCGGATGCTCCAGCGCGCCGGGCACGTCGACGAGCAGCATGTCGTCCCTGGCCACGCCGAGGCGGGCAAGTTCGATTTCGCAGGCCGACAGGAGCCCCTCGCAGATGTCCTTGTTGAACCGGCTCATGACGATGCCGATTTTGAGTCCCTGGCCGTTGTAGACAGGGTCGAGTTCGTTGATGTCGCTGCTGCTTCCCATGTGTGTTCTCCTGTTCAGGCCTTGTCGAGATAGCCCGTGACTTCGAGGCCGAAGCCGTCCATGGCCGGCATCTTGCGCGGACTGGCGAGCAGTTTCATCTTGCCGACGCCGAGGTCGCGCAGGATCTGCGCGCCGATGCCGTAGTCGCGCAGATCGACCTTGCGCTGCACGACCGGCGCGGGGTTGATGCGGTCGAGCAGCGCATCGGCGGTTTCCGGACGGTGCAGCAGCACGATCACGCCGGACTGCGATTCGGCGATGCGTTCCATTGCGCCGATGATCGGCCACGAGTGGCCGCCGCCGGTGACGTCGAGAAAGTCCATCACGCTCAAGGGTTCGTGCACGCGCACCAGGGTTTCGCGGTCGGCGTGGATCTCGCCCTTGACCAGGGCGAGGTGGGTTTCCTTCGCGCACTTGTCGCGGTAGGCGATCAGGCGGAAAGCCCCGTACACGGTCTGGATCAGGCGGTCGGCCGCGCGTTCGACCAGGCTCTCGGTCTGGTTGCGGTAGTGGATGAGGTCGGCGATGGCGCCGATCTTGAGACCGTGTTCCTGCGCAAAGGGGATCAGGTCCGGCAGGCGCGCCATGGTGCCGTCGTCCTTGAGGATTTCGCAGATCACCGAGGCCGGTTCGAGTCCTGCCAGCGCGGCGAGGTCGCACCCCGCCTCGGTGTGGCCGGCGCGCACCAGCACGCCGCCGGGCTGCGCGCGCAGCGGAAAGATGTGGCCGGGCTGAATGATGTCGTTGGGCTTCGCGTCGCGCTTCACCGCGGCCAGGATGGTGACGGCGCGGTCGGCGGCAGAGATGCCGGTGGTCACGCCCTCGGCCGCTTCGATCGATACGGTGAACGCAGTGCCGTGGGGAGTCTGGTTGTCGCTGACCATCTGCTTCAGGCCCAGCTGGCGGCAGCGCGCGTCGGTGAGCGTCAGGCAGATGAGGCCGCGGCCATACTTCGCCATGAAGTTGATCGCTTCCGGTGTTACGTGTTCGGCGGCCATCACCAGGTCGCCCTCGTTCTCGCGGTCTTCCTCGTCGACCAGCACGACCATGCGGCCGGCCTTCAGTTCTTCTACGATTTCCAGGGTGGATGCAAGGCTCATCGGTGTGTATTCCCAGTCAGTCTTTGTCCGCGGTGCTGGTGAACTGCGTCATGCGCTCGACATAGCGCGCGATCATGTCCACTTCGAGGTTGACGCGGCTGCCGGTCTGCAGGTGTTTCAGCGTGGTCATCTCAAGCGTGTGCGGGATCAGGTTGAGCGCAAAGCGGGCGTTGTTCACCGCGTTGACGGTCAGCGACACACCATTCACCGTGATCGAGCCCTTGCGGATGATGTAGCGGGCAAGGTCAGTCGGCGCGTCGATTTCGAGCAGATGCGATTCGCCCACGGGCGTGAAGCGGTGCACCGCGCCCACCCCGTCGACATGACCCGAGACCAGATGGCCGCCCAGGCGGTCGGCGAGTCGCAGTGCCTTTTCCAGATTGACCTCTGCGCCGGGCGCGAAGCCCTCGGTGCAGCGCAGCGTTTCGGCCGAGACATCAACGGTGAAGCTCGTCGGCGTGAGCGCCACTGCGGTAAGGCAGACGCCGTTGACCGCGATGCTGTCGCCGGTCGCCACGTCGGAAAAATCCAGGCCGCCGCCGAGGATCACCATGCGTGCGTCGGCGCCGCGCGCCTCGTATTCGTGAATGCGGCCGATGGCCTGGATGATGCCGGTGAACATGTGCGGAATGGGGAAGGCAGACCTGCGTGCGAGACCCGGCATTGTAGGCGTTTCGGGGCATGCGGTGAACACCCGCGAGGGGAAGGCCGTGGTTGCGGGAGGCCAAAGCGTCGACAACCACGTGCCCCCGGCGCGGATCTTACCAGGGTGAATGTGTTCTGATAAAAGGATATGCGGGTCGTCAAGTTGCTATAATGCGGCTTCTTTCAGGGTCGCAGACCGCCGCATGAATACGCCATCCGCATTCGCCATCCGTGGCCGCAACCTGTTGCCCATCGTGCAGGGCGGCATGGGCGTGGGTATCTCCGCACACCGTCTCGCCGGCTCGGTGGCGCGGGCAGGCGCGGTCGGCACCATCGCCAGCATCGACCTGCGTCATCATCACGCCGACCTCGTGGAACAGGCACGACACTGCCGCGACCGTGGCGTGCTCGATCGCCTGAACCTCGTCGCGCTCGACCGCGAAATCCGCGCCGCGCTGGATCTCGCGGCCGGGCGCGGACTCGTTGCCGTGAACGTGATGAAGGCGGTGGACGCCCATCCCGATTACGTACGCCAGGCCTGCGCTTCGGGTGCGCAGGCCATCGTCATGGGTGCGGGTCTGCCGCTCGACCTGCCCGAACTCGTCGAGGCCTATCCGGACGTTGCGCTCATCCCCATCCTGTCGGACGCACGCGGCGTCGCCATCGTGCTGAAGAAGTGGGCGAGGAAGGGTCGCCTGCCCGACGCCATCGTGATCGAACATCCGCGCTACGCGGGCGGCCATCTCGGCGCACCGAACCCGGCCGATCTGGCCCATGCGAGATTCGATTTCGCCGAAGTGCTGCCGGGCATCTTCAGGCGCTTCGACGAGCTCGGCATCGCGCATGGACAGATTCCCGTCATCGTCGGCGGTGGCATCAACAGCCACGAGAAAATGCAGGCTGCGCTGGCGCTGGGTGCGTCCGCCGTGCAGATCGGTACGCCGTTTGCCGTCACCGAGGAAGGCGACGCCCATCCCAATTTCAAGCGCGTGCTGGCCGAGGCGCGGCCCGAGGACATCGTCACCTTCATGAGCGTGGCGGGCCTGCCGGCGCGCGCGGTGAACACGCCCTGGCTTGCCAACTATCTCAAGCGCGAAGTGCGTCTGCAGGCGCGCGCCAAGGCCGATCCGGCGCGTTGCGCGGTCGGCCTGCACTGCCTGGCGCAATGCGGCCTGCGCGACGGGATCGCGACGGCCGGGCAGTTCTGCATCGATTCGCAGCTCGTCGCGGCGCTCAAGGGCGACGTCAAAAAGGGGCTGTTCTTCCGTGGCTCGGAAGCACTGCCTTTCGGCGACGAGATCCGTCCCGTGCGTGACCTGATCGATTATTTCCTCACGGGCGGGAAGCGTACCCGCGTGGCTGCCGCGGCATGAGCCTGTGCATCACCCGCCGCCTGGAATTTGATGCCGGCCACCGCATTCCCAACCACGCCAGCCAGTGCCGTCATCTGCATGGGCACCGCTACGCCATCGAGATCACGCTCGAAGGCGGACTGATCGATACGGAGGGGGCGCCGGACGAGGGCATGGTGATGGACTTTTCCGACGTGAAGGCGATCGCCATGCGCACGCTGGTGGACAAGTGGGATCACGCTTTCCTGGTCCATGCCGGCGACCGGGCCGTGCGCGATTTTCTGGCGACCCTGCCCGACCACAAGACGGTCGTGCTGTCCGTCGTGCCGACAGCGGAAAACCTTGCGGCCGAGGCTTTCCGGCTCCTGGATGCGGCCTACACGGGCACCTATGGCACCCAGCTCAGGCTGGAACGGGTAAGGCTCTTCGAGACGCCCAACAACTGGGCCGACGCCACGCGTCAGCCCGGGTGCCGCTGAAACAGCGGCCGGCTGGCAGGCCGAATTTGAAAGTTCACTGACAGGGCGGTAAGGGAGGGCGGGGAGGTTCGGGGTTTCCATCCCTTGCCTCTCCTTCCTTCCTGTCATTCGGCAGCCGGCAGCGCAATCTGCTGGTCGACGCTGAACTGGTAGTCGCGGAACACGTGCTCCGCGCTCAACAGCCGGTAACTGCCGTCTTCCTGGCGGATGCTGGTGTCCTTCAGGCGGGATGCAGTCTGCCCGCAGGTCCAGATGTCGAAGTTGCGCATGTGCGTGCACAGGCAGGTCTTGTCCTTGACCGAGATCTTCCTGGCATTGGGGTGCAGTTCCACCTCGCGGTTGTAGGCATCGATGTAGGCGCACTTGCCGTTGGCGTCGAGCAGGTAGCCGTAGGCTTCGCAGTTGGGGCGGATGCCCGAGCCGATGCCTGGGCTGCCCTTGAGCATGCGCATCGGGTAGCCGGTGGGCGACAGCGTGTTCACTTCGATGTCGGCCTCGCTTGCCTTGAAGTATTCCTGCTTGACCTTGTCGGGCAGGCCGCACTCCTTCGTGACGGTGAAGCGCGTCGCCACCTGCACCGCAGCTGCACCCATTTCGAGAAAGGCGGTGGCGTCGCTGCCGGTGAAGATGCCGCCGGCCGCGATCACCGGAATGTCGAGGTGCTCGGTCTTCAGGTAGGCCAGGACGTCCTGGACGATGCTGGCCAGGTTGTACTGTGCCCAGTCCATGCCGAAACCGAGATGGCCGCCGGCAAGCGGGCCTTCCACCACCACGAAATCCGGCAGGCGGTCGAGACGCGCATTCTTGCGCAGGAAGAGTGCGAGTGCACGCGTCGAGGAGACGATGATGCCAAGCCTGGCATGCCGGAAACGCGGGTGATCGGCCATGAGCGCGAACGAGCCCAGATGCAGGCCGGCCGACAGGGTGATGCCGTCGATGCCGGCATCGAGCGCGGCATTCAGGCGCACGCGCAGGGTGTCGGCCGGCGCGTTCATGGTCAGCTTTTCCATGCAGTTGATGAAGATCATGCCGTCGCCGCGCTTGGCCTCCATCGCGGCGCCGACGTGGTTGCGCGTCGCCTCCGCCAGCGAGTCGAGGCAGAACTGTACCGAAGACTTGTCCGTGTTGGCGATGTTGGCCTTGTACTTCTTCAGTTTCTGGCTGACGAAGTTGGTGTCGAAGCGGGTGTCCGACACGGTATGCACCATGGCGTCCGAGATGTGGCCGATGCCACCCAGGCGCGCCACTTCGAGCGCCAGTTCGGCGGTGGAAATGTCCACCCCCATGCCGCCGATCATGATCGGCACCAGTTCCTGCCTGCCGCGGCCCGGGCCGGGGAAGCTCAGGCGGAAGTCATCCACGCGTTTCATTCGGGTCTTCTTTGTTGGTCAGTGGTTCGGGCGGGCACGGAGCCCTGTTCACGCTGTCCGTCGAGACGGCACGACAGTGCCGAAACGATCTCCGCAGCGCATTGTAGCGCCGAGGCGGTGCAAAAGACCCCAGGGGGAAATCAGAATGCGGCGGATTCGGCTTCGAGGTAGGCGCGGCTGGCGTTTCCGCCGTTGAGCAGGTCGAACAGCGGCAACTGCGCCCAGTCGCGCAGGTCGAGCGAGCGGATTGCGGTCTGCAGGTCGTCGCCCTTGTCCACCGCCTGCTTCATGTGGCTGTGGAGCCGCACCAGATAGTCGTAGGTTTCGTGCTTCGCCTTGGCGAGATCGCATACGGCGCCGTGGCCGGGCACGATGCGTTCGGGATCGAGCGCCATCATGGCCTCGAAGGATGCGATCGAGCCTGCCACGTTGCTGAACGGCAGCACGCCCAGCAGACGGTCGGTGAACACGATGTCGCCGCTGAACACCGTGCGCGTCTGCGGCAGCCACACCAGGCTGTCGCCCCGCGTGTGCGCGGGCGCGGTATGAATGAGTTCGAAGTCCGTTTCGCCCACGCGCAGGGTCTTGCGCGTGGCAAAGCTCTCGGTCGGCAGCACCGCCGTGGTGCCGTCGAGTTTTTCCTTCAGTTCGCCCTGCAACGACTGCAGCAGCATCGCGCCGCGCTCTTCCGCGTCGGCGCGCATCTTCTCGTGGCCAACGATGCGCACGCCCAGCGTGACGAAATAGCTGTTGCCCAGCCAGCGGTGATCCTGGCCGCCGGTGTTGATCACCCATTTCACGGGTTGCTGCGTCACGCTGCGGATGGCGTCGTGGATCGCCTTGCCGACCTGGAAAGTCGATCCGCTGTCGATGACCACCACGCCGTCGCTCGTGACGACGAAGCCGGTGGTGGCGTTCATCGCCTCGTTCGCGTAAGTCCGTCCGCCGGTTTCGCCGACGAAGGCGTAGACGCCGGGGGCGACCTGCTGCGGCTTCAGGGTCAGCGCCAGTGCAGGAAGCGCAAGCAGCACAAGCATCAGCAGGAAGAGGGTGCGCAGGGTTTGCATAGAGGTGTCCTTATTTGAACCGGTAAGCTGCATGGCAGGCCACGCAGCCCGATTGCATCGTGGCCAGCGCGCGAAGCGCAGCGCCCGTATCGCCGGTCACGCCGGCGTCCTTGGCCGCCGTGGCGAAGCGGCTGGCGGCCTGGTGCATGCCGTGGCCGATCTGCCGCATGCCGGAAGGCATGTATTGTGCCACCTCGTGCGCGCCATGGCGCTGCAGCGAGGTCATGCCGAGACGGATTTCGGCCACATCGGCGGCTGTGTCGAACCGCTTGTCCGCAAGAAGCGCGGTGATCTCCTGGATCGCCAGCAGGTGGTCGCGCATGTTGGCGAGCGTTTCTTCCTTCAGACGGGGAGGAAATTCCACCGGCTCGCGTCCGTCCGGTACTGCGGCATGCATGGCCCTGCGATCGTGCCCGGCGGAATGGTCGTGGTGATGGGCATGACCGGTGGTTTCGGCCCAGGCGGCCGAACCCAGCAGGACGAACGCCAGCAGGGATACAGGTTTCATGGTGCAGTCCGGGAAAGGGGATACGGCAAGTGTAAGCGAGGCTGAATCAACGGCGTATGATTTCGCTCATGTCCCTGCATGCGCCGACCCGTCTTGAAACCTGGCTCGCCTGCCATGCCGAAATGCGCCTATTCGAACGCGGGACGCATCTGTTTGCGGCGGGCGATACACCCGTGAATCTCTACTGGGTGGAACAGGGCGAACTGCATCTGCTGGACACGGCACACAGGGCGAGCGCATCGTCGTGCAGCGTTGCACACACGGTGCACTGGCCGAGGCTTCGCTGTTCTCGCCGGCCTATCATTGCTCCGGAGTCGCCGCAGTAGACACGCGTGCCTGGGTGATGCCGCTCGGGGTCTTTCTGGAGGGCCTGGCGGATGCGGAGGTCGGCCGTGCCTTCGTCGAGTGGCAGGCATCCGTGATCCGCAGCCTCCGTGCACAATGTGAGCGCCTGAGCCTGCCGCGCGCCGGCGATCGCGTGCTGCATTACCTGAACGAGCACGGGCGCTACGATATCGAGGACGGTTCGCTCAAAAGCTGGGCCGGCGTGCCGGGCATCACGCACGAGCATCTTTACCGGACCCTGGCGAAGCTTGAACGGGCCGGGCGCATCCGCCGCGATCTGCGCACGGTGCGGCCTGCTGCCCTGCCTCGCCGGGGGCGCGTAAAATGCAGCTCGTGTTGAGCCTGCGCATTTCCGTGCATTCCCGAATGAAAGCATTCGCAAGCATCCTGACCGCCTTCTTCGCCGCCCTGGTTTTGCAAGGCTGCGACGCCCCGCGCGACGCCAAAACCTACGATGCCGGCCCCAAGGGCTACGTCGCGTTCTACATTCCCGCCGACGACCCGGCCTACACAGACCTGCACGTCGGTGCACAGGTCTACCGCATCGTGGACGGCAGGCGCGTCTTCGCCGGTTCGACGCAGAAATGGAAGACCCTCCAGCCCGCACGCCATGGCCTGACCCTCGCCCTGCCGCCGGGCGATCACGCATTCTCGGTGGAAATGGCGGGCGGCGCCGCGCCCGTCGCGCTGCATGTCGAACGCGACTACTACCATCCGGTGCGCATCGGCGCGGCCGACATCGTGCGCAGCCAGATGATCGGCATGAGCGAACAGATCCGGTTCAGCATCCAGGCCATCCCCGAGACACCCATCCCGCCTGGCGCCGCGCCACGCTGAACCCGCGGGCGCGCCCGCATTCCCAAAAAAGACCACCCGATCCGGAACTTGACCCGGATCAAGGGCAGCCTGTTGCCCGACGACTAGCATGGCCTCGCCTACCCGATCAGGAGACGACCATGCACTCGACCCGAACAGCACACCTGCGGCCCCCCGAGCGGAGGCCGTCATGATCGAACCCGTCGCCCTCGCCGATTTCTTCACCGTGTTCTTCACCGCCGCCCTGGTCATCCTCTGCGGTGGCCTGTACGCGCTGCTGTTCGCCTATGCGCGCGTGAAGAACGCGCCGCGGCTGATGCCGCTGGCCTATCTCTCGTATGCCGGCCTCGCGGTTTCAGCGCTCATGCTCGCGCGCGCGGCCAATCTCTTCGACAGCGGCTTCTGGAGCGTGGTAGTCGTGCTGATGCTGGTGGGCTATCTCGTGGCACCGCACGGCATCTGGCACCTGTGCGTGGGCACGCACAGCGAAGAAGACCACGATGCGTCCGAATCCGAACCCCCCCGTCTTGTTCAACCCTGAGGAGTAAGCACCATGACGACTGAAGCCTGGTGGGCATCCCCATCGCTCTGGCGCAAGAGCGCCATCTGGATCACGGGCGGTTCGTTCGTGATGCTGATCTTTCTGACCTTCGACACCATGACGTACATCGAGGCCGGCGGCAAGCAGGTGCCGGGCTATTCCATCATCAACCAGCGCGTCGACTACCAGTTCGACGAAGAGAAGAGCCGCTACGTGCCGGTGATCGGCCCCGAGGAGCCGCTCTTCGGCAAGAAGCTCACCGAGGCCGAGGCCGAGGCGCTGGTGTCCAAGGGCAAGCTCAACACGCAGGCCAAGAACTGCATGGAATGCCACACCCTGCTCGGCAACGGCGCCTACTACGCACCCGATCTCACCAAGTCCTGGCTCGACCCGTCGTGGGGCTCGAAAGAGGTACGCGAGCAGCAGATGGTGGAATTCCTCATGAATCCGCAGGACCGGCTGCACAACGGTATCGGCCGCCGCATGCCCAACCTCGGCATCACCGAGGAAGAGGCGCGCGCCACGGTGGCCTTCCTCAAGTGGATGAGCGCCATCAACACGCTGGGCTTCCCGCACAACTTCAAGGCGATCGACCAGTCCGACGCACCCGCGTCCGAGGCTGTCGCCCCCGCTCAACAATAAGGAGATCGACATGGCTGCCCTGGGAGTTTTCGACAGCGCCAACCTGAATGGCGGACAGAAGCTGGCGATGAAGTATTTCGCCGTTTCGCTCGCGCTGTTCGGCGCGCAAGTGCTGTTCGGCGTGCTGGCCGGACTGCAGTATCTCTTCCCCGATTTCCTGTTCCAGGTGATCGATTTCTCGGTCAACCGCACCCTGCACGTCAACGCGCTGGTGGTGTGGCTGCTCTATGGCTTCATTGGGGGCACCTACTGGATGCTGGAGGAGGAAGCCGACCATCCGGTGGTGGGGCTGGCGCTCGGCAACCTGATCTTCTGGGTGCTCACGCTGGCCGTCGTCGTCGTCGTGCTGGTCTACCTGCTGGTGCAGGTGGGGCCGGCCGAGATGAAGACGATCTGGCTGATCAACGAGGGCCGCGAGTACATCGAGGCGCCGCGCTGGGCCGACATCGGTATCGTCGTCGCCGTGGTGGTGTTCTTCTTCAACGTCGCCGCCACGTTCTCGAAGGGGCGCTACACCGGCATCGGCGGCGTGCTCCTGCTCGACCTGCTGGCGCTGGCCGGCCTCTACCTTGCCGGCATGTTCTACACACCCAACATCTCGGTCGACCAGTTCTGGTGGTGGTGGGTGATCCACCTGTGGGTGGAGGCGACCTGGGAAGTGCTGGTCGGCTGCATCATGGCCTACATGCTGATCACCACGCTGGGCGTGCGCCGCAAGATCGTCGAGACCTGGCTGTACATCGAAGTCGCGCTGATGTTCGGTTCCGGCATCCTCGGCCTCGGCCACCACTACTTCTGGATCGGCACGCCGCAGTACTGGCTCACCATCGGCGGCTTCTTCTCCGCGCTCGAGCCGGTGCCCCTGGTCGCCATGGTCGTGCACGCGGTGTTCGATTCCGGCGTGCATCGCCTGAAGAACAGCAACCATCCGGCGCTGGCCTGGACCATCGCACAGGCTGCGGGCAACTTCTTCGGCGCCGGCGTGTGGGGCTTCATGCACACCCTGCCGCAGATCAACCTCTACACCCACGGTACCCAGTGGTCCGCCTCGCACGGCCACCTCGCCTTCTTCGGCGCCTATTCCACCGCGGTCATCGCCTTCTTCTACCTTGCAGCGCAGAAATCGCGCGGCAATGTGTGGATGAGCGGCGATATCGCCGGTGGCTGGAAGTGGAAGTGGGCGATGGCTTTCCTGTGGACGGGCATGATCGGGATGACCATGGCGCTCCTGATCGCGGGCTACGAGCAGTCACAGGTGGAACGCGCCATCGAGGGCTCGTCCTGGGTCGGCTACTTCGCGGCGCAGGCGCACCCCTGGTTCGTGCAGGCGATGAAGTGGCGGCAGATTTCCGGCTACCTCTTCAGCATCGGCTACATCCTCCTGGTATGGGATCTCCTCACCATCGGCAAGCGCGAAACCCGGTCCATCGCACAGTTGCATACCGAAAGCGCGCAACCGGCCTGACCCTCCGTCCCGTGCTCGCGCAGGTCTCCCCTGACGCACGGGATTTTTCCGCCGCCTCGTGCGGCGGTTTTTTTGTCTGCGCGGAGTGACACGCAGGGGCGCAGGATGGGAAAATAACACCTTGATATCTGGAATAAACTTCCCGCAGTCTTCCCCATGAACGCTCACGTGCACAGCTTCCCTCTCCACGGCCCGGGACTGCGTGGCGCACGCAGTCCGCGCGTCGCCATCGTCGGGCGCGCCGGGGTCGGAAAGCACAGCATCTTCCGTGCCGCTTCCAGCACGACCACGCAGCACGAGCGGCTGGCAGGCGTGGGCCCGGCCTATGCGGAATGCAGCGTCGAGGTGGGCATCGACCAGGTGTCGCTGGTGCAACTGCCCGCGATCGACAGCTTCCATCACCCCGACGAGGCGGTGCGCATCACGTTCAAGTATCTGCTGTGGGGCGACCGCTGGCCGGCCATTGCACGCCACGAGGCAAACCAGCCCGCGCATGCCTTTGCCGCGCCCGACGTGCTCATGGTGGTGATGGATGCCACGCAGCTGGAGCGCGACCTCGAACTGGCGATGGAGCTGATGCCGCTCGGCCGGCCGATGGTGTTCGCGCTCAACCGCATGGACGAGGCACGCGCGCGGCATCGCTTCATCAACGTGCGC
Source organism: Pseudomonadota bacterium (assembly GCA_040754275.1). Classification (GTDB taxonomy): domain Bacteria; phylum Pseudomonadota; class Gammaproteobacteria; order Burkholderiales; family Thiobacillaceae; genus Thiobacillus. The sequence continues at coordinate 13,954 of JBFMCW010000025.1, forward strand.
GCGCTGGCGACCAAGCTCGGTGCGCCGGTGGTGCCGACGGTGGCGCACATGGGCATCGGCCTGGCCGATCTCTTCACCGCCGCCGTGCGCGTCGCACGCGAGGCCGGAACCACGCATGCGCCGCGTCCCGACTGCCCGATCAGCCCGCACATCGAGGCGCAACTGCAGCCCGTCGCAGCTATCGCCTGCCAGGCCGACGTGGCCGCCGCCTTCGCGGTGCCGGAAAAACTGCTGACGCAGCGACTCGCGGAAGATGATCCCTACTTCGTGCAGGAACTCGAAGCGCATTTTCCCGAGCAGGCTGCCGCCTTGCAGTCTGCTCGGACCACGGCCGATGCGGCCCTGCCACGCCCGCTGGCCGACGAAATCCATGCCGACCGCCATCATCGCGCCGCCGTCTGCTTCGAGGCCGTGACCCGCCCCGGCGGCGAAGGCATGCCGCCGCGCTGGCAGCGCTGGGCCGACGAACTCTTCCTGCATCCGCGCTGGGGCTTCGCCGGCACGCTGGCGGTGTTTGCGCTGGTACTGTTCTTCGTTTTCGAGGTGAGCGCCTTTCTCGACGGGCTCACCGTGGCGCGCATGATCGAATGGGCGGAGCCCTGGCAGCCGACGAGTCTCATGGGCGTGATCGGCCGCGCGGTGCTCGACGGCTTCATCGGTCTGGCCGGCATCGTCATCCCCTACATGGTTCCGCTGGTGCTGCTGCTGGTGTGGCTGGAAGAGTCGGGCATCATGCATCGCGTCGCCTTCGTGGTGGACCGCGGCTTCCATCGCCTCGGCCTGCATGGCGGCGTGGCGCTGCCCTTCCTGATGGGGCTGGGCTGCAACGTGCCGGCGCTGGCTGCCACCGCGGCCGTGACGCGCGGGCGCGACCGCACCGTCGCCGCGCTGCTCATCACCTTCCTGCCGTGTTCGGCGCGCACGGCCATCCTGCTCGCGGTCGGCGGCAAGTACCTCGGCGGCTTCGGCGTGTTCGCCTTGTTCATGCTCGTTCCCGTCGTCGTCAGCCTGGTCGGCAAGCTGCTGAAACGTCGCTACCCCGAAACCACGCCGGGCATGATCCAGGAGATCCCCGATTACGCCTTACCCGGCGTGCGCGCGCTGCTCGCGAACACGTGGGAACGCAGCCGCGACATCTTCACCATCGTGCTGCCGCTGCTGGTCGCAGGAAGCGTGGTGCTGGCCCTGCTCGATTACTACGGCGCGGATGTCTGGATCAACCAGGCGCTAACGCCGGTGACCGTTTGGTGGCTCGGCCTGCCGGCGGTGCTCGGCGTGCCCATCCTGTTCGGCATCCTGCGCAAGGAACTGTCGCTGCTGATGATCTTCCAGGCGCTCGGCACGCAGGAACTGGCCGGCGTGCTCGATGTGACGCAGATCGCCACGTTCCTCGTCTTCCTCACCTTCTATGTGCCCTGCGTATCGACCTTCGCCATGATGCTGAAGCTGCTGGGGCGGCGCGATGCGTGGTACTCGGTCGTGCTCTCGGTCGGCGTCGCGCTGCTGGCGGCAGCGGCAGTACGCTGGCCGCTGGAATTGCTTGCCCTGGCTTGACCCGGGTCAAGGCCGGCGTGAAGGGCCGGACGCACAATGGCTGCACCCAATGTCACAGGAGCGTGCCATGAGCTTGCAAAGCCTTTTCCAGAAAAGCGAAAACAGCGCGGTCGCCGCCATCGTGGTGATCTTCATCGTGCTGCACTTCGGCCTGCTGTATCTGTTCACCCACGTCTGAGCAGTGACGCTCTACGCCATCGAGCAGCCCGCGCCTTCAGGGCGTCTGGGCTGGGCGCCTTTCGGGCTGGGGTTCCGTCCCTTTTTCCTGGGCGCGGGCGTGCATGCCCTGCTGTTGATGGCCTTGTGGCTGGCAACGCTGGGGGGCCACTTCTCGCCGCCGGCGTCACCTGCCCCGGTGCTCTGGCACGCGCATGAAATGCTGTTCGGCTTCGCGGGTGCGGTGATCGCCGGCTTCCTGCTCACCGCGGTGCAGAACTGGACTTCCATGCCGATGACGCGCGGCGCGCCGCTGGCCGTCCTGTTCGTGCTGTGGCTCGCCGCCCGTATCGCCTTTGTGGTGCCCGGTGTGCCGGCGCTCTTGACGGCGGCAATCGACCTGGTCTTTCTGCCCATCGTCGGCGTGCTGGTCATGCGACCCATCCTCAAGGTCGGCCAGCAGCGCAATGCGCCGTTTCCGCTCATGCTGCTGGGGCTGACTGTCGCCAACGCGCTCATGCACGCCGAATTCGCGGGCTTCGCACAGCACACGGCGCATACCGGGCTGGTACTGGGCCTCATGCTCGTCGTGCTGATGATGGTGGCGATGGGCGGGCGGGTGATTCCCTATTTCACCGACAATCGCGTGCAGAGCCATGCGCGGCGGTGGACGCTGGTCGAATGGCTGGCACCGCTCTCTACCCTTGCGGTGACCGTCGTCTGGATGGCTACACCCGAGGGCGCGCTGCTCGCCGCAACGGCGACCGTGGCTGCGTTCGCCAACGGCCTGCGCCTGGCGGGGTGGCAGAACCGCCGCCTGTGGTCGGTGCCGCTCCTGTGGGTACTGCACATGGGTTATGGATGGATCGTCGCGGGCTTCGTGCTGCTCGTGCCCGCCGCCCTCGGCGCGCTGCCGCAGACGCTTGCCGTGCACGCCTTCACTGCTGGCGCCATGGGGGTGCTGATCCTGGGCATGATGGCGCGCGTGTCGCTCGGCCACACCGGCCGTCGCCTCGAAGCCGCCCCCGTCATGGCCTGGGCCTTCGCCGTGCTCAACCTCGCCGCGCTCGTCCGGGTCGGCCTGCCGCTCGTCGCGCCCGCCGCCACCCCGCTGGCGTGGCATCTTTCGGGCGGGCTGTGGATCGCGGTCTATCTCGTCTTCGTCATCGTCTACGCGCCGGTGCTGTTGCGCGCACGCGTGGACGGCAAGCCTGGCTGAGACAGCCCCGCAGCAAGATAAAAATGGATACACAAACGTGTATCCAAATGCTATTGTGCGGGCATGTCTACCAAAGATTCAGGCATGCGCATCCGGGTTGAGAAGGACTTGCGCGAGGCGTTCGTGCAGGCTTGTCGTGCGCAAAACCGGCCGGCAGCGGATGTGCTGCGGGATTTCATGCGCGCCTTCACCGAGAAGCAGCAATACGGCCAGGCCGATTTGTTCTCGGTTACCAATAGAGAGCGCACCTGATCGTGCTGATCGAGCAAGAACTGATCGATCTTTGCCTTCGGCTCATCGACGGGTGCCATGAGCTTTCCGTTGCCGAGCGGGCGCTGGCTGAGACCGCACAATCGTCGTTGCTTGCAATGGCGGATGTCGAGGCCACCCGAGCAGCGATTTTGCGCGGGGATGACCCGCTCGGAGAGATGTTCGCTTCCATCCGGTCTCCTCGTACCAGACGCGCTACTGGGGCCGTGTATACGCCGCAGCCCATCGTACGATCGATGATGTCCTGGATTACTGGGCAGGGCGAACCAGTACGTGTCGTCGATCCGGGCGCGGGTTCGGGGCGTTTCATTCTGGCAGCGGGAAAAGCGTTTCCTCATGCCGAACTCATCGCCGTGGAAAAAGATCCGCTGGCAGCACTGATGCTGCGCGCCAATTTGAGCGTGCGAGGCTGGAGCACACGTGCGACGGTACTGGTTGCCGATTATCGCGAAGTTGCGCTTCCGCCCTGCGCAGGCACGACCGCTTTCATCGGGAATCCGCCTTATGTACGGCACCACGACATCGACGAAAGCTGGAAGGCCTGGTATGCCAAACGTTTTTCCGAATTCGGCATCAAGGCCAGCACCCTGGCTGGACTGCATCTGCATTTTTTCCTGCAAACCCGATTGCTGGCCAAGCCGGGTGATATAGGCGCCTTCATTACCTCGGCCGAGTGGATGGATGTGAATTACGGGGCGGCTTTGCGGCGACTCCTGCTCGAAGAACTGGGGGGCGTTGCCCTGCACGTTCTGGCGCCAACCGTCGAGGCCTTCCCGGGCACGGCAACGACGGCAGCGATCGCGTGTTTCCGCGTCGGCGAGACTGCAGCGTCCATGCGCATGCGAGCGGTCGATGGTTTGGCGCGACTCAATGGATTGACCAAGGGCAGGGATATTTCGCGCGTGCAATTGCAGGAAGCGCCGCGCTGGTCGGTGATTGTGCGTCCGACCCCCTCGAAATCCGGAGGCAGTATCGAGCTGGGCGAGTTGTTCCGCGTGCATCGCGGCCAAGTCACGGGGGCCAACGATATCTGGATTGCGGGCGAACAGGCGAATCGCTTGCCCGACAACGTCAAATTGCCCGCTGTGACCAAAGCCCGGGACCTGATCCAGGCCGGAGCGCATTTGAACTCGGTCGAGGCCTTGCGCCGCGTGATCGACCTGCCAGCAGATCTGGACGCATTCACCAGGGAAGAGCAGAAGCACATTGGTGCTTTTCTGTCCTGGGCCAAAACGCAGGGTGCTGATCAAGGCTATGTCGCGCAACATCGCAAAGCCTGGTGGTCGGTCGGACTCAAGGCCCCCGCGCCGATTCTTTGCACGTACATGGCACGGCGGGCGCCACAGTTTACGCTCAATGCATGCGGTGCCCGGCATATCAACATCGCGCATGGTCTGTATCCACGCCAGTCCTTGCCGACGGAGACGCTATCCCGTCTGGTGGCATGGCTCAACAGGAATATCGATGCAGGCAACGGGCGGACTTATGCTGGCGGTTTGACCAAGTTCGAGCCCAGAGAAATCGAGCGTCTGCGCATTCCAGATATGGAATCGTTCTCTTCATGATTCATCCGACTGCACGTTGGACCACCGATGAACTGGAACGCGACGCTGCCACGTCTGCCGCGCAATTCCGTGCCGAGAGGCTGGGCGCATCAGGCGCATGGGAGGCGCAGGTCACGCAGGCGCGAGGCAAATTCGAACTTCTGTTCGAGAAGCTCGGCGATCTCAACTCTGATGCGATCACAAACGACAACCTGGCCAATGTGTATGGTTTGGGTTTAGGCGAAGCCGTGCGCTATCTGGCGGGTCCACCCATTTCGGATGACGATTTGCAGGTGATTGCGGATGTCGAATCGCTTGCGCCAGGTGTGTTGAGGAAAAACCCTGAAACCCTGCGCAAGGTGTTCGAAGTGATCGAACGCGTCATCGATCCTCATCGATTTCCCTGGATACTCAATGGCACGAAGCCGACCGCCCAGCAGCGCGAGGCGGCCTTGCTCGCTTCGTCGGTGCTGCTCGCGGCGCAACGCATTGCCACCGAGCGGCGTAACGCGGGCAAGGAAAGTCAGGAAACGAAGGTGAAGGACTACCTGCGCGGCTTGGGGTTTGCCGAAGTTCCCGCGAAAACCATCACAACGATAGTCAAAGGCCCGCAGGCAATGCAGTTCTGCGCCGAATGCCAGCTTGGCGAGCGCAAGGCCGATGTCGTGGTCAGGTTGCACGACACGCGATTGATGGCCATCGAATGCAAAGTGTCGAACAGCTCGACCAATAGTGTCAAACGCCTGAACAACGATGCTGCAGTAAAAGCCGAGTATTGGAATAAGCAATTCGGCATGGCGCAAGTGGTTCCGGCAGCTGTGCTCGCTGGCGTGTTCAATGTGCTGAATCTGGAGCAGGCGCAAGAGCGCGGTCTGGCTTTGTACTGGTCGCACGATCTGGACAAACTCGGGACGTTTATCGAGACGACCAGCCAGGATTGAGCAGCGACCGGTTCAGTGGCTCGTCCCCGCCGACAGCCTGGTCTTGTTCCACACGTTGTACTTGCCGACCGGGCGTTTCATGGGCAGACGCTTGATCTCCTTGAAGGTTTGCGCGTCGTAGACGATCAGCGCACCATCCATCTCCCACAGCGACACCAGCGCATACTTGCCGTAGCGGTCGAATTCCACGTGGGTGGCAGTCTTGCCCGGTTCGGGCCTGAGGTCGGCGACGATTTCGAGCGTGCGCTTGTCGATGACGTGCATGACGTCGCGGTTCTTGCCGAAGAAGACGTCGGCCCAGGCGTAGGGGGTGTTCTCGTGGCTGCGCAGGAAGAAGCCGGGGCCCTTGGTGGGGATGATCTTGAGAGTCTTCCACGTCTTCATGTCGATGACCTGGATGTGGCCGTCCTTGAGGTTGGGCGAGGCCATGACCGGATGCACCACGCCGTCCTGGTCGGTCCAGTCCCAGGTGATGCCCGAGCCGAGGTGCGGCATGCCGGGGATGTCGAGGTCGGCGATCTTGCGGCCGGCACCCATGTGGATGACCTCGCCCTTGGTCACTTCTCGCGAGGCGCCGATCAGATGGTCGTAGCCCTGGTCGAAGAAGAAGTCGTCGAGGATGTGGTCGGTGGCGATCTGGCGTACCGGCAGGGGGCCGGGCTCGGGGATGGCTTCCTTGTACTGGTGGTCGTGCACCAGGCCCTTGTAGACGGGGCGGCCGTCATAGGGGATTTCCCAGACTTCGGGAATGTCCTTCAGTGCGGCGACGAAGCTTGCGCGCGGGCGGGCGTCGTAGACGGCGGAGACCCGCGAGGATTTGCCGTTCGCCCCGACTACGGGAATGAGCTTGATGAGCGACAGATCCTTGCCGGACAGCGCAACCAGCGAGTGCGGCAGGTAGTTGGCGACCATCACGGTCTGGCCGTCGGACGACACCGCGACGTTGCGCGTGTTGATGCCGGCGCGTACCTCCGCCACCACCTTCAGGTTCCACAGGTCGTACTTGGTGATCCAGCCGTCGCGCGAGGCCCAGTAGACGTAGCGCCCGTCGGGCGTGAATTTGGGACCGCCGTGCAGGGCATAGCGCGTGGCGAAGCGGTGGAAGGGCGTCATGGTGTCGCCATCGAGCACGCTGATGTGGTGGTCGCCGTGCTCGACCACCAGGGTCACATTGGTGGGGTCGGCCGCGAACACCGGTTTGGCGGGCAGACCGACGCTGTCCGCGTTGACGACGTGCGAGGCCGCGATGTCGGCGGCATCCCATTTCGGCGGGATGCTGTTGGGCGTGTAGATCCAGTCGGTGAGCGCCTGGATTTCCTCGGGCGTGAGCGTGCCGGCGAAGCCGGGCATCTGCGTCGCAGGCAAACCCTCGGCGATGAGCTTTGCCGCTGCGGGCTTCTTCAGCCGCGCCAGCGATTCGGGCAGCAGCGTCGGGCCCATGCCGCCCAGCCGGTTGGGGGCGTGGCAGGCGAGGCAGTGTGTGGTGTAGAGCTTTTCAGGATCGGGTGCGGCGTGGGCCGTGGCGAACCCGGCCGAACCGAAGGCAAGCGCGAGGGCACAGGCGAGGCGGAGACGATGCGGTTTCATGCGTTTGCTTCCAGTGCGGCTGGAACGAGGCCGATTTCGTCGTCGTCTAGATAGCAGCCGGGATCCTCGGCCCAGAAATCGCCGGTGGTCTGCCAGGCGCGCACGCGGGTGTTGCCGTTGCAGATCGTGCGGTGCGCGCAGGCGGCGCAGCGTCCGCCCACGGGCCGCGGCGCCTGCTTGAGGCCCGCCATCAGCGGGTCGGACACGTCGGCCCAGATCTCGCCGAAGGGCCGTGCGCGCACGTTGCCGAGCGGGTAGTTCCACCACATCGTGTCCGGGTGCACGTCGCCGAGGTTGTCGATGTTGGCGATGTTCACGCCCGAGGCGTTGCCACCCCATCGTTCGAGCCTGGCGCGGATGTGCTCATAGCGATCCGGGAAACGCTGTGCCACCCAGTGCAGCAGGTATACGCCATCGGCGTCGTTGTTGCCGGTGACGAATTCGCGCGTGCGCCCGGTGCGTGCGGCCGCCCATGCGCGTTCGAACAGCAGGTCCATGGCGGCGCGCGTGGTGGCGAAATGCGCATCGCCGCTGCGGTTGCGGTTGCCGCGCCCGGCATAGTTGAGGTGCGAGAGGTAGAACTTGTCGATGTCCTCATCTTCCATCAGGTCGAGCAGCGCCGGGAAATCGTAGGCGTTCTCCTGTGCCAGCGTGTAGCGCATGCCGACCTTGGCCCCGGCCGCATTGCACAGGCGGATGCCGGCGAGCGCGGCATCGAAGGCACCGACCTTGCGACGAAAGACATCGTGCGTGGCACGCAGGCCATCGAGGCTGATGCCGACGTAGTCGAAGCCGGTTTCGGCGATGGCCTCTACATTCGCTTCGTTGACCAGCGTGCCGTTGGACGACAGTCCGACGTAGAAGCCCATTGCCTTGGCGCGGCGGGCGATGTCGAAGATGTCCGGCCGCAGGAGCGGTTCGCCGCCGGACAGGATCACCACCGGCACGCGCGCGGCCTTGAGGTCGTCCAGGGTGCGGAACACCTCGTCGGTGGACAGCTCGCCGGCGAAATCCTTGTCGGCGGAAATCGAGTAGCAATGCTTGCAGGTAAGGTTGCAGCGCCGCACCAGGTTCCAGATCACCACCGGGCCCGGCGGATTTCTTTTGGGGCTGGACGGCGCGGGATGAACGAGTTCCTGCATGAACTGGCTGACACGAAACATGATCAGGCTCCTATGCGATGCGCAATCCGGTCTTCTTGAGGATGCGGCTGCTGTACAGCACGTCGTGCGCACGGCAGGCCGGTCCCAGCACGCGCGCGATCTGTTCGAGAAGGCTGGCCACGTCCTCGCGGCTCTTGCCATGCAGCATGGCGAAGAGATTGTAGGGCCAGGCTGCGCCTGCGCGCGGGCGGCGATAGCAGTGGCTCACGAAAGGCAATGCGCCGACGATTTCGCCGAGCGCGTCCACCCGGGCATCGTCCACGTCCCACACCGACATGCCGTTGGCCAGGTAACCCAGGGCGTAGTGGTTGGGCACGGCGCCGATGCGGCGGATGATGCCGGCATTCTGCATCGCCTGCAGCCGGGCCATGACCTCCCCCGGCCTGATGCCAAGCTGGGCCGCTACTTTATGGTAGGGCTGTGGCACCAGCGGCAGGCCGGCCTGGGTAGCCAGCATGAGACGCATGTCGATGGCGTCCAGGCGGGGTGCCGAGGTGGGCCGAACTGAATCAACTTCGCTTAAGGCGGGGTTCATGGTATCGATCAGCACTCCACGATATCGGCCCGGGTGGTACCGATGAAAGCAACAACATCGTCCCGTTCCCTTGCCGGTACGGCGAACTTGTCCAGGGTGTCGCTCAAGTGGCCCATGAAAACCTCCCAGTCGCCGGTGCTGATGCGCATGCCCCGGTGGGACAGTTTGTTGTCCCGACCTGTGTAGTACATCGGGCCGCCGGCAGCGTTGCAAAGATAATCCACCAGCAGCTGGTATTCGCGCTTGATGCCATCCTCGCCCCGGTAGGCCCAGAAGCGTCCCAACTGGGCATCGGCACGCAGGCGGGCGATGAGATCCGCACAGACAGCGGCAATGGCGTCGTAGCCGCCTAGACGCTGATAGAGACTGGGTTCCGACATGACTGGACTCCTTTGATTTGCAGAAACTCTGAGGCAGCAGGCGGGTTCAAGCCTGCAGTTTCAGTTCGACGAAAAATTCCCGCTCCTTGGGAAAGCGGTACACCGTGAGGCCGGTGGCTTCCTCGATGCGGCGAAACGCGGCCTCGACTTTCTCGGGCGATTCCGCTGCGCCGACGAACCACATGTTGAGCGCGTGTTCCCGGCGGTAGTTGTGGGCGATGGCGGGCTCGGCGTTGACCAGGCCGGTCACACGTTCGAAATCGGCTTCGGGCACCGAGAGTGCGGCGAGCACATTGGCACCGCCCAGGCGGTCGGCGTTGTAGAGTGGGCCGAAACGGGTCAGCACCCGGTCCGCCAGCATGCGTTCGAGGCGGCGGATCAGTTCGGCTTCGTCGATGCCGAGCCCTGCCGCAACGGCGGCGTAGGGCGCGTCGCACAGCGGAAAGCCGCCGTGCAGGGCGTTGACGATACGCCGGTCGAGGGCGTCGAGCGCGGCATCCATCAGGCGGCCCGGGCGAGGCTGGAATACCGGGCCCCGCATTGCTTGAAGCGACGGCGCGAGAACAGCGGCTGGCACGCCAGGTCGTCGAGGCCGAGCCGTGTGCGTATCGCGTCGATTTCCGCCAGCACGCTGGCACGGTCCTGACCGTGCACCATGGAGAACAGGTTGTACGGCCACTCGGGCAGGCGGCGCGGGCGCCGGTAGCACAGCGTGACGGCTGGCTGTGCGGCGAGCCCGCGGGCGACCGCTTCGAGGCGCGCGTCGGGCACGTTCCACACCACCATGGCATTGGCCGTGTAGCCGAGCTCGCGGTGGCGCACCACCACGCCGAAGCGGCGGATGATGGAACGGGCCTGCAGTTCGCCGATGCGCGCGATGCAGGTTGCTTCGTCGAGGCCGCAGCGTGCGGCCAGCTGGGCAAAGGGATACGAGGTCAGCGGCAGTCCATCTTCCAGCGCCGCAGCCAGGCAGTAGTCGACAGGCTGAAGGTGCATGCGCAGCGCAGCCGTGTCAACTTCATGGCCTGCGCTGTCGAAGTGAGCGGGCCTTGCCCTGCAACTTGTATCTTGCGTCCCGAGCCTCGCAAGGTCGAAGCCGAGATCGATGTGATAGTCGGCCAGCATCGGCAGGTCGAGCGGGGCGAGTCCGGTGCGGCGGCGGATGTCGTCGAGCACTTCCGTCACGTCCTCGCGGGTCGGTGCGGCGACGACGAACCAGAGGTTGTAGCGGTGTTCGCGCTCGTAGTTGTGGTTTACCTCGGGATGGGCATCGATGATGCGTGCGACCGCCTCGATGCGCTCCGGCGGGCACGCCACGGCGGCGAGCGTGCTCGTGCCCAGCACGTGCGGGCGGAATACGGCGCCGATGCGCGAGATATGCCCGCCATCGACGAGCTTGCCGAGCGCACGCAGCACGCTCGCCTCGTTGGTGCCGAGCGCTTCGGCGAGCACCGCATAGGGGCGCCCGACCAGCGGAAAATCGCGTTGCCAGTCGTTCAGCAGGCTGAATTCGGAATCGGTGAGCGTCATAGTCCCATCCTGTGCGCGCGAGACGTGAAGAAGATGCCGCTGGGCTGTCCGGCGGGCAGCTCGGCCCGCTTCTCGAAGCGCGCGGTGTCGTAGATTTCCAGCCGGTTGCCGTCGCGCACCGACAGCCACACCGCCTCGCCGCGCGGCGTGAACTCCATGTGCAGCACGGCCTTGCCGGGCACGAGCGTGTGCACGATCTTCTGCGAGGGCACATCGACGATCTGCACCGTGTCGTAGTGCGGGAAGGCGAAATTGACCCACAGGCGGCGACCGTCCGGCTGCGCCATCACGAACACCGGCTGGCCGGCGACGGGAATCGTGCCCACCTGCTTCCAGTTCGAGACGTCGACGATGACGACCTCGTGGCGGCCGACGCCCGGAATGAAGGCGAGGTTGCCGACCATGGCCCAGGTTTCCAGGTGCGGCATCTTGTACACCGGCAGCTTCTCCTCGCCGCGGCCGTAGTCCGGCAGGGCGCGCTTCACGCCGGCGTCGAGATTCCACATGTCGAGCACCGCAAGCCCGTTCTCGCCGTAGAGTCCGGCGACGTACCAGCGCCCGTCGGGCGAAATCAGCGCGTCGTAGGGCTGCGTACCGATGTTGGCGAATTTCGTGAGCTTCGGCTGCCTGGGATCGTCGGACAGATCGGCGACCCAGATTTCGCCCTTGTCCCACAGGCTGAAGGCGAAACGGTTGCCGGGTGCGTCTTCCAGGCCGACGACCTTGGAGCCGGTGGGGATGTCGGCGGCGAGTTCCAGCGTCTCCGCGTCGAAAATCTTCACGCCGCCGGGCGTGTAGTTGGCCACCGCGATCCAGCGGCCGTCCTGCGAGATGGCACCGCCGATGGCGTTGCCAGACTGGATCACGCGTTTCACGATCCGGCCGTCGAGCATGTCGAGCTTGGTGAGTCCGCCGTCGCGGCCGAACACATAGGCGTAGCGCGCGTCGCGCGAGAACACGATGGAGGCATGCGAGAGGTCGCCGAGGCCCTCGGTGCGGCCGAGCGACTGCCGGCGCGTCGTGTCGAGGCGCTGGACGCTGCCGGTGGCGCGTTCGACGGCAAGCCCGAGATCGCCGGTCCCGCGCGGCTCGGCAGCGAAGGCCGTCAGCATGCCGGCGCCAAGGAGCGCCGCGAGGAGCAGGCGTACCTTCATTGCGGGAACCCTTCTTGCAGGCGCGCGACGATCCAGTCGGTTTCGGCCGCGCTGAGATAGGGCGACCAGGGCGGCATCGCGGTTCCCGGAATGCCGTGCTGGATGACCGCGGCGAGCACCTCGGCGGGCCGCGCGCGCATCGCCTCGGCAGTGAGCGGCGAACCCAGGCCACCGCCCAGCGTGAGACCATGGCAGAAGCCGCATTCCTGGCGCACGAACCGCACCAGCGCCTGTTGGCGCTCGAGCGCGGGTTCGGCGGCGAATACCGGATGCGTCATCGCGTACAGGGCCAGGCCGGCCACGCCAAGGGTGGCGAGCGCGCCCAGCTTGAGCAGGAGGGGATGACCGGGATGCGGGTGACTGGCGGGTGCGGTGCGCATGAGCGTCTCCTTTCGGTTTTGCAGGACGTCCCTTCGGGGCATCCTGCAAAACCGCCCGGCCGCGGCCGGGCGGCGGTTATGGATCAGTACACGTCGTGGATGGTGTTGTAGACGTTGAACTTGCCGGTCGGCGTGACGAGGCGCGGGTCCTTGATCACGGCCTTGAGCTTGCGCGTCTTGTCGTCCATCACGACCAGCGCGGACTCGCCGGTCTTCGGCCCCCACACCGAGAACCACACTTCATCGCCCGCCTTGTTGTACTCGGGATGGGTGACGCGGCCCTTGCTGATGCCGGCCAGTTCGGCGATGTTGATCACCTGCGCGGGCTTGTCGAGGTTCTTCAGGTCGAACACCGAGATCGACTTCTGGGCGACCTCGTCCGGCGACAGCGCGGCATCCACCCACAGGTTCTTCGACTTGGGATGTGTCTTGATGAAGAGCGAGCCGTTGCCGTGGTTCTTCAGGCTGCGCACCACCTTCCAGGCGTTATTCTTGTGCTTCGCCGGGTCGGTGCCGATCACCGCGATGGTGTCGTCGCCGAGATGGCCCGTGGCCCACACCGGGCCGTACTTCACGTCGTTCCAGTTGGCGCCGCGTCCGGGGTGCGGTTTCACGCCCACCTTCACGTTGGCGGCCAGCTTGCCTTCCTTGGTGTCGACGACCGACACGGTGTCGCGCATGTTGGCGGCGACGAGGAAGTAGCGCTTGGATGAATCCCAGCCGCCGTCGTGCAGGAAGCGCTCGGCCTCGATCTCGGTGGTCTTCAGGTTCTTGATGTCCGAGTAGTCCACCAGCAGTACCTTGCCGGTCTCCTTCACGTTGACCACGAACTGCGGCTTGATGTGCGAGGACACGATGGACGCGACGCGCGGTTCGGGGTGGTATTCCTGCTCGTCGTAGGTGTAGCCACGGGTCGAGACCACTTTCTTGGGCTCCAGGGTGAAGCCGTCCATCAGCACATAGGCTGGCGGCCAGTAGGACCCGGCGATGGCGATCTTGTCGTCGTAGCCCTTGTACTTCGAAGTGTCGATCGAGCGTGCATCGGAACCGGTGCGGATCGTCGCAACGGTCTGCGGCGTCTCCATCCACAGGTCGATCAGGTTGATGAGACCGTCGCGGCCGGTGGTGTAGAGATAGCGCCCGGAGCTGGAAATGCGCGAGATGTGTACCGCGAAGCCGGTCTTCAGGATGGTGACGATCTTCTTGCTGTCGCCGTCGATCAGGGCCAGTTCACCGGAATCGCGCAGGGTCACCGAGAACAGGTTGTCGAGGTTCAGCTTGTTCATCTTCTTCTTGGGCCGCTCGCTCTCCGGAATGAGCAGCTTCCAGGAAGCACGCATCTCCTTCAGGCCCCACTCGGGCGGTTGCGGCGCCGGATGCTGGATGTAACGGGCCATGACGTCGATTTCCTTCTCGGTCATCTCGTTCGAGGTACCGAAACCGGGCATGCCGCCGGCGGTACCGTAGGTCATGAACACCTTGAGGCTGTCGGTACCCAGTTTCTGCATCAGGTCGGGCAGCAGGGCCTTGCCGGTCGCGCCCTTGCGCAGCACGCCGTGGCAGCCTGCACAGCGGTCGAAGTAGATCTGCCGGGCCTGGTCGAATTCCGCCTTGGTCATGGCCGGGGCATTGGCATCGCTGGACTGGTACATCTCCAGCTTGCCTGCGCCGGATCCGGCGCCCGCCAGATACTCGTCACCGGGTTTCGAGGTGTGGCCCTTGGGGGCCTCGGCCCAGGCCGATGCAACGGCGAACGTCAGCACGGAGAGAGCAATGGCTGCGTGGGGTTTGAACTTCATGTCTGATCCTCCATCGGGGTTGGGAAGCCTGCGGTACGACAGCAGAGTGCTGTTGGCATTAACCGCCTGATTCGTGTGCCTCGCCTTGACCTGGGTCAAAACAGGGTTATTGCGGATTTACAATCGTGGTTCCCGGCCACGACAACGACAACGGACTGCCCATGGAAAACCGCCCGCTGGATGAACTGACCCGCCTGCAGGTCGTGCAGAACTACCTGTTCTCCCAACTCACCTCCGATGAACTTGCCACCGTGCTGCGGCAGGCCGAAGCACGCCAGCTTGGACCAGGCGATATCGTGTTCCGTCAGGGCGAGCACGCCATGCATTTCTTTCTCGTGACATCGGGCCAGGTGCGGCTCTACCGCATCTCGCCCACCGGCGAGGAAAAGGTCATCGAACTCATCCGTCCGGGCAGCCTCTTCGCCGAGGCGGTGTCGTTCATGGGCGGACGCTATCCCGTCAATGCGTCCGCGGTCGATCAGGTGCGGCTGGTGAGCTTCGCCTTCGAGGATCTCAACCGCGCGCTGCATGACAGTCCCGGCCTGGCCTTCCGCATGATGGGCGGCATGGCCGTGCGCATCCATGGGCTGGTCAACGAGATCGACCATCTCGCCTGCGGCAGCGCGGGCCAGCGCCTGGTGTACTACCTGCTCGACCTGCTGCGCGATGCCCCTGATCCGCGCCGCATCCACCTGCGCGTACCCAAGAACGTGATTGCGTCGCGCGTCGGCGTGAAGCCGGAAACCCTGTCGCGCCTGCTCGCGCGGATGAAGGAATCCGGCATCCTCGAGGTGCACGACGAATGGCTCACCGTGCACGACGAGGCACGGCTGAAGGCCGTGCTCGACAATCCCGCCTGCCTGTTCTGAAGAGCGGTTGACCTGAATCAAGGCAGTGCTGTTGCACGCTGCCTAGAGTCGGCGCGTGTGCATGGAGGTCTGCCGACATGGAAAGCATCGCCGAATACCTGGGCCAGGATCACGCGCACTGCGACGCATTGTTCGCAGAGGCGGAGGCCGCCGCGTCACAGAACGACTGGGGGCAGGCCGCTGCTGCGCATGCCGCGTTCCGCCATGCGATGGCGCATCATTTTGCGATGGAGGAGACGGTGTTGTTTCCGGCTTTCGAAACGGCATCCGGATCGGCTGCCGGCCCCACCCAGGTGATGCGCAGCGAGCACGTCCAGATGAACGCGCTTTTCGACGCGATGGACGCCGCGCTGCGCGATCGCGACAGCAGCGCCTACCTCGGGCATGCCGAAACCCTGCTGTGGCTGATGCGCCAGCACAACCTGAAGGAGGAGAGCGTGCTCTATCCGATGTCCGACCGCGTGCTGGTGCAGCAGCGTGCAGAACTTCTTGGACGCATGGCCGGAATCGAATGAATGTCGACGTAGAGATAGACGGCCGTCTGATGGCGCCGCCCGAACCGATGGAGAAGGTGCTGCTGGCGCTGAGCCTCAAGCGGCCCGGCCAGCGCGTGCGCCTGCTCATCCACCGTCGTCCCTACCCGCTGTATGAACTGCTCGATGCGCAACGCTTGCCGCACAGCACGCGCGAACTCGACGACGGCAATTTCGAGGTGACGATCGGCTAGTCAAAACGTCCGCGCGTGGCGCACGAAACGCTGCACGGCAGCTGAGTAGGGGGGGCAAAAAATTCCCACACAAAAGTTTTTTTTGGTAGGGCAGCGTGTTGCG
>JBFMCW010000026.1:0-29861 GCA_040754275.1 Pseudomonadota bacterium
GGGCGCATGCGCGCCGCCGGCGGGGGCCGGCATGCCGGGTGCCGTGGGCGCGGCAGACTGGCCACGGAAAAAATCCAGCAGCGAGCCGGCCATGCGGCCCAGCGCGCTTTGCGGGGAAGCCGCAGGCGCGCCTCGGGCCTGCGCGCTTGCCGGCGCCTGCAGGTCGGGGGGCATGCCCGTATCGGGCTCGTGTGTTTCGGGCGCCTGGGGGGCGGGAACATGCGCGGGCGGCGCCTCGGCCACCGGCAGCAGCGCCAGCAGTTCGGCGTACAGCGGCGCGAGCTGGTCGGACAGGACGTCGCGCAACGTGGCGTAGGCGACCTGACGCGCGCGCGCCGGCACCTGCACGTCTTCGAGCGCGTTGCGATAGGCGTGGCCGATGACGGCGGGGCCGAAGGGGTTGTTGCTGTGGTCGCAGGCGAAGCCGAACAGCTGGCCGATGCGCGGCTCGATATCGGCGAGCTGTTCGCGGAACTGCTCTTCCAGCTTGTTGGCTTCGGACGAGGTCGCGAGCCAGTCCTCGAAATCGAGTTCGTCGACCAGGGCGAGGCTGCCGCCGCCGTCGCCGGTCGCCTGCGTCTGCACCGGTCGCGCCTGCTTCAGGGCGTCCAGCACCTGTTGCACGAAGCGGTTCTGCACCGTCGGCGCCTGGCGGCTGAATTCGTGCACCGCGGACAACAGGCCGCTGTGCTCGGCGATGCCGATGGCCTGCACCGCCGCCGCACTGAGCTTGTCGCCGATCAGCCGCATCACCTGGTCGTGCACCTGTTGCAGGGTTTCTGTGAGCAGGGTGGTACTGGCTTCGCGCAGTTGCGGGTGGGCGCTGGAAACGGGCAGGGCGGCGAGCTTCTGCCGGTGGCCGGCCATGCGCAGCTTCTGCAGCGCGCGCAGCGCATCGGTCGGCTGGCGCACGAAGGCCACGCCGACGCCAAGCGGGCTCAGGCGCTTGAGCTGCGCCGGCACGCGGAAGGTTTGCGTGGTGTTGGTCGAGGCCGGGGTGAAGACGATCTCGACCTCGGCGTCGGCGCGCTTGGCCAGCGAGGCGATCGCCGCCTCCGGATTGGTGAAGCGCAGGAACAGGCCGCCGAAGCAGAAATCACGGATTTCACAGGCAATCTCCGTGTGTCCGGGCTGCGTGATGATGGCCGACTGCGAAACCTGAAACCGCCGGTCGCGCCGCAGATCCTGCCCGGCGCGCTGCTTGTCCGTATCGTTATCCATGGTTCCCACCCTGAATCCCCCTGTCTCTCATACTGATTATAGGGGTAGGCGCGCCGAAACATCACCGTTCTGCCAGCGGCTGGCCGGCGGGCGTGGCTTTTGGTAGACTGCCCGCATGAACGCGCCCCGCCTGTCCTTCTTTAGCCGCTTCTATCCCACGCCGCAGGCGGTCGGGAGGCGCTGAGTCGAACAGTACGAGCCCCTTGAGACCGCCAGCCCGCTGGCGGTTTTTTGTTTGTGCCGTCGCGGGCTGCATAACATGATACGGAGCCGAAAATGACTGCCACCCGAACCGACGACACCCGCATTGAGCAGAGCGGCGAACTGCTCGCCCCCATGCAGATCATGCGCGAACTGCGTGCCAGCGAGACTGTGCTTTCGCATGTGGCGCATGCGCGCAACGCCATCCACGACGTGCTGCGCGGCGCCGACGACCGCATGTTCGTCGTCGTCGGCCCGTGTTCCATCCACGACCCCGCTGCCGCACTCGACTATGCGCGCAGGCTGAAGCCGCTGGCCGACGAACTCAAGCACGAACTCATCGTGGTCATGCGCGTGTACTTCGAGAAGCCGCGTACCACCGTCGGCTGGAAGGGCCTCATCAACGACCCGCACCTCGACGAGAGCTTCGATATCAATGAGGGCCTGCGGCTGGCCAGGAAGCTCCTGCTGGAAATCAACGAGATCGGCCTGCCCTGCGCGACCGAGTTCCTCGACCTGATTTCGCCGCAATACATCGCCGACCTGGTGAGCTGGGGCGCCATCGGCGCGCGTACCACCGAGTCGCAGTCGCACCGGCAGCTGGCCTCGGGCCTGTCGTGCCCGGTGGGCTTCAAGAACGGCACCGACGGCAGTCTGCGCATCGCGGTCGATGCAATCAAGGCCGCCAGCGCGCGCCACCATTTCATCTCCATCACCAAGTCGGGCCACGTCGGCGTGTTCAGCACCTCGGGCAACGAGGACACGCACGTCATCCTGCGCGGCGGCAAGGCGCCCAACTACGATGCGGCGAGCGTCGAACTGGCGTGCAAGGAGCTGGCTGCCGCCGGTCTGCGCCAGCATCTGATGATCGATTTTTCGCACGCCAATTCGAGCAAGCAGTTCCAGCGCCAGATCGAGATCGGAGCCGATGTTGCGGCACAGGTGGCGGGCGGCGACATGCGCATCATCGGTGCGATGATCGAGTCCCATCTCAACCCGGGGCGCCAGGATCTGGTACCGGGGCAGACGCTGGAATACGCCAAGTCGATCACCGATGCCTGCATCGGCTGGGACGATACCGACCCGTTGCTGCGCCAGCTTGCCAGTGCAGTGAAAAAACGCCGCCTGGCCGTACCGGCGGACGAAGAATAGGCCGCTTCCGGGGTAAAATGCCCGGTGGCGGGCCTCCCCGCATGGCAGTCCTGCGAACCTGGTCAGGTCCGGAAGGAAGCAGCCATAGTGGGTCGCTGTCAGTGCCGGGGCTCCGGCTCGCCACATATTCAGGATTTAGGGGCTGGGGTCTAGGATTTAGGGAATGAACGGTTGCGCCACGCACCATGAATTCAAAATGCAACCTAGCCGCCACGCCCCGAGTTCCTGGCCCCTAGTTCCTGGCCCCTAAGCCCATGACTGACCTCTTCGGCGACTCGGCATCTCCCGCACTTGCGCTGGCGCGCAAGTGGCGGCCCCGCGCGTTCGCCGACCTCAAGGGGCAGGAACATGTCGTCCAGGCGCTGTCGAACGCGCTGACGCAGGGGCGGCTGCACCATGCCTATCTGCTCACCGGCACGCGCGGTGTCGGCAAGACCACGCTGGCGCGCATCCTCGCCAAGTGCCTCAACTGCGAGACCGGCGTCACCGCCACGCCGTGCGGCGTGTGCTCGGCGTGCCAGCAGATCGACGCCGGGCGCTTCGTCGACCTGCTCGAACTCGACGCCGCGTCGAACACCGGCGTCGACAACATGCGCGAGGTGCTCGACAACGCACAGTACGCGCCGACGGTGGGCCGCTACAAGGTCTACATCATCGACGAAGTGCACATGCTGTCGAAACCGGCGTTCAACTCCATGCTGAAAACGCTGGAGGAGCCGCCGGCGCACGTGAAATTCATCCTCGCCACCACCGACCCGCAGAAGATTCCGGTGACGGTGCTGTCGCGCTGCCTGCAGTTCAACCTCAAGCCCATGCCGCCCGCGCTGGTGGCGCAGCATCTGGGCGAGGTGCTGGAACAGGAGCACGTCGCCAGCGAACCGGCGGCGCTCAGCCTGCTGGCGCGCGCGGCTGCCGGCTCGATGCGCGACGCGCTCTCGCTCACCGACCAGGCCATCGCCTATGGCGGCGGCACGGTCGAGACCGCGGCCGTCGAAGCCATGCTCGGCAGCGTACGGCGCGACTATCTGTTCGACCTGCTCGATGCGCTGGCGGCGCAGGCTGGCGACGCACTGCTCGACCAGGCGCGCCAGCTGTCCGAGCGCGGCATCGCCTTCGACGCCACGCTGCAGGACATGGGCACCCTGCTCGCCCAGCTGGCGATGCTGCTGCACGCACCCGGCGCATTCGATGTCGGGCACGATCGCGAACGCCTGCAGGCGGCTGCAGCCCGGCTGGATGCCGAAACCGTACAGCTCTACTACCAGATCGTCCTCAACGGCCGGCGCGATCTGCCGTTTGCGCCGGACGAGTATTCCGGCTTCTGCATGACGCTGCTGCGCATGCTGGCGTTCGCGCCGGGAGGCGCGGGTATAGGGCGCGGTGCGCCGGGAGGCGCGGGTATAGGGCGCGGTGCGCCGGGAGGCGCGAATCCGGAACGCAGTGCGTCGGCGGGTGGTCAGGAACATCGCGTGCCTGACGCTGCGCTGTCGCGTCAGCCTGTTGCAGCAGATGGTGCGCTGCAGCACGTCGCCCCGGCGCGCCAGGCCGAAGCTGCCGCGCCCGCGGTGCGGCACGTCGGGGTGGCGCCGCCCCCCGTGCTGCGCGAACCAGCGCCGTCGCCGGTCGCCGTGCAGGAACCGGCGCCACAAGGCGAATGGAACTGGCTCGAAGTCGTGTCCGGGCTGCGCCTGGGCGGCATGGCGAAAATGCTGGCCGACCATTGCGAACTGGTCGCGCAGGTTGCCGACGCGGTGACGCTGCGCGTCGGCGAAACCCACAGGCACCTGCTTGACGCGAGCTACAGGGACAAACTGGTCTCCGCGCTGCGCGAAAAATACGGCGCGGTGCTGAACGTGCATTTCGAGATCGGCGCGGCTGCAGAGCAGACCCCGCAGCAGGTGCGCACCCGCCTCAAGGAAGCGCGTCAGGCGGAAGCCGTCGCGGCGATCGAATCCGATCCTTTCGTGCGCGAACTGGTCGACCGCTTCGGCGGCCGGATCGACGCATCCACCATACAGCCATTGAGCGAATCAGGAGAACACCCATGATGAAGGGCGGCATCGGCAACATGATGAAGCAGGTCCAGCAGGTTCAGGAGAACATGGCCAAGATGCAGGCCAAGCTGGCCGAAATCGAGATCGAAGGCGCCAGCGGCGCGGGCATGGTCAAGGTCGTCATGACCTGCAAGTACGACGTACGCCGCGTCGAGATCGATCCCAGCCTGATGGGCGACGACAAGGAAATGCTGGAAGACCTGGTGGCGGCGGCGGTGAACGATGCCGTGCGCAAGGTCGAATCCACAGTGCAGGATAAGATGGCCAGCGTGACCGCCGGCCTGCCGATCCCGCCCGGCATGAAGCTGCCGTTCTGAGCATATTTCCCGCCGCGATGCAGCCCGCCGCGCTCGACCATCTGATCGCCGCCCTGCGCGTGCTGCCGGGGGTCGGTCCCAAGTCGGCTGCGCGCATGGCCTACCACCTGCTGCAGCGCGACCGCCGCGGCGCCGAGTCGCTGGCCGGCGCGCTCGACCATGCCCTGAAGCATCTGGTGCACTGCCGGCTGTGCAACAATTTTTCGGAAGCCGAGGTGTGTGAAGTCTGTGCAAGCCCGCGCCGCGACAAACGCAAGCTCGCCGTCGTCGAAATGCCGGCCGACTTCAACATGATGGAAGCCACGCAGAGCTACGACGGTCTTTATTTCGTGCTGATGGGGCGGCTTTCTCCGCTGGATGGCATCGGTCCGCGCGAGATCCATCTCGATCGCCTGATCGCCCGCGCGCTCGACGGCGAAGTGGAGGAAGTGCTGCTCGCCACCAACTTCACGCCGGAAGGCGAGGCCACCGCGCACACCATCGGCGAACTGCTCAAGGCGCGCGGCCTGAAAGTGAGCCGGCTGGCGCGCGGCGTGCCGGTTGGCGGTGAACTGGAATATGTCGACAGCGGCACGCTGGCGCAGGCCGTGCGCGACAGGCGCACCCTTTGACATGGCGCGATAGGTGCACGGCTTGAGCGAACAACAAGGATGCTGAATTTACCGGAATGAATAAACAGGGCGGAAAGGGAGGTAAAGGAGTAAGGCTGTACGTTTCCTCCCTTTACTCACTGACCTCCCTGTTCCAAACACAATTGAAAAGCTGATCTGGAAGACATCATGGAACTGACCGCACTCACCGCCCTTTCACCCCTGGACGGCCGCTACGGCAGCAAGACGGCTGCACTCCGTGACTTCTTCAGCGAATACGCGCTGATCAAGTATCGCGTCATCGTCGAGATCGAATGGCTGAAGGCGCTGGCGGCCGAACCTGCCCTCGCCGAGGTGCCGGCATTCTCGGCGGATGCCATCGCGCTGCTCGACGGCATTGCCGATCATTTCTCGGTCGCCGACGCCGAGCGCGTGAAGACCATCGAGGCGACGACCAACCACGACGTGAAGGCGGTCGAGTATTTCCTGAAGGAGAAGACGCAGTCGAATCCCGAGATCGCGGCGGTGTCCGAGTTCTTCCATTTCGCCTGCACCTCGGAAGACATCAACAACCTTTCGCACGCGCTCATGCTCAAGGGCGCGCGCGATGCCGTGCTGCTTCCCGCGCTGGAAAAGCTCATCGCGCGCCTCACCGACATGGCGCACGAGCTCGCCGAGCTACCGATGCTGTCGCGCACCCACGGCCAGCCGGCTTCGCCCACCACCGTCGGCAAGGAACTCGCCAACGTCGTCTACCGGCTGCGTCGCGCGTGGGATGCCATCGGCGCGGTCGAGCTGCTGGGCAAGATCAATGGCGCCGTCGGCAACTATAACGCCCACTTGTCGGCCTATCCGGAACTCGACTGGGAGGATTTCGCGCGCAACTTCATCAATGAGCTTGGCCTGAACTTCAACCCCTACACCATCCAGATCGAGCCGCACGACGCCATGGCCGAACTGTACGATGCCATCGCGCGTACCAACACCATCCTCATCGACCTCGACCGCGATGTGTGGGGCTATATCTCGCAGGGCTACTTCAAGCAGAAGACCAAGGCAGGCGAGGTCGGCTCCTCGACCATGCCGCACAAGGTCAACCCCATCGACTTCGAAAACAGCGAAGGCAACCTCGGCATCGCCAATGCCGTGCTGCGCCACCTGTCCGAGAAGCTGCCGATCTCGCGCTGGCAGCGCGACCTCACCGATTCCACCGTGCTGCGCAACATGGGCGTGGGCTTCGGCTACAGCCTGCTTGCCTACGAGTCCTGCCTGCGCGGACTTGGCAAGCTCGAAGCCAACCCGGCGGCGCTCGCGGCCGACCTCGACAGCAACTGGGACGTGCTTGCCGAGCCGATCCAGACCGTGATGCGCCGCTATGGTGTGGCCAATCCCTACGAGCAATTGAAGGAACTCACGCGCGGCAAGGGCGGCATCACGAAGGAATCACTGCACGCCTTCATCGACGGGCTGACGATCCCTGATGCCGAAAAAGCCCGCTTGAAAGCGATGACGCCGGCTTCATATACGGGGCTTGCAGCCGAACTGGCCCGGCAGATCTGAATGGAGTTTCTGTATGTCCCAACACGCCCTCGATGTCGGCCTTGCCGACTTTAACCAGAATGTCCTCGAAGAATCGCGCAGCCGCCCGGTGGTCGTCGATTTCTGGGCGCCGTGGTGCGGCCCCTGCAAGTCGCTGAAACCCGTTCTCGAAAAACTCGCGGCGGAATACGGCGGCAAGTTCCTGCTGGCCAAGATCAATTCCGACGAGAACCAGGAACTCGCCGCGCGCTACGCCGTGCGCGGCATTCCCAGCGTGAAGGCCTTCATCGACGGAGAAATGGTCGACGAGTTTTCCGGTGCGCTGCCGGAAGGCGAGGTGCGTGCCTTCCTCGACCGCCTCATCCCCAGCCCGGCGGATGAGCTGCGCGCGCAGGCCATGGACGCGCGTATGGCGGGGGACCCGTCCGGCGCGCTGCAATTGCTGGCCGAGGCATCAAGGCTCGATCCACAGAACCTGGGTGTGCGCCTGGACGCGGCCGAGATCATGCTCGACCTTGGCGAGACCGACGAGGCGCAGCGTCTGGCCGGCAGCGTGCCGGACGACGCCGATCCACGCGCAGCGCAACTGAAGGCGCGGCTGCAGTTTGCCGGCGCGGCGGGCGAGGATGCCGCCGCACTGCGCGCGCGGGTGGAGGCCGACGGCAACGATCTTGACGCGCGGCTCAAGCTGGCCAATCTGCTGGTGGCGTCCGGCGACTACGAAGCCGGCATGGAACAGCTGCTGGAAATCGTGCGGCGCGACCGCGCCTTCGGCGACGACGTCGGGCGCAAGACCCTGCTGTCGGTATTCAACCTGCTGGGCGGCGGCGAATTGGTGAGCCGCTACCGGCGACTGCTTGCCAGCGCGTTGAATTGAGGGGCTGGTAGGGGCTAGGGGCTAGGATTTAGGGGTTAGGGTGGGTGTGCGTCTACGCCGCGTTTTCATGAATTCATGGGGCGCGCCACACCGCTCCTTCCCTAGCCCCTAAATCCTAGCCCCTAGCCCCTGATCCTACTCCAGCGCAACGTACCGCACCGCCACGATCTCCACTTCGCGCCGCCCCTCCGGCGTCTGCACGCTCACCGTGTCGCCCTCGCGTGCCTTCAGCAGCGCGCGCGCCATCGGCGAAATCCAGGCAATGCGGCCGCGCGACGCATCGGCCTCGTCGATGCCGACGATGGCATAGGTGGATTCGCTGCCGTCCGTGTCGGCCACGGTCACCGTGGCACCGAAGAACACCTGGTCGGTGGCCTCGCGCATGGCGGGATCGACCACCTCGGCATATTCGAGGCGCTTGGACAGGAAGCGGATGCGGCGGTCGATCTCGCGCAGGCGTTTCTTGCCGTAGAGATAATCGCCGTTTTCCGAGCGGTCGCCGTTGCTCGCCGCCCAGGCGATGGTCTCCACCAGCTTCGGGCGCTCCACCTTCCACAGCTGGTTGAATTCGGCGTCCAACTGCGCGTAGCCGGCGGGCGTCATGTAGTTCTTGCTGCCGGCGGGCAGCGCGGGCGCGCCGACGTCGTCTTCTTCGTCGACGGCTGCGTCGGATTCCTTGACGAACGCTTTGTTCATGCCTGTTCTCAGCGCCCCAGCAGCCAGGCGATCAACGACAGCAGCAGCGAGCCGAGCACCACACTGGCGAAGGGGAAGTAAAATAAACCGCGTTTATGCTTGATGCGCACGTCGCCGGGCAGCCGGCCCCAGCCCAGGCGCTGCAGCCAGGGCGTGAGCAGGCCCAGCACCAGCAGCGCCGCGACGAGCGTGATCAGCCATTTCAACATGCCCCGATTCTAGCCGATGGACGCTCCCCAGCCGCCGCAATTCGAACGCACGCGCATCCTGCTTGGTGCCGAGGAGCAGGCCCGCCTCGCACGGGCACATGTCCTCGTGGCGGGGCTCGGCGGCGTCGGCTCCTACTGCGCCGAGGCGCTGGCGCGCGCGGGCGTGGGCCGGCTCACGATCATCGACCACGACGTGGTCGCGCTGTCCAACATCAACCGCCAGTTGCCTGCGCTGCTCTCCACCGTGGGCCAGCCCAAGGCCGAAGTCATGGCCGCGCGCATCCGCGACATCAACCCGGACTGCCGGCTGGTCGTGCTGCGCGAATTCCTCGTGCCCGAGACCGTCGACGACATCGTCCCGGCGGATGCCGACTTCGTCATCGACTGCATCGACTCGCTCAACTGCAAGGTCGCGCTCGTCGCCAGCAGCGTGCAGCGTGGCCTGCGCGTGGCATCCAGCATGGGCGCGGGCAACAAGCTCGACCCCACGCGCATCCGGGTCGCCGACATCTCCCGAACCTGCACGTGCCCGCTGGCCGCGGTGATGCGCAAGCGCCTGCGCAAGCGCGGCATCGCCAGGGGCGTGCTCACCGTGTTCTCCGACGAAGCCGGCCGCGCCCCGCTGCCGCCGCAGCCGGTCGAAGGCCGGGGCCGTGCGCGCGCGGTCAACGGCACCATCAGCTACATGCCGCCGATCTTCGGGCTCATGCTCGCCGGCGCCGTGGTGCAGAAGCTCATCGAAGAAACGTAAATTTTCACGCGTTGTCGCGCGCGCTTCATGCGCCTGTGACAAGCTGGGTTTTTTCCACGAGGAGACGGCGATGGGACTTCTGGACAGCGTGATGGGCGCCCTGGGTGGCGCGGGCAGCAACGGCGGCAACAATGCCATGCTCGATGTGATGATGCAGATACTCTCGAACAAGGGGCAGGGTGGCGGCCTTGCCGGCCTGGTGCAGGCCTTCCAGCAGAACGGCCTGGGCGAGCAGATGAGCTCGTGGATCAGCACCGGACAGAACCTGCCCATCTCGCCCGAGCAGATCAAGACCGTGCTCGGCAGCGGCCAGCTCGGCCAGATCGCCAGTCAGCTCGGCATGGATGAGTCGCAGGCCGCCGGCGGGCTCGCCGACCTGCTGCCGCAGGTGATCGACAAGCTCACTCCCAACGGGCAGTTGCCGCAGGGCGACGATCTGATGGCGCAGGGACTGGAACTGTTGAAGGGGAAGCTGTTCGGCTGACGCCGGTCGCGGCACGTGCAATGCCTGCCTCTTGCGAGGCGACTCTTACCGGGTCGCCTCATCGATCTGCTTCCTCTGCGCCTCCGCCGCCTCCATCATCTGGCCCTCCACCGCGCGCGCCTTTTCCACCGCCTGAATCTGCGTCTCGAACACGGGGTTGGGCGTACGTTCCTCGGTTTGCGGTTGCGGCGGCGGGCTGGCGTCGCAGGCGGCGAGCAGGCAGATCATGGGAATCAGGAAACGGGTCATGGCTATTCCTCCAGCAGATGGGTGGGCAGGCCGTCGATGCTGACCTGGTTCTTTTCGCGCCAGTAGTCGAGCAAACCGACCGGGCCTTTTTTCTCGGCCCAGCGCGCCAGCGTATCGCGTTCGCCGCGGTAGGTGTATAGCGGCACGGCGTAGCCGCACGAGGTCTGCACGGATTCGATGTCGAGCACGATGAGCTGGCGCTCGCCGGGGAGATTGGGGAAGTGCGCGCGCAGGTCGGCCCAGTCGGCGTCCTGCCGGCGCACGGCGCTGCCACGTCCGTAGAGCCGAAGAATCAGCGGATCGGCATCGAAGCTGCACCACATGAGCGTCAGGCGGCCGTCGTGTTTCAGGTGCGCGGCGGTTTCGTTGCCGCTACCGGTGAGGTCGAGGTACGCAACGCGCCTGGGCGAGAGCACGCGCAGGCTGTCCATGCCCTTGGGCGAGAGGTTCAGCCGGCTGGTGGCGGTTCCGCTGGCGGTGAAGAAGATTTTCTGCGCAGCGATGAAGTCGCGGTGCCGGGCCTCGAGTTCAGGGTAGAAGCGTGCCATGCCTCTTGCTCAGTTCATGTGTTTGCGGAGGATTTCCACGAGGATGCGCAGGCGCGCGAGGCTGTCGTTCATTTCCAGCAGGTTCTGCCGGATCGAGACCTTGAGCGGCAACACTTCGGACAGGCGGTAGCCGACCCAGACGGCGTCATCGAACGCGTGCGGCCTGGGGAAGCGCGCCTCGCCGTATTCCCCGACGATGTGTTCGAGCACTTCGGATGCGAGTTCGAATTCGTCCGGGACTGAGGCGGGCGCTTCGACGCTCACGGATTCGACCTGGCCGACCAGCAGGCCCGAGGGCTCGGTATGGGTGCTGCGGATGACGAAACGATCGAGGCCTTCGGTCTCGATGTGCAGGATGCCGGTCTGCGGCATGTCCCATTCGACGATGCGCACGCGGGTGCCGACAGCATAGGGCACGGCCGGCGTACCCATTTCGTTGCCCTCGCGGATGGCGCAGATGCCGAAGGGCGTGTCGTCGGCGATGGCGCGCTTGACCAGGTCGAGATAGCGCTGTTCGAACACGCGCAGCGGCAGGTGACCGCCGGGAAAGACGACGGTGTTGAGCGGAAAGAGCGGTAGCGCAACGGGCTTGGCCACGGCGCTCAGTGATCCTTGCCCCAGCGTGCCATGAGGGCGTGCTGGATGCCGAGCTGGTCGAGGATGCGCGCGACGACGAAATCGACCAGCGCTTCGACCGAAGCCGGATGATGGTAGAAGCCGGGATTGGCCGGCAGGATCACCGCGTTCATGCGCGCGAGCGTCAGCATGTTTTCCAGGTGCAGGGTGGAGAAGGGTGTTTCGCGCGGCACCAGGATCAGCTTCTTCTGCTCCTTCAGCATCACGTCGGCGGCGCGTTCGATGAGATTGTCGGACATCCCGTGCGCGATGGCAGCCAGCGTGCCCATCGAGCACGGGCACACCACCATCGCGTCGGCCGGATTGGAGCCGGAGGCGACCGGGGCGTTCCAGTCCTCTCGGCCGTAGACGCGGAGCTGGCCGTCGCGCGCGTGAAGGCCGTCGGCAAGCTGGCGTTCGAGTTCGCTCGCGCGCGCCGGCAGCGCGACGCCGAGCTCCTGCTTGGCGACGATGTGCGCGGCCTGCGAGACCAGCAGGTTCACGTCGAGATCGGCGGCGATGAGGCATTCGAGGAGGCGCAGCCCGTAGGCCATGCCGGATGCGCCCGAGAGCGCAAGGGTGACGGAGTTCAGTGGGTAGGGCATGGGCCGGATTGTCGCCTGTCGGATGCTGGCGCGGCAAGCGCCGGATTGGCCAGGAGACGGGTCACGACGATTCCGTTGACCGTGCCGAAGACGAGTGCGGCGGCGGCGAAGACCGGCAGCAGCTTGAAGATGGCGATGCCGGGCAGCAGCCACGCGGCGGCCAGCGCGAGCTGGCCGCCGATGTGGGCGAAGGCGGCCAGTACCGAGAGGCTCACCGGGCCGAAGTGGCGACCGGGCAGATAACGCGCGACGGCAAGCACGCCGAGGCTCGCGCAGGCGCCCGCCGCGGACAGCCAGAAGCCCGGCGCGAAGAGGGT
Source organism: Pseudomonadota bacterium (assembly GCA_040754275.1). Classification (GTDB taxonomy): domain Bacteria; phylum Pseudomonadota; class Gammaproteobacteria; order Burkholderiales; family Thiobacillaceae; genus Thiobacillus. The sequence goes on from JBFMCW010000026.1 coordinate 12,426, forward strand.
GCCGAGCAGGAGCCCGCCGGCGAGCACGCGCAGGCCGGACACCCAGGCTGCGGCGCGCCAGCCGTACTGCAGCAGCACAATCAGGATGACGATGTTGGCCAGCCCGGGCTTGATGCCCGGGAGCGGGCTGGGGATCGCCGCTTCGGCGAGCGTGAGACCGAGCGCCAGTGCGGCAAGCCGTGCGATGCGGCGGTCCTCGGCGGTGACGGGGAGTTCAATAGCCGAGGGTGTCATAGGGTGTGGTACGTCCGCGCAGTTCGAGGCTGACCTGGTTGGGCAGGCACAGCGCGGCTTCGCCCGCACGCGCAAGCCAGCCCTGCCTGACGCAGAGCTGGCGCGGCGAGGGGTCGGCCTGGACGCGCGCACGGCCGGGTGCGATTTCGATGCGGGTCACGCCGAGGGGGCCGGGGACGACGAGGGTCTGCGCACGCGTCAGCGGCACACTGTGCACGACTTTTCCGGCGGCGCGGATGAGGGCGGTGTCGGCGGCGGTTGTGGGGGCGAACCAGCTCCACCAGGCGAGCGCTGCGACCGCGGCGACGCCGCCTGCGAGCACGCCGTAGTCGCCGCCTTTCAGCATCATGCGAGTTCGCGGTGCCGCACCAGCACCTGCTCGCGTTCGCGGAAGGCAGCGGCAAGCGTTTCGGCGAAGTACACGCTGCGGTGTTGCCCGCCGGTGCAGCCGATGGCCACGGTGAGATAGGCGCGGTGGTCGCGGATGAAGCAGGGCAGCCAGTTCTCGACGAAGCCGCGGATGTCGGCGAGCAGCGCCATCGCATCCGCGCTTGCCTCCAGATAGGCCTGAACCGGCTGATCGCGTCCGGTCAGCGGACGCAGTTCGGCGACGTAGTGCGGGTTGGGCAGGCAGCGCACGTCGAACACCAGATCTGCATCGAGCGGAATGCCGTGTTTGAAGCCGAAGGATTCGAACAGGAGCGTGATGCGCGAACGGTCCTGCCCGACAAGGTCCTTGATCCACAGGCGCAGTGCCGAGGCGGAGAGGTCGCTGGTGTCGATGCGGTGCGCCAGCGGTGCGACGTCGGCGAGCATTTCGCGTTCGAGCTGGATCGCTTCGGCGAGCGACACCGTGTCGCTCGACAGCGGGTGGCGTCGCCGTGTTTCGGAAAAGCGCTTCACCAGCGAGAGCGTCTTGGCTTCGAGAAAGACCACGCGCAGGTCGTGGCCCTCCGCGCGCAGCGTATCGACCAGGGCCGGCAGCTGCGCGAAGCTGGCACCGCTGCGCGCATCGATGGCGATGGCGATGCGCCCGTAGTGTTCGCGCTGCAGGTGTTCGACCAGCGGCGTAAGCATGGCGAGTGGCAGGTTGTCGACGCAGTAGTAGCCTATGTCCTCCAGCACCGCGATGGCGATGCTCTTGCCGGATCCGGACAGGCCCGAGACGAGCACGATCTGCATGGGCGTGCCCATCAGGCGTCTCCGTCGATCGCCGCCTGCTGGCGGCGGATGAACTGCTCGACCGGGTTGATGCCGCGGCTCTTGAGGATGTGGTTGCGGACCGCCACTTCGACCAGGACGGCAAGGTTGCGGCCGGCTGCGACCGGTACGCGTACCTTGGGGATGGCAACGTCGAGGATGGTTTCGGTCGAGGCCACCATGTCGAGGCGGTTGAGGCCGACCTCGCCGATTTCCTGCGGGTGTACGAGTTCGACGATGAGCTTGAGGTTCTTCTGCAGCTTGACGGCAGTCTCGCCGAAGAGGTAGCGGATGTTGAGGATGCCCAGACCGCGCACTTCGAGGAAGTCGCGGATCAGCGGCGGGCAGGTGCCTTCGAGCGTTTCCGGCGCAACGTGCTTGAGTTCGACCACGTCGTCCGCGACCAGGCGGTGGCCGCGCGTGATGAGCTCCAGCGCAAGTTCGCTCTTGCCGACGCCGGCTTCGCCCTTGAGCAGCACGCCCAGGCCGAGCACTTCGAGGAAGACGCCGTGGATGGAATCGGTGTCCGCCAGTTCCTGGGTGAGGTAATGACCCAGGTGCGACATCAGGACGGGGCCGGCCAGGGGCGAGGTGAAGAGCGGCGTCTGGGTGCGTTCGGCCGTTTCGAGCAGCACGGTGGGCACGCGCTCGCCATTGGCGATCACGATGGCGGCCAGCTCGGTAGAGAAGAGATGGCGGATGGCGTCGGTGAGCCCGTCTTCGTTCAGGCCGCGCAGGTAGTCCATCTCGGCGCAGCCGAGTACCTGGACGCGGTTGGGATGGATGAAATTCAGGTGGCCGATGAGGGCCAGCGTGGGCTTCTGGATGGTTTCGGAAGACAGCGTGCGCTGGCCGCCGGTGCGGCCGGCCACCCACTCCAGACCCAGCTGTTCCGCCATGTCGCGGAACAGGGCCTCGACGGTGACGTGGGCCGGTTCGCTCATGGCGGGACGGGTTAGCCGGACCAGGCGCCCAAGAGGTCGGCCAGCCCGGCCGGCGTGGCCACGTTCATCAGCTTGCTGCGCATGGCGTCGTCGCCGAACAGTTGCGCCAGTTCGCCGAGAATCTGCAGGTGCTGCTCGTTGGCATCCTTGGGAACCAGCAGGATGAAGCAGAGCGACACGGGCTGGTTGTCGGGCGCGTCGAATTCGAGCGGGGTCTTCAGGCGGTAGAAGGCACCCCGCGCATCCTTCATGCCCTTGATGCGGCCATGCGGGATGGCGATGCCGCAGCCCAGTGCAGTGGACCCGAGGCGTTCGCGCTCGAACAGGCTGGTGAAAATGTCGGCTGACTTCAGACCCTGCGTGCGGGCGAACAGGTCGGCTGCGTGCTCGAACAGTTTTTTCTTGCTGGTGAAGCTCAGGTCCAGCAGGGTGGTGTCCGGCGTGATGAGGGGAGCGATGAGGTTCATGCAGGGTGCAGTGCCGGTGGGTTGATCCGGCGCTGGCGGATTATACGCCCGGGGGCGGAGGGCCGTTCCGGGCGTGGTGCGCTTACAACGCGTCAGGCGCTGGCCGACTGATGCTTGATGCCCCCGCTGTTCTGGTGGACATCGGAGGTTTTTTCCTTGTGCTTGATGATCTGCCGATCCAGTTTGTCTGCCAGGAGATCGATGGCGGCGTACATGTTGCCGTCCTCGCTGTGCGCGTGGAAGTCATGGCCTTTGACGTGCAGGGTGGCTTCCACTTTGTGTACCAGCTTTTCCACCTGCATGATGACCGTGACGTTGATCACGTGGTCGAAGTGGCGTTTGACGCGGTCGAGTTTCTCGGAAACGTAATCGCGGATGGCTGGGGTCACTTCCAGGTGATGACCGGAAATTGTCAGATTCATAGAGCCTCCAAAGTCTGCTGGGGTAAGCCGGGGATCGGGTGCAGTGCCGCCTCCGGGAGCGTTTTCGTTACGCCCGGTTTCATTGTGGGACGAAAGCCGGGGACATTCAAGCGAGGCCACGGCGCTGCGCGCCCGTGCACCCGAAAAGCCTTGGCAATCAAAGCGTGCGGCGCATGTTGGCCGGCGGGATCTGCAGCGATTCGCGGTATTTCGCGACGGTGCGGCGGGCGACGACAATGCCCTGCTGGCCCAGCACCTCGGCGAGCTGCCCGTCGGACAGCGGCTTCTTGCCGTTTTCGGCGGCGACGAGCTGCTTGATCAGTGCGCGGATCGCGGTGGAGGAGCAGGCGCCGCCATTGTCGGTGGCGACATGGCTGCCGAAGAAATATTTCAGTTCGTACAGACCGCGCGGCGTCATCATGTATTTCTGCGTGGTGACGCGCGAGATGGTCGATTCGTGCAGCTCGACCGCATCGGCGATCTCGCGCAGCACCAGCGGCCGCATCGCGACTTCGCCATGTTCGAAGAAGTGTTTCTGCCGGTCGACGATGGCCTGCGAGACGCGCAGGATGGTGTCGAAGCGCTGCTGCACGTTCTTGATCAGCCAGCGCGCTTCCTGCAGCTGGCTGGCGAGCTGACTGCCGCCGGATTCGCGGTGGCGCGCGAGGATGTCGGCGTACACGCGGTTGACGCGCAGCTTCGGCATGGCGTCCGCATTGAGACTGGCGATCCACATGCCCTTGACCTTGCGCACGTAGACGTCGGGAACAACATAATGGGTTTCGTCCGCACTGAAGGCCGAGCCGGGGCGCGGATTCAGCGAGAGGATGAGTGCGCGTGCGGCACGCAGCATGGCGTCGTCGATGCCGAGCATTTTCTTCAGCTTGCCGACGTCGCGTGCCGCGAGCAGGTCGAGATAGTGCGCGGTGAGCCGCATGGCCGCGTCGCGTGCCGGCGTGTCGGCCGGCAGGGCACGCAACTGCAGGGTGAGGCATTCGGCCAGATTGCGGGCACCGACCCCGGTCGGGTCCATGTTCTGCAGGTGCTTGAGTGCAGTTTCGACTTCCTCGAGTTCGAGCTCATCGAGTTCGCCCTGCAGGCTGGCGTTGATGTCGGCCAGCGGCTGGGTGAGGAAACCGGCATCGTCGAGGTCGTCGATGAGGGCGGCGACCAGGGTGCGGTCGCGCGGGTTGAGCGGACTTACGATGAGCTGGTTGAGCAGGTGTTCGCGCAGGCTGGCGCCGGTGACTGCGCTCTGCGTGTAGTCGCCGTCCTCGTCGTCGCTGCCGGGTGCGCTGTAGTCGTTCCAGTCGGCGTCGTCGAGCGTGGCCGAAGGTTCCGGTTCGGCGTTGTCGGCCTGCTGCGGGGTTTCCATGCTCTGCGAGTCGGCTTCGGCGGTGTGCACCGGCACCTCGGCCGCATTGAAAGCGGCCTCGTCCTCGTCTTCACGCTCGAGCAGGGGATTGTCCTGCAGCATCTGCTCCAGTTCCTGGTTGAGTTCGAGCGTCGACAGCTGCAACAGCCGGATCGACTGCTGCAGCTGCGGCGTCAGCGTGAGGTGTTGGCCGAGCTTGAGTTGGAGGCTGTGTTTCATGAACCTTGACTACGGCAAGAAGTGTGCCGACTTGAATCAAGTGTATCGCGATTTGCTTATATTTGGGGGTCGCCGTGTCCACGGAAAACGCACTCCCGCAGTCGCACGTTCGACGTCTAGAGCCGGAAGTTTTCCCCGAGATAGACCTTGCGTGCGTTGTCGTCCTGGATGATCACGTCGGGCGTGCCGGCCGTGAGTACGCGGCCCTCGTTGATGATGTAGGCGCGGTCGCAGATGCCCAGGGTTTCGCGCACGTTGTGGTCGGTGATGAGCACGCCGATGTCGCGCTCGATGAGGAAATGCACCAGCTTCTGGATGTCGATGACGGCGATCGGATCGACCCCGGCGAAGGGCTCGTCGAGCAGGATGAAGCGCGGATTGATCGCGAGCGCCCGTGCGATTTCGACCCGGCGCCGTTCCCCGCCTGACAGGCTGATGGCGGCGGCATCGCGCAGATGGCCGATGTGCAGGTCGTCGAGCAGGTTGTCGAGGTGTTCCTTGCGTTCGTCCTCGCCGTAGTTCTTCAGTTCGAGGATGGCCTCGATGTTTTCCGCGACCGTGAGTTTGCGGAAGATAGAAGGTTCCTGCGGCAGATAGGACAGTCCCAGGCGCGCGCGCTGGTGGATGGCCATGTGAGTGAGGTCGTGATCGTCCAGGCGCACGCTGCCGCCGTCCGCCGCCACCAGGCCGACGACCATGTAGAAGCAGGTGGTCTTGCCGGCGCCGTTGGGCCCCAGCAGGCCGACGACCTCGCCGCTGCCGACCTCGAACGAGACGTCATGGACGACCGTGCGCTTGCCATAGGTTTTCTTGAGTCCCTGCGCGACGATTCGGCTCATGGCTTGGCGGCGGGTTTGGGACGGATGACGGCGCGTACGCGACCGCTGGGCGTCTGGGCGTTCGGCTGGCCGACGACCTTGTAGAACTCGGTGTTGGCGTTGTAGGAAATGCGTGCCCCGCGCAGTTCGTCGGCGCCGCGTCGCAGGCGGGCCTGGCCGATCAGTTCGAGCTGACTGGTGCCGCCGTTGTATTCGACGCGGTCGGCAAAGCCCTCTATGTATTCCTCGCGTCCGTCCAGCTTCTGGCGGAACGCCACCGGCCGGCCGGTGGCGACCACACGGTCGAGCCCGCCGTCGTTCTGCGTGACCTGTACCCGGTCGGCACGCACCATCAGCGTGCCCTGGCTGAGGATGACGTTGCCGTCGTAGACGCTGAGCTTGTTGATGTCGTCGAGTGTGACCGTGTCGGCTTCGAGATTGACCGGCTTGTCGCGGTCGCCTCTCTCGGCGTGGGCAGGGGCGATGACGAGGCCGGCCAGGCACAGGGCCACGGCAAGAAGCGGGGAGAGAGGTGGCATGGGGTTCATTTCGCCTTCGAACTATAACGGGCTTTCACCCGTCCGGTGAGTTTGACGATACGACGGTCGGCACGGTATTCCATGGCGCCGGCGCTGAGCGACAGGGCACGATCGACGACCTCGACGCGCCCGGGTGCGCGCAGCAGGTTGCGCTCCGGAAATACCAGCAGGCGCGCCGTGCGCAGGATCATGGCTGGCTGGCCGGGGCGCGCGCTGCGGATCACGGCGACATCGCCCTGCAGGTCGACTTCCTCGCCGTCCGGCGAGATCGTGGCCTGGCGGGCCGAAGCGGTGACCTCGCCGTGCCGCGCGTCGATCTGCACGAAGCGCGGCGCTTCCATTTCGGTCAGCTTGCTGTTGCTGTAGTGCTTGAGCCGTCGCGCGGTGAGCCGGTACTGCGGCCGCCCCTGCGGATCGGTGCGCAAGGCGTCGAAGTTTTCCATGATGCCCTCGGGATCCGTCTGGTCGGCCTGCCTGCCATTCACGGGCAGTTGCACGGCGCGCTCGATCCAGAAACTCAGGCCCGCGAGCACCAGCAGGACGGCAAGCGGCAGCCACAGCGACCCGCGTTCGATCATGCGCGCTCCGCTGCGGCGTGGCTCATTTCAGGTAGGGTGCGAGCGCGGCGTCGAGCGTGCCCTGCGCGCGCATGAGGAATTCGCATGCCTCGCGCACCGCGCCGCGACCGGCTTCGCGCGCGGTGGTGTAGTGGCTGTGTGCCTTCACCAGTTCGGGCGCGGCGGGTACGGTGATCGCAAGCCCCGCCCGCCGCATTACCGGGAGGTCGACGACATCGTCGCCCATGTAGGCAGTCGCCTCGCAGGCGATGTCCAGTTCGCGGCACAGCGCTTCGTACACGACCAGCTTGTCGTGGGCGCCCTGGTGCACGATGTCGATGCCGAGGTTCCTCGCACGGTGCTCGACCACACGCGAACTGCGGCCGGTGATGATGGCGAGCGCAACCCCCGTGCCCTTGAGCATTTTCAGGCCGTGGCCGTCGAGCGAGTTGAAACCCTTGTACTCCTGGCCGTCGTCGGCGAGGAAAAGCGTGCCGTCGGTCATCACGCCGTCGACGTCGAAGGCGATCAGCCGGACCCTGCGGGCGCGTTCGAGGAGATCGGTCGTCATCACACCACCCCGGCCTTGAGGAGATCGTGCATGTTGAGTGCCCCGACCAGGGTGTTGTCGGCATCGACCACGAGCAGGCCGTTGATTTTCAGCGTATCCATTTTTTCCACTGCCGCGACGGCGAGTGCATCCGCGCGGATCGTCTTGGGGTTGGGAGTCATCAGTTCGGCGATAGCCGCCTGCTGGAGATCGAGCGGACGTTCCAGCGCCCGACGCAGGTCGCCGTCGGTGAACAGGCCGGCGACCTTGCCGGCAGCATCGACGACGGCCGTCATGCCCAGACCCTTCTGCGTCATTTCGAACAGCGCCGCCTTGAGCGTGGCGTCGAGGCCGACCTTCGGCAGCGCATCGCCGCTGTGCATCACATCGTGCACGTGCACAAGCAGCCTGCGTCCCAGGCTGCCGCCGGGATGGGTACGCGCAAAGTCGTCGGCAGAAAAGCCGCGCGCGTCGAGCAGTGCCACCGCGAGCGCGTCGCCCATGGCCAGCGCAGCCGTGGTGCTCGCGGTCGGCGCGAGGTTCAGCGGGCAGGCTTCCATGTCGACGCCGGTATGGAGGTGTGCGTCGGCTTCACGGGCGAGGGTGGATTTCGGATTGCCGGTCATCGCGACGAGCCGGGCACCGCGCCGCTTGATGAGCGGCACGATGCTGACGATCTCGTTGCTTTCGCCGGAATTCGACAGGGCGAGCACGACGTCGTCGTGGGTGATCATGCCGAGGTCCCCATGGCTGGCTTCGCCAGGGTGCATGAAGAAGGCGGGCGTGCCGGTAGAGGCGAGCGTCGCCGCGATCTTGCCGCCGACATGCCCGGACTTGCCCATGCCGGAGACCACCACGCGGCCGGAGCAGGCAAGGATGAGCGCAACCGCCCGGGCGAAATCCTGGTCGAGCCGGGCCGACATCGTGCGCAGCGCCTCGGCCTCGATATCGAGCACGCGGCGTGCCTGCGCAAGCAATTCTTCGGGGGACGGGGGGTGGGGACGCATGGTCGGCAAGTATACTAAAGCCAGTCCCAACCGCCGTGTACGCAATGCATTCCAGCCTCCACCTCGTCCTGATCCTGCTCGCGGTGGCCGTACTGGTGGCGGCGGCCGCGCGGGCGTTGAGGCTGCCGACCATGCTGGGGTATCTGGTCACCGGTATCGCAATCGGCCCCTATGCCCTGGGCTGGATTCCAGACAGCGAGGAGGCGCGTTACCTCGCCGAGTTCGGCGTGGTGTTCCTGATGTTCTCCATCGGCCTCGAATTCAGCCTGCCCCGCCTGATGACGATGCGCATGACCGTGTTCGGCTTCGGCGGGGCGCAGGTGGTCCTGACCATCGTGCTGACTGCGTTCATCGCCTGGCTGCTCGATCTGCCCCTGCTCGCCGCTGTGGCTCTTGGCGGGATCATGTCGATGTCGTCCACCGCCATCGTCTCCAAGCTTCTCGCCGAGCGGCTGGAAATCCAGACGCCGCACGGGCGGCAGATCTTCGGTGCCCTGCTCTTCCAGGATCTGGCGGTGGTGCCGCTCCTCATCCTGATCCCGGCGTTCGCCAGGGAATCCGACTCGATGGGACTCGACCTCGGACTGGCGATGCTGAAGGCGGTGATCGTGCTCGGCTTCCTGCTGTTCGTCGGACAGCGCGTGATGCGCCCGTGGTTCCAGTGGGTGGCAGGGCGCAAATCGCCGGAACTCTTCACGCTGAACCTGCTGCTCTTCACCCTGGGACTGGCTTTCCTCACCGAAAGCGCCGGCCTGTCGCTGGCGCTGGGCGCCTTCCTCGCCGGCATGCTGGTATCGGAAACCGAATACCGTTACCAGGTGGAAGACGACATCAAGCCTTTCCGCGACGTGCTGCTGGGCCTGTTCTTCGTCACCATCGGCATGCGCCTCGACCTCATGCAGGTATTGATGAACTGGGGCGACGTACTGCTGCTGGTGGCCGCCATCGTGCTCGGCAAGGGGCTGCTGGTGGCCGGCCTCGCCATGGCCTTTGGCAGTGCGCGTCCGACGGCCATGCGCACCGCGCTGGGCCTCGCGCAGGCAGGCGAATTCGGCTTCGTGCTATTGGCCCAGGCCGCCGACCTGCGTCTGATGGGCGCCGAGATCACCCAGCCCGTGCTGGCGGCGATGGTGGTATCCATGCTGCTGGCGCCCATCCTCATCAACCGCATGGACAGCCTGACACGCCTGATCGCCGGCAGCGAATGGGCAGGCAAGGCCAAGGAGGTGCATGACATCGCGGTCAAGACCTTCGGAAAAACCAAACACGTGATCGTGTGCGGCTACGGTCGCAGCGGACAGAATCTGGCGCGCCTGTTGGAGGCGGAGGGCATTTCCTTCGTCGCGCTCGATGCCGACCCGGAGCGCATCCGTGCCGTGGCGGCGTCCGGCGTGTCGGTGGTGTATGGCGACGCCAGCCGCCGCGAGGTGCTCGTTGCAGCCGGGTTGTCGCGTGCGCAGGCTGTGGTCGTGACCTATTCGGATGTGCATTCCAGCATGGCCATCCTGCGCCATGTGCGCGAACTCAAGCCCGAACTGCCCGTGGTGGTGCGCACCATCGACGACACCCACATCGATGCATTGAAGGCGGCGGGCGCGGCGGAGGTCGTGTCCGAAGTGATGGAAGGCTCGCTCATGCTGGCCTCCCATGCCCTCATGCTGCTGGGCGTGCCGCTGTCCCAGGTGCTCAAGCGCATCCGTGACGTGCGCGAATCGCGTTACGCCATGATGCGTGGCTTCTTCCGCGGCGCCTCCGATGCAGACGACGAGCTTGACCAGCATGCGCAGCCGCGACTGAACACCGTGCTCATCTCCCAGGGGGCGGCGGCGGCCGGCCACACGCTGGAGGAACTGGCCCTGGACGAACTGCTGGTCGAGGTGGTGGCGATCCGCCGCCAGGGCATCCAGGGCATCGATCCGCAGCACGACACGCGGATCGAGGTGGGTGACGTGCTGGTGCTGCGCGGTGCCGCAGACGGTCTGGCCGCGGCGGAGTTCAGGGTGATGCAGGGCTGATCCGCTTCGTGAAATTCCCAAAGCAAAAGCCCGCCTGAGCGGGCTTTTGCTTTGGGGGTGAGCGGTAATCAGACGCCCATGCAGACCGTGTAGTTGGTGGTGTCGTTCAGGGGATCGACTGCAGCAGCGCTTCCATCTGCCGTGGTGCCTGCCTGCAGTGAACCCGCATTCGTGTCTCCGTCGTCGAGCTGGGTGTCGAGCTGCTTGGCAAAACGCCCCGAAATACCGGTGGAGCAGATGAAATAGGTACCGCTGTTCATGCTGGTGAAGGGTGCCGTGCTCTGAATGCCGATGCGGCCCCCGACTGCATTCAGGGGCAGGTAGTCGCTGGCCCCGGTATTGGTCGAGCCCGGCGCGAGTCCAGCCAGGCGCACGTGCTGCCAGAACAGGAAAGATTCATGTGTATCAGTGGTGCTGTCCCAGGCCCCTTCGATGACGCCGTTGCCAGGGGTACCCACTGTGGCCAGAGTTCCGCCTGTCAAATGGGTGTCAGCAGCAGGATCATCGCCAGGCAGTGCCCGGAACTTGTCCTGATAGCCATAGATGAACACGGGCACATTGCGGAAATCCGAAGCCAGGTTCTTCACCCTGGCACTGTTGATCAGTTCCTGGCCCTTCAGGATGCCGCCGAGCAGAAGGCCGATGATCACCAGCACGATGGCGATCTCGATCAGGGTGAAGCCCGACTGGCGGCGTTGAGCAAGAGGGTATGGCATGGTTGAGCGTTCTCCGGTTTTTTATTGCCTGGAGACGGCCGTGCAAAATGCGTGCCACACCGCTTTGCGGATAAACAATTGATAAACAAGAACAAACATGAAGAATCAAGGGGCGGCGCTCAGGCGTTTTGATGAAAACCCAACGCCCCTGCCAGCATTCCATCAGGCCGCAGGGGCGATTCCGCTCCATTTCCCGGATGGAATGCCGATAGCAGTGGCATGCCGAACAATTCGATTGTGCTGCCGAATCCCGCATGAATACCGAACGTTTCGCCTCGACCGTGGGCATGCCCTGGCTGACCGCGCTCGCCACCCGTCTGGCGCAGGTGACGCCCGGACGCTGGCTGGGGCTGATGCTGCTGGCCCTGCACGCAGCCATCGTGCTCGATGCCGAGGCGGCGGTGACGCGCGCCTTCCTGCTTGCGCACTACGGCCTGTTCCTGCTCTGGCAACCGCTGGTGAAGAGCGAGGCACGCATCGAACCACGCCTGGCCCTGCCGGTGTTCGCCATGGCGGCGCTGCTGGTGCTGGTCGACAGTACCTGGGTGATGGCCCTGTGGCTGGCGATTCTCGCCGGCCTGGTGGGCGCCGCCGCTGCGGGCCAGACTGAACGCGGCCCGCGCCTGGCCTACCTGCTGGCCCTGACCACCCTGCTGGCACTGTTGCTCGCCTGGGTGCTGCCGCAGAGCCTGGGCGGCATGGCCTTGCCCGATACGCTCTACGCCGCCGTGCGCTACGGCCTGCCCCTGCTGCCCGTGGTCATCCTGTTCCTGCCGGCTTCGCGGCAGCGTGCCGCGACGTCCACGCTCGATTTCGTCTACGGCCTGATGCTGTCGCTGCTGGTCATCGTGCTGGCGCTGGGGGTGTTCACGGTCGTCGCCATATCCAGGGCCAGCTATGCCTGGGCGCTGATGCAGACCCTCCTGGGGATGGCGGCGCTGCTGCTCGCCTTGTCGCTGTTGTGGAACCCGCGTGCCGGTTTCGCCGGGCTGGGGCAGGTGACCTCGCGCTATCTGCTTTCGGTCGGCCTGCCGTTCGAGGCCTGGGCGCGGCGGCTGGCGACGCTGGCCGAACGCGAGCGCGATCCCGAATCTTTCGTGCGCGACGCCCTGGCCGATCTGCGCGAATTGCCCTGGATCCGCGGCGGGCGCTGGCAGACGGCGCGGGGCGAGGGCCAGTTCGGCGAAACCGGTGCGCATGAGCTCGTGCACCAGTTCCACGGCCTGACCCTGGTGTGGCAGTCGGTGCGGCCGCTGACCCCGGCGCTGGCCCTGCACGTGCGCCTGCTGTCGCAATTGCTGGGCTATTTCTACGCCGCAAAGGTGCGTGAACAGACGCTGCGCGAACAGGCCTACAGCCAGGCCATCCACGACACCGGCGCGCGGCTCACGCACGACGTGAAGAACATCCTGCAGTCGATGAAGACCCTGCTTGCCGCGGCCGATGCCTCCACGCCCGAGGACGGCGAACGCCTGCTCGCGCTGATGAAACGGCAGCTACCACAACTGGCCAGCCGGCTGTCGCAGACGGTGGACAAGCTCAAGCAGCCTGCCGAGATGGATGTCGAGCGGGTGGCGGCTCGCGACTGGTGGGCGGCGCTACGCACGCGCTACGAACACGAGGACGTGCGTTTTTTTGCCGAAGACGAGCCGGACGACACACCGCTGCCGCAGGACCTGTTCGACAGCGTCGCGGACAACCTGCTGGCGAATGCCCTGCGCAAGCGCCAGAGCGAACCTGCCGTCGCCGTCGAGGTGCGCCTGAAGCTGCGTCCCCTGCCCAGCCTCGCCGTGACCGACAGCGGCGCGCCTGCGCCCGAACATGTGGCGCGCAATCTGTTCCTGAGTCCGGTGGCGTCGGATTTCGGGCTGGGCGTGGGTTTGTATCAGGCGGCGCGGCAGGCGGCGCGCGTGGGATATCGGCTGGAGATGCCGGGCAATCGCAGAGGGGGGGTGGTCTTCCGCCTGCAGGCTACGGACACCCAGTAGGACAGGCGCGCGGCAGCAACTCCGGCAACGACATCCAGCCTGCCACGTCATCGAACGCACCGCCATCATCGAATTCGGTGCGATTCGGCGGACGCGAAACGAATTTCAGGTCCTCATCCAGATTTTCCTGCTCGTCGGAACTGGTGGGGGCAGCGTTGAATTGTCCCCAGCTTCTATTCACGTTGAGGGCCCCCCGGCCGTTGGGGCCGTTCGAGTACAGAATGAAAATGACGTTGCTGGAAACATCCGGCGTAGCGTCTCCGCATAGCCGGCTTACACATATGTGAATCAGATTGGCTGACAGGATGGGTGGAGGGCTGTCGGTGAATCCCACATTGCTATTGGCCGAGTCTGGATGGGTTGCATAGCGCAAGCGGTTGTTCCAGGCATCCTGACCGGTCAGGCCCAAATCGACCCAAGGTAATAGCCCATTCCCCGTCGCGGATGTGCAAGCAGTACCCGTACGGTCTTCTCGGCCATCGCCTGTGATGTCGGGACAGGGAAGATAAGGACGATTGGCAGCAGTACGATTCAGCCGCGTATACCCGATGATGGCCTCCCTGGCAGCTTCGATCTCGGCCTTGGTCTGGGCGAACTGCCTTGCTTTCAACTGGGTCGAGAGCGGCACGGCCAGTCCGCCAATCAAAATCGTCATGATCACCAGTACGATGGCCAGCTCGATGAGGGTGAAACCGGACGCATGCCTCATGGCGCATTCTCCTGCGTAGGCGGGGACGGTGGCGGCAGCACCTGATAGGGTTCGTAGATCTTGCCGCCTGCGCGCACCTGGCCCGGTTTGAGCCCGGCAACGCCGGACGGGCCGACCTGCGGCCTGCCGTCGACCCAGCGCGTGGTGCGACCGTCGGAGCGGATGACCACGCCATCGTAGCGCAGCGGTGGCACCGTCTGGCGGGCCGGGCCATCCGTTGGGGCAGGCCGGGTGCCGCGCGCACGCGTGCTTTCGAGCTGCGCGCGCTGGGCCGGGGTGTAGAACAGGCGACCCGGGTCGGCGGGAGCCGCGAGCGGTGCGGAATATCCTGCCGATGCCGCCCATCCCAGAAAAAGCACGACCGCGATTCTCATGAGCGGTCTCCCGGCTGCGCAATGGTGAACCACTGCAGTTCGCATTCGGCCTGCAGGCGGGGCGTGTTGATCGCCTCGGTGGGCGTGCCGCCCGGCTGCGACAGCCTGCAGCTTCGAACACGCACCAGGCCGGGTGCGCGCGCGTGCAGGGCGGCCACAAAACGTGACAGGTCGGTTTCGACCAGGAGGGGCATGGTCAGGGTCATGGCCGTGTGCCCCAGCGGCAGACCCCGCGCAAGCTGGGGCCGCTCGTTGACGCGCGGCGCCAGACGGTAGTCGAAGCCGTAGAGCCCGGCATCGCGATTGGCGAGCTGCACCGCCTCGATCCAGGCCAGCCGGGCCTCGGACCCGATGAACCCCCGCGCTGCGAGCGCCTGATACTCGGCCAGGTTCTCGGCGACGAGACCCTGCTGCAGGCGGCTCTGCACGAGCCGCCTGCGGGCGTTGTCGATGGCGGTCTGCATGGCCTGCAATGCCTGTTGCGCCTCCCCGGCCTGGTGGCGGCTCCAGAGGATGCCGCCGGCGGCCAGCAGCGAGGCGGCAATCACCAGCGCCAGCGGCAGGCGCAGTGCGGCAATCGGCGGTGTTTTCATGCGCCGTCCTCGCGGTAGTCCAGTTCCACGCTGAAGCGCGCGGCGCTGTCGGGAGACTGGGCGTCTTGCCGTTTGCCGGCGAGCACGCTGGCCGAATCGGCGTTGACCGGACTGGTGCGCAGGCGGACATCGCGCACGCCGGGTGCAAGGCGCAAGGTCTGCATGAAAGTTTCGATGCGCTGCATGGCGGCGCGGTAGTTGCCATCGAAGGGCGCAATCGCGGCATCGATGTGCAGGACAAGGCTCCCCTGGTCGAGCGTGTCGTCGGTCCAGGCCAGGCTGTCCAGCATCACGTCCGGCATCGCCGTCAGGGCCTGACCGACCGGTGCGAGCAGGACCTCGGGGGCCGGCGCCGGCTGTTTGATCGCACGCGCCAGCGCGACGGTCTGCGCCAGCTGCTCGGGCGTGGCGAGCGCGTGCGGAAAAGTGCGCGCGATCTCGCGATAGCGCGTATCGAGCTGCTGGCGCTCGGCGGCGAGCGTGCGCATCCGGTCCTGGATATCCTGCGCGTGCAGCCACCAGGCGCCGGTCGCCGCCACCCCGACGAGCGCGATTGCCGCTGCCGCGGCATGCAGGCCGCGGCGCCAGCGAAACTCCAGATGACGCTGCAGCAGTTCAGACGGCGCCAGGTTCAACTGCAGGGCCTTGCCTGCGATCGCAGCCAGGGGCGCGCTCTCCGGCGTGGCGACGAGGAAATCGTCCGGAATGCGCAGGGCCTGTGCCAGCGCGGACAGATCGACGAGGCGCGTGCTGAAGGCCGGGTCGGCGTTCAAGGGTGCCTGCGCGCTGTCGAGCTGGCGGCTCGGGTCGATCAGCACCACGTGCAGCCGGGCTTCGCGCGGCAGGATACGCTGGCCGGTGAGATAGAGCTGGGTCTTGGCGATCTCGTCGGCGGCGCTGCCGGGAAGCGGAGTGGGGGTGTCGCCGCCGATCAGGCGCGAAAAACGCAGCAGGCCGCCGTGGTAGTAGGACAGGCGCAGGCGGTTGTTGAGACGGCATGCCACCAGGACATGCGGCTCCTGGATGCGCAGCGCTTCGAGCAAATGCTGGCAGGCCAGCGCCAGCGGCACGATGCCGGCCAGCGGTACGCGTTCCTGTTCCAGCGTGGCGAGCCAGGGCGTCAGCCAGTCGGCATCGGTGAGGGACGCGAACAGATAGCGGTCGTCGCGGCGCCCGGTGGTTTCGCGGGCCTGCCGCCAGGCACCGGTGAAGCGCGCGTTGCGGAACACCTGCTTGAGCTTGCGTGCGAGCACTTCGTCGCGTGCGCGGCCCTGCACGTGCGGCAGGATTTCGCTGCGGTAATCCTCGTCGACCGTATCCACCACGACCACGGCCGGCAGATGCGCGTGCCTGCCGGCGATCGCCCGGAAGGCGGTCAGCCCCTCCTTCGTCGCGGCGAACTCGCCCAGCCAGTGCATGCGGCCCGGGCGCCAGTCGAGCACGCCGATCTGGCGTGGGGTGGCGAGGAGGACGAGGCGGCGATCGAACATGGAGGATCAGAGCGGCAGGTTTCCGATCAGGTCGTAGACCGGCAGCAGCACCGAAACCAGGATGCCGCCGAGGATCAGGCCGAGGATGGCGGTGAGCAGCGGTTCCAGCACGCGCAGGCCGTTCTCGATGGAGTCGAGCACTTCGCGGTTGTAGAAGAAGGTCACGTTGTCGAGCGCTTCGTCGAGCGCGCCGGTGGTCTCGCCCACGCGCAGCATGCGGATCACCAGCGGCGGAAACAGTGCGAGTGACTGGAAGCTTTCCGACAGGCCGCGGCCGTCGGCGATCTGCTGCGCCGCCCGGCGGATGCCGTCGGCTATCACGCGGTTGCCGGCGATCATTTCACCGGCGCGCAGCGCGTCGAGCACCGTCACGCCCGAGCGGTACATCATCGCCAGCGTATTGGTGAAGCGCGACAGCACGATCTTCTGCATCACCGGGCCGATGATGGGCAGCCGCAGTTGCGTGCGGTCCCACCACAACTTGCCGGCTTCGGTGCGACGCGCCCATAGCGGCAGGCCGATGCCGGCCAGGAGCAGCAGCGCAAGGCCGATCAGCCAGTAGGAGCGCAGGGCATTCGATACCGCCATCAGGATCAGCGTCGGCAGCGGCAGCGCCACGCCCATCGTCTGCACCAGTTGCAATATCTGCGGCACCAGATAGATCATCAGAAAGAGGATGGCGATGCCCACCACGGTCAGGACGATCGCCGGATAGATCATCAGCCGCTTGGCCTTCGCCGCGACTTCTTCCTGCCGCTTCAGCGATTCGCCCAGCCGTTCGAACACCTCGTCCAGCAGACCGGTCTGCTCACCCGCCTTCACGCTGTGCACGAACACCGTACCGAACACGGCAGGGTGCGCGGCCAGTGCCTGCGACAGCACCTTGCCGCCTTCCAGATCCTCCAGCAACGCGGTCAGCACATCGCGGAAACCGCGTTTCTCCATGCTGTCGCGCAGGTCGCGCAGACCTTCCAGCAGCGGGATGCCGGCGCGCGTGATGTAACGCATGTGGATGCAGAACGTCACCAGGTCCCGGCGCGTGACGCGCTCGCGGCCCTGCGGCGCGTATTCGCGTGCCTGCTCGTTGAGCGTGACGAGGTCGAGGCCCATGCGCTTCAGGCGCAGTTCGAGGTCGACGTCGTTGACGGCCGAGAGCGTGCCCCGGGTCATGCGGCCGGTCTGGTCGATGGCGCGGTAGGCGAAGAAGGGCATGGGTCAG
>JBFMCW010000027.1:0-29732 GCA_040754275.1 Pseudomonadota bacterium
AGACTGGCCGCGTGAGCGTGCTCGCTGTCGTCGCCGCTCCGGGCTGCGCCCTGCGCGACAACGACAGCGCAAACAGAATCAACCAATTACCTGATTACGAATTTGCACAACTTGACGCACACAACTTGTTGTTCCTGTTGTTCACGGTTTCATGCAGTGGTGGAAACACAATCGCCAGCCGAATCAGCGGCTTACACGCCTCTACAACTAAAGTCGTATAGACAATCGGCAAGCTAGCCGGTCAGAGTCCGGAAACGCTTGGATGCGGAAATGGGAGCTAAGATGAGAAACGGCCTATTGGCGATTTCACTGATCATTCTGGGAGGCGGCATGAGCGCGTGTGCGGACGGAACAAGCTGGAAAGAGGAAGTGCTGCTGCATGATGGCAAGAAGCTCGTCGTCGAGCGGTCGGCTGTTCGCAAAGGCCGACACGAGATCGGCCAGAAGCCACCCATCGGCGAAGAGCGTCTGGACTTCAAGCACCCAGTCACCGGGGAGCGTATCCGCTGGAAAGACGAATACGGCGACGACGTAGGCATGTCCAATTTCGGACTGCTGATGCTGGAAATCGATTCGACCACGGCCTACATCGTCGTGGAGCCGAGGGGCTGCCTGTCGTACAACAAATGGGGCCGACCGAACCCACCTTACGTCGTATTCAAATACCAGCGCGGAGACTGGAAGCGCATCGCATTGCAGGAACTGCCTGCCAGATTCAAGACGCCCAACCTCATCCTGTCCTCGCCCGACGAGAAGGCGCAGCAGGCGGGCACAGACCTGATCACCGCCGAGATGGTGCGCCGGATCAACACACCCCAGGCGGCATGGACCAAGCAAGCCCAGTACAAAACGATTTTGCGGGAGCCCTTCCCGACGGCGGCGGGAGGCTGTGACGTGCTTGTTTATTACAAGGGTGCTTGGGTAGCGCCTGGAGACTCCATTGGCCGCCGCATGATGGATCGGATGTCAAAGTAAGTCTTGTAGAACTTTGGGGGACACAATCATGGCAGCAACACAATTTGAAATCGACAACGCATTAATGGCGGGTGCCGCCTACCGCTCGACTTGGTCAAGCACCAATCGTTTTCCGCTTCCAGCAAGCTGGTCGGAGGTACCTTTATAGGAACAACAGGGGACAGACCACGGTTTCCGTCCTGAACTGATTGGAAGTGCACTAAAGGGGTCAGCTTCGAGTTTCATTTTGAGGACCATCCATGCCTCGCCGCCCCCGCATTAAATTAGCCGGCTTGCCCCAGCATGTCGTCCAGCGCGGCATCAACCGGGAGAGCCCTGCTTCTTCAACCGGCAAAAGGGGGCCGCATCCATTGATTCTTGCGAAGCGAATGCCGGTTCCGCTGCAGGCAGTAGATGGTCCCGGTTTGGGGGCCGCCCTATTACGCCCCCACAAAGACGCAGCCCGGCTACTCGGCCGGGCTGAACATTCTGGAGACGATACTCGCTGCCGTGAGCGTAGGCCTCACCAGAACCGGTACCAGGCCTTCTCCGCGGTAGATACGCCCCTGGCGTACTTGCTGTTGGGGAAGTTCAGGGTGAGCACGCGCTGGGCGTCGTCGCGCAGGTCGGTGAGTTTCAGCTTGTCGTAGGCCACGACCATGATCGCCAGCGCCTCTTCCAGTGCGGGGGCTTCGGGGTAGGTTTTCAGCACTTCCTTGGCGCGGTTGGCAGCGGCCACGTAGGCCTCGCGCTTGAGGTAGTACCGGGCGACGTGGACCTCATTGCTGGCCAAAGCATTGACCAGGTATTTCATGCGGGCGACCGAATCCTCGGCGTATTTGCTCTCGGGGAAGCGGGTGACCAGTTCCTTGAAGGAGAGAAAGGCCTCGCGCGCGGCCTTGGGATCGCGTTCGGACAGGTCCTGGTCGACCAGGTTGCCCAAGAGGCCGAGGTCGTCGTTAAAATTCGCCAGACCCTTCAGATAGTACGCGTAATCGACGTTAGGGTGATTGGGGTGCAACTTGATGAAGCGGTCGCAGGCGGCAATGGCGGAAATCGGCTCGTTGTCCTTGTAGTAGGCGTAGGCGACTTCAAGCTGCGCCTGCTGTGCGTAGCGGCCGAAGGGGTAGCGCGATTCCAGGGTTTCGAACAGCTTCACCGCGCGTTCATAATTGCCTTCGCTGAGGTTGTCTTTCGCCTCGGCGTAGAGTTTCTGCGCCGACCAGCCCGCGGTCTCGTCCTGGACCTCGGGCAGCAGGCCGCAGCCGCCGAGTCCCAGCGCAGACGCGAGTGCCAGCCCCCCTAGAGCGCGGCGATAGGCAGTAAAACCGGATGAACCTGGATTGAACATGGCAAAAGACACCGAAAAATCGTCGTCGGATTATAAGGGAAATGCGGATGACACCGTCCGCGAACTGGTCATTCCCGATGCGCAGGGCGGCCAGCGGCTGGATCAGGCGCTGGCGGCGCTGCTGCCCGAGTTTTCGCGCAACCGCATCCAGAACTGGATCCGTGCCCGCAAGATTTCGGTGGACGAGGCCTGGGGCACGACCAAGATGAAGGTGCTGGGCGGCGAGGCGGTGCGGGTGGAAATCGAGTCCGATCCGGGTGCGACGCCCGACGCGCCGGAAGCGATTCCGCTCAACGTGGTGTTCGAGGACCCGGTGCTGATGGTGATCGACAAGCCGGTGGGGCTGGTGGTGCACCCGGGCAGCGGCAATCCACGTGGCACGCTCCTCAATGCACTGCTGCACCGCGTGCCGCAGGTGGCCGAGCTGCCGCGTGCCGGCATCGTGCACCGGCTGGACAAGGACACCTCCGGCCTGCTGGTCGTCGCCAAGACGCTGAAGGCCCATACCGACCTCGTGCGCCAGCTGCAGGCACGCACGGTCAAGCGCGAATACCTCACCCTGGTCTATGGCGAGATCGACCGGCCCGGCACCGTAGACGCGCCGCTGGCGCGCGATCCGCACAACCGCACCAAGCGCACCGTGCACACCATGGGCAAGCCCGCCGTCACGCACTACGAAGTGGTCGAGCGCTTTCCGGGCGTGACGCTGCTGCGCTGCAAGCTGGAAACCGGCCGTACCCACCAGATCCGCGTGCACATGCAGCACATCGGCCACCCGCTGGTGGGCGAGCAGACCTACACCGCCGGGCGCCGCGGCTATCACAAGATTCCCTTTCCGCGACAGGCACTGCACGCCGAGCGGCTGGGCCTGATCCATCCGGTCACCCACGAATACATGCAGTGGGAGAGCCCGCTGCCGCCCGACTTCGCCTCGCTGCTGCAGGCGCTGCGCGACAACACCGACTGGGCGAAGTGAAGCCCCTCCAGCCCGACTGGCCCGCGCCCGCGCGGGTCAAAAGTCTCATGACTACCCGTGCCGGCGGCATGAGCCGGGCACCCTGGGCGAGCCTGAATCTGGGCGACCACGTGAACGACGACCCGGCGCACGTCGCCGCCAACCGCGCCTTGCTGCGCGAACGGCTGCCCGAAGAACCCGGTTGGCTCAGGCAGGTGCACAGCGCACGCGTGGTCGAGGCCGGCGCGGACGCCGACCCGGACGCCGATGCCTGCTTCACCCGGACCCCGGGCCGCGTCTGCGCCGTGCTCACCGCCGACTGCCTGCCGGTGCTGTTCTGCGACCGTGCCGGCAGCGTGGTCGCCGCCGCGCACGCCGGCTGGCGCGGGCTGGCCGGCGGCGTGCTCGAGGCCACCGTGGCCGCAATGGCCGCGCCGCCCGGCGAGATCCTGGCGTGGATGGGCGCCGCCATCGGCCCTGCGGCTTTCGAGGTCGGCGACGACGTGCGTGACGCCTTCATGGCGCAGCACCCGGAAACGGCCGCCGCCTTCGTGCCGCAGGGCACGCCCGAAAAGTGGCTGGCCGACATCTACACGCTGGCGCGCATCCGGCTGGCGCATGCCGGCGTGGTTGCAGTCCATGGTGGAGGGCGCTGTACCTTCACCGAATCCGACACCTTCTTTTCCTATCGCCGCGACGGTGTGACCGGACGTATGGCCTCATTGGTCTGGCTGGAGTGATCGTCCAGACTGGTGATTGATATACCAGCAGCAAGCCCCAGCTGTCTTTCATTGCCTGAGCAATGAGGCGGCATTCAGGGGGGGCTGCGCGAGCATCCAGCGGAATGATGAAATCGCATTTATGGCACTATCGCATTCGATCCGTCGATACCCTTCCGCCTTGGCAGGGTGATCTTTCCACCCCGAGCTTTTATGAACCGAGGAACAAACGACTTCTTTTCAGTATTGCGGCGACACCGCAGTCTGGTATTCGAGTTGAGCAGACGCGAGTTCGAGGACAGATACAAGGGCTCGGCGGCTGGCGTGCTTTGGGCATTTGCACAGCCGCTCCTCATGCTTTCGATCTATGCGCTGGCGTTCGGCATGATTCTCAAGGTCAGATGGGGCGGGTCGCAAAGTACGGGCGAGTACGTCCTGATGATGTTTGCCGGCCTGATTGTCGTCAATGCCCTGACCGAGTGCATGACGCGCTCGGTCACACGGATCGCGGGTAATCCGAACTTCGTCAAGAAAGTAGTGTTTCCCCTCGAGCTTCTGCCTGTGGTTGTAGTTCTGAGTGCGCTGATGCATTTCCTGATTGCGACCCTGGTATGGCTGGTGGGGTATGGCGTGTTGCGCGGCACGCCTGACTGGTCGGTCTTGGGTTTTGTCTGGGGGATGCTGGCCTATATTCCGCTGTTGCTTGGGGTGGCCTGGCTGTTTGCTGGGCTTGGCGTGTTCATGAAAGACCTTGGGCAGGTCACCGGGATCATCGGCCATGCACTGCTTTTCCTGACCCCGGTCTTCTACAGCGTCGACATGGCCCCTGCCATGCTGCAGGACGTGCTGAGATGGAATCCGCTGACCTACATCGTCGAGCAGTATCGTGCCGCCCTGTATTTCGGCATCATGCCCGACCCGTATGCCTGGCTGGGGTACTCCCTGCTTGCCTCGTTGTTTGCCTGGGGTGCGCTCGTCATCTTCAACAGGTTGCGACCTGCGTTCCCAGACAGGGTTTGACATGGCCGACGTGGTGATCGACGTTCGCGGCATCGGCAAGCGATATCAGGTTTTCCAGAACCCACACGCCAGGCTCCTGCATGCCATATGGCCCGGCTGGGCACGGGGTATGGAGGAGGTCTGGGCTCTGCGCGATATCGATTTCCAGATTCGGCGCGGCGAGTCGGTTGCCATCATCGGTCGCAACGGCGGTGGCAAGAGCACCCTGCTTGAAATCCTGACGGGTACCTTGAAGCCGACCTGCGGCGAAGTCGAGGTCAAGGGGAGGGTGTCGGCCCTGCTGGAACTGGGAAGTGGCTTCAATCCGGAATATACGGGGCGCCAGAACGTGGTGCTGAGCGGCCTGCTCCAGGGCCTGAGTCGCCAGGAAATTATGGCCCGTTTCGATGAGATCGAGGCGTTTGCCGAGATCGGGGCGGCGATCGAGCGACCGGTGAAAACCTACTCGACCGGCATGGTGATGCGCCTGGCGTTTGCAGTCCAGATTCTGTGCAGCCCCGACATCCTGATCATCGATGAAGCCTTGAGCGTGGGCGATTTCTTTTTCCAGCAGAAATGCCTCGATCACATCAGGAAATTGCACATGTCCGGAATGACGCTCGTGTTTGTCTCGCATGACATGGGTACGGTACGGGACTTGTGCGGCCGCGCGCTGTATCTCAAGAAGGGCCGATTGTGCTATTCGGGCGAGACGCAGAAAGCGATCCGTGCCTATCTGTCCGAAGTCCCGACTTCGGGATCGCTCGCGCTTGCGAGCCTTGCTGACGGCGAGCGCTCCGCGATCGGGGATGGCAGTCTGGATGTGCTGATGCAGGAGGCATTATGGAGCGCACCAGCCCGGGCCGACGGCAGCGGGTGTCTCCTTGCAGTGGGCGTAAGCGATGCTGCTGGCAATCCTGCGGTGTCCTTCCCGCTGGGAAGCCGCTTGAGGCTTTGCGTGGCGTACGTGCCGGGTGAGGGCGAGGCCCCGCACGTCAGCGTCGAGTTCAGGAACAGATACAACCAGATCGTGACTTCCTTGGGCTCATCCAGGCTGGGGCTCCAGCCTCCCGTTTCGAGGAAGAATGCGCCTTTGATTTTCGAGATGACGATTGATATGCTGTTGGAAGCGGGGAACTACTCGATAACAATCAACCTTGGGGTGCCGTGTGCCCCCAATCGTGGCCGCAATATTGACTCGACGCCCGCACTCGGGCCCCTGTCGATCGTGTGGGATTATGAAAACGAGCGCGCGCCATTCCTCGGAATGGCAGGCCTGCCGAACGAGGGCGCGTTCAGGGTTCCGGACTGAGTACACCCCGTGAGGGACATTCCTGTCGTATATGCCTTTGCCCGTTCGGGCGGCACGCTGGTCAATCAATTGCTGGGCAGCCACAGCCGGTCCTTGGTCCTCTCCGAGGTGAATCCTGCCGCCTGCTGCGTTCCCGTGCTCGATCAGGCCGTGCAATGGCTGGGGCTGATCGAGACGCACGAGCAGGCGGATTTCGCCGGCTATTCCTACGGCAGGTTGCTGCGTCTGCTTCAGGAGCGCGCAGGCGACCGCGGCAGGACTCTCGTCGTGCGGGACTGGGTGAGTGCGAATTTCCTGCCGAACTGCTGTGGCGAACGTGCCGAACCCAGTGGCGCACTCGAGCAGGACCTCTATCTCAGACATGCAGGTCTGGAACCCAGGCCCATCGTGATCGCACGGAGAGCCGCTTCGATTCTGGCTTCGATCCGGGCAACCTTCGATCATCTTGCCAGCCTCAGTCCGGAGACGTTTCTGCGCGCCTACGGGAATTACGCGCAGTCCGTGTCGGTTCTGCCAGTCGTTCATCTGGAAGAACTGCAGTCTAGGCCGGTCGAGACGACGGTACGGCTGCTCGAACATTGCAGTCTCGACACCGGCGAAGCCGAGTCGCTGCAACGCACATTTCACGAATTCGTCAACTGCACTGGCAACAATACCCTGCAGCAGCAGCGTGCCTCCTCTTGTGCACGGGTGGTTCTGCGCGAGCAGGGAGATGCGCATCATGAGAACTGGCCTGATCTTGAAGAGGAGTTCGCGGCTATAGACCGCATGTTCGGCTATGCGTGACGATGTGAACGAACTCTGGCGCATCATCGAAGCGCGCGACCGTGCACTGGCCCGATCCGAGTGCGAATTGGCCGTGCTCAGGGCCGAGCTGGCGGAGAAGGAAAAGGTCATACGGCAGCTCGATGACCGCCTGCAATCTCTGGATGGCGCAACCGCGCACCCCTCCGGTCAGTCCGGGCTGCAGGTTTCTGCAGAATGCGATCGTCTGAAGGCGTGCCTTGAAGCCGACCGGGCGCTGATCGAGCAGCAGGCTGCAGCCTTGAAGGCGTATCGGCTGGCCTACGGGGCGGTGCCCGTCTTCCGTCCGCTTGCCCGCATCGTGCGACGCATCGGCGAGATGGCGCGACCGCGGCTGGGCAACCTCAATCAGTACGCCCCCCGCCCGCTGAAGGCCATCGCGCATCCGGTTCGGACGAGAGGGGATGATGCCTCCCCGAAAATTTCAATCGTGACGCCTTCTTACGGGCAGGGCAGCTTTATCGAGCACACCTTGCGCAGCGTCCTCGATCAGGGCTACCCCAATCTGGAGTATTTCGTCCAGGATGGGGGGTCAAGAGATGGTACGGTCGAGGTGCTTCGACGATACGAGCAGGAATTGTCGGGCTGGACGTCGGAACCCGATACAGGGCAATCGCAGGCGATCAATCGTGGATTCGCGCGAACCAGTGGCGACATCATGGCCTGGCTCAACTCGGATGACTTGCTGCTGCCCGGCACGCTCGACAGGGTCGTGGAATTTTTCAGGCGGCACCCTGAAGTCGATGTGGTGTACGGCAATCGATTGCTTATCGACGAGCATGGCATGGAAATCGGCAGGTGGATCCTGCCCGGCCATGACGACAAGGTCCTTGCGTGGGTCGATTACGTTCCTCAGGAAACCCTGTTCTGGCGGCGATCGATGTGGGCGTGCGTTGGTGGCATGGTGGACGAATCCTTCCGCTTTGCCATGGACTGGGACCTGCTGGTACGGTTCCGCGAAGCCGGTGCGCGATTTGCTCACATACCGACATTTCTGGGCGCATTCCGTGTGCATGAGCGGCAAAAGACATCATCGGTCATCAATGAGACCGGACACATGGAAATGAACCGCATACGCGAGCGTGTGCTGGGCAGGGTTCCGACCCATTTCGAAATTCGCCGGGCAATCCTGCCCTACCTGCTGAGGCACGTCTGCGTGGACATGGCATATCGGGTCAAAGCCCGCCTGGGTTCGGCAGACACCGGATCCGCCCGGACGTCCTGATCGACCCATGACGCACTTACCGCAAGATTCGGTCGAACCCCTGGTGACAATAGCCGTGCCTTCCTACAACCAGGGACGATACCTGGATGAAGCCTTGCGCTCTGTTTTGAGCCAGGAGCTGCCTGTGGAGGTGTTCGTCATGGACGGCGGGTCTGCCGATGTCTCGGTCCGAGTGATCGAGAACTGGGCGCCGCGTCTGGCCGGCTGGCGAAGTCATCCGGACCGTGGTCAGTCCGCTGCCATCAATGAGGGTATCGCGCAGGGACGGGCCCCCTATGTATGCTGGCTCAACAGTGATGATCTCATGCTGGAGGGTGGGCTGCGCACCCTGCTCAAGGCGCTGGAATCCGCACCGGGCGCATCGGCAGTCTATGGCCGCACCTGGAATCAGGTGGAAACATCCGGCAGGCGTCATGCCACCTGGGTCGAACCCTTCGATTTCGAGCGCCTCGCCTTGCGCTGCATTGTTTCACAGCCAGCCACCCTGATCCGGCGAAGTGCATGGGAAGCGGTCGGCGGCCTCGATGAGAGCCTGCACATGACGATGGATTACGACCTCTGGTGGCGGCTGGCCAGACACGAGGGCGGCCTGCGGTTCGTCGATTCGTACGTGGCTGTCAACCGAATCCACCCCCACACCAAGACCGGGCTGAATCGGCGCCGGCACTATCAGGAAGCCATCCGGGTCGTGCGGCATCACCATGGTCGCGTGCCATGGAAATGGTGGCTGGCGCAACCATATGCGGTTTGGCTCAAATCCGTGATCGGGCGATGGCGGGAATGAAATGAGGGTTTTGCATTTCTACAAGACGGCTTTCCCCGACACGATGGGTGGGGTGGAGCAGGCGATCAACCAGATCGCGCGCGGCGCGCGCAAGAGAGGGGTTGAAGTCGATGTCCTGTCGCTTACCCGACAGACTGGCGCAGGCACGATGGTGATCGACGGATATCGCGCGCACCGCGCGCGGCTTGATTTCGAGATTCAGTCCACGGGATTCTCCTCGTCGGCTGTACTTCAATTCGCCCGCTTGGCCCGAAAGGCCGATGTCATTCACTACCATTTCCCATGGCCCTTCATGGATGTCGTGCATTTCCTCACCCGGACGCACAAACCCGCGCTGGTGACCTATCACTCCGACATCATCCGGCAGCAGACGCTCCTCAGGCTCTATACCCCCCTTAAACGCAAATTTCTGGAGAGCATGGATCACATTGTCGCCACATCGCCGAATTATCTTTCGACCAGCGATGTGCTCAAGCGCTACCTCGAAAAAGTGAGCGTGATACCGATTGGTCTCGACAAATCGACCTACCCCGAGGCGACGCCCGAACGCATCGACTCCTGGCGCGCCCGATTCGGCAGCAGATTCTTTCTGTTCGTTGGCGTGATTCGCTACTACAAGGGCTTGCACATCCTGATCGAAGCGGCACGAAAAACGGACTATCCGGTCGTGATCGTGGGCGCCGGGCCGATCGAGGCCGAATTGCGGGCGCAAGCGGAAAGGCTGGGTGCGACCAATGTCCATTTTCTGGGCTATGTGCAGACCGAAGATAAGGTCGCCCTGCTGCGGGCGTGTCTGGGAATCGTTTTCCCCTCGCATCTGCGTTCCGAAGCCTTCGGCATTTCGCTGCTGGAGGGGGCGATGTACGGGAAGCCCATGATATCGAGCGAAATCGGCACCGGGACAACGTACATCAATATCGACGGAGAGACCGGGCTCGTCGTTCCCCCCGGCGATGCAGGTGCGCTACGCGATGCCATGCACGCGCTCTGGCGGCAGCCCGCACTGGCGGAGCGGCTGGGGCGACAGGCCGAAGCCCGGTATTGGAAGCATTTCACCTCAGAAAGCATGGTGGATGACTATGTTCACCTCTATGAAACCCTGATTCGACGGAACCGTGGCAGACTTTGCAAGCGCCTTCCCTGAATGGGGCATCTGCGTGGCCGGCCTGCTGGCCGGTGCGGGCCTCGCCAGGCTGCTTGCCGGGTGGCTGGCCAGGCAGGCCGAGCTTCTTGGCTTGATGGTCCGGTCGCAGGCACGTTCATCCCACGAGCACCCGACTCCTCACGGGGGCGGGCTGGGCATCGTGCTGGGCTTCACCCTTGTTGCCGGCTTGGTTCTATGGCGTCATCCGCAACTGCGGGAGGTGGTCCTGCTGTCGCTGCCGCTCGCCCTGGTGGGATTCTGGGACGATCTTGGCGAGATGCCGGTCGTGGCGCGTCTGGGGGTACAAATCCTGGTCTGCGTGGCCCTGCTGGCGGGGCCGCTCGCGCAAATCCCCGCAATCGTGGTCCATGAAGGGCTGCGCATCGAGGCGCACTGGTTGTTCGGGACCATGCTGCTGGCTGGCGTGTGGTGGGTCAATCTGTTCAACTTCATGGATGGCATTGACGGCATCGCAGGCGGACAGGCCATATCGATGTCCCTGCTGGCTGCCGCCATGATCGCCGCAGCACATCCAGAGGCGGTGGTCACACCTGTATGGTGTGCGATTCTGCTTCTGGCGGTTTCAAGCGGCGGTTTCCTTTCGCTCAATTGGTCACCCGCCCGGATCTTCATGGGAGATGTTGGCAGTACCTGGCTGGCTGTCACCCTGTTTGCAATTGCCCTGCTCAGCGTCGAGTCGGGCTGGATGACGTATACCGCCTGGCTGATTCTGGCGGCCGTGTTCGTGGCAGACGCTTCGGTGACCCTGGCGGTGCGAGTAGTCCGTGGCGAGCGCTGGTACCGGCCGCACCGGAATCATGCCTATCAAAAGCTGGCACGGCTTCGCTCTCGGAGCCGTGCTGCCGCGCACCGTTGGGTCAGCCTGCTGGTAATCAGCATCAACAGTCTATGGCTTGCCCCGCTGGCCTGGTTGAGTCTGCATCGGCCCGATCTCTCGCAATTGTGGCTCGCCCTTGCCTATCTGCCGTTGATTGCAGGTGTCATGTGGACGGGGGCTGGTCGACCGGATTCGCCCGATCCAGCCACTTCTGCATGAAGCGCGCCTCGCCCATCGCCGGGTCGAGGCGGTAGTCGTCGAAGCCGAGCTTCACGTACAGGCCGCGCGCGGCGCGGTTTTCCGAGAGGACTTCGAGCGTGAGCTTGCAGGCGCCGCGTGCGCGGGCGATGGCTTCCACTTCGGCGAACAGCCGTGCGGCGATGCCGCGCCCGCGATGGGTTTCGCGCACCACCACGTCGTGGATGTTCACCAGCGGCCGGCAGGCAAAGGTGGAAAAACCTTCGATGGCGTTGACGAGCCCCACGGCCGTGTCGCCTTCGAAAGCCAGCACGCTGAAGATGAAGGGCCGTTCGGCCAGTGCGGCGACCAGATTCATGCGGGCGAAATCCGACAGCGGTGCGTTGCCGCCCGCCGGGTCGCGCGCGTAGTGGTCGAGCAGCTCGACCAGCGCCGCGGCGTGCGCAGGGTCGGCGTAGTCCGCGCGAACGATGCGCAGCGGATCCAGTTCAGGCATCGGCAAGGATGCGCATCGACAGATCCACCGCGCGGATGTGCTTGGTGAGCCCACCGATGGAGATGCGGTCCACGCCGGTGTCGGCGATCGCCCGCACCGTTTCCAGCGTGACGTTGCCCGACGCTTCGAGCAGGGCGCGGCCGTGGTTGAGCTGCACTGCGCGACGCATGTCGTCGAGGCTGAAGTTGTCCAGGAGGATCAGGCTGGCGCCGGCGGCCAGCGCCTGGGCGAGCTGGTCGAGCGTTTCCACCTCGATCTGCACGCTCACGCTGTCGCCGGCCAGCCGGAATGCCGCGTCCAGCACCGGCGCAATGCCGCCGGCCGCGGCGATGTGGTTTTCCTTGATGAGAATGCCGTCGTACAGGCCGATGCGCTGGTTCTGGCCGCCGCCCACCCGCACTGCATATTTCTCGGCGAGGCGCAGGCCGGGCAGGGTCTTGCGGGTGTCGAGGATGGCGGTGTGGGTGCCGGCGACGGCGTCCACGTAGGGGCGGGTTGCGGTGGCCACCGCCGACAGGGTCTGCAGGAAATTCAGCGCCGGGCGTTCGGCGGTGAGCAGCGCCCGGGCCATGCCGCGGATCTCGACCAGCAGCGTATCCGGCGCGACGACATCGCCCTCGTTCACCCGCCAGTCGATGACGCAGTCGGGATCCAGCGTACGGAAACAGGCATCGAACCAGGGCCGGCCGGCGATCACGGCCGCCTCGCGGGTGATGATGCGGGCATGGGCGGTCTGGTCAGCCGGGACGAGTTGGGCGGTCAGGTCATTAATCGCCCTGGGCGCGCGCAGCGCATCGTTCGCCCCCTCTCCCGCGAGCGGGGGGGGGTGGGGGGGGGGGCGCGAAGCCGTCGCCCTGGGCGCGCGCAGCGCATCGTTCGCCCCCTCTCCCCCGTCCCCTCTCCCGCTCGCGGGAGAGGGGAGAAGTCCCAAATCCTCCGCCAGCGCACGCGCCACATCGGTTTCCACGGAAGACAGCAGCAAATCGGACATGACGGGTTTAATTCGGACAAGACGGGTTGAAATCGGCGTGAATGCCCCTACTTGGGTGGCATTGAATATAACCCATGCACGAGGTTACCCATGCGTTTCGACAAGCTCACCACCCAGTTCCAGCAGGCGTTTGCCGACGCCCAGAGCCTGGCCGTTGCCGGCGACCATGCCTACATCGAGCCGCAGCATCTGCTGCTGGCCTTGCTGAATCAGGAAGGCGCCGGCGCGTCGTCCATCCTGTCGCGCGCCGGTGCGCAGGTGCCGGCGCTCAAGGCCGCGCTCACCCAGGCGCTGACCCGCCTGCCCAGGATCGAGGGCCACGGCGGCGAGGTGTCGATCTCGCGCGAACTCAACAACCTGCTGAACCTGACCGACAAGGACGCGATGAAGCGCGGCGACGCCTACATCGCCTCCGAGCTGTTCCTGCTGGCGGCGGCGGATGACAAAGGCGAGACCGGCCGGCTGATGAAGCAGCACGGCGTGCAGAAGCCTGCGCTGGAGCAGGCGATCAACGCCGTGCGCGGCGGCGAGGGCGTATCTTCCCAGGAAGCCGAGGGCCAGCGCGAGGCGCTCGCCAAGTACACGCTCGATCTCACCCAGCGCGCCCGCGACGGCAAGCTCGATCCGGTGATCGGCCGCGACGACGAAATCCGCCGGTCGATCCAGATCCTGCAGCGCCGCACCAAAAACAACCCGGTGCTGATCGGCGAGCCCGGCGTCGGCAAGACCGCCATCGTCGAAGGCCTGGCGCAGCGCATCGTCAACGACGAAGTGCCGGAGACGCTCAAGGGCAAGAAGGTGCTGGTACTCGACCTGGCGGCGTTGCTGGCAGGCGCCAAGTACCGCGGCGAATTCGAGGAGCGCCTCAAGGCCGTGCTGAAGGAGCTGGCGATGGACGCCGGCCGCTACATCGTGTTCCTCGACGAAATCCACACCCTGGTCGGCGCCGGCAAGGCCGAAGGCGCGATCGACGCCGGCAACATGCTCAAGCCCGCGCTGGCGCGCGGCGAACTGCACCTCATCGGCGCGACCACGCTCGACGAATACCGCAAGTACATCGAGAAGGACGCTGCGCTCGAACGTCGCTTCCAGAAAGTTCTGGTCGACGAACCCAGCGTGGAATCGACCATCGCCATCCTGCGCGGCCTGCAGGAAAAATACGAACTGCACCACGGCGTCGACATCACCGACCCGGCGATCGTCGCCGCGGCGGAGTTGAGTCACCGCTACATCACCGACCGCTTCCTGCCCGACAAGGCCATCGATCTCATCGACGAGGCTGCCGCGCGCATCAAGATGGAAATCGATTCCAAGCCCGAGTCGATGGACAAGCTCGACCGCCGCATCATCCAGCTCAAGATCGAGCGCGAGGCGGTGAAGAAGGAAACCGACGAGGCCTCGCAGAAGCGCCTGGCGCTGCTGGAGGACGAGATCGCCAGACTCACCCGCGAATACGCCGACCTGGAAGAAGTCTGGAAGGCCGAGAAGGCGCAGGTGCAGGGCAGCGCGCACATCAAGGAAGAGATCGACAAACTGCGCGGCGAGATGGCCGAGCTGCAACGTCGTGGCCAGTACGACAAGCTTGCCGAAATCCAGTACGGCAAGCTGCCGCAGCTGGAAGCGCAACTGAAGCACGCCGAGGCTGGCGACCAGAAAGCGGAGTTCAAGCTGCTGCGCACCCAGGTCGGTGCCGAGGAAATCGCCGAGGTCGTGTCGCGGGCGACGGGTATTCCCGTCTCCAAGATGATGCAGGGCGAGCGCGACAAGCTGCTGCACATGGAAGACAAGCTGCACGCACGCGTCGTGGGGCAGGACGAAGCCGTGCGCGTGGTGTCGGATGCCATCCGCCGTTCGCGCGCGGGCCTGTCCGACCCCAACCGGCCGCTCGGCAGCTTCCTGTTCCTCGGCCCCACCGGCGTCGGCAAGACTGAACTGTGCAAGACGCTCGCCGAATACCTGTTCGATTCGGCCGACCACATGATCCGCATCGACATGAGCGAATTCATGGAGAAGCACTCGGTCGCGCGCCTCATCGGCGCGCCGCCCGGCTATGTCGGCTACGAGGAAGGCGGCTATCTCACGGAGGCCGTGCGCCGCAAGCCGTACTCAGTCATCCTCATGGACGAGGTCGAGAAGGCGCATCCGGACGTGTTCAACGTGCTGCTGCAGGTGCTGGATGACGGCCGCCTCACCGACGGCCAGGGCCGTACCGTGGACTTCCGCAACACCGTGATCGTGATGACCTCCAACCTCGGCAGCCAGATGATCCAGTCCATGGCCGGCGACGATTACCAGGTGGTGAAGCTGGCCGTGCTGGGCGAGGTGAAGAGCTACTTCCGCCCCGAGTTCATCAACCGGATCGACGAGGTGGTGGTGTTCCACGCGCTGGGCGAGGCGCACATCGCCAGCATTGCGCGCATCCAGCTCAAGGCGCTCGAAGCGCGCCTGGCGCAGATGGAAATGACGCTAACCGTCACCGACGCCGCCCTGGCCGAAATCGCCAAGGCCGGCTTCGATCCCATCTACGGCGCGCGTCCGCTCAAGCGTGCCATCCAGAGCGAACTGGAAAACCCGCTGGCGAAGGAAATCCTCGCCGGGCATTTCGCTCCCAAGGACACGATCCGAGTGGATGCGCAGGGCGGGGTGTTCCGATTCGATAAGGGGTAAGCGGGGTTGTCAGGGCGAGAGAGAGGGCGGGGGACCGCCCTCTTTTTTTGAGTTGCCTGACTGCGATGAAACGCACGGCCCGCGGAATGTCGCGATGCCATGACATGTGCCGCGCCCGCTGCTCCGTCCTTTCTGCCCCGGATGCTTCCAGAACCGGTCGTCAGCCGGCGTGAGCGACCACCGGTGTGGCGGTCGGGTTGGGGAGCTGGGCAAGCCATTCGGACCGGGTCTGGGGCCGATGGAAGAAATAGCCCTGAAAGCGCTCGCAGCCGTGCTGAAGCAGGAATGCGAACTGTGCGTCGGTCTCCACGCCCTCGGCCACCACTTCGAAATGCAGGTGGTGGGCCATGGAAAGGATGGTCTCCACCATGGCCACGTCATTGGGGTCGTGCGGTACATCCTGGACAAAACTCTTGTCGATCTTGAGTTCGAACAGCGGCAGGCGCTTCAGGTAGGCCAGCGAGGAATAACCCGTACCGAAGTCGTCGATGGAAAAGCGAATCCCCAGGTTGGAGAGCTCCAGCATGCGGGCCACCACCTCGGACGTGTGCTCGACGAGCAGATTCTCCGTGATTTCCAGTATCAGCCTGGCTGGATCGGCGCCCGTGCCGGCGAGAATCTCCCTGACCCTCAATACGAAGTCAGGCTGGTGAAACTGCCTCGGACTGACGTTTACGGAGATGCGCAGGCGATGCCCCAGGGCATCGAGATGGGCGATGAGTGCACAGGCTTCCTGCAGGACCCATTCGCCGATCGGCACGATGAGTCCGCACTCTTCGGCAACGGAAACGAAGCTTGCAGGGGGAATCATGCCGCGATCGGGATGGTTCCAGCGTATGAGCACTTCTGCACCGGTGGCGTATCCGCCATGGTCCACCTGGGACTGCAGGTAGAGTTCGAATTGCCTGAGCCGAATGGCTTCCCGCAATTCCTGTTCCAGGGCATAGCGGTGCGTGACGGCTTCGAGCATGCCCCACTCGAAGAACGACAGGGTGTTGCGTCCGCTTTCCTTGGCGCGGTACATCGCCACATCAGCCTCGCGCATGAGATCTTCCGCGCTTTCACTGGCCTTGGGGAAGAGGGTAATGCCAATACTGGAACTGATCGTGTAGGCCTGGCTTTCGATATGGATGGCCGCTTCCACGGTGGTGCGGATTTTTTCGGCGATCGGAATCACCTGGGCACCTGCGGTTTCGGCATCGTGCGAGAGCTCGGGCAGGAGGATCACGAATTCATCCCCCCCAAGACGTGAAACGGTATCTTCGTGGCGCACATTGAAGCGCAGGCGGCTTGCCACCTCCTTGAGCACCCTGTCGCCCACCGCGTGTCCGTAGATGTCGTTGATGCGCTTGAAATGATCGAGATCAACGAACAGGACCGCACCAAACCTGTGCGCGCGCTGCGCAGCGGACAGGGCCTGGCTGAGGCGGTCCATGAACAGGGTCCGGTTGGGCAGGCCGGTCAGGCTGTCGTAGTGTGCCTGGACCGACAGTTTCGCCTCGAATTCCTTGCGCTTGCGGATTTCCTCCTGCAGGGCCAGGTTCTGCTCGTGCAGTGCTTTCTGATGGCGGGCGGATTCCTCGAACCTGCCGAAGAGAATGAGATTCTGGCTCCTGATCCGGTTGGCGAGGGCGAGACCGACAAGAACGAACAGGGCAAGCAGCATCAGGTAAATGATCGACCAGCCTGAGGTCAGGAAACTGGTATGGCCGCTGGGGTGATACTGCGCGACCAGGCTGAATGGAGTCGACTTGACCGGGGTGTACACGAGGATTGCACTGCCTGAGCGAACCAGTTCGGTGCCGCTGTGCTCCCGCCAGCGCTTCTCGGCGAATTCCCCGGCCTTGCTGGACGGCTGCTCGTCCGATCGCATAGCCTGACCGTTCCCGAGCAGATGGATGCGCGATGCCTCGGGGTTGTTGCCTTCGTACACCAGTTTCCGGAAAACCATCTGGTGATTGACATATGCCAGCAGCCTGCCCTTGCGCATTCCCTTGTATTCATACGGCATGACCAGGACAACGTTTCCCTGGTCGACATGGATCGGGCCGGCGCCCGGCTGAAGGAGGGGGCCGTCTCCGGGGAGCGGTACGGCCCCGGCGGACTGTGCGGTGTCGGCCAGGATTGCGGATTGCTCGTCGAGAAAGACAATGCGCGAGAAGACCGGACTGCCTTCCAGACGGGTTGCCTGGGCTTTCTGGTCGATTGCCCTGTTGATGGCCTGGAGGCTGGCCCGCAGTCCATACTCCATGGACATGCCCAGCGCTTCATTGGCGAAGTGGGTTTCGAATGCGCCGTGCTCGCGCAATGTCTTGATGTCGTCGATTCGTTCGAGATAAAAGTAGGAAAGGGCAGTCGATCTTTTCTCCAGATCGAGCTTCAGCTGCGTGGAATAGGATTCGCTGAAGTCACGCTGGGCGACGAACGTCATGACCAGCAGGAAGATGACATACGCAAGCAGCAGCGGACCGGCCAGCCGCACGAGCCAGCTGATCACCAGGTTCTGCCTGCGCAGGCTGCCGGGCGCCATGGGGACTCAGCGATCCGCGAAGAACGCGCTGTAATGGTCGAGAACGCCCGGGTAATAGCGCTTCACCAGTTTGAGATAGCTTCCGTCCTGCTGGATCGTTCTCAGGTACTGGTTGAATGCGGCTCTGAGCTTGGGGGCGGTTTTCGGGAAGGCGACCGCCATTTCCTGCCGGCCCGACACGGGGCCGATCACCTTCAGCTGGCCGGGCCATTTTTCCAGGGCGATCAGGGCATCCGGAACGTCGAGCAGCGTCGTCTCGGCTTCGCCTTTCAATACCGCGGGTGCCATTTCGTTCAACTGCACCTTGCTGTTGGCGAGCTTCAGCCGTGCCCCCGTCTTCTCGATGCCGTACAGGCCGGGGTCGAGGCAGGTGTTCTCCAGGGCCAGCACGCTCTTGCCCTTCATGAGTTTCTTGACCCGGGCGATATCCGAATCGAGGTTGCCGCTCGGGGTGATGGGGTGAACCGTTGAGTGGGCTCGCGCCACGAGCCAGACACCGGACGGGAAGGTCGGGTCGGAGAAATCCACCAGCTCGCTGCGCCACCTGAGGATGGTGACGCCATTCGCGAGGACATCTCCGCGCACAGGCGTGGCCTCCAGCAGCTGTGCGCGGTCTCCCTCGCGCCGTGCATGCCGCCCCGTCAGGTCGCCGAAGGCCTGCGCCCAGTCTGTCTGGACAAACCTGTATTTCACACCGAGATGTCGTGCAAAGCCGCGCATGAGTTCAACGTCCAGTCCGTCGCCGCTGCCTGTCACGAAGTTGGCGTAGGGCACACCGAGGTGCCTAAGCACTCCTGCCTGTCTGACCGCGTCAAGATCGCCCGCACGGACCGTTCCAAACCCGGAAACCAGCAAGCCCAGCAGCACGATCCGAAGGTATTTCCGCCATCCCATGTCATTCTCTCCGCAGTCATGGGCAGGAGCCCGATTTACAGTCTGTATAACGTCCTGTCGGGCAATAAACTTCAATGGATTTCCGAGTAAAAACAAGGGATAAACCACGGCATCCGGATTATTCCGGACCGGGCGCACCGGCTGCGATTCTGGCCCGGGTCCGGGATAGGCCATAAAATCGCCTGACTTGCCCGCCTGACCACACATGCCCCCGCATCGCTGGAAAATCCTGATGGTGATCCCCGCATTGTGGGCGTTGCCTGCACACGCGCTCACGGTTGAGATCGAAGCACCGGTAGAGCTGGAACGGCTGCTCGCCACGCATCTCGAAGCGGCGCGTGCGGCGAAGTCGGGCGAGGCGCTGGACGCGGAGGAGGTTGCGCGCCTGCAGCGGCAGAGCGACGAAACGGCACGCCAGCTGCTGGCGACGGAAGGCTATTTTTCGCCGCGTGTCGCGAGTGCGCTGGACGGCGATACGCTGCGTTACTCGATCGTGCCGGGGCCCCGCACGCAGGTGCGCACGGTGACGATTGCCTTCACAGGTGCGCTGAAGGACGACGCGGACGGAACGCGTTTGCGCGCACGCATCGAACGCGGCTTTCTGCTCAAGGCAGGCATGCCTTTCCGTCAGGCGGACTGGGATGCGGCGAAGGCAGGTACCTTGGCGCCACTGCTGTCGGGAAATTACCTTGCGGGCCGGATCGCGGCCAGCGAGGCGCGCATCGATCCGTCGACGCAGTCGGCCGACCTGTCGGTGACGGTGGACAGCGGCCCGGCCTTTTTCTATGGCGCGCCGCAGGTCGCGGGCGCGCAGCGCTATCCGGCTTCGATCGCACGCAATCTCAATCCGGCCCGGCCCGGCAAGCCGGTGAACCAGCAGGACCTGCTCGACTACCAGGCGGCGCTGGAATCCAGCGGCTATTACAGCCAGGCGGTGGTGCGCGTCGATCCCGATCCGGTGCAGGCGGCTGCGGCACCGATCCGTGTCGAAGTCGTCGAGCGTCCGGAGAAGCTGCTGAGCCTGGGCGCCGGTTTCAGTACGGATACCGGCGCGCGCGTGCAGGCCACCTGGCTGTCGCGCGACGTGGCGGGCGAGGGCCTGCGGCTCAAGCTCGATGGCAAGCTCGAAACCCGCAGCCAGAGCGCAGCCGCGGAACTGGCCTGGCCGCAGGATGCGCGCGGCTACGTGCACAGCCTGGGCGCGCAGTGGAAGCGCGAGGACATCGAGGGCGAGGAGACGCGTTCCACGCTGCTGGCCGCCAAGCGCACGCGCACGCGCGGGCAGATCGAAACCGCGCTGACCCTGCAGTACCAGATCGAGACGCAGCAGGTGGGCGATACGGTCGACGAACGCAACCAGGCACTGACGGCGAACTATGCGTGGACGCAGCGTACCGTGGGCCGCGCGTTCTACCCGCGCCAGGGCTACGTGCTTACGCTGCAGGCGGGCGGGGCGGTGCAGAGCCTGCTGTCCGACACCAGCTTTATGCGTCTGTACGGGCGGCACACGCACTATCTGCGTCTGGGGCGCAACGACCGTCTGGTGCTGCGCGTGGAAGCGGGTGCGGTACTGGCCGACACACGCGAGGGCATTCCCACCGACTTCCTGTTCCGCGCCGGCGGCGACAATTCGGTGCGTGGCTACGCCTACCAGAGCCTGGGGAGAACGCTGGAAGGCGGGGTGGCCTCGGTGCGCACCCTCGCCACCGGCAGCGTGGAGTACAACCATTTCTTCAGCCGCGACTGGGGCATGGCGCTTTTCATCGACGCGGGCGATGCAGCGGACACCCCCGGCAGCCTGTCGCCGGTGTTCGGCTATGGCCTCGGCGCACGCTACCGCTCGCCGGTGGGGCCGGTGAATCTCGACCTGGCCTGGGGTGAAGACACCGGGGAATTCCGCCTGCACTTTTCGCTGGGGGTGTCGTTTTGAGGCGCGCGCTGCGCTGGGCGCTTGTCGTCGCGTTACTTCTCGCTGCGTTGCTGGGCGGCCTCGCCTTCCTCGCGAGTACGCCGGCCGGGTTGCGAGCGCTCGCCAGTGCCGCCAACACGTTTTCAGGCGGCGCAGTGCGCATCGAAGGCGTCGAGGGACGCCTGCTCGGGCCTTTCGACATTCGCAGTTTGCAGATCACCACCGCCACGCAGCGCATCGAGTTCGACGGCGTGCATATGGAATGGCAGCCGCGCGGTTTGCGCGATGGTGTACTGGATATCGACCTGCTCGCTGCGGCCGCCGTGCGCATCGCGGTCGAGCAGCCGGACGCGACGCCGCCCGCGTTGCCGGCGAGCTTGCGTTTGCCGCTGGATGTGCACGTGCGCCTGATCGATCTCGCGCGCGTCGAACGCACCGACCTGGCCGGTGCGGTGCGGGCCATGCGGGACATACGCGCGACGCTCGACGGACGCGGCGACCGCTGGCGGCTGGAGAACGTATCCGCGAGCACGCCGTGGGCGGATGTCACGGGCGAACTCAAGCTCGGCAAGGATGCGCCCTTTGCACTGTCCGGGCACGCGCGTGCGACGCGTGCGGCGGACCTGGCCGTGCGCGCGCAACTCGACCTCGCCGGCACGCTCGCCGCGCCGCGTTTTGCGGCCGCGGCCGACGGCGCGGGCATGCGCTTCATGGCAGAGGGCGAGGCCGCGCCGTTCGCGCCGGTCAGGCTCGTGAGCCTGCTGGTCGCGGGCGAGGGCATTGCGCCGCGGCATTTCATCGCGGAGGCGCCCGAGGCGGAGTTCGCCTTTTCCGGCGTGTTCGAGGGCCGGCCGGGCGAGCGCGTGTTCGGCAGCTTCAGCCTCGCCAACCGCCTGCCGGGCCGGCTGGATGCGCAGCGCGTGCCGCTGCTCCAGTTGACCGGCGCGGTGCTGGGCGATGCGGCGCAGGCGGCGTTCAGCGATCTGGCCATCGATCTCGGCAAGGCCGGAAAACTGACCGGGCAGGGTGCATGGCGCGACGGCCGCTTCGAGTTGGCGCTCGACAGTCCGCGCCTCGATCTGGCCGGCCTGCATCGCGACCTCGCCGCCACCCGGCTGGTCGCGCATCTGGATTTTTCCGGCGATGCGCAGACCCAGGCGCTGACCGGTACGGTGAAAGAGCGCTGGGGACAGGGCCGCTTCACGCTCGTGCATGCCGACCGCGTGCTTGCGCTCACCGAGGCCGACTTCAGCGGCGAGGCCGGCCGGCTCCTCGCGCACGG
This sequence comes from Pseudomonadota bacterium, assembly GCA_040754275.1. Classification (GTDB taxonomy): domain Bacteria; phylum Pseudomonadota; class Gammaproteobacteria; order Burkholderiales; family Thiobacillaceae; genus Thiobacillus. The sequence continues at coordinate 22,053 of JBFMCW010000027.1, forward strand.
CACGATGAAGCTCGATGCCACCCAGGCATTTGCGCTGAATTTCGAGGCAACGCGCATCAATCCCGCGCGCTTCGGCGATTTTCCGCGCGGGCGTCTGAGCGCGCGCGGCGAGGCAAGCGGCGTGCTTGCGCCGGCGCTGCTGCTCGACGCGCAACTCAGCCTGCCGCCTGGCGAGCTCGAAGGACGTCCGGTGCGGGGGCAGGGCACACTGCGCTACGCCGATGCGCACCTTGCCCGTGCCGACGTCGATCTCGACCTGGCCGGCAACCGCCTGCAGGCGCGGGGCGCATGGGGGCGCGCGGGCGACCGTTTGACCTGGGACATTGCCGCGCCCGCGCTGGCGCGGCTGGGTTTCGGCCTGAGCGGTCGCTTGACGAGCCAGGGCACGCTGTCCGGCCAGCCGGGCGCACCGGACGTGGATGCGCGTGCCGAAGCCACCGGCCTGCGCCTGCCGGGCGACATCGCCGTCGACGCGCTCGATGCGCAGCTGAAACTGGTCGCCGCTGCGAAGGGCGCCTTCGAGGGCCGGCTCGACGCACGCGGCCTGCGCGCGGGGGGGCTGGACGCGCAGACCGCCGAAGTCATGCTCGCCGGCCGGCGCGATGCGCACACGCTGGCATTCGATCTGCGCCTGCCCGGGTGGCACGCGACCGCCACGCTCGCGGGCGGACTCGACGCCGAAGAGACCTGGCGCGGCGAACTGCGCGCAGCCACGCTGGACGGCGCCTGGCCGATGCGCCTGCTGGCGCCCGCGCCGCTGGTGCTGTCGCGCGCGCGCCAGCAGGCGCACGCGCTCGCTTTCACGCTCGCGGGCGGACGCGTGGACGTGGCCGAACTGCTGCGCGACGGCACGCTGCTTGCCTCGCGCGGCCATCTCGCCAACCTGCCCGCCGCGCCGCTGCTGGCGCTGCGCGATCCGCCTCCGCCCGTCGAGACGGACCTGCGCATGAACGGCCAGTGGAATCTGCGGCTCGGCAGCGCGCTCGACGGCGAACTGCATCTCGCGCGCGCAAGCGGCGACATGCGCCTGACCGATCCCGAGCTGCAGCTGGGGCTGACGCGACTGGAAGCGCATCTGCGTGCCACGTCGAACCAGCTGCAGGCCACCCTCGAAGCCGGTACCCGCGAAGTGGGCCGCATACGCGCGGATGCGCGCGTGCCGCTCGTCGTCGAAGCCGGCGTGCCCGTGCTGCCACGCACCGCACCGCTGGCCTGGACGGCGCGCCTGGATGTGCCCGACCTGCGCGCGGTGCGGCCCTTCCTGCCGGCGGGCGTGCGCCTCGATGCGCGGCTCGCGGCCGATCTCGCCGGCGGCGGCAGTCTGGCTGCGCCCGTGATAGCTGGCACGCTGCATGCCGAAGCCGTACGTTTTGCCATGCCGGAAGAGGGCGTGAGCATCGTCGACGGCACGCTCGATCTTGCGCTGGACGACGACCGCGTGCGCGTGCGCCAGGGCGAACTCAAGGGACAGGGCGGGCGCGTGGTGGTGAGCGGCGAGGCCGCACTGCGCAATCCGCAAGCAGGCCTCACGCTGCGTTTCGAGCGCTTTACCGCCAGCAGCCGCAGCGACCGCCGCGTCACCGTGTCGGGCACGACGCAGCTTGCCCTGGCCGAGCGGCGCCTCAAACTCACTGGCGAACTTGTGGCCGACCGTGCGCGGCTGGACATGCCCGCGGCGAGCCGGCCCCTGCTGTCCGACGATGTGGTCGTGATCGGTCAGCCGCCGCGTGCGCCGGGCGCGGCGCAACGCTACCCGCTGGCGCTCGATCTGGTGCTGGATCTCGGCGACGATTTCCTCTTCAAGGGCGGCGGGCTCGATGCGAAGCTGGGCGGCCGCCTGCGCGCCGTCACCGTCAACGCGATGCTGCGCGGCGAAGGCACGATCCGGGTGATCGAGGGACGCTACGCGGCCTATGCGCAGACGCTGGACATCGCGCGCGGCGTGCTGCGCTTCGCCGGACCCATCGACAACCCCGGCCTCGACGTGCTTGCGGTGCGCAAGACGCCGACGGTTACGGCCGGGGTACAGGTGCGCGGCACGGTGCAGCGGCCGGTGGTCACGCTGTATTCCGATCCGGCGATTCCGGATACGGAAAAACTGTCCTGGCTGGTGCTGGGGCACAGCCTCGATACCGCTGGCCAGCAGGAATTCGTGCTGATGCAGGTGGCAGCCAGCGCGCTCCTGAGCCAGGCCGAATCGGTGAATTTCCAGGCGCGGCTCGCCGAACACCTCGGCATCGACAGTTTCGACGTGCGCGCGGGCGACGGCGAGGACCTCGGCACCGCCATCGTCAGCGTCGGCAAGCGCCTGTCCTCGCGTGCCACGCTGTCCTACGAACAGAGCCTCGACGGCCTCAATCAGGTCGTGAAGGTGCTGTACCAGCTGACTCCGCACGTGCGCCTGGAAGCGCAGGCCGGCGAACGCAGCAGTTTCGATGCGTTCTACACGCTGGAATACGACTGAACGCGGCTGAAACCGCCATGTCCCGGTGTTAGAATCGGCCGCATGTTTTTCGCCCGTGCGGTTTCGACGATGCCCCCGAGATTGATGCCCGCCCGCTCCGGAGGCCGCCCCTGATGCGCATCCTGCTTTCCAACGACGATGGCTACTTCGCGCCCGGTCTCGCCGCGCTGGCGCAGGGACTTGCGCCGCTCGCCGAGGTGATCGTGGTGGCGCCGGAACGCGACCGCAGTGGCGCGTCGAATTCGCTCACGCTCAACCGGCCGCTCATCCTGCGCCAGGCACCCAGCGGCTTCCACTACGTGAACGGCACGCCGACCGATTGCGTGCACCTGGCGGTGACCGGCATGCTCGACCACATGCCCGACATCGTCATCTCCGGTATCAACCATGGCGCCAACATGGGTGACGACACCATCTATTCCGGCACGGTGGCCGCCGCCACCGAAGGCTACCTGCTCGGCATTCCCTCGATCGCCGTTTCGCTCGCCAGCCACAACGCCCGCCACTTCGACACCGCAGCTCGCGTGGTGGCCGACCTGGTGCGGCGCATCCAGGCGCAGCCGCCCGTCGAGCCGATGCTGCTCAATGTGAACGTGCCCGACGCACCCTACGAGGACATCGAACCGCCGGTGGTCACCCGCCTGGGCAAGCGCCACAAGGCCGAGTCGGTGGTGAAGACGACCAATCCGCGCGGCCAGACCGTGTACTGGGTGGGCGCCGCCGGCGCGGCGCAGGATGCGGGTGAGGGAACGGATTTCTTCGCGGTGGCGAATGGCCGGGTGTCCATCACGCCGCTGCAGATGGACCTGACGCGCTACAGCCAGATGGACAGTGTGAAGTCATGGTTGAAACTCTGAACTCCCGTACCGGCATCGGCATGACTTCGGCGCGCACGCGCGGTCGCATGGTCGAGCGCCTGCGCGAACAGGGCATCAAGGACGAGACGGTGCTGGCGGCGATGGGTACGGTGCCGCGCCATCTTTTCGTCGATCAGGCGCTGGAATCGCGCGCCTACGAAGACACCGCACTGCCCATCGGTTTCGGACAGACGATTTCCAATCCCTACATCGTCGCGCGCATGGCCGAACTCGCTCGCCACGGCGAAGCGGGGCAGGGCCATGCACTCAACCGTGTGCTGGAGATCGGGCTGGGCTGCGGCTACCAGGCCGCGGTGCTGGCGAAGCTCGCGCGCGAGGTGGTGTCGATGGAACGCATCGCGCAGCTGGTCGGCAAGACGCGTGCGCGCCTGCGCGAGCTGCGCATCAACAACGTCAGGCCCAAGCACGGCGACGGCCTGCATGGCGCGAAGGACTTCGGCCCTTTCGATGCCATCGTGGTGGCCGCCGCGTTTCCCGAGGTGCCGCAGGAACTGCTGGAACAGCTCGCCGACGGCGGCCGGCTGGTGATGCCGCGCGGCGCTGCCGCGCAGACCCTGTGCGTGGTCGAACGCCAGGGCGATGCCTGCACCGAGCGCCTGCTCGAAGACGTGAAGTTCGTGCCGCTGCTGCCGGGGGTGGCGTGAGGCGTGCCGCGCTCGCCCTGCTGGGCGCAGCGATCGCCGGCTGCACCGCGCCGGGTCCCGCGCCGGTGAAGGACGTGCAGTCGAAGAAGCCGGCGTCGCCCAGGGTGGTGACGCGCGCGGAAGCGAGCCCCGAGCCTGCGCGACCCGTCACGCCGCAGATCGCGCCATCGACGAATGGCCTGCATACCGTGGCGCGCGGCGAAACGCTGTACGCCATCGCTTTCGCCAACAGCCTGGACTACCGCGATCTCGCGGCCTGGAACAGGCTCGAATCGCCGGACCGCATCCTCGTCGGCCAGACCCTCCGCCTGACGCCGCCTCCCGGTGCCGTTGAGACGCGCGCGCTTGAAGAGGCGCCGCAGCCGAACGCAAGGCCGCTGGCCGAGGCGCCCCTGCTGCGCGTGCCGCAGGGCGTGCTGCTGCCCTACACCGAGGCCAACTGGGCGCAGGTGTCGGGTACCGCGGTCGCCGCCACCCCGTCGCATGCGCCGGCAGCCGAAGCCGTCAGGCCACCCTCGCCGGTTGCGGAGAAGCCGGGCGCCGTGGCGCCTGCCGCAGTGCCGGCGGCGGGCAGCGTCGATGCCTGGCTGTGGCCGGCCGAGGGCACGCTTGCCGGGCGCTTCGGTGCAGCGGGCGGCAAGGGCATCGACATCGTCGCCGCACGCAACACGCCGGTGAAGGCGGTCGCCCCTGGCAGGGTGGTCTACAGCGGCAGCGGCCTGCGCGGCTACGGCCAGCTCGTCATCGTCAAGCACGCTGGCGAGTTTCTTTCGGCCTACGCCCACAACGAATCTGTCCTGGTGAAGGAAGGCGAGACCGTATCCGCCGGACAGAGAATCGCCCTCATGGGTGACAGCGGCACGGATCGTGTCAAACTGCATTTCGAGATTCGCCGCTACGGCAAGCCGCTCGACCCCCTGACCTACCTGCCTGAACGCACATGAGCACCGAACGCGACGACGACCGCGAAGACGCCCTCCCTGAGGAACCCACGGCCGAGGACCTGGAACCGGTCGAGCACGTCGTGCGCGACAGCGCCGAGGAACTGGCTGCCGCCATCCTCGATGAACCGCAGGTGGACGTGACCCAGCTGTACCTCAACGAGATCGGCCAGGCGCCGCTGCTGACCGCGGAAGAGGAAGTCGCGCTGGCGCGGCGCACCGTCGCAGGCGACTTCGAGGCGCGCCAGACCATGATCGAGCGCAACCTCAGGCTGGTCGTGAACATCGCCAAGCACTATGCCAACCGCGGCCTCGCGCTGCTCGACCTGGTGGAGGAGGGCAACCTCGGCCTCATCCACGCGCTGGAAAAATTCGATCCCGAGCGCGGCTTCCGTTTCTCGACCTACGCGACCTGGTGGATCCGCCAGAACATCGAGCGCGCGATCATGAACCAGTCGCGCACCATCCGCCTGCCGGTGCACGTCATCAAGGAACTCAACATCTACCTGCGCGCGCAGCGTCACCTGGAAACGCACGGCGTCACCGACGCCACCAGCGAGGACATCGCCGCGCTCACCGGCCACCCCGTGGAGGACGTGCGCCGCATCATGCAGCTGAACGAACGCGTCGCTTCGCTCGATGCGCCGCTCGATGTCGATCCTTCGCTCTCGCTCGGCGAGGCCATCGCCGACGACAACGCGCACCTGCCGGACGAGATGCTGCAGCTGGAGGAGATCGGGCACCACGTCCACGAGTGGCTGAAGCAGCTCAACGACAAGCAGCGCTGGGTGATCGAGCGCCGCTTTGGCCTAAACAACTGCGAGGCCTGCACGCTGGAGGACCTGGCACTGGAACTGCAGGTCACGCGCGAGCGCGTGCGGCAGATCCAGATGGAGGCCCTGCGCATCCTGCGCCAGATGCTCCGCCGCCGCGGCGTGTCCAAGGACCAGCTGTTCTAGAGCCGTGAAGCGCGTCGCCTACCTGACGCACGCCGACTGCGCGAAGCACGATGTCGGCCCCTGGCATCCCGAATCGCCCAAACGCCTGCATGCAGTCGATGCCGCGCTGCGCGCCACACCCTGGTTCGGCGAGCTGCTGGAACTCGAAGTGCCGCACGCCACGATCGAACAGCTGGCGCGTGCGCATACCCGCGAACACATCAACAGCGTGCGCGACGCCACGCCGAGGAGTGGCGTCGCCTGGCTCGACCCCGACACCGGCCTCACTCTCAACAGCTGGAATGCCGCGCTGGCCGCGGCGGGCGCGGTGGTGCGTGCGGTCGATGCGGTGATGGGCTGTGAGGCGCAGCGCGCCTTCTGCAACGTGCGGCCGCCCGGCCACCATGCCGAGGCCGACCGCGCGATGGGTTTTTGTCTCTTCAACAATATCGCGGTCGGTATCCTTCATGCGCTTGCCGTGCACGGTCTTGCGCGCGTCGCGCTGGTCGATTTCGACGTTCACCACGGCAACGGCAGCGAGGATATCTTCCGCAACGAGCCGCGGGTGCTGCTGATGTCCAGCTTCCGCCATCCCTACTACCCGCACAGCGGCGCACTGCCGCACGCTGGATACGTGCCGGTGCCGCTGCAGGCCGGGACCGACGGCAGGATATTCCGTGCCGCCGTCGAGCGTGATGTGCTGCCTGCGCTGGACGCCTTCCGGCCCGAACTGGTGTGCGTCTCCGCCGGCTTCGACGCACATCGCGACGATCCGCTCGGGGGCTTGAACCTGGTGGAAGACGACTACGCCTGGATCACGCACGAACTCTGCGCGCTGGCCGACCGCCACGCGCAGGCTCGCGTCGTTTCCGTGCTTGAAGGCGGCTACGACCTCGGTGCGCTGGGACGCAGCGCCGTTGCGCACGTGGAGATGATGCGATGATCGACTGGAAGCGAATCGACACCGTCTTCCTCGACATGGACGGGACACTCCTCGACCTGCATTTCGACAACCATTTCTGGCGCGAACACATGCCGCGCCGCTACGCCGAATACCACGGGCTCGACGAAGCGGTCGCGCGCGAGCGCCTGCACCAGCACTACGAACGCCATGCCGGTACGCTCAACTGGTACTGCATCGACTTCTGGAGCAGCGAACTTGCGCTCGACGTGATGCAACTGAAGGAGGAAGTGTTGCACCTCATCGCCGTGCGCCCCGACGTGCCGGCCTTCCTCAAGGCCCTGCGCGACGCCGGCCGCCGCGTCGTCATGGTCACCAACGCCCACCCCAAGAGCCTGGGCCTGAAGATGCGCGAGACCCGGCTCGACGCCTGGTTCGACGCGCTGATCTCCTCGCATCAGGTCGGTCTGCCGAAGGAGCACCCGGATTTCTGGCCGTTGCTGCAGGGGATCGAGCCCTTCGACAAGGCGCGCACGCTGTTCGTGGACGACAGTCTGCCGGTGCTGGAGAGTGCCCGGGCCTACGGCATCGCGCATCTGCTGGCGGTGTGCAACCCGGATTCGAAATTGCCGCATAAGGAGTGCGGGGATTTCGAGGCGATCACGAGTTTTGGGGAGGTGATGCCGGGGTAGGGTGTTGTAGTTGTGGTTTTTGCCGGACGATTGACCGTTGGCCGGGGGTAGCCCGGCGGCTAGTCACTTTCTTTTGCTTCGCCAAAAGAAAGTAACCAAAGAAAAGGCGACCCTGCTCATCCCCGAAACCCCGGAAATCGCTTCTGCCGGGCGGGCGGCAAAGAACTCGCCCCGCTGTTGTAGATGTTCGAAGGTGAGCGGGGCTCAGACACCTTTGCCGCT
>JBFMCW010000028.1:0-29227 GCA_040754275.1 Pseudomonadota bacterium
ACCAGAAAGAACGAACCAGGGTAGAACGAACAACAGCTCTGTGATGAGGAAAGCCCAAAAAACAACGAGATAACCAACAGGTGGTCGATTGAGTTTGGTTTGCCCCATCGGATTCATGCCTAACGTAATTTAGACAGCACACTTTCCGAGTTGCCATGCCGCCTAAATCGGGCATGGCTCCGGACAGTACACTGTAGTTATTTGATTAGTTTGAACTCTACGCCTTGCTTGCGGATATAGGCAAGCCTAAAATTTCGCGGATGAAAGTTCGCGTGGTGTCTCAGGATTCCCCCAAGCTGCTCGACCGGATGCGGGCCGAAATCCGCTTGCGTCATTACAGTCTGCGTACTGAGCAGGCTTACATCGACTGGGTGCGACGCTACATCTATTTTCATGACAAGCGGCATCCGCAGGAACTGGGTGCTGAGGCGGTACGGGATTTTCTGTCGCATCTGGCTAGCGAGCGCAATGTGTCGGCTTCGACGCAGAATCAGGCCAAGTCGGCGTTACTGTTCCTGTACCGCGAAATATTGAATATCGAGTTGCCCTGGCTGGATGAGGTGATTGCGGCGAAAGCATCACGACGTTTGCCGGTGGTGCTCACGCCCACCGAGACGCGGCGCTTGCTGGATGCAACTTCGGGGACAATGGGACTGATTGTGGCCTTGCTGTATGGCACGGGTATGCGCCTGCTGGAAGGGCTGCGTCTGCGCGTGAAGGATGTGGAGTTCGAGCGGCGCGAGATCATCGTGCGCGAGGCCAAGGGCAACAAGGACAGGGTGACGGTGTTGCCGGAAAACCTGATTCTTCCCCTGAAGGCGCATCTGGACAAGGTGCGCGCCTTGCACGAACGCGATCTGGAGGCTGGCTTTGGCGAGGTGCAGTTGCCCGATGCGCTGGCGGTGAAGTATCCCAATGCGCCGCGGGCGTGGGGATGGCAGTTCGTATTTCCGTCGTCGGTGCGTTCGCTCGATCCGCGTTCTGGGGTAGAGCGACGGCATCATGTGCATGAATCGAGCGTGCAGCGTACGGTGCGCGAAGCGGCGCGCATGGCTGCCATCCCCAAGCCGGTGTCGCCGCATGTGTTGCGCCATTCCTTTGCCACGCACTTGTTGCAGGCAGGCTACGACATCCGCACGGTGCAGGAACTGCTGGGCCACAAGGATGTGGCGACGACAATGATCTACACGCACGTTTTGAATAAAGGCGGGCGCGGGGTGGTGAGTCCGCTGGATCGATAAATCCGGATCAGTCGGGTTTGGCTTTGTATTTCACGCCCTTGTGGCCCTTGAGATCGGCATCCTGTGTCCACAGGGTGGCCTGATAGTTGCGCGCGGTGACGAGGATGATGCTGTCCGCCATGGGCAACTGGTGCCTGGCAGAGTAGAGCGCGGCGGCCAGCGCAGTGTCGGCATCCAGGCCGACGATCTCGCCCCGGGCCATGAAATCGGCTGCCTGCCGTGCGGCGTGTTCGCCGCGTTGCAGGGCGACGCGCTTGCATACTTCAAAAACCGACAGGCTGGGTACGACCAGAGTTTCGGTGTCTTCGAGCACGGGTGCAAAGAATCCGGCATTGCTGCCGTCGGCAAAGTATTCGAGCCAACCGCAGGAATCGACGACATTCATGCGCGGTCCGCCTCGCGTTCGACACGGGTGTCGATGCCCTGCAGGAAACCCCGCGCGGCGGTGATGGGCTGCTCGGGAATCAGCTCGATGTGGTCGCCCTGGATGCGTGCGCGGAGTTTCTGGCCGGGCTGGATGTTGAGCGTGCGCCGAAGGTCGCGTGGAATGACGACCTGAAATTTGGGGGATACGGTGATGATTGTCATACAAAACTCCAATGGTATTCATTAAAGACATCGTATTACGTTAACATAGTGTAATACTGTCAGCCGGGCAATACCATGAACGAAGCATCCGAACCTTTGCGCACCCTGGTCCGGCTCACCCGGCCAAACTGTACGCATTGCGCATGAAATCAAGCTGGATGCTGGTGGCGGCGGCCCTGTTCGCGCTGATGGGCGTGCTGGTCAAGCATTTGTCGGTGCAGTTTTCCAGCGCCGAGCTGGTGTTCTACCGTTCCGTTTTCGGGCTGGTGGCGATCTGGATCGTGATCGCGGTGTCGCATCGCCGGCTGTTGGCGCCGCTGGCGACGCCGTACGCGCTGGCGCATGTGTGGCGCGGGCTGTCGGGGTTTTCGGCGCTGGTGCTGTTCTTCTACGCCATCGCGCAGCTGCCGCTGGCCACGGCGGTCACGCTCAACTACACGGCGCCGCTGTTTCTCGCGGGGTTGTCGGCGTGGTGGCTGAAGGAGCGGCACGGGCGCGGGCTGGTGGCGGCGGTGCTGCTGGGCTTTGTGGGCATCGTGCTGTTGCTGCAGCCGCAGGTGGATGGGCGGGCCTGGGTGCCGGCGCTGGCGGGGCTGGTGTCGGGCATGCTGGCGGCGGTGGCGTATGTGAACGTGAAGTCGCTGGGCCGGCTGGGCGAGCCGGAATGGCGGGTGGTGTTCTATTTCACGCTGCTGTCCACGCTGGGCGGGGCGGCGTGGATGGTGGCGGCGGGGTTTCACCGGCCCCAGGCGGCAGACTGGCCGTGGCTGGTCGGCATCGGGGTGACGGCGACGCTGGCGCAGCTGGCGCTGACGCGTGCCTATCATCGCGGCCGCACGCTCACGGTGGGGGCGCTGGCGTATTCCACGGTGGGGTTTTCGGCGATCTACGGCGTGGTGCTGTTCGGGGAGCATCTGCCCATGCTGGCGTGGGCGGGCATGGCGGCGGTGGCGGCGGCCGGCATCCTCGCGGTGCGCGCTGCCGCCCCGGCGCCTGCCGATTCGCTATAGTTCGGACATGAACCTCAAACGGAGAAAACCATGATCAGTCTCGATGTCCAGGGCGACCGCATCGCCGTGTCGGTGATGGGGCAGTTCACGCTCGACGACTACCGCGAGTTCGAGCAGGCGGTGACCTACGGCGTGGAATTCCAGGGCGTGGTCAACGTGCTGTTCGACCTGCGCGACATGCTCTCGTACAGCATGGACGTGGCGTGGGAGGAGCTGAAGTTCTCGCGCGAGCACAAGGACGATTTCGGCCGCATCGCCATCCTCACCGGCGACCAGTGGGTGGCGTGGAGCATGTGGATCAACCGGCTCTTCATGTCGGCCGACATCCGGCTGTTCGACGATCTCGACATGGCGCAGGCCTGGGTGTCGGGCACCGATCTGCCGGCCGAAGCCGGATGAGATGGGCGCTGCTGGCCGCGCTGGCGGTGTGCCTGCCGGCCGGCGCCGCGCAGAACTGGCAGGTGATCGCCGACCTGCCCGAGGCGGTGGTCTCGATCGACGCCGGCAGCGTGCAGGCGATGGCGGGCAAGCTCGGTTTTCACGAACGCCACGCCCTGCGCGCGGGGCAGATCGATCCCGCGAGTTTGCGGCCGCTGCGCGAAATTCTCGAAAGACGCCTCGTCGACTGCCGTGCGCGCCGCGTGACCACGCTGTCGCGTGCGGTATTTTCCACCGACGATGCGCTGATCGATCACTGGGCGGTGAAGCCGCAACAGGCGATGTGGCAGCCGCTGCCGCGCGACGACCCGCGCCTCAGCCTGCTGTGTCGCCGGCCGTGAGCGCCGCGCGCGCGGGGCGGAACACCTCGGCGTTGGCGTAGAAGTCCGCATGATCGTTGGCCGGGTCCCAGCCCGGAATGCCCTGGATTGGCAGCGGCGCAAGCTGGCGCGGGGTGGCGATGGTTCCCAGCGCGGTGCAGGCGGCGGCATCGGGGTCGTTCGAGGGTTCGCCGAGCCACAGGCATTTCCCGGTCATCGAGGCGTAGGGCGCGAGCGCCTTTTCCAGCAGGGCATGGCCGACGACGATGAAACGCATCGCGTGTTCGACGTCGCGACGCCGTTGCCGGAACACCATTTCCCAGGCATGGGCAACGATCAGGTCGTACAGGCTGGCGTCCCTGCCCATCACCCACACACCGGATTCGTCGAGCACGGTCAGCGCGTCGCGGCGGCGTCCGCGCGTGGCATCGGTCTCGCCCGCCAGGGCAAGGCCGTGCGCGGCGTTCAGCGCCGCCTTGAAGCGCGGAAAGCGCAGCCACACCAGGGCGTTGAGCGCGTCGTGCCAGGTGTCGGCGCGCGTCGGCACTTCGCCGGTTTCGAGGATGCGGGTTTCGTAGTCGCGCGCCGAATGCCTGCATGCCGGCGCGACGAAACGCAGCGGCAGGCCGCGCGCCTGGCGGATGTCCATGCGTGCCGCCTGCGCGTTCAGCGCCGCCAGCGTGGGCAGGCCACGCGCGAGGTCGAGCGCGTCGATGAGGGCGCCGTAGGGATCGAAGGCGGGGTGGGCGAAGGACATCGCTGGCGATTCTACAAAACGAACATTCGGTAGAGAGAAATGAACAGGGCGGGAAGTGAGGCAAGGGAGGAAACCTCCCAATCGTCTTCCACCCTTGCCTCACTTACCGCCCTGTCGAAAACGACTTTCCTCGGCCCGAGGCATTCGTCTCAATTCAGCGACTCCGCCAGCGCGCGACGGTATTTCTGCGTGAGCGGATGCGCGGCGCCCAGCAGGTCGAACAGGGCGACGAGGCTGGTGCGCCCGATGTCGTGACGGTAGCTGCGGTCGGTGCGGGCGATGGCGAGCAGGGCGTCCATCGCGCCGTCGAAATCGTCCTGCGCGAGCAGGACAGCCGCGCGCTGGAAACGGAGTCCGGGGTCGTCCGGCTGCTGCGCCAGTGCGGCGTCGAGTTCGGCGAGGGCAGGTGCGTGGCGCGCGGTCTCGGCGAGGGTGAGGTGGGCATGCAGGGGCGCGATCTCGGGGGTGGCACGCGCTTCCGGCGGCAGGCTGTCGAGCAGTTTCAGCGCCTGTTCGCCTTCGCCCTGCGACCACAGGAGCTTGGCGAGGTCGCGCGGGATGGCGAGGTTTTCCGGCTCGGCCATCGCCGCGTTGGCGAGCAGCATGCGCGCCTGCTGGAGCTGCCCCGCCTGCCAGGCGGCGACGCCCAGCGCGTGCGCGCGGTTGGCGTCGCCGGCGATGAAACGGTCGAGCGCTTCGCGGAAGCTGCTGTCGGGGTCGGCGCCGTGGATGGTGTGCGCGACTTCGCCGCGCCAGAAGAACTTCACCGTCGGCACGGAGTTCACCGAGAAGCGGCGCGCGAGTTCGGGCAGTTCGTCGGCATTCAGCATCACCAGCAGGAACTTGCCGCCGTACTCGGTGGCGAGCTTGACGAGGCGCGGCATGAGCATGAAGCAGGGCCCGGCCTTGGGCGTCCAGAAGTGCACCAGCACCGGCCCCTTGTGCGAGTTCTCCAGCACCAGCCGGTTGAAGTTATCGGCGCTGGCGTCGAACACCCAAGGCGAGAGTTTTTCGCTCATGGCGCGAAGCCCCCGGTGGCGGCGAAGCGGTCGCAGGCGGCGACCAGTTCGCGGGCGATGCCGGGTTCGAACGCGGAATGGCCGGCATCCGGCACGATCACGTAGCGCGCTTCCGGCCAGGCGCGGGCAAGGTCGTCGGCGGAGACGATGGGGCAGACGCCGTCGTAGCGCCCTTGCACGATGATTGCCGGAAGATGCCGGATGCGCCCGACCTCGTCGAGCAGGCTGTTGTCCGGCAGGAAGATGTTGTTCACGAAATAGTGTGCCTCGATGCGCGACAGGGACAGCGCGGTCTTCTCGCTGCCGAAAGCCGAGACGAGTTCGGGGTTGGGCAGGAGCGTCGAGCACGAGGCCTCGAAGGTGGCCCAGGCGTATGCGGCAGGCTGATGCACGGCGGGATCGGGATCGACCAGCCGGCGATGATAGGCGGCGAGGAGGTCGTGGCGCTCGTCGGCGGGAATGAACTCGGCGAGCCGGCGCTGCGCTTCGGGGAAAAAGGCCCGGATGCCGTACAGGAACCAGTCGATCTCGCTTTTGCGGCACAGGAAGATGCCGCGCAGCACGAGGCCCAGGCAGCGATCCGGGTGCGCCTCGGCGTAGGCGAGCGCGAGCGTGGAGCCCCACGAGCCGCCGAAGACCAGCCATTTCTCGATGCCGAGTTCGGCGCGCAGCCTTTCCATGTCGGCGATGAGGTGCGGCGTGGTGTTGTCGGTCAGTTCGCCGTGCGGCGTGGAGCGCCCGCAGCCGCGCTGGTCGAAGAGCACGATGCGGTAACGCGCCGGATCGAAGAAGCGCCGCTGCGCGGGCGAGGTGCCGGAGCCCGGTCCGCCGTGCACGAACAGCACCGGGATGCCTTGTGGATTGCCCGATATTTCCCAGTAGATGAGGTGCACGCTGCCGGTGTCGAGCATGCCTTCGGCATAGGGCGCGATGGGAGGATGGAGCGGATCGGTGGGCGACATGGTCGGGAGAATGGCTGTGGACGGGGGAATGATATCGCCTGTCCGTGCAGCAGGTGTATGCTTGCGAGGCGCGCAGGCGCATCGATAAAACAATGTATATGAGGAGCCGTCAATCATGAATCACGTTGTCAAGGTGGCCTTGCTGGGGCTGGGCGAGGTCGGGGAAAAATTTGCCGAACATTTCCTGGAAAAGATCCAGGAGGAACACGTCAACGTGGAGATCGTCGCCGTTGCGCATCGCAATCTCGAATCGCCGGTTGCGATGGGGTTCAGGCACAGCAAGGTGCCGGTATTCGAGGATGCGATGGATGTGGTTTCGCTGGGCGCCAAGGTAGACATCATCTTCGATCTCACCGGCGACCCCGAACTGCGCAGGAAGCTGCGTTCCGCCCTGCAGGCCAGCCATAACGAGCATACCGTGATCGCTCCTGAAGTGGTTGCCCATCTGCTGTGGAACTTTTTCGGCGAGGGCGACCTGCCGCGCAGCGGCAAGACGGGCTACTGAGCCACGGGTCGACGCTATGCAGCCCTTTCGCCATGCCCATGCTGCCCACCCCGACTGGACGGTGGCGGCGCAGGACTGCATGGGCCAGCTCGGCGCGATTCCGGCCGGCGCGACGCTGGGCTTCCTGTACGTGTCGGATGCATTCGTGGCGGACCTGGATGCGCTGCTCGCCTTTTTCAGGAGCGCGACCGGTGTGCCGCACTGGACCGGCAGCGTGGGGGTGGGCGTCTGCGCGACCGGGACCGAGTATCTGGAAGAACCGGCGATGGCGGTGATGCTGGGCGAATTCGCGGCGACGGATTTTTCCATGCTGCCCCTGGCGCGCACCCCGGACGACCTCGATGCGACGGTGCAGGATGCCTATCTGGCGCTGGTGCACGGCGACCCGGCCAATCCGCGCATCCAGGAGCTGATCGAGACGCTGAGCGGCAAGGTCGCGAGCGGTTTCGTCGTGGGTGGCCTGTCGAGCGCGCGCGGGGAGAGCGCGCAAATCAGCGACGGCGTGGTCGGTGGAGGGCTGTCGGGCGTGCTGTTCTCGGACCGTGTGAAACTGGCGACGCGGCTGACCCAGGGCATTTCGCCGCTGGGGCCGCGGCACCGCATCACCCAGGCCACCAAGAACATCGTCGGTTCGCTCGACCACCGTCCCGCGCTCGACGTGATGAAGGCGGAGATTGGCGAGGTGCTGGCGCGCGACCTGCGCCGCGCGGCAGGCTACATTTTCGTGGGCCTGCCGGTGCGCGGCTCGGATACCGGCGATTATCTGGTGCGCAACATCCTCGGCGTCGATCCGGAAAACGCACTGGTAGCGATCGGCGAATACGTGCAGCCTGGCGACGAGCTGCTCTTCTGCAAACGTGACGAGCAGAGTGCCGAGGACGACCTGCTGCGCATGTGCGCCGCGCTGCGCGCACAGCTCGACGGACCGGTCCGCGGTGCGGTGTACGTGTCCTGCCTCGGGCGCGGACGCCACATGTTCGGGACACCGCACCGCGAATTGCGGCTGATACGCGACACCCTCGGGGATTTTCCGCTGGTCGGCTTTTTTGCAAACGGTGAAATTTCACACAATCGCCTGTATGGTTACACGGGTGTGCTGACCGTATTCGGCTAAATACAGACAAGGACGGAGACAACATGAGCCTCACTGCCATGAAAGAGGATGAAACCCGGCTGTTGCGCGAGGAGATCGAACTGCTGATGGCCGAACGCAAGCTGCTGCTGCAGGTGACGGGGGCTGCAGCGGTATTCGTCGCCAACCTCGATACCGACACCCTGCCGGACGAAGCCGATACCATCGACGCGGCCGAGATGCTGGCCGAACAGCTGAACGGCCTGCCCGAGGAAACCCTCAAGGACGCACTCGAATCGGTGCGCGCCCAGCTCGATCCGGCGCAGTAGACCGGGGACGACTTGCCCCACCCGGCATTGACCGACTTCCATTCCGCCCGACGTGCCCTGCTGATCGTCGGGCTGACGGCTCTGGCCTATGCGCTCGCACTGAGCCTCAGCCTGCGGCTCGCCCCCTATACCTCCGCTCTCGTTTTTGCCGTCGGACTTGCATCCGGCATCGGCGCCATGTCGGGCATGCGCTTCGGGCTGCCGGGTGTGCTCGGTGTCCTGGTGGGCGCATTCGCCGTCTACGCCTGGCCCGTTTCCCCCGAGCTTGCCTTCATGCTCGCCTGCAGCGCGGCCGCTGGCACAGGGCTCATGAGCTACCTGGCGCACCGTCTCTCACCTTTCAGCCAGACCCTCGACTACGTGTCCAGCGTGGCGAAATTCGCCCTGGTGATTGCACCGCTGGGCAGCGCGGCGACCGCCGTGCTTGGCGTGCTGAGCCTGCACGTGGCGGGCGACCTTCCGCTCGAACGCATGCCGACGGCGCTGTGGGTGGCCGGACTGGCCGAACTGCTCGGCGTCTATCTGGTGGCGCCGCTCCTGATGACGGCGTCGCGCTGGGATCTGCTGCCCCGTACGCGGAGCGCACGCATCGAAGGGCTGATGCTGGTGATGGGCATGCTGCTGCTGGCGCGTCTCATGATGGAGTACGCCCAGCCGATCCGCCCTGCCGAGATCGTGCTCTTCGTGCTGCTGCCGGGCGTGCTGTGGGCGGCCCTGCGCTTTTCGGTGACGGGGGCGAGCCTGGCGATCTTCCTCGCCGCACCCATCGTGCTGGGCATGTCGCTGGTGTCCTACGGGGGATTGGGGCCGTCTACTTCACCCCACGAGGTGTTCGCCCTGCAGATGAGCATGGCGATGATGGCGCTGGGGGGCCTGTTCGTGGCGGCGGCGCTGGCGGAACGGCGTTACTCCGAAATGCGGCTCGACATGCTGGCCAACCACGACCCGCTGACGGGGCTGCCGAACCGCTCGTACTTCCAGGATTTCCTCGGCCATGCGCTGGCGCGCGCGCAGCGCGAGAAATCCCAGGTGTCGCTGCTCTTCATCGACCTCGACCGCTTCAAGCACATCAACGACTCGCAGGGGCACGAGGTGGGCGACCAGGTGCTGCGGGTGGTGGCCAACCGGCTCGACGAGCAGTTGCGTGCGGACGATTTCGTCGCGCGTCTGGGGGGCGACGAATTTGCCGTGATTCTCACCCATCCGCCGGCCTCGCGTGCCGCCAGCCGGGTGGCGTCCAAGCTCATCGCCGCGCTGGCCGAGTCGTTCAAGATCGAGCAGCGCCGCTACGCCATCGGCGCGAGCATCGGCATCAGCGTATTCCCGGACGACGGGCTCGATGCCAACACCCTGCTGCGCCAGGCCGATCTCGCGATGTACCAGGCCAAGCAGCGGCGCAGCGGGTTCGAGTACTACAGCGACGAGCTCAATACCATCGCGCAGCAGCAGCTCATGCTGGAAAGCGGGCTGCGCCAGGCGATCGAGCGCAGCGAGCTCGCGCTGGTCTACCAGCCCAAGATCGATCTGGCCAGCGGCCGGGTGGTCGGACTGGAGGCGCTGGTGCGCTGGCTCAGCCGCTCGGGCACCATCGTCAATCCCGAACATTTCATCCCGGTAGCCGAGGAGACCGGGCTCATCGTGCCCATCGGCCGCTGGGTCGCGCGCGCCGCATGCGAGCAATGGATGGCGTGGCGCGCGGAAGGACTCGATCCGCCACCGGTGGCGGTCAACCTGTCGCCGCGCCAGTTCGTGGACGAGCGCCTCATCGACGACATCGACGCCATCCTGCGCGAGACGGGCATGGATACTGCCTACCTGCAGGTCGAGGTGACCGAGAGCGCGGCCATGGACGACCCCGCGCGCACCTTCGACATGCTCGACGCACTGCGCCAGCGCGGCCTGCATGTCTACATCGACGATTTCGGCACCGGCCATTCCAATCTCGGCCAGCTGAAGCGCATGCCCATCGATGCGCTGAAGATCGACAAGAGCCTCATCGACGACGTGCTGATCGACAGCGACGATGCCGAGATCGCCGATGCCATCATCCGGCTCGCACACGCGCTCGACATGCGCGTGGTGGCCGAAGGCGTGGAAACTCCGGAGCAGGTCGCCTTCCTGAAAGCGCGCGGCTGCGACGAAATACAGGGCTACGTGTTCGCGCGCCCGATGCCGCCGGACAGGATCGGCGCGTTCTTCGGCAAGACCTTCGCCACGGACTGAAGCCCGCCGCATACATTCGCTTTAGGGCCCCTGCACCAGCGTGTGCCGCACGGCCACGGAACCCTGGATGCTCCGGGGCCCTGTGGAGCCGATCAGTGCTTGTCTTCCCAGCCGGTGATCATCGCCTTGATGTGGGCGAGCGGGGTGTGGCCGGTGGTGGTGAGGTAGACGTGGGCGATGAAGAACACCAGCATCATGAACGCGCCCAGCGTATGCGCGAACGCCACCTGTTCGAGGCCGAGCCAGGCGGGGGCGAGATCGCGCCAGTCGGCGTAGAGGAGATAGGCGAGACCGCTGATCCAGATGAGCGGGTTGATCGCCAGCTTGAGCCCCAGGTAGGCCAGGCGCTGCAGCGGGTTGTGCTTGCGCTCGGGCACCACCCTGTAGGGATGCGGGCGCCCGAGAAAGATGCCGTAGCTGTAGTGCAGGATCACCGCGCCGATCTGGTCGAGACTGGGGATGTACTGCTTCCACTCGCCGGTGGTGAAATGCCAGAAGATGGCGAAAATCCACAGGCCCACCAGCATCCAGGCGGCAAAGGTGTGGATCGATACCGCATGCCCGAAGCCGAAGAGGTGGTAGCTGCCGTGCACCTCGAAGCCGGTGAGCATCATGGTGATGATGAGCGCGGCCTGCGACCAGTGCCAGAAGCGTTCGAAGCGCTTGAAGAGATAGATGCGTTCGGCCATGTCAATGCTCCTTGCGCTTGCGGCTGGCGAAGATGCGCAGCGCGCCGTGCCCCAGCACGCCGAGGAAGGCGAAGCCGGCGAGCGAATAGCCGGCCATGTCCAGCCAGGCTGTGCGGTCACGGCCGGGGATGTAGATGCCGGCGATGTTCTGCAGGCGGCCCTGGCGGCTATGGCATTCGGCGCAGTTCAGTGCCTGTTCCTTGGGCGCGACCATGTGGGTGATCGGCCAGAGCATTTCGCTCTGCACGAAACCCCACTGGCCACTGAAGGGTCTGCCGCTCGCCTCGGCACCGGCGCGCAGGGATTTTTCCCAGTCGAAGTTGTACCAGTAGGCGGTGTCGTCCGGGATCGCGGTATGCGGCAGCAGCAGGGTGCGGTGCACCTTGTCGTAGGGCTGGTTGCCGTGGAAGACCTTGACCGGCCAGATGCGCGCGTCGGGTGCGCCGGGTTTGCCGTGGAAGCTGTTGATCGCAACCGTGCGCGCAGGATCGATGCGGTCGGTCTGCAGGGTATAGGTCACCGTGCCGTCAAACCAGCGGTATTCGGGCAGCACGTTCTCGCCGAGGACGAAATCGCCCTTGCGGCTGTCGTAAGTCACGTGGCCGTGCGCATCCAGCGTCTTGATCGGTTTGCCGGCGGCATCCAGCTTGCCGGCGGTGGCGTAGTTCCAGCTCATCTTGGTCGGGACGCCGCCACGGGCGAAGCGCGGGATGTGGCAGGTCTGGCACGCGACGCTGCGCGTGTGGTCGTTGAGCTTGGAAAAGCGTTGCGGATGCGGCTTGTCGCCGTGGCAGGCCTGGCAGGTCGCGGGGTTCCGTTCGCCGTGCTTGCCGCGCATGATGGGGCCGTGCGGGTCGGCGGCGGTGGGGGCGTAGCGGCTGCCCGCCACCTTGTGGCCGTCCGACTGATGACAGGTGGCGCAGGTGAAATTGAGCCCGTCCTTGTCCATGTGCACGTCGAGCGCGCGGTCGGCCTGGTTGAGCGAACTGTCGAGGTCGCCGTGCTTGACGCCATCGCCGCCGCCGCCTTCGTAATGGCAGGCACCGCAGTTATTGCGCCGCGTCTTGCCGACGTGCGCAGCGATGGCGTTGAGGTCCGCCGGTTCGATGAATTTTCCGGACTGTGGCGGGAACTCCATGCGCGCGTAGGCGGGATGTCCGGCATGGCCCGGAATCTTCCTGTACGTGCCCGTGGTGTCATGGCAGACGAGGCAGTCGACGTTGCGCTCGGCCTTGAAATCGAAACGGTCGTCCTTCCAGCCATAGCCGACGTGGCAGGTGGTGCAGAAGGCTTCGTTGGAACGGGTGCCGATGCAGAAGGGGTTGAGCACGTTCTTCTTGCCGAGCCGCTGGCCGGTGTGCACCTGCTTGAAATCCCAGGTCCAGTGCTTGGTGCCCATCACCTGTTTGGCTGCCTCGGTGTGGCAGGACAGGCAGGCCTCGGTGACGTCCTGCCCGCTTTTGAACGGCTTCTGCAGCTGATGGAACTTGCTGTGGTCGGCGGTGGAGGGTTTCGCCCCGTTCGCTCGTGTACCGGACGCTGATGGTGCAGGCTGCGCGGCGGCGTGCAGGGATGCGCCCAGCAGGAATGCAACCGCCATGGCAAGCAGGGGGCGGAGGAATATTCGTATCGTGTGCTTGATCATCGTCATCCGGGCGCGTGACTCTCCGGATCCCAGTCTAGGCGGAAGTGTGCTCGCATGCATGGACATTTTCACCGCGGTTGCGCATGTGTTCGCCCAGCTGGACGAACTGTTCGTAGAGCGCGGTGCGCAGGGCGGCGTCCTCCACGGTTTCCTCGAGCGCGAGTTTCATGCAAAGCAGCCATTCGTCGCGCTCCTGCGGACCGATGGCATAGGGCAGGTGACGCCGGCGCAGCATCGGATGGCCATGCTTCTCGATGAAACGTTGCGGCCCGCCCAGCCAGCCGGAAAGGAAGTCGAAGAACTTGTTGCCCGACTCGGTGAGGTCGGCCGGATGAATCTTGCGCGCGGCGTAGGCCTCGGGCAGTTCGTCCATCAGTGCGTAGAAGCGGTCGACCAGTTTGCGGATGCCGGCGTCGCCGCCGATGCGTTCATAAGGGGTGGAGTGGATTTGAGGTTCGGTTTGCATGAAGACTCCTTACAGGAAATGCCGCGCGAAATGGGAAAACCCCAGCAGCATCAGCGGCCAGGCGGCCAGGGGACCGAGCAGGAAACGCAGCGCCGCATTCTTAGGTACGAATCCGACGCCATGCACGAAGCCGGCCGACAGCCCCCACATGATCAGCATCAGTTCGCCGTGTCCGATGGGGCTGCCGTCTGCCACGGTCAGCGCGCGCGGCAGGAGCGTGACCAGCAGCATCAGCACGAGGGCACTGAAGAGCGACACGCCACGTGCCCAGCCATGATCGAGCAGCGCGGTCATGCGGGGCCGTGCTTGCGGTAGGCGCGCAGGTAATGCCATTCGAAATAGCGCTTGGCCCAGTGGAAGAGGCGCGAGGACGGCAGCAGCAATGCGCGTTTCAGGCTACGGAAGACGAGGATACCCGAGTCGAGGGTGTCGACGATGCAGATGAGCTCCGGCTTGGGCTGCGCCACCGGTGGCTTGCCGGCCAGTGCAGCAAGCAGGTTCTGCGCGGCAGCCTGGGCCTGCAAATCGGCCATGTGCGCCTGCTTGGGCAGCCAGTCGGGGCCGGGGTAGCTGCCGGCATCTCCGGCCACGAATACCTTGTCGGCGCCTTCCACGCGGCAGTAGGCGTCGGCCTTGAAGAAGCCGCCGGACGAGAGCGCAAGTCCGCTGTCCGCCGCCCAGGCCGGGCCGGTGAGGCCGGGCATGAAGAGAATGAGGTCGGCGTTGACGTGCCCACCCTCGGTGTCGACGCCCTTCTCCGAGAAGCCGAGCGGCTTGTGGCCGAGGTGGGTGTCGATGCGGCGCTTCGCCATTTCGGCCAGCAGGCCGGATACGGCCTTTTCGCCCAGACGCTTGCCGGGCTCGGCGGCGGCATTGAAGAAGGTGAGTTCGATGCGCTCGCGCTTGCCCTGTTCGCGCAGCCAGGTGTCGATGCCGAACAGCAGTTCGAACATGGGTCCGCCGCGCATGGCGGACGGTTCGTTGGGGTTGCCGCCGAAGCCCATCGCGATGCGGCCGCTGTCCATTTTCTCCAGGCGGTCGCGAATCGCCTCGGCGGCCGGGATGCCTTCGCACAGCGTGAGGGCGTGCTCGATGCCGGGCAGTTTCTTGATGAAGCGGCCGCCGGTGGCGATCAGCAGCGCATCGTTGGCGAAGCTGCCCTTGTCGGTAAGCACGGTGCGCCCGCCGTCCGCGAGGCCGGTCACCCGCGCGGCATGGAATTCGACCTGGTGCGCAGCGAGAAAGCCGGACACGTCGATGTTGAGGTCGGCGCCGCGGCGCCGGCCGGTCGGCACCCAGATGAGGCTCGGCAGGTAGACGAATTCGGCCTTGGGGGCGATGAGCGCGATGTGCGCATCGGAGGCGCGACGGCGCAGTTCGCGCACGGCGGTGAGTGCGGCGAAGCCGGCTCCGAGAATGACGATGCGCGGGTTCATGCTGGGCTCCTGTTCACGGGCGCGGCTCAGTTGCCGGCCCTGGCCAGGGCCGCTGCGATGCTGGCATCGAGCTTGGCGGCGGAGCGCTTCAGCACCTCGCCGACCTGCGGTTCCATCATGCCGGCCATCGCGGCGGCGTTCATGCGCGAGACGACGACGCGGCCGTCGTTCATGCCATAGACCGACACGCTGCAGGGCATGAGGCCGGCAACGTAGCGGGTGGCCTCGTTCTTCAGCAGCGGGATGGTGTTGCCGCCACTCGCCAGTTCCAGGATGACGAGGCCGCCCGGCAGTTGCGTGCCTTTCTTGGCGACGCGCGCGCCGAGGTCGATTTCGCCGAGCAGCGTCCAGCCGTCGGCGACAAACTGCGCCTTGAGCGCGGAGACGGTTGTGGCGAAGTCGGCGCGGCTGATGTCTTCCACCACGATGGCGCGGGGATTCGGCGTCGGCGCGTCGGCGGCATGCACGGTCTGGCCGGCGAGGCCCAGCGCGAGCAGAAGGGCGGGGAGGGCGATGCGTTTCATGGATGCTCCTGGTTGGTCTGTTGTCGTTGAATGTAGCGGGCGGGGAAAACTCAGGTCTCGTCGTCGGCTTGCTTGCGCGCTTCGTCGAGTGCGCATTCCCTGGCGTCGCACATCATCGCGCTCATCGAGGCGAGCAGGACGGCCATGGTGACACCGAGTATCCAGGCGAAGTACCACATGGGGCTTCCTTTCAGTAATTCAATTTCAGGGTGATCGCTGTGCCGGATTCCGGCAGCGCGATGGCGGCATCCTTGTATGCGGGCTTGCCGCTGACCTTTGGATTGTTGGACAGGCCCCAGCCTTCCTGGGGAATCATGCCGAGGAAACGGTTGAGTTCGCCGTTGCCGTCCTCGTCGTGATAGGCCATCACGGCGTACTCGCCGGGCGCGAGGCCGTCGAGGGCGAGCGTGGTCTGGCCGGCGGGCAGCACGTGCCGGGCACTGGCTTTCGTCTCCTTGGGGAAACCCGCGACGCGGTCGAACAGCAGCACGGTAAGGGGACCGCCGCCGGGTCTGGCGCCGTCGAGCTTCACGGTGAGCGTGGCGGCCTCGGTGCCGGACAGGCACAGCATCAGGGGCAGGGCGTAATAGCAGGCATTCAGCATGGCAATGTTCCTCAATAAACCGATTTGTCGTTGGCCGCGATGTATTCGGGGGTGACCTTGCCCCACATGACCTTGTAGGCCCACGCAGTGTAGAAGACGATCAGCGGCATGAAGATCACCGTTGCGCCGAGCATGAGGCCGAGGGTGAGGTGCGAGGACACGGCGTCCCATGCCGTGAGGCTGGAGCGCGGGTCGAGCGAGGAGGGCATGATAAAGGGAAACATCGATACGCCCGCAGTGCCGATGATGCCGGCATTGGCCAGGGAAGACGACCAGAATGCTGCGCCCGCCTTGTGCCAGCGCGAGAACACGATGCTCGCGACGAGCGCGGCGAAGGCCGCGATCGGCACCCACATCGCCCAGGCGTAGCGCGCGTAGTTCTGCATCCACGCGCCGGCCTGAACTTCGACGGTTTTCGCGAGCGGGTCGGGCAGGGCGTTGGGATCGACCGCACTGGTGATGACGTAGCCTTCGATACCGGTGGCGACCCACACGCCGGCGAATGCAAACGTGGCGATGGTCAGCACGGCCAGCAACAGGCTCGCCAGACGCACCCGGCGATAGATGTCGCCTTCGGTGCGCATCATCAGGTAGTTCGCGCCCTGCAGGCCGATCATGCCGAAGCTGACCACACCCGCCAGCAGCGCGAAGGGATTGAGCAGCGCCCAGAAGCTGCCGGTGTAGGTGGACATGAGGTAGTCGTCGAAGCGGAACGGCACGCCGAGCAGGAGGTTGCCGAAAGCCACGCCGAAGATGATCGGCGGCACGGCACCGCCGATGAACAGTCCCCAGTCCCAGGTGCTGCGCCAGGTCGGATGCTTGATCTTGGAGCGGTAGTCGAAGCCCACGGGGCGGAAAAACAGCGCCCACAGGGCCGCCATCATTGCCCAGTAGAAGCCGGAGAACGCGGTGGCGTAGACCAGCGGCCAGGCGGCGAAGATCGCCCCGCCGGCGGTGATGAACCAGACCTGGTTGCCGTCCCAGTGCGGGGCGACGGTGTTGATGACGGCGCGGCGTTCGAGGTCGTTCCTGCCGACGAAGGGCAGCAGGATGCCCATGCCCATGTCGTGGCCGTCCATGATCGCGAAGCCGACGAGCAGCACGCCGACCAGCAGCCACCAGACGAGTTTCAGGGTTTCGTAGTCCATGTCCGCTCCTCAGATTTTCTGTGCAGGTGCGCCCGCGGGCAGGGCGCCGCCGCCCGATTTTTCACCGTGGTATCTGCCAGTGCCGAGGCTGGACGGACCCTGGCGCGCATACTTGGTCATCAGATACATCTCGACGAGCAGCAGCACGGTGTAGAAGCCGACGAAGCCGGCAAGCGAACCGTAGAGGTTGGCCGGCGTCAGGTTGGATACCGAGATGTGCGTGGGCAGCACGCCGTAGATCGTCCACGGCTGGCGGCCGTATTCGGCGACGACCCAGCCGAGCTCCGCGGCGATCCAGGGCATGGGAATGAACCACAAGGCCCAGCGCAGCAGCCATTTCTTTTCGATGAAGGTACCCTTGATCGAATAGAACAGGGCCAGCGTGAATAGTGCGAGGAACAGGAAGCCCAGCGCGACCATGATGCGGAAGCTCCAGAACAGGGGGGCGACTTTCGGAATGGTGTCGTCCACTGCCATCTGGACCACCTCCGGCGTGGCCTGCGAGACGTCAACAACATATTTCTTCAGCAGCAGACCGAAGCCGAGATCGGCCTTGTGCAGGTCGAAGATCGAACGGGCTTCCCAGTCGTCGCGGTTCTTGCGCAGCTTTTCAAGAGCGATCACGGCCTGGATGCCGGATTCGATGCGTGCACGGTTCCTTTCCTTGATTTCGGCGATGCCGGGCAGGGTCTCGCTCAGCGAACGCGTGCCGATGAGCCCGAGCACGTAGGGAATCTTCAGTTCGTAGTCGTTGCGCTGGGCGGCCTCGTTCGGCAGGGCGAACAGGGTGAAGCCGGCAGGGGCCGGTTCGGTTTCCCACATGGCCTCGATCGCCGCCATCTTGGCCTGCTGCGATTCGCTCACGGTGTAGCCCGATTCGTCGCCGAGCACGATCACTGAAAGGGCCGAGGCGAAGCCGAAGCCGGCAGCGATGCGGAAGGAACGGCGGGCGAAATCGAGATCGCGACCCTTCAGCAGATACCAGCTCGAAATGCCGAGCACGAAGAGCGAGGCGGTGACGTAGCCTGCCGACACGGTGTGCACGAACTTGGCCTGCGCCGTGGGGTTGAACACGATGGACCAGAAGTCCGTCATTTCCATGCGCATGGTGACGAAGGAGAACTCGGCTCCGACCGGGTCCTGCATCCAGCCGTTGGCGATGAGGATCCACAGGGCGGAGAGGTTCGATCCCACGGCCATCAGCACGGTGACCATGAAGTGCTGCCACTTGTTGAGGCGGTCCCAGCCGAAGAAGAACAGGCCGATGAAAGTCGATTCGAGGAAGAAGGCCATCAGGCCTTCGATCGCGAGCGGCGCGCCGAAGATGTCGCCGACGTAGTGAGAGTAATACGCCCAGTTGGTGCCGAACTGGAATTCCATGGTGATGCCGGTGGTCACCCCGAGCGCGAAGTTGATGCCGAAGAGCTTGCCCCAGAAACGCACCATGTCCTTGTAGATGGGGCGATCGGTGATCACGTAGGTCAGTTCCATGATCACCAGGATGAAGGCGAGCCCCAGGGTCAGCGGCACGAACAGGAAGTGGTACAGCGCGGTCACTGCGAATTGCAGCCGTGAGAGATCGACGAGTTCTTCAGTCAGCATGGGCGCTCCTTGGGGCAGTGGGTTGGCTTTGTTGTTGGGGGTTGGCGATGCGGTCGGCGACGCTGTCGGCGTCGGGATTGAGCGCGCGACCGTCGAAGAAGGCGTAGAAAATGCCCGCGATCACCGTGAGCTTGATCGCAATGGCCAGCGCAATTTCCCGGGCAAGCCGGTGATGCAGGAAGTCGGGCAGGGGTGTCTTCAAAAGCATGTCCTGATATTCGCAAGCCCCGTGCCAGGGAAAGACGGGGTGCGACAAAAGAATAGTCAATAAATATCAGTGGGTTGTGAAATCCAGGTCAAGAACGATGGGGTAGGCGGTATGCCATTTATGGCAAGACGAATAAAATCCGCTGACGGAACTGTCACGCGAATCGCGCCATGTCGCCGACCAACGAACTGATCTGCTTTCTCGAAACCCACCCCGATGCCCAGATTCTACTGGCGTCGGACTACCGCATTCTGGCGGCGAATGCGGCATATCGCCGCATCTTCGCGGGGGGACGCGATGTGGTCGGACAGTTCTGCTACGCGGTTTCGCATGGCTACGGCCGGCCTTGCGACGAGTGCGGCGAGGCCTGTCCCATGGCGGCCAGCCGTGCCAGCGGCGAGCCCAAGCGCGTACTGCACCTGCACCATACGCCGCGCGGCGAGGAACACGTTGATGTCGAACTGACCCCCATCGTCGGGGCTTCAGGCGGGATCGAATATTTCGTCGAGCGGATGACGACGGTGCGCGAGGCGAGCAGCTTTCCGGCGGAAACCGGACTGGTCGGCAAGTCGCCGGCCTTCAATCGCATGCTCGAACTGGTGCGGCGCGTTGCGCCCTCGTCCACGACCGCACTGTTGCTTGGCGAGTCGGGCACCGGCAAGGAACTTGTCGCGCAGGCAATCCACCAGCAAAGCGGGCGCGAACACGGCCCCTTCGTGGTGGTGGAATGTTCGGGGCTGACCGAAACGCTGTTCGAAAGCGAACTCTTCGGTTACGAGAAGGGCGCGTTCACCGGGGCCAACCAGCGCAAGATCGGCCTGGTCGAGTCCGCGTCGGGCGGCACGCTGTTTCTCGACGAAGTGGGCGACATTCCACTGGCCCTGCAGGTCAAGCTTTTGCGCCTGCTGGAAACCGGGACCTTCCGCCGGGTGGGCGGGGTGGAAACGCTGCGCGCGGATTTCCGGCTGATCGCCGCAACCCATCGTGATCTCAAGGCCATGGTCGAGGCCGGCACCTTCCGCCGCGACCTGTACTATCGGCTCAGCGTGTTTCCGATCGACCTGCCGCCCTTGCGCGAGCGGCGCGAGGACATCGGCCTGCTCGCCGACACCCTTCTGGCGCGGCTGGCGCCGGGGCGCGCCTACACCCTGGCCGAGGCGACGCGCGCACGGCTCGTGGCCTGGGATTTTCCGGGGAATATCCGCGAACTGCGCAACATCATCGAGCGCGCCATGCTGATGGCGGATGGGGACATGCTGCTGCCGCAGCACCTGCCGCCCGAACTCGCTGCAGGCGACACGCCGAACGGCATGCCGGGCATCGATGCGGTGGTCCCGCTGGAGGTGGCCGAGCGGCGCTATCTGCAGTGGGCGCTCGCGCGCCATGGGGGTGATCGCAAGTCGCTTGCGCGCCAGCTCGGCATCAGCGAGCGTACCCTCTACCGCAAGCTGGCCTGAGCCGGCCTGCGGAAAACTCCGATCAGATATCGTCGGTGTTGATCTTGCGCTTGCTGATCACCGGCAATGCACCGCCGCATGCCTGTATATCTTCCGGCAGTGTATAGAACCACATCTGCCACATCGACACGATCCACTGGATCGCGAAGGACATGCCCATCAGCACGCCGCTGCCGATGATGAACCAGGCGAAGCCGGGGATCATCTTGGTGAGGTACCAGGAGAAGATGTCGGTGAGGATGGTGAGGAAGGGCAGTACGATCACCACGCATTTCAACCAGAGCGGTTTCATGTAGGCATGGGCGAAGATGCTGCTGACGATGAAGAAGATGAAGGTGATGCCGAACAGGTGGATGTGCGAGACGCGCACCAGGGTCGGGATCGTGGCACCTTCGTCGCGCTGCGTCAGCTGGGTGATTTCCTGGTAGCTGGTGAGCTTGGGCAGGTGCGGGTTGCTGCCGTCGTGGCAGGCCAGGCAGCGGTTGTCCACGATGGACTTCACCTTCTGGTCGTAGCCTTCCTGCGTCGCGCCGTCCTTCACCCAGGTAAAGATCACACTGCGTTCCTCGGGCGGCAGCATGTCGGCCATCGGGCCCTTGAGTGCCGTTTCCAGGCGCGTATCGCTCTCGCTGCCGTGATAGGCGATGCGGATGTCCTCGGCGGAAATCATGTCGGGATTGCCGTCCAGCCCGGCATGGCTGAAGAACACCTGCAGCATGGCGAACAGATAGCCCGTGCCCAGAACCAGCAGCGTCATGGTGTACACCATGCGCATCGACATCGGCAGGGCGCTGAAATGGTAGAAGTGGCGGTTGCTCATGGCAGGCGTTCCGTTGTTGTCAATGAATGGATCAGTATTTGGCGCCCTGGTCGATCCAGGCGGCGATCATGGCGACTTCGGCATCGGGCAAGGCGGCCTGACCGTGCGGCATGCGGATCGAGGGGTCGGCCTGGCCGGAAACCAGGCGGTACATGGTGCTGCTGACGCTGGAGCCGGGCACCACGACGGCACCGAAGCGGGTGCCCTTCATCAGGGCTTCGTAGCTGTCCATGCGCAGGCCGGACTTCTCGTAGCCTTCGCCGCCCGGTACGTGGCAGGAGACGCACTTGGCATCGATCAGGGGCTTGATGTCGGCCTGGTAGCTCGGGGCCTTGTCACTGCCGCCGCAGGCGGTCAGGGCGGTCACGGCAAGCGCGGACAGGGCGAGGAAGGCAATCTGGTTTTTCATTGTGGGCTCCTGGAGAAAACGTCTGTAGCTGGTAATTAAGCAAATGCTAATGGAACTGGGGGGTCAATTCAAGAGTTGAAGGTATTTTTATTGGGCCTGTATGCCAATCCGCGGGCCGGTGTCGTGGAGAGGTAACAGCACAAGATGGCAGTTGGAAATCGGCATGTCCCGGTAAACGATAGCAAAAACACGGACGGTTGCCGGAAGTCCAACCGTCCGCAGCTTCCGTCAGCCGAGCAGGTGCTCGAGCACGAAGGGCAGGATGCCGCCCTTGTTGTAGTACTCGACCTCGATCGGCGTATCGATGCGCAGCTTGAGCGGTACGCGTTCGGTCTTGCCGTCGGCGCGGCGGATCACCAGCGTCACGTCCTGTTGCGGTTTGATGCCGTTCTCGATACCTTCGAGGTCGAAGGTTTCGCTGCCGTCGAGCCTGAGCGTGGCGGCGTCGGTGCCTTCCTTGAACTGGCAGGGCAGCACGCCCATGCCGGCGAGGTTGGCGCGATGGATGCGCTCGAAGCTCTTCGCCACGACCGCTTTCACGCCGAGCAGAGTGGTTCCCTTGGCTGCCCAGTCGCGCGACGAGCCGGTGCCGTATTCCTCGCCGGCGAAAATCATCAGCGGTTTGGCTTCCGCCTGCCAGGCCATGGCGGCGTCGTAGATGGGCATCTGGGTATCGCCTTTCAGCGTGATGCCGCCTTCGGAACCGGGAATCATCAGGTTCCTGATGCGCACGTTGGCGAAGGTCCCGCGCATCATCACTTCGTGGTTGCCGCGGCGCGCACCGTAGCTGTTGAAGTCGGCTTTCTGCACGCCGTGCTCGGTGAGGTAGAGGCCGGCCGGCGAGGTGGGTTTGATGCCGCCCGCGGGACTGATGTGGTCGGTAGTCACCGAATCGCCGAAGATCGCGAGCGGGCGCGCGCCGCGAATGGCGCCGCCGGTGGGCTGGGCGTCGCCGAAGAATGGCGGTTCCTGGATGTAGGTCGATTTCGCGTCCCACTGGTAGACCGCGCCGGTGGGGGCGGGCACGGCATCCCATAGGGGGTTGTCGGCGCCGACGTTGGCGTAGTTGCGGTAGACCGCCGCGTCGCTGGAATACGGCAGCACGGCGGCGACGTCGGCAGCGCTCGGCCAGATGTCCCTGAGATAGACCGGGCCGTTCGTGCCATGGCCGATGGGTTCGTTCGCCATGTCGATGCCGACCTTGCCGGCCAGCGCGAAGGCGACGACCAGCGGCGGCGACATCAGGAAATTGGCCTTGACGTTCTGGTGCACGCGCGCCTCGAAGTTGCGGTTGCCGGACAGTACCGAGCATGCGACCAGATCCTTGTCGAGGATGGTTTTCTCGATGGCCTCGGGCAGGGGGCCCGAGTTGCCGATGCAGGTGGTGCAGCCGTAGCCGACGACGGAAAAGCCGAGCCGTTCGAGATAGGGCAGGAGACCAGCGGCCTTGAGGTATTCGGTCACGGCGCGCGAACCGGGTCCGAGGCTGGTCTTCACGTGAGCGGGCGTCTTCATGCCCAGTTCGACGGCTTTTTTCGCCAGGAGGCCGGCGGCGAGCATGACGCCGGGGTTGGAGGTGTTGGTGCACGAGGTGATGGCGGCAATGACGACGTCGCCGTGTTTCAAGCCTGAATCCTGTTTCCCGGCCCCTGAATCCTGAGGTTTGCCATAACCGCCTTCTTCCTTGGGCTTGGCGAGCAGCGATTCGAAACTGGACTTGAGTGCGGCCAGCGCGATGCGGTCCTGTGGGCGCTTGGGGCCGGCGACGCTCGGCTCGACCGAGCCGAGATCGAGTTCAAGTACCTGAGAGTAGTCAATTTCGCCGGCCCTGGGAATGCCGAAGAGATCCTGAGCCTGGAAGTAGGCGCGGATGAGATCGACCTGTAGCGTGCTGCGGCCGGTGGACGCGTAGTACTGGCAGGTGGCCTCGTCGACCGGGAAGAAGCCCATGGTGGCACCGTATTCGGGCGCCATGTTGGCGATGGTGGCGCGGTCGGTCACCGGCAGCGCGGCCGCCCCTTCGCCGAAGAATTCGACGAACTTGCCGACGACCTTGGCTTTGCGCAGCATTTCGGTGATCGTCAGCACCACGTCGGTGGCGGTGATGCCGGGCCTGATGATGCCCTTGAGATTCACGCCGATGACGTCAGGCGTGAGGAAATATACCGGCTGGCCGAGCATCGCGGCTTCGGCCTCGATGCCGCCCACGCCCCAGGCGACCACGCCCAGGCCGTTGATCATGGTGGTGTGGCTGTCGGTGCCCACCAGCGTATCGGGGTAGGCGACGCCGTCCTTCTCCATCACGCCGCGTGCGAGGTATTCCATGTTCACCTGATGCACGATGCCGACCCCGGGAGGCACCACCTTGAACGTATCGAAGGCCTGCATGCCCCATTTCAGGAACTGGTAGCGCTCACGGTTGCGCTCGAATTCGATCTTCATGTTGAGGTCGAGGGCGTCCGCAGTGCCGAACTTGTCTACCTGAATGGAATGGTCGACCACCATGTCCACCGGTACCAGCGGTTCGATTTTCTTGGGATCCCTGCCCATGCGCTGTGCGGCGGAACGCATCGCCGCGAGATCGGCGAGCAGCGGTACGCCGGTGAAATCCTGCAGGATCACGCGCGCCACGGTGAAGGGTATTTCCTCCGTCCGCTCCGCATTCGGCTTCCAGGACGCAAGCTGCTTCACGTGTTCGGGCGTGACCTTCACGCCGTCGCAGTTGCGCAGCACGGATTCGAGCACGATGCGGATGGACACGGGCAGACGCGACAGCGACTGGCCGAGCGCGGCTTCGAGTTTTTTCAGCGAGGCGAATTGCCTGCTGCCGCTGGCAGTGGAAAAGGAATCGAGGGTGGAGAAAGCGTCGGCCATGGTGACTCGCAGGAGGGCAGGGAAGGGAATGTGAGAAAGGTGATTTTACTCAAAGCGGAAAGCAACAAACGCGCCCGACATCAGCGCACGGCGAAAAGCAGCAAGCCGCCCATCGCCGCGAGCGCGAGCCCGGCAGCCAGAAGCAGCGTGGAGGGTTCGCGTACGCCGGTGCGTATCTGGACGCTGGCCGATTCCAGCGTCAGTTTCGGGGCAGCCGGCAGCGCCACGTCGAGCGTGTAGTCGCCGCTGCCCGCGGCGGCATCGATCACCAGCGCATCCTTGAACACGAGGCCGGGCGTGGCCTCGATCGTGTGGCTCTGCAGCTGCATGGCGTGCTCGCGCACGATGCGGCCATCCCTGCGCAGACGCAGTGTCCAGGTGTCACCGGGTGGGTCGGCCGGCAACAGTGCCGGGCCGTGGCTGGCAAACGCCTGAACGATCACGCTTGCAGGCAGGGCGGTATCGGTCAGTGGAAAAACGACCTGCGCGGCACGGCGGCCATCCGCACCGGCAAGGAAGCGGAGCGGGGCCTCGAAGCCGACCTGACCGCTGAAGTAGCGCGCGGCGATCCACAGGCCGGGGCCGAGCGCCAGCCCCAGGGCGAGCAGCGCAAGGCCGGGCGCCTTGCCCACCTCAGCCTTCGCGCCGCATCTGCGGGAACAGGATCACGTCGCGGATCGAGGGCGAATCGGTGAGCAGCATGACCAGCCGGTCGATGCCGATGCCGCAGCCGCCGGTGGGCGGCAGGCCGTGTTCCAGCGCGCGGATGTAATCAGCGTCGTAGTGCATCGCTTCCTCGTCGCCGGCTTCCTTGGCCCGCACCTGCTCCATGAAGCGCTCGGCCTGGTCCTCGGCGTCGTTGAGCTCCGAAAACCCATTGGCCATTTCGCGGCCGGTGATGAAGAGTTCGAAGCGCTCGGTGATGTCGGGCTGCGTGTCCGAGCGGCGCGCCAGCGGCGACACCTCGGCCGGGTAGTCGATGATGAAGGTGGGCTGGATCAGCAGCGCCTCGGTGGTTTCCTCGAAGAAGGTCAGCTGCAGGCCGCCCAGGCCGTCGTGCTCGCGATACTTCGCCTTCATCGCGGCGAACTGCGCGACCAGCCAGTCGCGGTCGTTGAGCTGCGCCACGGTGTAGTGCGGATGGTACTTGCGGATCGCGTCGACGATGGTGAGGCGGTCGAAGGGCTGGCCGAGCTCGATGGTGTGGCCCTGATAGGTGACCGTGGTCGAGCCGGTCGCGGCGACCGCGGCGTGGCGGATCAGCGACTCGGTGTAGTCCATGAGGTAGCGGTATTCGCGGTAGGCCTCGTAGAACTCCATCATGGTGAACTCGGGGTTGTGGCGGGTGGAGAGTCCCTCGTTGCGGAAGTTGCGGTTGATCTCGAACACCTTCTCGAAGCCGCCGACGACCAGGCGCTTGAGGAAGAGCTCGGGCGCGATGCGCAGGAACAGCTCCATGTCGAGCGCATTGTGGTGCGTGACGAAGGGCTTGGCCGCGGCGCCGCCGGGGATGGGATGCATCATCGGCGTTTCGACTTCGAGGAAGCCGTGGCCGGTCATGAATTCGCGGATCGCCTGGATGATCTTCGAACGGCGCACGAAGGTTTCGCGCGCGGTATCGGCGGTGATGAGGTCGAGGTAGCGCTGGCGATACTTCTGTTCCTGGTCGGCCAGGCCGTGGAATTTTTCCGGCAGCGGACGCAGCGCTTTCGACAGCAGGCGGATCGCCTTGGCCTGGATGGTCAGCTCGCCCTTGTTGGTCTTGAACAGCGTGCCGGTCACCCCGAGGATGTCGCCCAGGTCCCAGTGCTTGAAGGCATCGTGCACCTCGGTGCCGGTCACGTCGTTGGACACGTAGACCTGGATGCGGCCACTCATGTCCTGCAGGGTGGCGAAGCTCGCCTTGCCCATCACGCGCTTCAGCATCATGCGGCCGGCCAGCTGCACCTGCACGCCCTCGGCTTCCAGGGCTTCCTTCGACTTGTCGCCGTGTTCGTCGGCCAGCTTGCCGGCGTAGTCGTGACGCTGGAAATCATTGGGGAAGGCGACGCCAGTCTCGCGGATCGCGGCAAGCTTGGCGCGGCGCTCGGCGATGATCTGGTTCTCGTCTAGGGCGGGGGCGGTGGTTTCAGTGTTCATGGTGGGTTGGGTCAATCGCCGAAATAGGCGACTTCAAGTTGGAGTTGTTGGGCAGCACGTCGCATCACGTCGTCGGCGGTCGCGATGACGCCTGAGCCAAGTCCGGATGCGGTCGCCAGATGGAGCGCATCGAGCGTGCGCAAGGGCAGCGCGGTCAGTTCGTCCATCAGGCGGAAGGCCTCGATGAAATCGGCGTCGGTGGAAGGGGCAACGCTGAGCAGGCCATTCTGGATATCGGTGCGGACTTCGTTCATCGCCGCCATTTCCTGTTCGGGGTTCAGGCGGGCCTGGCGGCGTTTGCGCGCAAAGGTCGAGCGCAACTCCAGCATGGTAAGACGGCTGATATGTACCGGCCCCAGTTCGGCAAAATAGGCGTCGAACGCCTCGCTGTTGCGCTCGGGCAGGTAGCGCTTCACGAGCGCGCTGGTGTCGAGGTAGACGCGCATCAGCCGCGTTCGTCGCGATCTTCGCGAATCAGGACTTCGCTCGGCACATCCTGAAACGGCATGGTGGCGCGAAACGCTGCCAACGAACGAAATGCCTTCTTGCGCGCTTCTGCCGTGGGCGTGACCGGCAGAATCCGCGCCACCGGCTCGCCGCGATTCATCACCAGCACCTCGTCGGCGTCGGCGAACATCTGGTCGGGGTGCGACAGGCCTTCGCGGGCTTCGCGGATGGTCAGGGTTTTCATTCGAGCTCTCCATCGGAGCAAAACGTGACACAATTATAGCCAATGTGACACATCGCTCGCCAGCCATTTTTTCTACATGTCCGACACCCCCTTGAGCCTGCTGAACCGCGTCTTTGGCTACCCCGCGTTTCGCGGCGAGCAGGCGGCCATCGTCGAGACCGTGGCGGCGGGCGGCGACGCGCTGGTGCTCATGCCCACCGGCGGCGGCAAGTCGATCTGCTACCAGATTCCCGCGCTGCTGCGCGACGGCTGCGCGGTGGTGGTGTCGCCGCTGATCGCGCTGATGCAGGACCAGGTCGCAGCGCTGCAGGAACTGGGCATCGCCGCCGCGTTCCTCAATTCCAGCCTCGACGGCGCCTCGGCCATGCAGGTCGAACGCGACTTCGCCACCGGCAGGCTGAAGCTCCTGTACGTCGCCCCGGAACGCCTGCTCACCCCGCGTTTTCAGGCGCTGCTCGACGACGCCCAAGTGTCGCTGTTCGCCATCGACGAAGCGCACTGCGTGTCGCAATGGGGGCACGATTTCCGCCCGGAGTACCTGGGCCTCTCGACCCTGCACGAACGCTTTCCCGCCGTGCCGCGCATCGCGCTTACCGCCACGGCGGACGCCGCCACGCGCGCCGAAATCCTCACCCGGCTCGATCTCGGGGCCGCGCGCGTCTTCGTCGCCAGCTTCGACCGCCCCAACATCCGCTACCGCATTGCCGAAAAAACCGACCCGCGCCGCCAGCTGCTCGATTTTCTGGCCGAGCACACAGGCGAAGCCGGCATCGTGTATTGCAGCACGCGCAAGAAGGTCGAGGACACCGCCGACGCCCTCGCAGCGGCAGGCTATACCGCGCTGCCGTATCACGGCGGCATGGACAACGCCACGCGCGCCCGCCATCAGGAACGCTTCCTGCGCGAAGACGGCGTCGTCATGGTTGCCACGCTCGCCTTCGGCATGGGCATCGACAAGCCCGACGTGCGCTTCGTCGCGCATCTGGATCTGCCGCGTTCGGTCGAAGGCTACTACCAGGAAACCGGCCGTGCCGGCCGCGACGGCGCACCCGCCGAGGCCTGGATGGCCTGGGGCCTGCAGGATGTCGTGACGCAGCGCCGCTTCATCGACGAAGGCGAAGCCGAGGACGCGCACAAGCGCATCGGCCACGCCAAGCTCGACGCCCTGGTGGGCCTGTGCGAAGCCGCCAGCTGCCGCCGCGTCGCGCTCCTGAGCTACTTCGGCGAAGCGAGCCAGCCCTGTGGCAACTGCGACGTGTGCCTCAACCCGCCCACGCTGTGGGACGGCACCGAAGCCGCGCAGAAATTGCTCTCCACCGTCTACCGTACCGGCCAGCGCTTCGGCGCCGGCCACGTGCTCGACGTGCTGCTCGGCAAGACCACCGAAAAGATCGAGCGCTTTGGTCACAATCAACTCAGCGTGTTCGGCATCGGCGCCAGCCAGAGCGACAAGGTCTGGCGTGCCGTGCTGCGCCAGCTGGTCGTGCGCGGGCTGCTGGAGGTGGACCACACCGCCTTCGGCGCGTTGAAACTCACCCAGGCGGCGCGGCCGGTATTGAAGGGCGAGGAACAGGTCTGGCTGCGCGCCATCGCCGCCGCGCCGTCGCGCCGGAAATCGCGCCTTGCCGCCAGTTCAGGCGCAGGCGTCCACGACGACGAAGATCCGCTGTTCCTGTCACTGCGCACCTGGCGTCGCGAAACCGCCAACGAAAAAGGCGTGCCCGCCTACGTCATCCTGCACGACGCCACCCTGCGCGAAATCGCCGCCCGCCGTCCCGCCACGCTGGCGGAACTGGGCGAGATTTCGGGGCTGGGGACGAAGAAGTTGGAGGCCTACGGGGAGGCGGTGCTGGGGGTGGTGGCGGAGGGGTGAGCCGCACGCACTTGATGATCTTCGCGGTCTGGTGGTGTTAGTGGCTGTTATTCGGCCATTGCCGTCATCACTGATTTTTCTGGAAACGTCGGCAAAGCGACTGATTGTTGACCGTCGAGAGCCAAGGCAACCGAAAAATCGGTTTCCGCTCTCAGCGAATTAAGATTGCTGTCCAGCG
>JBFMCW010000029.1:0-26011 GCA_040754275.1 Pseudomonadota bacterium
CTTCGCTGCGGGCGCGACGCTGGCCCGGCTTGCGTTCGCGGCGTTCGCCGTTGCGCTCACTGCGGGCCGGTGCGGCGGGTGCGGCTTCGACGACCGACGCGGCCTCGGCGGGCGCTTCGTCGCCGCGTTTCCGGAACCAGCCGAAGATGCGCTCGAACAGGCCGGCCTGCTGCGGCGCCGCAGGCACTACAGGCTGTGCGACGGCGACCGGCGCAGGCTGCGGCGGCGGCGCGATGGACTTGACGGCAGCCTCCAGTCGCGCGGGCGCGGCGGCCTGGGCGGTCTGGTAGGTCGCCTCGGTTTCCGGCACGGCCATCATCTTGTAGCTGGGCTCGGCTGCGTCGCGCAGGTTGAGCTCGTCATGGCGCAGGCGGGTGATGGTGTAGTTGGGTGTTTCCATGTGGATGTTGGGAATCAACACCACATTGACCTTGAAGCGCGACTCCATGGTGTGGATGTCCATGCGCTTCTCGTTGAGCAGGAAGGTCGCCACGTCCACCGGCAACTGCACGTGCACGGCACCGGTGTTCTCCTTCATCGCCTCTTCCTGCAGGATGCGCAGGATGTGCAGGGCGGACGACTCGGTGCCGCGGATGTGGCCGGTGCCGTGGCAGCGCGGGCAGGCGGTGTGGCTGGTTTCGCCCAGCGAGGGTTGCAGGCGCTGGCGCGACATTTCCAGGAGGCCGAAGCGGGAGATCTTCCCGGTCTGCACGCGGGCGCGGTCATGATGCAGGGCATCGCGCAGGCGATTTTCCACTTCGCGCTGGTGCTTGGGGTTCTCCATGTCGATGAAATCGATCACGATCAGGCCGCCCAGATCGCGCAGACGCATCTGGCGGGCGATTTCGTCGGCCGCTTCGAGGTTGGTGTTGAACGCGGTCTGCTCGACATCGCTGCCCTTGGTGGCACGCGCCGAGTTGACGTCGACCGAGACCAGCGCTTCGGTGTGGTCGATGACGATGGCCCCACCCGAGGGCAGGTTGACCTGGCGCGAGAATGCCGACTCGATCTGGTGCTCGATCTGGAAACGCGAGAACAGCGGCACGTCGTCGCGGTAGAGCTTGACCTTGTTGACGTTGGCTGGCATTACGTTTTCCATGAACGCGCGCGCCTGTTCGTACACGTCCTCGGTGTCGATGAGGATTTCGCCGATGTCCGCCGAGAAGTGGTCGCGGATCGCGCGGGTGATGAGATTGGATTCGAGGTAGATGAGCTCGGGCGCCTTGATCTGCTTCGCCGCGCCGTCGATCGCTTCCCAGATGCGCAGGAGGTAGGAGAGGTCCCACTGGAATTCCTCGGCGCTGCGGCCGATGCCGGCGGTGCGGGCGATCAGGCTCATGCCTTCGGGAATGTCGAGCTGGGCCAGGGTGTCGCGCAGTTCGTTGCGTTCCTCGCCCTCGATGCGACGCGAGACGCCGCCGCCGCGCGGGTTGGTGGGCATCAGCACGACGTAGCGGCCGGCCAGCGAAACGTAGGTGGTCAGCGCCGCGCCCTTGTTGCCGCGTTCGTCCTTTTCCACCTGGACCAGGAGTTCCTGGCCTTCCTTGAGGTTTTCGGGGACCTTGCCGTTGCCGGGCAGGCAGGAGCGGGCGATTTCCTTGAAAGGCAGGAAGCCGTGGCGTTCGCAGCCGTAGTCGACGAAGGCGGCTTCGAGGCTGGGCTCGACGCGGGTGACGACACCCTTGTAGATGTTGCCCTTGCGTTGTTCCTTGCTGGCGGACTCGATGTCAAGGTCGACGAGCTTCTGTCCGTCGACGATGGCAACCCGGAGTTCTTCCGCCTGGGTTGCGTTGAAAAGCATGCGCTTCATTGTTTCTTCTCCCGCGCGCGTGCATACGGGACAGGCCATATTGCCGCCTGGCTGCGGCGGCTCATGCGATCACGGTTGAGGAGGTGTGATAGGGCATGGAGGAAGTGTCCTGTTCCTGGAGAGGGACGCCGGCCGGGCCGGCGCGGTCTTTCCGATTCCCGCCGGAATGCGAATTCCGGGCGTGAATGCTGTTTTCGTATGCGTGGTGTCGCGTCGTTGATAACATCGCTGCTTTGCCGACTGGCGGGGCGGGCGGGTTCGACTGACAGGCCGCTCGAATCGGCGGGGCAGGAACCGGACGGGCCGGGCAGACGGCGGCCGGTGAGCGTTTTAACCGGCGTGATCTTTCGCAAACCGGCAGGGCTGCCGGGCAGGGATTCAGGCAAAACGAGGCCGGAATCGACAGTAGTGTATATGAAAATGAAAGACTTAGAGAAAGATTCTGTCCGCCGCCTTACGATCGACGACAGCGCCGAGAACCAGCGGCTGGACAACTTTCTGCTGACCCAGTTGAAGGGTGTGCCGAAAAGCCGCATCTACAAGCTGGTGCGCGGCGGCGAGGTGCGCATCAACGGCGGCCGGGTCGACGTCGGCTATCGCCTGCAGCCAGGCGACGAAGTCCGCATTCCGCCCGTGCGCACCGCTGCGCCCGCGCCCTCGGCACCCAGGCTGCCGCCCTCGGTCAATCGCCTGTTGCCGCACGTGCTCTACCGCGACGAGGCCCTCATCGCACTGGACAAGCCCTCCGGCATGGCGGTGCACGGGGGCAGCGGCGTGTCGCGCGGGGTGATCGAGCAGTTGCGCCTGGAACTGCCGGAATGTCGCTACATGGAACTGGTGCACCGGCTCGACCGCGAAACCTCGGGTGTGCTGCTGATCGCGCTGAAACGCCGCGCCCTGGTAAACCTGCACGAAGCGATGCGCGCGGGCGCGATCGAGAAGCGCTACCTCGCCCTGGTGGCGGGTCGCTGGCCGAATCCGGTGCAGCACGTGAAGCTGCCCCTGCACAAGCGCGTGGACGACAACGGCGAGAAGCGCGTGACGGTGCGCGACGATGGCCAGAGCGCGCACACCATTTTCCGCCGCCAGCGGGTGTTCGACGGCTTTACCCTGCTGGAGGCGGAACTGAAGACCGGCCGCACGCACCAGATCCGCGTCCATACCTCGCACCTGGGCTTTCCCATCGCGGGGGACGACAAGTACGGCGATTTCGAGCTGAACAGGACGCTGGCCAAACAGGGGCTCAAGCGCATGTTCCTGCACGCCGCCCACCTGGCCTTCGCCCACCCCATCAGCGGCGAGGCGCTGGAAATCGACGCGCCACTGCCGGCGGACCTGGCGGGGTTTCTGGAAACATTGAATTGAAATCGGGCAGCCTGGAGTCACAAAGCGAGCGGGGGCATGGAAATTATTACAGGGAGGCAAGTGAGGTAAGGGAGGTCCCTCGTTTTCCTCCTTTACCTCTCCAGCCTCCCTGTAAATACTTTTCCTGTTTTCCCTCGGTGCGCTCCGCTTCCTCCCCGTACACCATACTGTCAGCCATTTAAAATCATGCCCAAGCAATTCGATTTACTGATCTTCGACTGGGACGGCACCCTGATGGATTCCGCCGGAGTGATCGTCGATTCCATACAACGCGCCTGCGAGGACATCGGCCTGGCCGCGCCCGGCGCGCGAGCGTCTCGGCAGATCATCGGCCTGGGCCTGCTCCAGGCCCTGCAGACGCTGCTGCCGGATTTGCCTGAGGACGAATACCCCCGGCTGGTCGAGCGTTATCGCCACCACTACCTGGGGCGCGATGCGGATATCCCGCTGTTTGCGGGCGTGCCGGAGGGCATCCGCGCACTGGACGAAAACGGCTTCACGCTCGCGGTCGCCACCGGCAAGAGCCGTGTGGGGCTGGCGCGTGCGCTGGAGGCGAGCGGACTGCGGGCGCATTTCGCCGCCACGCGCTGCGCCGACCAGACGCACTCCAAGCCGCATCCGGCGATGGTGCTGGAACTGATCGACGAACTCGACGCCAATCCGTCGCGCACCCTGGTAATCGGCGATACCAGTCACGATCTGCTGATGGCGGCGAATGCCGGCGTCGCCAGCCTTGCGGTGACCTACGGCGCGCACGAGGCGGACGACCTTCATCCGCATGCGCCGCTCGCGCTGATGAACAGTTTTACCGAGGTGCACGCATGGCTGATGGCGAACGCCTGATCTGCGCATCCGGTCAGCTGCAGGACGGTGGGCTCGGCGTGCGCTTCGAGATCGGACGGTTCGGCAAGCCCCAGCCGGCCTTCGTGGTGCGCCACGAGGGACGGGTGCACGCCTTTCTCAACCAGTGCGGCCACGTGCCGGTGGAGCTCGACTGGCAGGAAGGCGCGTTCTTCGACGACTCGCGGCTATACTTGATCTGCGCCACCCACGGCGCGCTGTACCATCCCGCGAGCGGGGCCTGCGTCGGCGGACGCTGCGCCGGACGCGGTCTCATCCCTGTGCCCGTCGTCGAACGCGACGGGCACGTTTATGTGGTGGAAACGGAATGAGCGAACAGGAAAAGGAACCCAACTGGGAGCGCCAGGTACTTGAAAAGCTGGCGATGTCGGCTATCCAGGAGCAGCGGCGTACCCGTCACTGGGGCATCCTGTTCAAGACACTGGGCTTCCTGTATCTCTTCATCGTGCTGTTCCTCGCGGCCGGCTGGTTCGGTGGCGACGGCGTCGCGATTCCCAAGGAACACACGGCGCTGGTCGACCTGCAGGGCGTGATCGCGTCCGACCAGGCGAGCGCTGATGCGGTTATCGGCAGTCTGCAAGGTGCCTTCGAGGACAACAAGACCAAGGGCGTGATCCTGCGCATCAACAGCCCGGGCGGCAGCCCCGTGCAGGCCGGCCAGATCTACGACGAAATCAAGCGCCTGCGGAAGCTGCATCCCAAGATTCCGCTCTACGCTGTGGTGGACGACATCTGCGCGTCGGGCGGTTACTACGTCGCTGCCGGTGCCGACAGGATCTACGTCGACAAGGCCAGCATCGTCGGTTCCATCGGCGTGCTGATGGACGGCTTCGGCTTCACCAAGACGATGGAGAAACTCGGCGTCGAACGGCGCCTGCTGACTGCCGGAGAAAACAAGGGTTTCCTCGATCCCTTCTCGCCGGTTGATCCCGAGCAGCAGTCCTTCGCGAAGCAGATGCTCGAAGAAATCCATGGCCAGTTCATCGACGTGGTACGCGAAGGCCGTGGCAAGCGCCTGAAGGAAACCCCGGAGATGTTCAGCGGCCTGGTGTGGAGCGGCGAGAAAAGCATCGAACTCGGCCTGGCCGACGCGCTGGGCAGTGTCGAATCCGTCGCGCGCGACGTGATCAAGGCCGAGGACATCGTCGATTACACCCAGCAGGAAAGTTTTGCCGAGCGCCTGGCCGGGCGGCTCGGTGCGGCGCTGGCCTCGGCCTGGACGCCTTTCGAGAAAGCCGGGATCAGCCTGCGTTGAGCGAAGTGCCGTACCGGCCCATCGCCTGCGCCGATCACGAGCGGCTGGAATTTGCCGCACTCACGAAGCAGTGGCTGGTCCTGCGTGTAGACGGCGAGACGCGGCACCTGCTGCCGCTGGACGTATACACGCGTGAAGGCGCCGAATGGCTGCAGGCGCGCAGCGAGGCCGGCGAAACGCTGACGCTGCGGCTGGATCGCCTCGCATTCTGAACGCGCCGTTCAGGCGCCGATGCCGAATACCACGAGCCGATCCTTCACCGCATCCGGGCGCCCGCGCCAGTCATGTGCGGACCGCGTCTGGATCAACTGGCCGGGCAGGCTGAGATCGGCGCCCACGCTGATCGATATCTCGGGCGACAGCGTGTTGGCCAGGGTATCCAGCAGGGCAGCACTGCGGTAGGGCGTCTCGATGAAGAGCTGCGTCGCGTGGTCGCGGCGCGCGCGTTTTTCCAGCTCGCGGATCGCCTGGCTGCGCTCCGGTTCCTTGGCCGGCAGGTAGCCGTGGAAGGCGAAACGCTGGCCGCCGAGGCCGGAGGCCATCAGCGCCAGCAGGATGGCCGATGGGCCGATCAGCGGCACCACGGGAACCTGCCTGCGGTGCGCCGCCATGACCAGCGCGGCGCCAGGGTCGGCGACCGCCGGGCAGCCCGCTTCGGACAGCAGGCCGAGGTCGCGGCCGGCAAGCAGCGGGGCGAGCAGGGCCTCGATGTCCGAAGCGGGCGTGTGTTCGTTGAGTTCGTGCATCTCGATACGCTGCATCGGCATAGGATGGCCTATGGCCTTGAGGTGCGCACGCGCGGTTTTGGCGCGCTCGACGACGAAGCAGTCGAGCCGGCGCGCAATCGCGAGCGTATCGGGAGGCAGGCAGATCGCCGGATCGACCGGCCCGAGCGGGACCGGAATCAGGTAGAGGATACCGGGCACGTTTCAGTCGCTGCGCCAGGTGAGGACGTCGATGCCTTCCTTGCCCAGCATTTCGGTCAGCGCCATCAGCGGCAGGCCGATGAGCGCGGTGGGGTCGGGACTGTCCATGCGCGTCATCAGCGCGATACCCAGCGATTCGCTCTTGGCCGAGCCGGCACAGTCGTACGGCTGCTCTTTCTTGAGATAGGCCTCGATCTGCGCATCGTCGAGCGGCCGGATGTGGACCACAGTCGGTACGTCGCGCGTCTGCGCATGACCGGTACGGCTGTTGAGCAGCGTGAGCGCGGTATGGAAGACCATGGCGCGGCCCTGCATCTTCTTCAGCTGGGCGAAGGCGTTCTCGTAATTGCCCGGTTTGCCGAGCTGTTCCGAATCCAGCATCAGCACCTGGTCGGAGCCGATGATGAGCGCATCCGGATTTGTTGCGGCGGCGGCCCGTGCCTTCAGAACCGACAGGCGCAGGGCGGTGGCCGAGGGCGTCTCGCCGGGCAGCGGGGTTTCGTCGACGTTGGGCGACAGCACTTCGAAGGGCAGGTGCAGCCGCGACAGCAGCTCGCGGCGGTAGCGCGAGGTGGAAGCGAGGACGAGTTTCATGGGGCAATCAGGATCATGAACAGGGGGACGGGAGGACGGGCGTGTGTCTTCAGCTTGTCCTCATGTCTTCCGACTCAGAAGGTGTTCATTCCGGC
Organism: Pseudomonadota bacterium; assembly: GCA_040754275.1. GTDB lineage: Bacteria > Pseudomonadota > Gammaproteobacteria > Burkholderiales > Thiobacillaceae > Thiobacillus. Next base: position 6,907 of record JBFMCW010000029.1, read on the forward strand.
TGGATTTCCACCAGCGCCATGTCGGGCGTCACGGCGTCGCCTTTATTGGCGAAGATGCTGATGACGACGCCGGCGATGGGCGCCTGCACTTCGTTTTCCATCTTCATCGCCTCGATCACGAGCACGCCGTCGCCGGCCTTGACGGTCTGGCCGACTTCCACCAGCACTTCGACGATGGTGCCGGGCATGGCTGCCGTGACATGGCCGGGGTGCGTGGCACGGGGCTTCTGGCCGGACGAGGCGGACGCGGCGGCTTTTTCCTTGCGTGGTGCGCTGTCGCTACCGGAGGTGATGGCGACTTCGTTGAGCGTCTCGACCAGTACTTCTTCGGACACGCCATCCACCGACACGAAGTAGGGCCGCTGGGTGGCGTCGGAACGGCCGCTGCCCGAGAGCTTGATGTGATAGGTCTCGCCGTGCAGCGTGACCTTGAATTCGTCGGCGGCGAAGCGCGGCGCGCTTTCCTGTCGCACGGCGCCCTTCGGCAGCAGCTGCTCGGGCTTGAGGCTGCCGGCAGCGCGTTCCTGCAGCCAGGTCTTGGCGAGTTCGGGAAACATCGCGTAGGTCAGCACGTCTTCGTCGGAACGCGCGAGGCCCTCGATTTCGCCGCGCAGCTTGTCGAGTTCGTCGCCCAGCAGATCAGCCGGCCGGCAGGTGGTGACTTCGAGATCGCCGATGGCGAGCTTGCGGACTTCTTCGTTGACGTGCCCAGGGGCGGCGCCATAACGCCCTTGCAGATACAGTTTCACCTCGTTGGTGAACGACTTGTAGCGTGCACCGGTGAGCACGTTGAGCGCGGCCTGGGTGCCGACGATCTGCGAGGTGGGCGTGACGAGAGGCGGGTAGCCCAGGTCCTCGCGTACGCGCGGGATTTCGTCGAGTACGGCGTCCATCCTGTCGAGCGCGCCCTGCTCCTTGAGCTGGTTGGCGAGGTTGGAAATCATGCCGCCCGGCACCTGATTCACCAGCGAGCGGGTGTCGGTGCCGGTGAACTCGGATTCGAATTGCCAGTATTTCCTGCGCACTTCCTTGAAGTAGGCCGAGATTTCCTCCAGCAGCGGCAGCGAGAGACCGGTGTCGTATTCGGTGCCTGCCAATGCGGCAACCAGACTCTGCGTGGTGGGATGCGAGGCGCCCTCGGCGAAGGCGCCGATGCAGGTGTCGATGATGCTGGCACCGGCTTCCACGGCCTTCATGTGCGTCATCGCGGCCAGCCCCGAGGTGGCGTGGCTGTGCGTGTGCACGGGCAGGTTCGTCGCTTCGCGGATCGCGCGCACCAGCTCGAACGCGGTATAGGGCGTGAGCAGCGCTGCCATGTCCTTGATGGCGATGGTGTCGCATCCCATGTCGGCCATGCCTTTCGCCAGTTCGACGAAGTGCGGGATGTCGTGTACCGGGCTTACGGTGTAGCTGATCGCGCCCTCGGCATGCCTGCCGGCAGTCTTCACGGCCTCGATCGATACGCGCAGGTTCCTGAGGTCGTTCATCGCGTCGAATACGCGGAAGACATCGACGCCGTTGTCGGCGCACTTCTGTACGAAGGCACGCACGACGTCGTCGGGATAGTTGCGGTAGCCGAGCAGGTTCTGGCCGCGCAGCAGCATCTGGATGCGGGTGTTGGGCAGGGCGCGGCGCAGATGGCGCAGGCGCTCCCAGGGGTCTTCGCGCAGAAAACGCACGCAGGCATCGAAGGTGGCGCCGCCCCAGGCTTCGAGCGACCAGAAGCCGACCGAGTCGAGCTTGCCGCAGACCGGCAGCATGTCTTCGGTGCGCATGCGGGTGGCGATGAGCGACTGGTGGCCGTCGCGCAGGACGAGATCGGTGACGTGTACCTTGGCCATTTCAGAGTCCCTGATGTGCGGCGATGGCGGCAGCGATGGCAGCGGCCATCACTTCCGGCGGTTTCTTTTCGGTGTACTGGGTGAGCTCCGGGTGCGTTTCGACGAAGCTGGTGTTGAACTGCCCGCTGCGGAACTCGGGATGCTTGAGAATCTGCTGGTAGTAGGGAATGGTCGTCTTCACGCCGTAGACCAGCATGTCGGCAAGCGCGCGCCGGCCGCGCTCGATGGCGGATTCCCAAGTCAGGTTCCACACCGTGAGCTTGGCGCACATGGAGTCGAAGTAGGGCGGGATGACGTAGTCGGTGTAGATCGCCGCATCGACGCGCACGCCAGGCCCGCCGGGGGAATAGTAGCGGGTGATGCGGCCGAGACTGGGGAGGAATTCGTTCTTCGGGTCCTCGGCATTGACGCGGAACTCGATGGCGTAGCCGCGGTGCTTGATGTCTTCCTGCCTGTACTGCAGGGGCTGGCCGTCGGCGATGCGGATCTGCTCCTGCACGATGTCCACCCCGGTGATGGTCTCGGTGATGGGGTGCTCGACCTGCAGCCGGGTGTTCATTTCCATGAAATAGAACTGGTTGTCCCGGTCGAGCAGGAATTCGACCGTGCCCGCATTGACGTAGCCGACTGCCTTGGCGGCGCGCACGGCCAGCTTGCCGATGTACTGGCGCTGCGCCTCGGTGAGCTGCGGGCTGGGCGCGATTTCGATGAGTTTCTGGTTGCGGCGCTGGATCGAACAGTCGCGCTCGAACAGGTGGATGACGTTGCCCTGCGTGTCGCCGATGATCTGTACCTCGATATGCTTGGGCTGCACCACGCACTTTTCGACGAACACCTCGGGTTTGCCGAAGGCCTTGCTGGCCTCGGAGACCACCCGGTCGTAGTTCTTCAGCAGCTCGTCCTCGCTGTCGCAGCGGCGGATGCCGCGGCCGCCGCCGCCGTTGGTAGCTTTAAGCATCACCGGATAACCGATCTTGTTGGCAAGGGTGCGGGCCTCCTCGACATTTTCCAGGTTGTGGTCGGAGCCCGGTACGACCGGGATGCCGGCGGCAATCATGGCGTTGCGCGCCTGGATCTTGTCGCCCATGCGCCGGATGACCTCGGGCGAGGGCCCGATGAAGCGGATGCCGCGACGTGCGCAGATGGTCGCAAGGTCGGGGTTTTCGGACAGGAAGCCGTAGCCGGGGTGCAGCGCATCGCAGCCCGAGGCGGCCGCCAGATTCACCAGGGTGTGCGCGTTGAGGTAGCCGAGAATGGGATCCTTGCCCACGTGGTAGGCTTCGTCGGCCTTCTTCACGTGCAGGGCGTGGCGGTCGGCGTCCGTGTAGATGGCGACCGACTTGATGCCCAGTTCCGCGCAGGCGCGCACGATGCGTACGGCGATCTCGCCCCGGTTGGCGACCAGGATCTTCTTGATCATGGACGCATGCTCTTTTGACAAAAATAACGAGAAATCATATTATTGCGGGCTAATGTTTAACCGGGTGCGTCGAGTTGTACCATGATCAGGCCGCCCATTGCGTGGTAATTCGCTGACGACATGATGCAGCCTGTTGAGGTCGATCCAGTAAGGTTCTGCACCGGCAGGCAGTCGTGGGAAACCCGGTCGGACGTGTCCGCGTTCCCGAGGCTCGGCCATGAATTTACGCAAGGCGGGCTGTTCTGTCGAGTCGTTGGCGGGACGGATGCGCGCGGGGCGATGTCGATGCATCTGAATGTCGACGGAATGCTGGTGCTGACCTGCCAGCGCTGCCTCACCCCGCTACAGCACGTGGTTCACATTGACCACGAACTGTCGCTGGCGCGTGACGCGACCGAACTGGAACGGCTGGATGCCGATCCGGAGTGCGATGCGATCCTGGCCGAGGCCAGACTCGACCTGCTCGCGCTGATCGAAGACGAAGTGTTGTTGAGCCTGCCGTTGGCGGCCATGCACGCGGAAGGTGAACGTCCCGCATAGGGACGTGCAAATTTTTAAGGAGCAAGAAATGGCTGTCCAACAGAACAAGAAGTCCCCGTCCAAGCGCGGCATGCATCGCGCGCATGATTTCCTGACCAATCCGCCACTGGCCGTTGAGCCCACCACGGGTGAGACGCACCTGCGCCACCACATCAGCCCGAGCGGTTTCTACCGCGGACGCAAGGTCGTGAAGGCCAAGGGCGAATGATCTTTTCCAGCGCCGTTCGCGGCGCTGCGTGTCCGGTTCGCATTCCGGCCGAATGAGAAACATCACTGTCGCCATCGATGTCATGGGGGGCGATCACGGTCCCCATGTCACGGTCCCGGCGGCGCTTCGCTGTCTTGCGCGCAGTCCCGACCTGAACGTGATTCTGGTCGGCCCGCAGGATGTCGTCGCGGCTGAACTCAAGGCCCGTCGCGCCAAGCCCAACCCGCGCCTGATCGTGCGCCACGCCAGCCAGGTCGTGGCGATGGACGAGCCGCCGGCGCTGGCGTTGCGCGGCAAGAAGGATTCCTCGATGCGTGTGGCCATCGACCTCGTCAAGTCCGGCGAGGCCGACGCCTGCGTATCGGCGGGCAATACCGGCGCCCTCATGGCGACGGCGCGTTTTGTCCTGAAAACCCTGCCCGGCATCGACCGTCCCGCCATTGCAGCCGTCATGCCGACGATCGGTGGCCATGCGCTGGTGCTCGACATGGGCGCCAACGTCGACTGCACGGCCGATCACCTGCTGCAGTTCGGCATCATGGGCGCGATGCTGGTCTCGGCGGTGGAACACAAGCCGAACCCCAGCGTGGGCCTGCTGAATATTGGCGAGGAAGACATCAAGGGCAACGAGATGGTGAAACGGGCGGCCGAGCTGCTGCGTGACAGCCACCTCAACTTTTACGGCAACGTGGAAGGCAACGACATCTTCAAGGGTACGACCGACGTGGTGGTATGCGACGGCTTCGTCGGCAACGTCACGCTGAAGGCGTCCGAGGGACTCGCCAAGATGATCGCCACCACCCTGCGAGCCGAGTTCAGACGCAACTGGCGGACCCGGATCGCCGGGCTTCTTGCCCTGCCGGTGCTGAACGCGTTCAAGCGCCGTCTTGACCCGCGCCGCTTCAACGGCGCCACGCTGCTTGGCTTGAAGGGGGTGGTGGTGAAGAGCCATGGTTCGGCCGACCGCTTCGCCTTCGAGCACGCCATCGATACCGCGAGCGAAGAAGTCCGCAACAACGTGCTCAAACGCATCACCGACCAGATCCAGCTACTGCAACGGGAGCCCGCTTGACCTATTCCCGCATCCTCGGTACGGGCAGCTATCTGCCTGCGCGCATCCTGACCAACACCGATCTCGAGAAACTGGTCGACACGACCGACCAGTGGATCGTCGAGCGTACCGGCATCCGCGAGCGTCATCTCGCTGCCGAGGGCGAACTGACCAGCGACCTCGCTGTGCAGGCCGCACGCGCCGCGCTCGATGCGGCCGGTCTGGTGCCAGACGATATCGACCTCCTGCTGGTTGCGACGACCACGCCCGATCTGGTCTTCCCCAGCACGGCATGCATCGTGCAGGCCAAGCTGGGCATGACCAACGGCAAGCCCGCATTCGACCTGCAGGCCGTGTGCAGCGGCTTCGTCTACGCGCTTTCGGTGGCCGACCAGTTCATCAAGACCGGCGCAGCCAGGTGTGTGCTGGTGATTGGTGCGGAGACGCTCTCGCGTATCACCGACTGGAATGATCGCAGCAACTGCATCCTGTGGGGAGACGGCGCAGGCGCCGTGGTGCTTGGCGCCTCCGAATCCCCTGGCATCGTCGCCACGCATATCCATGCCGACGGACGCCACAAGGAATTGCTGCGCACCACTACCGGAGCATCGACCGGCCTGCACGAGCCGGCGCTCATGCGTATGGAAGGCAACGCCGTGTTCAAGATGGCGGTCAACACGCTCGACCGCATCGTCGACGAGACGCTTGAAGCCAATGGATTGCAGAAAGCCGATATCGACTGGCTGGTGCCGCACCAGGCCAACATCCGCATCATTTCCGCCACTGCGAAGAAGCTCGGTATGAGCATGGATAACGTGGTGACCACCGTTGCCGGTCATGGCAATACCTCTGCCGCCTCGGTGCCGCTGGCTTTCGACGTGGCCATCCGTGACGGGCGCATCCAGCGTGGCCACACCGTGCTGATGGAAGCCTTCGGCGGCGGGTTCACCTGGGGCTCCGCACTCCTCAAGTATTAGGAAAGACTGCTGATGAAATTCGCTTTCGTATTTCCCGGACAGGGTTCGCAATCGGTCGGCATGATGCAGGGCTGGGGCGAACGTGCCGAAGTCCGACGCACCTTCCAGGAGGCGTCCGACGCACTGGGTCTGGACCTCTGGACCATGGCCGCGGCAGGCCCCGCCGAAGTGCTGAACCAGACCGTGAATACCCAGCCAGCCATGCTTGCGGCGGACATTGCCGCCTGGCGAGCCTGGCAGGCGGCGGGCGGTGCGATGCCCGCGCTCCTCGCCGGCCACAGCCTGGGCGAATACGCTGCGCTGGTTGCAGCCGGGGCGCTGGATTTTGCCGACGCCGTCAGGCTGGTGCGTTTCCGCGCCGAGGCCATGCAGGCTGCGGTGCCGGAAGGCGTCGGGGCGATGGCGGCGATCCTCGGCCTCGACGATGATGCCGTACGCGCCGTCTGCAGCGAGGCCGCTGCGGGTGAAGTGGTCGAAGCGGTCAACCTCAACTCGCCGGGGCAGGTGGTGATCGCCGGCAACAAGGCGGCCGTGGAGCGCGCCATGGAACGGGCGAAGGAGAAAGGCGCCAAGCGCGCGCTGCCGCTGCCGGTGTCCGTGCCCTCGCATTCCTCGCTGATGCAGCCGGCGGCCGACAAGCTTCTGGCACATCTGCAATCCGTCGTGATTTCGATGCCGGCGATTCCCGTGCTGCACAACACCGATGTGCAGGCGCACGCCGAGCCGGAGGCGATTCGCATCGCACTGGCGAAGCAGTTGCATACCCCGGTGCGCTGGGTCGAGACCGTGCAGGCGCTGAAAGCCGCCGGCATCCAGCGTGTGATCGAGTGCGGCCCAGGCAAGGTGCTGGCAGGCCTCAACAAGCGCATCGACGACAGCCTGCCGACGGTGGCGCTGGTGGATGAAGCCAGCCTCGCAGCAGCGCTGAAAAACTGACAGGAGACAACATGCAGGATGGACAAATCGCATCCGGCCACGATCTTGGAGGGCAGACTGCCCTCGTGACCGGCGCCAGCCGCGGAATCGGCCAGGCCATTGCACTGGCACTCGGCAAGGCCGGCGCAACCGTGATCGGCACCGCTACCAGCGAGAACGGCGCGAAGGCGATCGGCGATTATCTCGCCGCGGCAAACATCAAGGGTAGTGGCATGAAGCTCGACGTGACCGACGCTGCCGAGGTCGATGCGGTGATTGCCGCCATCGAGAAGGATTTCGGTACGATCGGCATCCTCGTCAACAACGCCGGCATCACCCGAGACAATCTCCTGATGCGCATGAAGGACGAGGAATGGGACGACATCGTGGCGACCAACCTCACCTCCGTTTTCCGCCTGTCGCGTGCGGTGCTGCGCGCGATGATGAAGGCACGCCAGGGTCGCATCATCTCGATCGCTTCGGTGGTCGGCGCGATGGGCAATGCGGGCCAGACCAACTACAGCGCCGCCAAGGCCGGCATCATGGGCTTCACCAAGTCGCTCGCACGCGAGGTGGGTAGCCGCAACATCACGGTGAACTGCGTGGCCCCAGGCTTCATCGACACCGACATGACGCGCGCGCTGCCCGAGACGCAGCGGCAGGCCCTGCTCGCGCACATTCCGCTTGGTCGCCTGGGGTCTGCGGACGACATCGCGCAGGCCGTGCTGTTCCTGGCCTCGCCTGCGGCGGGCTACGTCTCCGGTACGACCCTGCACGTCAATGGCGGCATGTACATGGCGTGAGACGCCAACAAATTTCGGCAGACCAAATTTTGGTAGAATTCGTCGGCTTCATTTTCCCTGAAGCCCTATTTCAAGAGAGGATCAGTAATGGATAACGTACAGCGTGTAATCAAGGTCGTCGCCGAACAACTGGGCGTGAACGAGGCGGACATCAAGAACGAGTCCTCCTTCGTGGGCGATCTGGGTGCCGACTCGCTCGACACGGTGGAACTGGTGATGGCGCTGGAAGAAGAATTCGGCTGCGAGATTCCCGACGAGGAAGCCGAGAAGATCACGACCGTCCAGCAGGCGATTGACTACGTCAACAGCCATTCGAGCTGATCGTTCAACCGCACAAGAAGGACCGACTTTTGTCCAAACGTCGCGTAGTCGTCACCGGCCTCGGGATCGTTTCCCCCGTCGGCAATACCATACCGGAGGCCTGGGACAACCTGGTCGCCGGTCGCAGCGGGATCGCCCGTATCACCCGCTTCGATCCGACCCCCTTTGCCGCGCAGATCGCCGGTGAAGTCAAGGGCTTCGATGTCGAGCAGTATCTCAATCCCAAGGAAGCCCGCCGCATGGATATCTTCATCCAGTACGGCATGGCAGCGGGCATCCAGGCGATACGCGATTCGGGACTCGAAGTGATCGAAGCCAATGCGGAACGCATCGGCATCAACATCGGTTCCGGCATCGGCGGCTTGCCGCTGATCGAGGAAACCCACACCCTGCTGATGGAATCCGGTCCGCGGAAGATATCGCCTTTCTTCATCCCGGGCTCCATCATCAACATGATTTCGGGCAACCTCTCGATCCTCTACGGGATCAAGGGGCCGAACCTGGGCGTGGTCACGGCCTGCACCACCGGACTGCATGCCATCGGCCTGTCCGCGCGCATGATCGAGCACGGCGATGCCGATGTGATGATTGCCGGTGGCTCCGAGTCGGCGGTATCGCCGCTGGGGGTCGGCGGATTCGCGGCGGCGCGTGCGCTGTCCACGCGCAACGACGATCCCGTGACGGCCAGCCGTCCCTGGGACAAGGACCGCGATGGCTTTGTGCTGGGCGAGGGCGCCGGGGTGATGGTGCTGGAAGAATACGAACACGCGAAGGCACGCGGTGCACGGATCTACGCCGAAATCGGCGGCTTTGGCATGAGCGGCGATGCCTACCACATGACCGCCCCCTCCACCGACGGCCCGAAGCGCTCAATGGTGAACGCCCTGCGCGACGCAGGCCTCAACGCGGACCAAGTTCAGTATATCAACGCGCATGGCACCTCCACGCCGCTGGGCGACAAGAACGAGACCGATGCCATCAAGCTCGCGCTGGGTGATGCGGCCTACAAAACGGTGGTGAACTCGACCAAGTCGATGACCGGCCACCTGCTCGGCGGCGCTGGCGGCGTGGAATCGATCTTCAGTGTGCTCGCCGTGCACCACCAGGTTTCTCCGCCCACCATCAACATCTTTGCGCAGGATCCAGAGTGCGATCTCGACTACTGCGCCAACACGGCGCGCGAGATGAAGATCGACGCCGCGCTCAAGAACAACTTCGGCTTCGGCGGCACGAACGGTACGCTGGTCTTCAAGCGCATCTGAAGCCGCATTCCTGCCTTGAACATGCTGGACATCCGGGAATGGCCCGCACGGCCTGACCTGATCCGGCTGCAGGCCAGCTATCCGCAGCGATATCCCGCCCTCTTTGTCAGCACGGGCGATACAGGCTGGGACATCCTCTTCGCGTTCCCCGAAGATGCCCGGCGTTTCGGACGCGCCGATGTCGACGCGTTGCAGGCGCATCCGGCCATGCGGCAGCGTCACGCGCCTGCTCAGGATACCGATCTGCCCTTTGGTGGCGGCTGGCTCTGCGCGCTGGCCTACGAGTTGGGGGGGCTGTTCGAACCGACCGCGGGCGCCGTCGACGATCCCGCGGATTTTCCCCTGGCCTGGATCGCACGCATTCCCGCCGCCATACTCGTCGATCGCAGAGAGGCGCGCTGTCTGCTCGCCGCCGAACACGGGCGATCCGAACTGATCGAGGCCATGATGCTCGACCTGACGGCGCCGCTCCCCGAGTTGCCCGGATTGCCGGTCCTGCGGAAACTGGAAGAAGAGGCGCCCGAACGCTTTCTGGATGGCGTGGCGCGAATCCAGGACTATATCCGCGCGGGCGATGTCTTCCAGGTCAACCTGTCGCGCGGCTGGTATGGCGAATTCGATGCACCGCCGCCCGCAGCCGCCCTGTTCCGGCAATTGATGGACAAGAATCCGGCGCCGTTTTCGGCGCTGCTGCAGTTCGACGACTGGGCCATCGTCAGTTCCTCGCCCGAGCGCCTGATCCGGCTTGGACAGGACGGGAGGATCGAGACGCGGCCCATCGCCGGCACCCATCCGCGCGGCGAAACGCCGGAAGAGGATGCCGCCCTGCGTGCGCGCCTGCAGGCGCATCCCAAGGAGCGTGCGGAGCACGTGATGCTGGTCGATCTCGAACGCAACGACCTTGGCCGCGTCTGCGAACCCGGCAGCGTCGAGGTTGCGGCGCTGATGGAAATCGCCAGCTACCGCCATGTGCACCACATCGAATCGACCGTGTGCGGACGCCTGCGTGCCGATGCCAGCGTTCTCGACGTCTTGCGCGCGACCTTTCCGGGCGGCACCATCACCGGTTGCCCCAAGGTCAGAACGATGCAGATCATCCGTGAACTCGAAGCCGAACCACGGCGCAGCTATACCGGTAGCGTGGGCTACATCAACCACGATGGCCGTTTCGATTTCAACATCCTGATCCGCAGCTTTCTGCTGCGGGAACGGACATTGAGCTTCCGCGCCGGCGCCGGCATCGTCGCCGATTCCGTCGCGGCGCACGAACTCGACGAGGCGCGCGCCAAGGCGCGTGGACTCCTGCGCGCGCTGCAAAGCTCATGATGCGCATCAACGGCCAGCCGGCGGACAGCATCGATGCGCGCGACCGCGGGCTGGCCTACGGCGATGGCGTGTTCCGCACCTTGCGTATGGCGAACGGCCGGCCGCTCTGGTGGCGCGATCACGTCGCCCGGCTGGAAGCCGACTGTGCCGCGCTGGCGCTCGCCTGCCCCGATGCCGGACTGCTTCTGGAAGAAGCCTGCGCCGTCGCCGATGGCGCCGACTGTGTGGCGAAGCTGATCCTGACCCGGGGCAGCGGGGTACGCGGATACGCGCCGGGTGACACCGGAGCGGTCACCCGCATCGTGATGGCCGTACCCTTGCCACCGCATGCGTGGGCGGATGCGCCGCGAGCTGTCCGCGCGCGCCTGTGCACGCTGCGACTCGGCCATCAGCCTCGCCTGGCGGGGGTCAAGCACCTCAACCGGCTGGAAAATGTTCTGGCACGTGCCGAGTGGACCGACCCGGCAATTTTCGAAGGCCTGCTGTGCGACGAGGCCGGCATGCTGGTCGGTGGCACGATGAGCAATCTTTTCTGGGTGCGCGAGGGTGTGCTGTGCACGCCGGAACTGGACCGGTGCGGCGTGGCCGGTGTGACGCGGGCGCGCGCGCTGCGCGCAGCCTCGCGCCTTGGACTGCGAACCAGGTTCGAACGCCAGCCGCCAGCCGCTATACTCGCTGCCGATGAAGTCATGATCTGCAACAGCCTGATCGGCATGCGGCGCGTGGCCATGCTCGATGCAGCCGAACTCGGCGAAGCCGGCTGGCGCGAACGACTCGACAAAGCCCTGTATGAAGACCTGGATTAAATTTCTGATCGTGCTGGCCGTGTTCGCTGTCCTGACCGGTGCAGGTGGACTCGCCTGGTACGGCACCCACCCGCTGGCCATCGATACGCCGAAGACGGTGAACGTCACGCCCGGCATGCACCTGCGCAGTCTGGCCACCATGCTCGAACGCGAAGGGGTGATCGACCATCCGCTGGTGTTTCGCCTGCTCGGTCGCCTGACCGGACAGGGCGGCGCGCTCAAGGCGGGGGTGTACAGCCTAGACACGCCGCTCACGCCGCTGGAGCTCTACGGGAAATTCGCGCGCGGCGAGGTATCGCAGGCCCTCGTCCAGTTCATCGAGGGCTGGAATCTGCGCGAAGTGCGTTCTGCGCTCGCGGCCCAGCCGCTCCTGGGCCAGGACACGGCGGACATGAGCGAAGGCGAACTGCTGGCGGCCATCGGTGCCGAAGAGCGCAAGCTCGAAGGCCTGCTGTTCCCGGATACCTATTTCTACGCGCCGCATTCCTCCGATATCGACGTGCTGCGGCGTGCCTACCGGCTGCAGCAACAGAAGCTGCAGTCGGCCTGGGAAACGCGTGCCCCTGGGCTGCCCTACAAGACGCCCTACGAGGCGCTGGTCATGGCTTCCATCGTGGAAAAGGAGACCGGTGCGGCCTTCGAGCGCCCGATGATCGCCGGCGTGTTCGTCAACCGTCTGCGCCGGGGCATGCGCCTGCAGACCGACCCCACCGTGATCTACGGACTCGGCGAACGTTTCGACGGCAATCTGCGCAAGGTCGACCTGCAGCGCGATACGCCTTACAACACCTACACGCGCGCGGGGCTGCCGCCGACGCCGATCGCAATGCCGAGTGAAGCGGCAATCCGCGCAGCGCTGAATCCTGCAAGCACCGATGCGCTGTATTTCGTCTCGCGCGGCGACGGCACACACGTGTTTTCCAGCAGCCTCGAAGCGCACAATCGTGCAGTCGATCGGTATCAGCGATGACGACATGCGGAAAGTTCATCACCCTTGAAGGCGTGGACGGGGCCGGCAAAAGCACGCACCTCGGATTCGTCGCCGAATGGCTGCGCGCGCGCGGGCACGAAGTCGTCGTGACGCGCGAGCCTGGCGGCACGCCACTCGGCGAGACCCTGCGCGAACTGCTGCTGCATCGCGACATGGACGCCGATACCGAGCTCCTGCTCATGTTCGCCGCGCGCCAGCAGCATCTGGCCGAACGGATCCTGCCTGCGCTGGCGCGCGGCGCCTGGGTGGTGTCGGACCGCTTCACCGATGCCAGCTATGCCTACCAGTGCGGCGGACGCGGCATCGCAATCGAGCGCATCGCGGCGCTGGAAACGTGGGTACAGCGGGGCTTCGGTCCGGATCTCACGCTGCTGTTCGACGTGCCGGCCGAGGTGGCCGAGGCACGCCGCTCGGCTGCGCGCTCGGCGGACCGTTTCGAGCGCGAGGCCGACAGCTTTTTCAATCGCGTGCGCCACGCCTACCTCGACCGTGCGCGTTGCGAGCCGGCCCGCATCAAGGTGCTGGATGCGTGCCAGAGCATTGCCGAACTTCAGACCGGGATCGCCGGCCTGCTGGAGGCATTGGAATGAGTGCGCCGTATCCCTGGCTGGAAGCCGTCTGGTCGCGTTTGCTGGCGACGCGGGCAAGTCCTGCTCAGGCGCTGCTGCTGGCCGGGCCGCTGGGCACGGGCAAGGGTGAGCTCGCCATGGCCTGGGCACAGGTCCTGCTGTGCGAAACGCCACGTACCGACGGGGCTGCCTGCGGTGCGTGTGCCGCCTGCCACTGGTTTGCGACCGGCGCACACCCGGATTTCCTGCATGTCGGGCTGCAGGAAAAAACCACGCGGGAAGGCGAAACCCGCATGGCGACCGCCATCGAGGTGGAACAGGCGCGCGCGGCGGTCGATTTCGTGCGGCTCTCCACCTATCGGGCCGGGTATCGCGTGGTGCTGGTCGATCCGGCGGACAGCCTCAATCCCGCTGCGGCCAATGCTCTGTTAAAGGTGCTGGAGGAGCCGCCGTTAAATACCGTATTCGTGCTGGTATCCGATCAGCCCCGCCGTCTGCTGCCGACGATACGCAGCCGCTGCACCCGGATCGATATCGGGCTGCCGCCGGCCGACGCGGCCGCAGCCTGGCTGGCGGGTCAGGGGCAGGACGATTCCGCGGCACTGCTGGCGCTGTCCGGCGGAACTCCGCTGGATGCCCTGCGTTGGGCCGAGAGCGGCGATCTGGACGAACGGCGGGCCGTGCTGGACAGTCTGGCGCAGCCCGAGCAGCTCGATCCGGTCAGCCTGGGCGAGCGCTGGAAGAGCCTGGCGCCGCGCCTGTGGCATGCCGTGGCCTACAAATGGCTGGCCGACCTGCTCGCGGTGCGCTTGCAGGGCGGCGTGCGTTTCAACCGCGATTTTGCGGATGCCTTGTCGAAGCTTGGGGCCAGGGCCGACCTGGCGGGCCTGCTGAGACTGGCAAGGTTGCAGGCGGACGAGGGCAGGGTGCTTGAGCATCCGCTCAACCGGGCCTTGCAGATGCAGGCTTGGCTGGTTCAATATCGCCACCTGTTCGACTGAGGTTTTTGGATCTGGAAACGACCATGAATGCGAGCGTCAACGTCAATCCCAACGATGCAGCTGCCGTACGTCCCGGCGTGCTTTCACTGTCGATCAAGGAAAAATCCGCGCTGTTCGCGGCCTACATGCCTTTCGTCAAGGGGGGCGGCCTTTTTATTCCCACCAACAAGACCTACAAGATGGGCGAGGAGGTCTTCATGCTGCTGACCTTGATGGAAGATCCTGCCAAGCTGCCGGTATCCGGCAAGGTCATCTGGATCAGCCCCTCGGGCGCGCATGGCGGCCGTACCCAGGGCGTGGGCGTGCAGTTTGCCTTCAACGAGAGCGGCAAGATGGCGCAGAACAAGATTGAAGGCCTGCTCGGCGGTTCGCTAAAATCCACACGACCCACGCACACCATGTAAGGCAGACACAAGATTCAAGTTACAAGAGCGGTGCTCCGCACCTCCAGGAACCTTGCATCTTGTAACTTGGATATTGTAGCTGACATGTTCGTCGACTCGCACTGCCACATCAATTTTCCCGATCTCGCCGGCAGGCTGCCTGAAATCTTTGCCCACATGGCGGCCAATCAGGTCAGCCATGCGCTGTGCATCGGCGTCGAACTGGAAAAATTTCCCGAGATCCGCACGCTGGCCGAGACGCATCCCAACGTCTTCGCATCGGTCGGCGTCCATCCGGACCACGAGGACTGCACCGAACCGAGCGTCGAGCAGCTTGTCGCCCTGGCGGACCATCCCAGGGTAGTGGCCATCGGAGAGACCGGGCTGGATTATTTCCGTCTGACCGGCGATCTCGAGTGGCAGCGCACGCGTTTCCGCACGCACATCCGCGCCGCGCGCGCAGCTGGCAAACCCCTGGTGATCCATACCCGGTCGGCGGCCGACGACACGCTTGCCATCATGCGCGAGGAGCACGCCGGCGAGGCTGGCGGGGTGATGCACTGCTTCACCGAGAGTCTCGCAGTGGCTGAAGCGGCCATCGAACTGGGCTTCTACATTTCGTTCTCCGGCATCGTTACCTTCAAGAACGCCGCTGCGCTGCGCGAAGTTGCCGCGTCGATTCCGCTCGATCGCATGCTCATCGAGACCGATTCGCCGTATCTCGCGCCTGTGCCGCATCGCGGCCAGATCAACGAGCCGGCCTTCGTGAAACATGTGGCGGAGGAGATCGCACGGGTACGGGGGACAACCCCCGAAGCCATCGGCGCTGCGACGACGGAAAACTTCTTCCGGCTGTTCCCGCCGCGCGTCCGTGATTCAAGCGGAGCAGGCGACCTGAACCTGATCCCGCCAGGCCGATGACTGTACCCACGCCTGGAAGTCCGCGGCGGACACCGGCTTGGAGAAGAAATAGCCTTGCGCCTGATCGCAGCCCAGCAGGCACAGCTGGCTGAGGATGGCGGCATTTTCCACGCCTTCGGCCACCACGCGCAGGCCGAGGTTATGCGCGAGATCGATGGTCGATCGCACGATGACCGTGTCGTTGGGATCGTTGACCATGTTCTGCACGAACGAGCGGTCGATCTTCAGTTCACCCACCGGCAGGCGCTTGAGGTAGGCCAGCGAGGAATAGCCGGTGCCGTAGTCGTCGATGGACAGCTTGCAGCCGATGGCTTCCAGACGCTTCAGGTTGTCCATCGCGTGCGTGGGGTCGTCGAGAATCGCGCTCTCGGTGATTTCCAGGCAGATCCGCTCCGGCGGACAGCCGTGTTCCCGCAGGAGCGAGGCGAAGTACACGGGCAGGTCGGCATTCATCAGGTCGCGGGCGGAGATGTTGATCGAGATGTTGACGTCCAGTCCCGCGCGCTTCCAGTCGGCGCATTGCCGTATGCCCTGGTTCAGCACCCAGTTGGTGATGGCCTTGATGTAGCCTGTCTGTTCCGCGAAGGGGATGAAATCGTTGGGCGGAACGAAGCCGCGGCGCGGATGTATCCAGCGCACCAGCGCTTCGACCGAGTAGCTCGAACTCGACTTGAGATCCACCTTGGGCTGGTAGTAGAGCACCAGATGGTCGTTTTCAACTGCCTCGCGCAGTTCGCTCATCAGCGACAGCCGTTCCAGAGTGTTGTGGTCGTAGCGCGCGTCGTACTCGGCAAATCCCGAACTGTTGCGCTTTGCCTGGTACATGGCGACGTCGGCGCAACGCAGCAATCCTGCAACTTCAGTCCCGTGCAGGGGAGCCGACGCCATCCCGAAGCTGCCCCGCACGTCGATGATCTGGCCTTCGATCGTCATTGGCTGTTCGAGCGCGCCGAGCAGGGTACGCACCACCTTGCGTGCATTCTGGATGTCGGCCGTGGGCAGCAGGATCGCGAATTCGTCGCCTCCCAGCCGCGCTACCGTATCGGAATCGCGCAGATTGCTGCGCAGGCGGAGCGCCACCTCCTTCAGCAGCAGGTCGCCGATGTGGTGGCCCAGCGAATCGTTCACGTATTTAAAGTGGTCAAGGTCCATCAGCATGACCGTCAGCGGCTTGCCGACGCGGCCGGTCATGGCGATCGCCTGCTGCAGGCGGTCGTGGAACATGGCGCGGTTGGGCAGGCCGGTGAGCGTATCGCTGTAGGCCAGCTGCAGGATGTGCGATTCGCGCGAGGCGATTTCTCCGCTCATGTGGCCGAAGGCCTGGGCGAGCTCGCCGATTTCATTGGTGCATGCAACGACCGGCTTTTCGGAGTACTCGCCCTGGGCAATTTTCCTTGCAAAGCCGGCGAGCGTCTTGATCGGTCGGGTGATGCCGCGGGCGATGGCGAGACTGGACAGACCGGACAGCAGCAGGCCGACTACGCCGAGCAGCACCAGCTTGTCGCGCAGGTCGATGAAGGGAGCCAGCGACTGGTCGAGCGATTTCTGCAGGACAACGCCGGATTGCTGGGCCTGCGGCGCGGGCAGGGTAGCGCGCAGACTCAGGTAGGTGCTGCCGTTGAGCGCCACTTCGCTGATCGTGTTCGCGCCGATGCGTCGGGCGTCGAGCGCGCGGTCGATGTCGCTGCGTGCCGCGCCGTCGAGCGTGCTGGCATGGACGCGCTCCGGCGCATCGCGGTTTCCGTTGATGAAGCTGACCTCGGTATGGGTGATGTTGCCGATATCATGTGCGAGCGCGCCGTCGATCCGGAATCCGGCGATGACGGTGCCGATCGGCAGCGGGGCGGTGACAGGCACGGCGATGAGCTGGTAAAGCCGGCCGTCGATGCGTTCGACCAGGGCGACCGTGCGTGTTCCGGGCGCTTCGGTGTGCAGCCGGGCAAGGCGTCCGGGCACGATGTCCAGCGTACCGGTGGCGGTGCTGCGGTAAACCTGCCTGTCGAGACCGATGAACAGCATCAGATCGGCGTCGATTCGGTCACCGTGGTTGTCGAGCGCCGAGCCGATGGTGTCGGCATCGTTGCTGGCGATGGCTTCGCGAAAGCCGTAATCCGAGGCAAGGATGCGCGCGCCCTGCATCAGGAAAGCGGTGTTCTGCTCGAACAGGCGCATGAATACCCGCTTGCCGGTCTGCAGTTCCTCGCCCAGCATCTTGCCGACGATGGCGTAACCCAGCGTGCTGGTGACGAGAATGCTGCCAAGCTGGGTGACGAAGAGCAGCGCGAAGAAGAAGGCGAAGATGCGGCTCTGCAGGGTGCGGAAGCGGAAGAGATTCATGGTCTGCGCCTCATTCCGATGCCCGGGTCTTGACGACGAGCGTGCGCTTCTCGTCGCCCCTGAGGGACACGCGGCTTGCCAGCGCATCCTTGTCGGGCCGCATGTAGTACCACACGATCAGCGAATAGTCTCCCGGGGGGACGTCCCGGAGGCTGGCGCGGCCCTGGCGGTCGGACTTGGCGAACCAGGGAGTGTCCACCACCAGCAGGTGGGCAATCATCGTGTCGTGGATGTTGCAGCCCATCACCACGTAGCCAGGTTTGTCGAAGAGCACGGGTTTCGCCGGCGTATCGGCGTAGAGCTTGATCTCGAACCTTTTCGCTTTGGAAAAAGAGTAGACGTGGTGGCGGATGTTGTCCTTGTTGGGGAAGGTGATGCGGGTGCCGGTCTGCACCACCGACACCAGCGGGACGAAGGTCTTGTCGATCTGGTCGATGCGGGCATCCGCAGCCCGCAACGGCAGTCCGCGCGTCTTGCCTGATCTGAGGTAGACCACGGCGTCCTCGACCGGCTCACCGCCTGCGGCCCTGAGTTCCACCTCGAGCGTAGCGGCGTGGCCAGCCTGCCACATGGCCGTAACCAGCAGGGCAGCAGTGAATGCCGCCTTGCCGGCGCTCGTGAAAGACATGCTCCGCATCAGGGGTATACCCGCGCCATCCGGTTGTTTATGCGGGATATATCGGCATTCGCCGGCGGCTCTTGATGGCTGCCGGCTGCAACAGGAGCAGTTTACTGGCCGAAGAAGGCCTTCACCTTGTCCATGAAGGACTGCGCGCGCGGATTGTTGTTGCGCCCGGGGGCGAGACTCTCGAATTCGCGCAGCAACTCGCGCTGACGTTCCGACAGATTGACCGGAGTTTCCACTAGCATGTGGCACAACAGATCGCCCGGCGCATGGCTGCGCACGCCCTTGATGCCCTTGCCGCGCAGGCGGAAGATCTTGCCTGTCTGCGTTTCGGCGGGGATCCTGATCTTGGCGTGGCCGTCCAGGGTCGGGATTTCGACCTCGCCGCCGAGCGCGGCCGTGGCGAAGCTGATGGGCATTTCGCAGTGCAGGTCGTCGCCGTCGCGCTTGAAGACCGGGTGTTCCTTGAGGTGGATGACGACATACAGGTCGCCAGCAGGCCCGCCATTGACCCCGGCCTCGCCCTCGCCGGCGAGGCGGATGCGGTCGCCGCTGTCCACGCCCGCCGGTATCTTCACCGACAGGGTCTTGTGCTTCTTGACCCGGCCTTCGCCGTGGCAGGCGGGGCAGGGATCGGAAACCATCTTGCCGGTGCCGCCGCAGCGCGGACAGGTCTGCTGTACCGAGAAGAAGCCCTGCTGGATGCGCACCTGGCCATGGCCCCCGCAGGTGGTACAGGTGGTCGGCTGGCTGCCTGGCTTGGCACCGGTGCCGTGGCAGGTGCCGCATTCCTCCAGTGTGGGGACGC
>JBFMCW010000030.1:0-21485 GCA_040754275.1 Pseudomonadota bacterium
CTAATGCCCGCGCGTCCCCGGCTTGGACGAGAACAATGCCGCCTGTGGGCGCGGCTTTTTTGGATGGGATGCGGGTTGGGGGCCGGGTTTGGCGGCCGGCTTGGCGGCGGCGGGCTTGCCCTGGGGTGCACGCCCCGGCGCGCTGCGATTGCCGGGCTGACCTTGACGCTGACCTTGACCCTGGCGCGGACCGTTGTTCTGGCGCGGCGCGCCGCGACCTTGCGGCTGGCGCGGCGGACGTTCGTCGGACATGAGTTCGTGCTTGGCCGGCGGAACGAAGGCGGGGTCGATTTCCACGCGCACGACGCTGCGCTTGATGAGCTTCTCGATGTCCTTCAGATAGCCCATTTCCTCGTCGTCGACCAGCGACAGCGCGCTGCCGGTGGCGCCCGCGCGGCCGGTGCGGCCGATGCGGTGCACATAGTCTTCCGGCACGTTGGGCAGTTCGAAATTGACCACCTGCGGCAACTGGTCGATGTCGATGCCGCGCGCGGCGATGTCGGTGGCGACCAGCACGCGCACGCTGCCGTCCTTGAAGCTCGCCAGCGCCTTGGTGCGCGCCGACTGGCTCTTGTTGCCATGGATGGCGGCGGCGGTGATGCCGTCCTTGATCAGCTTTTCGGCGAGCTTGTTGGCGCCGTGCTTGGTGCGGGTGAAGACCAGCACCTGCTGCCAGTCGTACTTCTTCACCAGATGCACCAGCAGATCGCGCTTGTGCGCTTGCGGCACGCGGTGCATCGACTGCTCGACGACTTCCACCGTGGTGTTGCGGCGCGCGACTTCCACGCTTTTGGGGTTGTGCAGCAGGCCGTTGGCGAGCGTGCGGATCTCGTCGGAGAAGGTCGCCGAGAACAGCAGGTTCTGGCGCTGTTTCGGCAGCACCGCGAGCACTTTCTTGATGTCGCGGATAAAGCCCATGTCGAGCATGCGGTCGGCTTCGTCGAGGACCAGGATTTCGACGCCAGACAGATCCACCGTCTTCTGCCCCAGGTGGTCGAGCAGGCGACCGGGCGTGGCGACGAGGATATCCACGCGCGATTTCAGCGCCTTGAACTGCGGATTGATGTTGACGCCGCCGAACATCACCATCGAGCTGAGGGACAGGTACTTGCCGTAGGTTTTCACCGATTCCTCGACCTGCGCGGCGAGTTCGCGCGTGGGCACCAGGATCAGACAGCGCGGGCGGCCCGGCTTCGTCGGCACGGTGCGGGTCGAAAGATGGTGCAGGATCGGCAGGGTGAAGCCGGCGGTTTTCCCTGTTCCTGTCTGGGCGGCGGCGAGCAGGTCGCCGCCGGCGAGCACCTGCGGAATCGCCTGCGCCTGGATGGTAGTGGGCGTGGTGTAGCCGGTGTCGGCGACGGCACGCAGAATGGGTTCGGCGAGGCCGAGCTCGGTAAATGCCGGGCCGGCTGAAGTGGTTTCAATAGTCATATGGGTTCCTGCGACGGCCCGTTGCGCTTGTGGCAACACCAATCGAGGCAGACGAAGTGAGGATCGCGAGATCGTCAGGGAAGCCCGCATCGATTGGCGGAAGCGGGCGGTCTGGCCGGAATGGCCAAACGGAAGTGTTCGGGTGGTGGGCAGTACAGGGTTTGAACCTGTGACCCCCGCCGTGTGAAGGCGATGCTCTACCGCTGAGCTAACTGCCCCGAAGCGGCGCGAATTAAACCACATCCCGGCAGCCAAGGTCAATTTGCACACCTGCCGCCCGCCATTTCCGGACCACGCCCGGTTGCGCCTGCTTCAGGCAGGTGTCTGGCCGCAAGGCAGGAGCAGCCGCGCCCGCAGGCCGCCACCTTCGCGATTGCGCAATTCGATATGCCAGCCATGCGCACGACATATCTCGCGGACGATGGCGAGGCCGAGCCCGCTTCCGGGCGACTGGCGGGCGGTGTCGCCGCGGTAGAAAGGCGCGAACACCTGCTCGATCTGATCGCCCGGTATGCCGGGGCCGCGATCCAGCACGTCGATCTGCACCGCTTGCTTGTCGTAGCTGCAGCGTAATTGCGGCGGTTGCCCGGGGGCGTAACGACGTGCATTTTCCAGCAGATTGGCGAGCACGCGCGCCAGCGCGGCCGGGTCCGTCGAGAGCACGATGTCGCCACAGGGCGAAAATGCGGCCTGATGCTCGCTGGCGCGCTGCGCCAGCCAGGGGCACAGCTCCAGCCGCTGCGGGGCCTGCCGGCTGATGCCGCGACCGTAGTCGATGAAATCGCTGATCATGCCGTCCATCTGTTCCAGGTAGCGTTCCATGTCGTCGAACCGCGCGGGATCGGGTTGTGTGCGCGCCAGTTCCACAGCCATGCGCAGGCGCGCAATCGGGCTGCGCAGATCGTGTGACACCCCCGCCAGCATGGTGGCGCGGGTCTGCGTCTGTGAACGAAGCTGGCGCGCCATGTCGTTGAATTCGAGGCTCAGGCCGTCGAGTTCGCGCACGCCGGTCTCGAGCGGCAGGGCCGGGGTTTCGCCGCGTCCGACCGCCTGCACGGCACCCTCCAGCCGGGTAAGTGGGCGGGTCAGGCGACGCGAGACGAGATGGGCTACCAGCAGCGCAAGGCTGAGGCTGGCCAGCAGGATGGCAAGGATGGCAAGCGGCGGATTGGTACCGATGCGCTCGCGCGTGAAGGTGAAACGCAACGCGCTGTCGCCCAGCCGGATGTCGGCGACATAACGCTGTTGCTGCGGGTCCCATACGACCCGTGCCGGCTGTCGCGTCAGGGTGCCGAGCCGGCGTTCCAGCAACAACACGAAAGGCAGGCGGCTCACCTCCCCGGCCAGCGGCTCGCGTGCATCGACCAGCCGCAGGCCATACGCGCCGGCCAGTGCGTCCTGAAGCGCCGCGCGGCGCTCGGCGGGCAACTCGATCCAACTTTGCGCGGAAAGTACGATCAGCGCGGCAAAGTCACTGGACGCCGCGCGCAGCAAGGGCCAGGCGACCCACCAGGCCGAGAGGCAGAAAACCGCAAGCTGGAAAATCGCGATCCAGACGACAAAGGTCTGCGCGATGCCGCGCCTGAGCGTGGGAGCGCTCATGGCTCGTGCCCGATGAAGACATACCCTGCGCCCCACACGGTACGGATGTAGCGCGGCGCGTCGGAATCGTCGTCCAGCTTCTTGCGCAGGCGTGCCACGCGCGCATCGATCGAACGGTCGAAAGGCAGGCGGTCCGGGCCGTTGCTGCCCACGGCCACCAGATCGTCGCGCGTGAACACGCGGCCGGGGTGACTCGCCAGCACCTTCAACAACGAGAATTCGGCGCTGGTCAGCGTGACTGGTTCACCCTGCCGGTGCAGCGTGCGACGCGCCAGGTCCAGTTCGAATTCGCCGAAACGCAGCCTGTCACACGGCGGAGGCTTGCTGGCACGGCGCAGGAGCGCCTTGACGCGCGCGAGCAACTCGCGTGGATTGAAGGGTTTGGCCAGGTAGTCGTCGGCACCGAGTTCGAGTCCGAGGATACGGTCGATGTCCTCGCCCCTGGCAGACAGCATGAGGATCGGCAGGCGGCCGTTCAGACGGCGCGCAATCGACAGGCCATCCTCGCCGGGCAGCATGACGTCGAGTATGAGGAGATCGGGCGCCAACTGGGCCAGCGCCACGTCCAGTCCACTGCCATCCTCCAGCACGGTGACCCGATAGCCCTGGCCTGTCAGATAGGTAGCCAGCATGGCCGACAGCTCACGGTCATCGTCGACGATCAGGAGGCGGGCGTTTTCCATGCGCCAAGCCTAACACCTTACTACCGGCTGCATGCAGCCCTGTCACAGATTGTCACACTTCCTCGCAAACGATCATCGATCACAGACAAACGGGCAATAGCCTGCGGCGATAGTGCGTCCCGTCGGCAGCAAGCCGACATCTTTCCAACCGAACAGGAGTCCACCATGAAAACCGCCCTGATTTCCCTGCTGCTGATCGCCGTCATGAACCCTTCCCGCGCCGAGGACGCCGCCGCGACGACCACGCCCACGGCCGAGCAGGCGCGCGCGACCTGGCAGGCCATGACGCCGGAGCAACAGGCCGCCGCCAAGGCCATGGCCAAATCGCAGGCAGAGGAAAAGAAAACCGCGTGGGGCGCGCTGTCTGATGAAGAAAAGTCCGCGAAGCAGGCCGCCGCGAAAGAGAAGTTGCAATCTACCCGTGCAGCCATGCAGACCCGGATGCAGGAACGTCAGGCCAAGCGCCCGTTCGGCCGCCGCTGAGCCACCAAGGAGCATCCCATGTCCCGCATCCGTCTTGTCCCTGCCGTGTTCGCCTTGTCCAGCCTTGCTGCCACGCTGGCCCAGGCCGGCACGGTCACCTTCCTGCATTTCAACGATCTTCACGCGCATCTGACGTCGCACGCCGATCTTGTGTCGGAAACCGCCGGACAGCCCGGTGCCGCCGCCCACTTGGCCGAACGCGGCGGCCTCGCCAGGCTGGCGACGCTGATCAAGCAGCAACGCCTTGCTTATCCGGACAGTGTGCTGATGAACATCGGCGACACCTACCATGGCGGCGTCGAGGCGCTGTACACCAACGGTAATGCCATCGTCGATCCGGTCGATGCGCTGGGCGTCGATATCGGCGTGCCGGGCAACTGGGATTTCGCCTACGGCCCGGCGGTGACGAGGCTGCGCTACGGTTCGCCGAACGCGAGGGAGAAACGCATGCTACAAGCGGCGGCGGGCATGGCGATCAAGCGCCCCGCATTCACCAACCTGGGCGGCAACGTCACCCTGACCGCCGGCAGCCAGGCCGGTCAACCGCTTATGCCGGCCACGAAGATGATGACCGTCGACGGTGTCCGGGTCGGGTTCATCGGCATCACCTCCGACATCGTGCCGGAAATGCACGCCATGCTGGCAGCCGGCATGAACTTTCTTGCCGGAGAGACGGCCTACCGCGACTACGTCAATACCCATTCTGCGGCCCTGCGCGCCGATGGGGCACAACTGGTGGTGGTGATGAGCGAACTGGGCGTCCACAAGGATGCGCGGCTCGCCGACGTGATCCAGCCGGGCAGCGTCGATGTGTTCTTCTCTGCCCACACCCACGAGGCAATTTTCGAGCCGCTGGTCGGCAAGAGCGGCGCACGGGTGGTGGAAGCAGGCAACGACGGCTGGCTGGGACGCATGCGCGTCACGGTCGAATCTGGCAAGCCGCCGAGCTACGAGTGGGCGATGCTGCCGGTGACGCCTGATCTGGCAGAAGACGCCGCGACGAAAGCGCTGGTCGATACTGCGCGCGCGCCCTTCGTCGCCGACGCCGATCGCGACGGCAAGCTGGATGCGCCGATCGCGCTGCCCAATCGAGCCCTGTCGATGACGCTCGATCAGCCGATCGACGCCGTCGCGGGACACGTCAACGCGCCGCTCGATCGCCGCAACGCACTTGAATCGTCGTTCAACGCTGCCTGGAGCGAAGCCTTGCGCGGCTACGCCGGGACCGAACTCGCGCTCACCCCCGGCTTCCGCTTCGACGCAGTAGTCGCGCCCGGCGCGGCATACGAGGATGGGCACGTGGCGGGCGGCGACCTCACGGTCGAAGACATCTACCGCTATTTCCCGGTGCCCTACACCCTGGCTACCGGCATGGTCAGCGGTGCACGGCTCAAGGAGGTGATCGATGCCAATCTCACGGGCGTGTTCTCGCACGACGCGTTTGCGCAACACGGCGGCTGGACCGACGGCTGGGCCGGGCTGAACATCAAGGCCGATCTCGCGGCTGCGGACGGCACACGGGTAGAGGCCATGACGCGCCCCGACGGCAGTGCGATTTCAGCCAGCGGCAGTCTCAGCATCGCCGGCTGCCAGCGGCCGATGGACGATGCCGACGTGCTGTGCAGCTACGGCGGCTTTACAGACGTGACCCCGCTGAACAACCCCGAAACGGGACAGCCCTGGACGGTGCAGGCACTCTTCGGGGCGCTGCTGGCGGAGGGCCGGATCACGGCCCCGGTGCAACCGCAAGTCACTGACGCGTCCGCGACACCGCTCTGGCCTGCGCAACAGGCCGTGCAGCCCCTCCTCGCCAATATCACCGCGAAGGTGAAGATCAGCGCCGGCCGGCTCACCTACCACCGCGATACCGGGCAATATTCCGGCACGATCAGCGTGAGCAATCCCGGCGACAAGGCCATCACCGCGCCGCTCAAGCTGGTGCTGGCCGATCTCGGCCCCGCCGTCCGCCTTGGTAACGCGGAGGGCAGCCTGTATGGCCAGCCTTTCCTGCGTCTGCCAGCCTTGCCTCCGGGCGGCTCGGTCACGCTCAAGCTGGTGTTCGACGTCCCTGCGCGCAAAGCGATTTCGTATCAGCCTCAGGTCTGGAACGGCGGCGTCTGAACCGGCTGGCTTCCGCGCGCGGAAGCTCGCGCGATACGCGCGGGGTTGCAGGTGCGCTCGCCAGCCCGGCTCCGCGCATTCGGGAATGCCTTGCCCGATCCGGTAAAATGCCCGTTTTTTCCGCATCGCCTGTCATGATCCGCACCCGCTTCGCTCCTTCGCCCACCGGTTACCTGCACATCGGCGGCGCGCGCACCGCGCTGTTCTCGTGGGCGTTCGCGCGGCATCACGGCGGCCAGTTCATCCTGCGCATCGAGGACACCGACGTGGCACGCTCCACGCCCGAGGCGGTGCAGGCCATCCTCGACGGCATGGCCTGGCTCGATCTTGCGCACGACGAAGGCCCGTACTACCAGATGCAGCGCATGGACCGCTACAGGCAGGTGATCGCGGAGATGCTGGACCGCGGGCTGGCCTATCGCTGCTACATGACCCCGGAGGAACTCGACGCCCTGCGCGAAGCCCAGCGTGCCGCCGGCGAAAAGCCGCGTTACGACGGCCGCTGGCGCCCGGAGGCGGGCAAGACGCTGCCGGTGCCGCCGGCCGGCGTGCAACCGGTGATCCGTTTCAAGAATCCCACCGAAGGCACGGTGGCCTGGAAGGACCTGGTCAAGGGCACCATCGAGTTTGCCAACGCCGAACTCGACGACCTCATCATCGCGCGCGCCGACGGCACGCCCACCTACAACTTCTGCGTGGTGGTGGACGACTGGGACATGCAGATCACCCACGTCATCCGCGGCGACGACCACGTCAACAACACCCCGCGCCAGATCAACATCCTGAAGGCGCTGGGCGCGAACGTGCCGCAGTACGCTCACCTGTCGATGATCCTAGGCGACGACGGCACCAAGCTGTCCAAGCGCCACGGCGCGGTGTCGGTGATGCAGTATTCCGACGACGGCTACCTGCCCGAAGCGGTGATCAACTACCTGGCCCGACTCGGCTGGTCGCACGGCGACGCCGAGATTTTCAGCCGCGAACAGTTCGTGCAGTGGTTCGACCTCGACCACATCACGCCGTCGGCCGCGCAGTTCAATACCGAAAAGCTGCGCTGGCTCAACCAGCAATACATCAAGGCCGCCGACGACGCGCGGCTGGCCGCGCTGATGCGCCCCTTCCTGCTGCGCAACGACGCCAATCCGGACGACGGCCCCGCCCTCACCGCCGTCGTCGCGCTGGTCAAGGAACGCGCGGCGACGATCGAGGAACTGGCCGACGCCGCCACCCTCTTCTACCGCACCCTGCACCCCACGCCCGAGCTGCTGGCGCAGCACGTCACCCCCGAGGTGCTGCCGGCGCTTGGCGAACTCGTCGCCAAGCTCGAATCCATCGCTTGGGAACGCACCGCGATTTCCGCCGCCTTCAAGGAAACCCTCACCACGCACGGCCTCAAGATGCCCAAGCTGGCGATGCCGGTACGCGTACTCGTCACCGGCGAAACGCAGACCCCCGCCATCGACGCCACTCTGGAACTGATCGGTCGGGACAAGGTGATCATGCGTCTGAAAGCCGCCCTGTAAGCGCCACAAGCCGAAGGGTTTTGGCTATAATGCGCGCTGTTTTTCGCCGGCGTAGCTCAGTTGGTAGAGCAGCGCATTCGTAATGCGAAGGTCGTCAGTTCGATTCCGATCGCCGGCACCAGTTATAAAAAACGCCGCTCGTTTGAGCGGCGTTTTTCATCGGACAGCTTCGGCTTCCGCCTGACTGACCGGCGGGTTGCGGAACAACCAGCCAAACAGCACCACTGCGCTCACCGCGCCGACGATCTGCGCGACGATGAACATCGGCGCATCCGCCGGGCGGATGCCGGCGAAGGTGTCGGAGGCTGCACGTGCCAGGGTGACCGCCGGGTTGGCGAACGAAGTGGAGGCGGTGAACCAGTACGCGGCGGTGATGTAGAGGCCGACGGCGAACGGAATGGCCGTGGGGCGATGACGCGCGCAGCCGAGGATGGCGGCGAGCAGGCCGAAGGTGGCGATGAACTCGCTCCACCACTGCGCCGGGCCGGCGCGCACGTGCTGCGAGGCGAAGAAAAGCGGTTCCTCGAACATCAGGTGCGCCGCCGCGACGCCGGCAAACGCGCCCAGGATCTGCGCGACGACGTAGGGCGATACTTCGCTCCAGCGCAGCTGGCCGCGGATGGCTTCGGCCAGAGTGACCGCCGGATTGAAATGCGCGCCGGATATCGGGCCGAAGATGAGGATGAGCACGACAAGTCCCGCGCCGGTGGCGAGCGTGTTGCCGAGCAGCGCGATGGCGACGTTGCCACCCGCCAGGCGCTCGCCCATGATGCCGGAGCCGATGACGATGGCGAGCAGGAAGGCGGTGCCAAGGGCTTCGGCGGTGAGGCGTCTTGCGAGATTCATGCGGTCTTTCCGATATTCCGGACCGCCTGCTCCAGCTTCATCCTGTCCAGTGCCGCGAACGGAAGATTGACGAACATGGAGATGCGGCGCTGCATCTGGTTCATGGCGTCGAGAAAGGCACGGCGCTTCTCCTCGTCGCTGCCCTCGACGGCCGCAGGGTCGGGGATACCCCAGTGCGCGGTCATGGGCTGGCCCGGCCATACCGGGCAGACCTCGCCCGCGGCCTTGTCGCACACGGTGATCACGAAATCGAGTTGCGGCGAATCGGGCCGGGCGAATTCATCCCAGGGTTTGCTGCGCAGTTCGGCGGTCGGGTAATGGTTTTTCTGCAGCAGTTCCAGCGCGAACGGGTTGACCTGTCCCGCCGGATGACTGCCGGCGCTGAACGCCCGGAAGCGCCCCTTGCCCAACTGGTTGAGCAGGGATTCGGCAAGGATCGAACGCGCCGAGTTGCCGGTGCAGAGGAACAGCACGTTGTAGGTCGATTGGTCCATGGTCTTCTCCGATTATCTATCCGAATCAGGCGGCCGCCTGCAGGCCGAATTTCTCGCGTACGGCGCCGATCAGACGATTGCGGATGTCGTCGCGCACGGTGAGGAAACTCTCCAGCGGTTCGCCGTGCGGATCGTGGAACGGCAGGTGGATCGCTGGGATCGGCTTGGGGAAGATCGGGCAGGCTTCCTTGGCGTTGTCGCACACGGTGACGACGAGGTCGATGTCCTCGTTCATCACGGCATCGATGTCCTTGGGGTGCAGGCCGTCGGTGTTCAGGCCGGCGAGCTTCAGCGCCTCGATCGCGCCGTCGGCGACCTTGGGCTGCGGTTTGGTGCCTGCGGACAGCGCGCGGACCTGGCCAGCGAGGTCATGGTTCAGCAGCACTTCGGCCATCTGCGAGCGGCAGGAGTTGCCGGTGCACAGCACCAGCACGGTGTAGGGTTTGTTCACAACGTGTTCCTTCTGGTTGGTAAAGATTTCAGCAGCAGCCGGACGAGGCCTCGCCCTTGACCGGAATGCAGCTCGACACCTTTGCCACGGCGGGTTCGGGCACGCAACAACCGCCCGCACGAGCCGCGCCTTCGTCCGAGGCACCGAACACCGGAATGCTGTCGAGCGTGTGGTAGGTCTCCCAGGCGATGCCGGTGGGGTCGGTGGCCCAGTACTTGTCCGACTTGGCGTAGCAGCAGGCGGTGCCCATTTCCTCGATCACGTCGCCTTCCAGCTTCTGCAGGCGGGTGTTCATCTCGGCAAGCTCCTCGGCGCTTTCCACCTGCACGCCCAGGTGATTGAGGCCGGGCGCGGCGCCGCGTGCCGAGATGGCGAAGTTCACGCGCGGATCGTCGAGCATCCATTTGGCGTAATCGGGTTTCTGCACGGTGGGTTCGCTGGCGAACATGGTCGAGTAGAAGCGGATGCTGGCGGCGAGATCGTCGACCGCCACGTGGACATGCAGGCGTTTCATGCGGGCTCCTTTCGGGATGCAGATTTTTTTGAAGCAGCTTTGGGGGTACAGGCCGTCGCCGACGTGCAGGGATTGCCGCCGCAGCAGTTGTCGGTGAGATAGCCGAGCAGCGCGTTCATCGTCTCGTAGCGCGCGGTGTAGATGACGAAGCGGCCTTCCTGGCGCGAGTCGGCCAGCCCGGCGTGGCTCAACTCCTTGAGATGGAAGGACAGCGAGGACGGCGCAATGCCGGTGAGTTCGGCCACCCGCCCCGCCGGCAAACCGGCCGGGCCGGCCTGGACGAGCGTGCGGAACACGGCCAGACGGGAGGACTGGGCGAGTGCGGCGAGTGCAGTGACAGCGTCTTTCGTTTCCATTTTTTGATGATAATCGAAATATCAAACCAAAGACAACCCCCCCCTTGTTCGAGCTGATTTACAGCAGGGGTTCTGCGGGCGTGGGGATCAGACAAAATCCAGTGGCGCGAAACGCCCGCTGAGCACGCCCGCCGGATCCAGGCCCCAGTGCCGCTGGATCGCGGTGGCGTACAGGCTGCGGAAGTCGACGCCGTACGGCAGATTGCCGCCTTCCAGTTGCGCAAGATCGGGCGCCCTGCCGTAGAGCCCGCCGCGCACGCGGCCGCCCGCAGCGAGATGGACGCTGGCGGTGCCGTGGTCGGTGCCGTTGCTGCCGTTCTCCGCCGGCCGGCGGCCGAACTCGGCGTAGCTGAGGATCAGGCTGCGCTCCCACAGGCCCCTCTCCTTCAGCGCGGCGGACAGCGCAGCGACGCCGCCGGCGAGCTCGCCGAGCAGGCGCGCGTGCTGCGCAGGCTGGTTGACGTGGGTGTCGAAGCTGCCGAGCGACAGCTTGATCGCGGCCACGCCCGCCGGGCTGGCCGCTACGTGCGCCGCTGCGCGCACCGCGTTGCCGAAGGGCGTCTGCGGGAAGGCCGACGCGAACTGCACGCCCGCCCCCAAGCCACCCGCCGCCTGACGGATATCGCGCTCCACCTTGAGGATGTGCGCCAGCGCCGCGTTGGGCGCGGTCGCCGTCTCGTGCCCGGCCAGGCGCGACTGGCGGCGGAATTGTTCGGTGTCGGCGAGCGTTACGGTACGCGCCCCACCACCGGCGAACGGCCCCAACTCATTGCTGCCGACCGCGACGCCGTCGGCCGCGAACCCCGCCGGCGGCGGCGACTGCCGAAACAGGCGTGCGAGCCAGCCGCTGTCCAGGGTTTCGTCGCTGGCCGACGCGGTATCCCAGATTTCGATGGAGCGAAAATGCGAGAGATTGGGCCGCGGGTAGCCCACGCCCTGCACCCAAGCGAGTCGCCCTGCCTGCCAGAGCGGCATCAGCGGCGTCAGCGCGGGATGCAGGCCGGCCTGTTCGGACAGCTGGATCACCTGGTCGCGCGGGATCGCTATGCGCGGGCGCAGCTGCGCATAACGCGGATCGGCGTAGGGAATCAGGGTGTTGAGCCCGTCGTTGCCGCCCTTCAGCTCGATCAGGATCAGCAGGTTTCGGTAGTTCGCGCCGGCAGCGGCCCCTGCGCGCGGCGCCAGACCGTAGAGCGTCAGGGCCGACAGGGCTGTCAGGAAATCGCGTCGCTGCATCGCATGCCCTCCATTATTTCAGTTGGAATGCCGCGTCCTGCGCCAGCGCCTGCAGGAAGCCACGGCGGTCGCGCGCGGCGAGATCGCCCGCCGGCGGCACGGCCAGCGTCAGGCTGGCGAAACGTGTCCGCGCGCTGGCCTCGTCGCGCCCCAGTCCGTCGAGCACGCCGGCATCGACGCTGAAACCGTCCATGCCGCGGGCGAGACGTTGCGCGAGGCGCGCATCGCGCCCAGCCGCGCCCGTGGGCGGCTGCATCGCCGCGTAGGACCCGGCTTCGTTCGCCCGGAACAGGCGCTCGACCATCTGCCGGCGCGCGAGCAGCGTAGTCGAACTGATCCACGCGTCGCCGCCTGGCCAGCCTTTCACGTTGGGCGGCGCGAACAGGTCCTGGCCCAACTGGCGCGAGGCCAGCGCGAGCACGCGCGGATCGACGCCCGCCACATCCAGCGTCTCGATCAGGCCGAGCAGGAATTCCACTGGCGACTTCACCAGCACGCCGCGATGCGCCGGCGTCCAGAACGCCGGCGACAGCAGCAGGGCGCGCAGCCAGGGGCGGATGGCGTAGTGGGATTGCCGCAGCACGGCAGCGATCCGCGCCACTTCGGCCGGATCGGGATCGGGCGAGACGAATTCGCGCCACAGCTTGCGGGTGAGGAATTCCGCCGTGGCCGGTTGCGCGAGCAGGATGCCGAGCACGTCGTCGCCGTCGAAGGCGCCGGTCCGGCCGAGCACGGTCTTGTCGCCGCCGTCGTGCAGAAAACGGTAGAAACGGAAGGCGCCGGTCTGGCGGTCGATGCTCCAGCCGGTGAAGGCGCGCGCGGCCTCCTTGACGTCGCGTTCGCCGTATTGCCCTTCGCCAAGGGTGAACAGCTCCATCAGCTCGCGCGCGAAGTTCTCGTTCGGCGCGGCGCGGCGGTTCTGCGCCGAATCCAGGTACAGCACCATCGCCGGGTCGCGCGCGATCGCATGCAGCAGCGTCCCGAAGTTGCCGAGCGCCTGCTGCCGCAGCAGCCGGTTCTGGTCGACGAGCAATTTGGGGAAACGCACCTTCTGCTGGCTCGACACGAAATGGTTATGCCAGAACAGCGTCATCTTTTCGGTGAGCGGGCTGTCGGTGGCGAGCATTTCGGCAAACCACCAGCTGCGCATCTCCAGCCCCAGTTGAATCTGCTCGCGCTGGAAGGCCTTGCGCTCCGCCTCGCTCAATTCGCCGCGCCGGCGCGGCGGCGGCGTGAAAACCTGCAGGTCCGCCGGCAAGGGCGTCGCGGCTTCGCCGTGTGTGCCGTCGAGCACGCGGTCGACGGCTTGGGCACGCGAGAGCTGCGCGTAGACCGCGACCTGCTGCGGCGTCGCCGCCCAGCCGGTGCGCAGCAACAGGTGCCGCGCCTCGTCCTCGCCCATGCCGGCGAAAGCCAGCACGGGAAAGCAGACGACGAGCCAGAGCAGCGTTCTCATGCCAGGCTGGCGAGCACGTAGGCAAACACGAGGCACAGCGCCCCGACGATCAGCACGTCGCGCATGGCTTACGGGTTCGGCGTGACGGTCGTGCCGTGCGTGCGGGTCTCGCCGTCGAAGCCGGTACCCGTGACCGTGCGGGTAACGCTGCCATCCGCATGCGTCACGTCCACCGTGCGGTTCGCGGTCTGGCCTTCGCTGTTGGTCGCGCTGTTCGAGCGGGTGTAACCCGTGTCGGTGCGTGTCAGGCTGCCTGCGGTAGTGCCGGTGTTGCCGCTGCCAGTGGTGTAGCTGCCCTGGCTCGTCCAGCCCTCTTCACTGCGCGTCACGGTCTTGTCGGTGGTGAGGCTCTTGCCGGTGGTTTCGTTGACGCGGGTGGTTTCCACCGAGCGGCTGCCATCCTCGTTTCTGGTGATGCTGCGATCCATGCTCACGTCCTGGCCGCGGAAGTTGGTGCCTTCGCCGTGAAGCACCGCGCCGGTGTCGGTTTTCTGGCCGGACTTGCTCCAGGTGGCGGTGTCGCCGTTGCCGCGCGTCACGCTGCGGTCCGACGACCAGGTCCCGGCTTCGCGGTCCCGGGTACGGTCGAGCGAGGCGGAGCCGCTGCGGCCGTTGGCGTTCTGCCAGCTGGTGTCGCGCGACAGGCTGCCGCGTTGGCGCACGGTGTTGCGCTGGTAGCTGCCACTGCCGCCGTGGCTGTTCTGCCAGGTGCCGCTGCGGCTGCGTTCGCGCGCATCGGCATCACCGGCGTGCAGGGTGGAGGCGAGGACTAACGCGCCGGCCAAAGCGGCGGCGATGGGTTTCAAGGTCGACATGATCTTTCCTTTATCTGAGCGGGGCCCACGGTGCGGGCCGGTTGAAATGGTCGCGCCGCATCTGTTGCAGGCGGCGCATGGCCTCGGCCAGTTCCTGTTCGCTGGCCTGGCCGTCGCGATTGGTGTCGATGCGATCAAAATGCCGGGCGAGCATGGGGCGCAACTGCGCCATCTCCTCGCGGCTGAGCAGCCCGTCGCCGTTGCGGTCGGCTTCCGCAAAGCGCGCACGGGCGCGTTCGCGGATGGCCTGGCGGCGCGCCTCGAAGTCGCCGTTGCCGCCGGGGCGCTGCATGCCTGCGTCCACGTCGCGGCGCAGCTGTCCCCAGTCGGGATCGGCATCATCGCCAGGCGCTTGCGCCAAGGCAACCGCCGCCCCCAGGCCGAGGAGGCACGCGAGGAGGCTGTTCAGCACACGGCGTTTCATGGCTTCACCGACACCGCTTGCATTCAGCGACGATCCGGGCTGGCGCCGGCGCCGCCACGCGGGCCGGGCGGGTTTTCCCAGTTGGTGCCGGGGCCGCCGACCGGGCCCGGCGGGTTGCCGTCACGGTCGCATTTGTTCGGATATTTTTTGCAGAAGCCATGACGGTCGGGGCTGGCACCCGGACCGCCATCCGGGCCAGGCGGGTTTTCCCAGTTGGTGCCCGGGCCGCCGACCGGGCCGGGCGGGTTCCCATCGCGATCGCATTTCTTCGGATATTTCTTGCAGAAGTGGCGATCCGGGCTGGTACCGGGGCCGCCACGCGGGCCAGGCGGGTTTTCCCAGTTGGTACCGGGCCCCCCGACCGGGCCCGGCGGGTTGTTGTCGCGGTCGTAGGCCAGGGCCGGCAGGCTGAATGCCGCAGCCAGAACCAGTGCGGCGATGGAGGCAGTGCGTTTCATGTTCGTCTCCCAGAATTGAATGGTGGTGGACGATTCGTCCACGCTGTGCATTCTCGACACCCACTGTAAACCGCGCTTGTCCGGCCAGGGGAATAGTGTAAGGATTTGTGTCCGGGCTGGCGCCGGAAACATTCCGAAACACATACTTCGTCGCCGCCCCTTACGCTAGCCCCATGACCACGACCCCGACCAAAGTCCTGCTGCTCGACGACGACCTGCGCCTGCGCGATCTGCTGGAGCGCTATCTCGCGGAACAGGGCATGGCCGTGCGTGCCGTGGCGGACGGCAAGGCACTCGACGCCGCGCTGGAGCGCGAGCGCTTCGACGTGCTGGTGCTCGACTGGATGCTGCCGGGCGAGGACGGGCTGTCGGTGTGCCGTCGCCTGCAAACCACGCACCCCGAACTGCCCATCGTGATGCTGACCGCCAAGGCCGACGAGATCGACCGCATCGTCGGCCTCGAGATGGGTGCCGACGACTACCTGCCCAAGCCCTTCAACCCGCGGGAGCTGGTGGCGCGCATCAAGGCCGTTCTACGCCGCCGCGTGGCGCCGCCGCCCGGCGCGCCTGCTGTTGACGATCAGGAGATCGTCTTCGGCACCTGTACGCTCAGGCTCGGTGCGCGCGAGCTGTTCCGCGACGGCGTGAAGCAGCCACTGACCGGCGGCGAATTCGCGGTACTGAAGGTGCTGGTCGAGCACCCCCGCCACCCGCTGTCGCGCGAGCGGCTGATGGCGCTGGCGCGCGGCCGCGACCATGAGGCCTACGACCGCAGCATCGACGTGCAGGTCTCGCGCCTGCGCAAGCTGATCGAGGCCGACCCCGCCGCGCCGCACCATATCCAGACCGTGCGCGGCTTCGGCTACGTGTTTGTACCGGATTGATGCTGCGCGTGCCGAACTCGCTGCTGGCGCGTACCGTCGTGCTCATCGGCATTCTGCTCGTGGCGAGCCTCGCCGCCTGGCTCACGCTGTTCACGCTGGCCGAACAGGAGCCACGCGCGCGCCAGATCGCCACCCGCGCCGCCGCCGTCGTCAATCTCACCCGCGCAGCCCTGCTCGCCGCCCAGCCCGAGCGCAGACAGGCACTGCTGCAGGAACTGTCTCAGCGCGAGGGTATCCACGTGGTGCCGATGACGCCGGAAGAGGTCCTCCTGCCGCCGCCCGAACGCGGGATGCAGCGGCACATCTGGCAGGAACTGCAGGCGCAGTTGGGCGAGGACACGCTGCTCATCGCCGATCCTGCGGACGATGAAGCCCTGTGGATCAGCTTTCCGCTCGGGCCCGATGGCTACTGGCTGGTGCTGCCGCGCGCGCCGCATCGCGACGGCCTGCCCTGGCAGTGGATCGGCTGGGGCGCGCTCACGCTGCTGCTCGCATTTGCCGGTGGCTGGGCGGTGGTGAAACGCATCAACCGTCCGCTGCGCGAGGCGGCGGACGTCGCTGCTCGCGTCGGCCGTGGTGACTTCACAGGGCGGCTCGACGAACACGGCCCAACCGAACTCGCCGCGCTGGCGCGCGCCTTCAACCGCATGAGCACCGATCTCGGCACGCAGGAAGCCGACCGCACCCTGTTGCTCGCCGGACTCTCCCATGACCTGCGCACGCCGCTCACCCGCCTGCGTCTCGCCGTCGAAATGCAGGTCGGGGATGCCAAGGAGCGCGAGGCGATGATCCGCGACATGGACGACATGGACACGCTGTCCCGCCAGTTCGCCGAATTCGCACGCAGCGAAGTGGAGGCTGCCAGTCCGGTCGATCTCGATGCGCTGTGCCATGAACTCGCCGCCGGCTTCGCGGCGCGCGGCCTGCCGGTGACCGTGCGCGGCACGCTGGGCACGTCCACCCTGCCCGCGCTGGGCCTCGTCCGCAGTCTTTCAAATCTGCTGGAAAACGCCCACCGCTACGGCCAGCCGCCCGTCACGCTGGAACTCGAACGCACGGCGGACGCGCTCCGCTTCTGCATCGTCGATCAGGGCGCGGGACTGGCTGACGCCGAACTCGAAACGGCCAAGCGCCCCTTCTGGCGCGGCAACGCGGCACGTACCGGCGCGCAGGGCACCGGGCTTGGGCTTGCCATCGTCGAGCGCTACGCGCGCCAGACCGGCGGCCGTCTCGACCTTAGTAACCGCAATCCGGGTTTGGCCGCGTGCCTGAGTCTGCCGCTGGCAGGCCCAGCATGTCCCGCGCCACCGCCTCCGCAACCTTGATGCCGTCGACGCCGGCGGAGAGGATGCCGCCGGCGTAACCAGCACCTTCGCCCGCCGGGTACAGGCCTTTCACGTTGAGGCTCTGGAAATCGTCGCCGCGCGTGATGCGCAGCGGCGACGAGGTGCGCGTCTCGACGCCGGTGAGCACGGCGTCGTCCATGGCAAATCCCTTGATCTGTTTATCGAACGCGGGCAAGGCCTCGCGGATCGCCTCGATGGCGTAATCGGGCAGCGCGGTTGCGAGGTCGGTGAGACGCACCCCCGGCTTGTACGAGGGGTCGACGCTGCCGAGCTGGTTGGAGGCGCGCCCGGCGAGGAAGTCGCCGACGCGTTGCGCCGGTGCGTCGTAATTGCCGCCGCCGAGTTCGAACGCGCGCGATTCGAGCGCCCGCTGCAGTTCGATGCCGCCAAGCACGCCGTCCGGATAATCCGCCGGCGTGATGCCGACGACGATACCGGCGTTGGCATTGCGCTCGTTGCGCGAATACTGGCTCATGCCGTTGGTGACGACGCGGTTGGGTTCGGAGGTGGCCGCGACCACGGTGCCGCCTGGGCACATGCAGAAGCTGTAGACCGCACGGCCGTTCTTTGCGTGATGCACCAGTTTGTAGTCGGCCGCACCGAGCAGCGGGTTGCCGGCATTCGGTCCCAACCGGGCCTTATCGATGAGCGACTGCGGATGTTCGATGCGAAAGCCGACGGAAAACGGCTTGGCTTCCATGAACACGCCGCGCGCGTGCAGCATCTCGAAGGTATCGCGTGCGCTGTGGCCGAGCGCGAGGACGACGTGACGGCTCGCCAGGGTTTCGCCGCCGGCCAGCTGTACGCCTGCGATGCGCCCGTCCTCGATCAGCACGTCGGTCACGCGCTGCCGGAATCGGATTTCGCCGCCCAGCGCCTCGATCTCGCGCCGCATGGCCTCGACCATCGAGACCAGGCGGAAGGTACCGATGTGCGGTTTGGAGACGTAGAGGATTTCCTCCGGCGCGCCGGCCTTCACGAATTCGGTGAGCACCTTGCGCCCGAGATGCCGTGGGTCCTTGATCTGGCTGTAGAGCTTGCCGTCCGAAAACGTCCCCGCGCCGCCTTCGCCGAACTGCACGTTGGATTCCGGGTTGAGGACGTGTTTCCGCCACAGGCCCCACGTATCCTGCGTGCGCTCGCGCACCGCCTTGCCGCGTTCGAGCACGATGGGTTTGAACCCCATCTGCGCCAGCACCAGCGCGGCGAAGATGCCGCAGGGACCGAAGCCGACGACGAGCGGGCGTTCGTCGAGCGTCGCCGGTGCCTGGCCGACGAAGCGATAGTCCATATCGGGCGTGGGCTTGAGGTGCGCATCGTTGCGGAATGTCTTCAACAGCGCCGCCTCGTTCCTGACCTCGACATCGACGGCGTACACCATCAGCAACGCGTGCTTCTTGCGCGCGTCGTAGCTACGCTTGAAGATGCTGAAGCCCAGCAGGTCCTCGTCGCGGATCGCCAGGCGCACGAGGATCGCCGCGCGCAGGGCGTCCGGCGGATGGTCGAGCGGCAGTTTGAGTTCAGTCAGTCGCAGCATGTCGGGTCTTCAGATAATTCAGGGTGCCCTGCCCCGCCGCGCGCCCGCTGGCGAAACATGCGGTGAGCAGGTAGCCGCCGGTGGGCGCGTCCCAGTCGAGCATCTCGCCGGCACAGAACACGCCGGGCAACGCGCGCAGCATCAGGTTCGCATCGAGCACCTCGAAGCGCACGCCGCCCGCGCTGCTGATCGCTTCCTCGATGGGGCGCGGCGCGGCCAGAGTCAGCGGCAGCGATTTTATCGCCTGCGCGAGCCGCGCCGGATCGTTCAAGGCGTCTTTCGGCACGCATTCGTGAAGCAGCGCCACCTTCGCGCCCCTGAGTCCCGCGCGGCTTTGCAGATGGCTGGACAGCGAACGCGAGCCGCGCGGATGCCCCACCTCGGCCAGCACCCGTTCCGGCGATTTATCGGGCAGCAGATCGAGGCGCGCCGTCACCTTGCCCTGCGCCGCGATGGTTTCGCGCAAAGGCGCCGACAACGCGTAGACCAGGCTGCCCTCGACACCGGTATCCGACAACATCATCTCGCCGTGCCGTACATGCGGGTGGCCGGCGGCATCGACAAAGCGCAGCGCCACCGTCTTCAGCGGTTGTCCCGCGAAGCGCGATTTCAGATGCGCGCTCCAGCCACCGGCCACATCGAAGCCGCAGTTCGCGGGGACGAGCGGCGCAATGTCGATGCCGCGCGCTTCCAGCCACGGTACCCAGGCGCCGGTCGAGCCCAGCTTCGGCCAGCTTGCCCCGCCAAGCGCCAGCACCACCGCGTCAGCCTGCACCTGAATGTCGCCCGTTGGCGTCGCAAAACGCAAGGTCCCGTTGTCTGCCCAGCCCAGCCAGCGATGCCGCACGTGGAAACGCACGCCGGCCTCGCGCAGGCGATGCAGCCAGGCGCGCAACAGCGGCGCGGCCTTCATGCCGGTGGGGAACACGCGGCCGGACGAGCCGACGAAGGTCTCGATGCCGAGGGCATGGATCCATGCGCGCAAATCGGCTGGCGGAAACACGTCCAGCAGCAGCCGCATGCAGGCTGCGCGTTCGCCGTAGCGCGCAACGAAGGCATCGCAGGGCTCGGCGTGCGTGATGTTCATGCCGCCCACGCCCGCCAGGAGGAACTTGCGGCCGACCGAGGGCATGGCGTCGTAGACATCGACCTGCGCCCCGCCCTGCGCCAGCACTTCGGCTGCCATCAGACCAGCGGGGCCGGCCCCGATGACGGCAATCGAGGGCACTACCCGTTCATTCCCACTCGATGGTGGCCGGCGGCTTGCCCGACACGTCGTATACGACGCGATTGAGCCCGCGCACTTCGTTGATGATGCGGTTGGAGACCTTGCCGAGCAGGGTGTAGGGCAGCTCGGCCCAGTGTGCGGTCATGAAGTCGCTGGTCACGACGGCACGCAGGGCGACGACGTAGTCGTAGGTGCGGCCGTCGCCCATGACGCCGACGCTCTTGACCGGCAGGAAGACGGCGAAGGCCTGGGAGGTTTTGTCGTACCAGCCGGCGGCGCGCAGTTCCTCGATGAAGATGGCATCGGCGCGGCGCAGCAGGTCGGCGTATTCGCGCTTCACTTCGCCGAGGATGCGCACGCCCAGGCCGGGGCCGGGGAAGGGATGGCGATAGACCATGTCGTGCGGCAGGCCCAAAGCGATGCCCAGTTCGCGCACTTCGTCCTTGAACAGTTCGCGCAGCGGTTCAAGGAGTTTCAGGTGCAGCGTGTCGGGCAGACCACCGACGTTGTGATGGCTCTTGATGGTGTGCGCCTTCTTGGTCTTGGCGCTGGCCGATTCGATGACGTCGGGGTAGATGGTGCCCTGCGCGAGCCATTTGGCATTCGGCAGTTTTTCGGCTTCCTCCTGGAATACATGGACGAACTCGCGGCCGATGATCTTGCGCTTCTGTTCGGGGTCGGACACCCCGGCCAGCGCATCCATGAAGCGGTCGCGCGCATCGACGTGGATGACCCTGACGCCGAGGTTCTTCGCGAAGGTCGCCATCACCTGTTCGGCCTCGTTGAGGCGCAGCAGGCCGTTGTCGACGAACACGCAGGTGAGCTGGTCGCCGATGGCCTTGTGCAGCAGGGCGGCGACGACGGAGGAATCGACACCGCCCGACAGGCCGAGGATGACCTCGTCGCTGCCGACTTCGGATCGCACCTTGCCGATGGCCTCGTCGACGTAGTCGGGCATGTTCCAGTCGTTGCCGCAGCCGCAGATGTCGTGCACGAAGCGCGCGAGCAGCGCCTTGCCCTGCAGCGTATGCGTGACTTCGGGGTGGAACTGCACGCCGTAGAACTTGCGTGCCTCGTCAGCCATGCCGGCAATGGGCGTGGCAGCGTTGCTCGCCATCACCCTGAACCCGTCCGGCAGCGCGGTGACCTTGTCGCCATGGCTCATCCACACGTCGAGCAGGCCGTGGCCCTCATCATTGGCGCGGTCCTGGATATCGCGCAACAGCGCGGTATGACCACGCGCGCGGATTTCCGCGTAGCCGAATTCGCGCTTGGCTGCGCTCTCCACCTGCCCGCCGAGCTGCGCCGCCATGGTCTGCATGCCGTAGCAGATGCCGAGTACCGGCACGCCAAGCTCGAACACGACCTGCGGCGCGCGTGGCGTTTCGTCCTCGTACACCGAGTTCGGTCCGCCCGAGAGAATGATCCCGGCCGGCGCAAAGTCGCGTACGAACTGGTCGGTCACGTCGTTGGGATGTAGTTCGCAATAGACGCCGGCCTCGCGCACGCGGCGGGCGATGAGCTGGGTAGTCTGGGAGCCGAAATCGAGGATGAGGATTTTCTGGTGCATGGGCTAGGGGCTAGGGGCTGGGGGCTA
>JBFMCW010000031.1:0-20342 GCA_040754275.1 Pseudomonadota bacterium
AGGCCTGGGCCAGACGGCCCAGTTCGTCGGGGCGGCCCGCAGGCAGGCGCACGTCGGCTTCGCCCCCGGCCACCCGCTCGGCGGCCCGGGTGAGTTCCCCCAGGGGCTGGGCGATACGGCGGCGCAGAACGGACGCAAACACACTCAGCAACAAGATCAGTGCCACCAGCCCGACCCACAGGGCCCATTGGGCCTGGCCCAGGGCTTCCGATCGAACCGCCTGGCCGGGCAGCACCATGGCTACCAGCCAGTTCGGTCCTTCAATGCGGGCCACGGCAAAGTAGCTGTCATCCTGTTGGTCGTATTCCACAAAGGGATACCGCGATACCTGGCGGTTTTTTGCCAGGATGGCGTGATGCAGGGGCAAGGATGCCCTGGGCATAGCCTTCTTGAATTCTTCTGCGGCTTCGGGGTCGTGGATCAGGCGCCCGTCATCCCGCAACAGGACCATGCGACCGAGGGACGCTGGCTGCCCGTTGCCGTAGATTTTTGCCATCAGGTCCGGCAAGCCGGTTCCACTGTTTACAGCGGCCAACTGCCGCCCCTGGTAATGGATGTAGCTACTCACCCCTGCCGTATGGACCGTTTGGCCGCCGGCCAGATCCAGTTCTGCGGCATGCCACTGGCTGGGGCCGCCCACGGGTGTAGCCTGATAGGCCGTGCGCCCCCACTCATAGTCCCTCTGGTCATACTCCGCAGGAATGGTCAGTATCCAGTCCGGCGACAGGATAGGGTCGTAGCCCATATTGGCCTGTTCAGGGTAGCCGGTAAAAAACAGGTTCTCCGCCCGCACCACCATGCCCGGACCGTATTGCTGCGACAGGTCGAAAAACAGCACGAAGCGCCGTTTCAGGTCATCACTGACCACTTCGCCCTTGCGTATCCAGCCCGTGGACCACTTGCGGCCATCGCTGATTTCCGGCCGGTTGCGGATGGCACCATCGGGATACATGACAAAGAGCTTGTCGAAGCGACGCAGGGTATCCACACCCTGATACTGGGGCCAGCGTTCCACGAAAGCCCGGCGCACCACCTCGTGGGACTCCACGGTCTGGGCCAGCACCCGCTCAGCGACCCGTGCCCGCTCCAGAGCCTGAAGGGCCAAACGTTCCCTGGCATGGTCCTCCACCTGGCGGTACAGCACCCAGGTGCTCACCGCGCTGGTCAACAGCAGGATGACGGCACCCCCCAGAGCCAGTCTTGAGAGGGTTCTAGCAGTAAGAGTGGAAGAAATCGCGAGAAACACGTTTTTGTGATTACTCAAGAAACTGCGGGCAGCCACACCTCTCAGAGCAGAGCACAGTCACCCGGAGCGCGTGATTGAAACCAATGAAACCAAAATCCATGGAGTTGAAATCGACTTGATACACATTCCTGCAAGAATGCAGGTAACAGACATTGAATATCCTTTCGCATTGATTAATGCATTCGCCAAATGCTGCCAGGTAGCCAACCAGTTCAAAACGGGGTGCCCTGAATGCGTGTGCATCAATATGTAACATGCGCTTGGTTAAATGAAAATTGAGTGACAAGAAAATATCGGTCAATCACTGCAAACCTACAGTTTATTGCCCATGTCGGATCAATTCGCCTCGACCATCATGCACCCAACTCCCCTCAAGCGGATTACAGCCAAGAAGCGCCAGCGCGGCTTCACCCTCCTCGAACTCCTGGTCGTGCTGGTGATCCTCGGTCTGCTGGCAGGCTACGTGGCGCCCAAGTACTTCTCGCAGGTCGGCAAGTCGGAGGTGAAAACGGCACGCGCGCAGATCGTCGCGCTGGAGAAGGCGCTCGACCAGTACCGCATCGATACCGGCCGCTATCCCAGCACCGAGCAGGGCCTGGCCGCGCTCAACGCCAGGCCTGCCGACGAGGCGCGCTGGGACGGGCCCTATCTGAAGAAAGCCGTGCCCAGCGATCCCTGGGGCAAGCCCTACCAGTACCGCAATCCCGGCGAGCACGGCGAGATGGATCTGTTCTCCTTCGGCCGCGATGGCCAGCCGGGCGGCGACGGCGACGGCGCCGACATCGGCAACTGGCAGTGAAGCCATGCGCTATCGGGTGAAAGCCCTGCGTCCGGGCGCGGGCGTCATGGCCCTCACGGTCGAGGCGCTCGACGAAGCCGAGGCCACGACGCGTCTGCAGCGCGAAGGCGCACAGGTGCTGTCCATCGCCGCCGAACGCGGCGGTCTGCTGGCGGCACGGCATGCGCGCTTCCCGCTGCTGCTGTTCACCCAGGAGCTGATCGCACTGCTCGATGCCGGTCTCACGCTGACCGAAGCGCTGGAGACGCTCGCCGAAAAGGACAGTCGTGCCGAATCACGCCAGCTGATCGAACGCCTGCTCGACACGATGCGCCAGGGCAAGCCCTTTTCCGCCGCGCTCGAAGCGCAGGGCGCGGCCTTTCCGCCGCTCTATGCCGCCACGGTGCGCGCGGCGGAAAGCACGGGCGACCTGTCGCCG
Organism: Pseudomonadota bacterium; assembly: GCA_040754275.1. Classification (GTDB taxonomy): domain Bacteria; phylum Pseudomonadota; class Gammaproteobacteria; order Burkholderiales; family Thiobacillaceae; genus Thiobacillus. The sequence continues at coordinate 2,464 of JBFMCW010000031.1, forward strand.
GCGCTCGCGCGTTTCGTCGGCTACCAGAACCAGATCGACACGGTGAAGAAAAAGGTGCTGTCGGCCTCGATCTACCCGCTGCTGCTGATCGGCGTGGGCACCCTGGTGATCGCCTTCCTGCTCGGTTACGTGGTGCCGCGCTTCGCCTCGGTGTACGCCGACGCCGGCCGCGACCTGCCCTGGATGTCGCGCATGCTGCTGGCCTGGGGCGAGGCGATGGCGGCGCACGGCGGCTGGATCGCGCTGGGCGCCCTGCTTGCGCTCGCCGCGCTGGTCGCAGCGCTCGTCCAGCCGGGCACGCGCGCCGCGCTCACGCGGCTGGCCTGGCGCACGCCGGCCATCGGCGCGCACCTGCGCACTTTCGAACTCGCACGTTTCTACCGCAGCCTCGGCATGCTGCTGGTCGGCGGCATTCCCGTGGTCCAGGCGCTCGGCATGGTGTCGGGCCTGCTCTCGGCGCATCTGCGCCAGGGGGCGGGGGTGGCCATGGACGCGATGCGGCGCGGCGAATCGATTTCCGCCGCGTTCGCGCAGGGCGAACTCGTCACCCCGGTGGCCGCGCGTCTGCTGCGCGTCGGCGAAAAGAGCGGCCGCATGGGCGAGATGATGGAGCGCATCGCGGTCTTCCACGACGAGGAAATGGCGCGCTGGGTCGACTGGTTCACGCGCCTGTTCGAGCCGCTGCTGATGGTCTTCATCGGACTCACCATCGGCCTCATCGTGGTGCTGCTCTACATGCCCATCTTCGAACTTGCGGGGTCGATCCAGTGAACGCCGCCCTGCCCGTCCTTGCGGACGACACGCTCGCCGCGCTGCGCCGCGAGGCGCTGGCCGCCGGGCAGATGCTGCTGCCGCGCGTGCAGGATCAGCTTGGCCTCACGGCCGATGCCGCGCTCGCCGCGCTGGCCGCACATGTGCGCCTGCCCGCCTTCGACATGGCCGCGCTCAATGCGCTCGCGCCCGACTTTTCCCGGCTGGCCTTCGGCGAAGCCACGCGCCGCCATTGCCTGGTGGCGCAGGACGGCACGCGCACCTGGCTGCTGCTGGCCGATCCCTGGGACGGCGCCAGTCGCGCCTACGCCGCGCACGTGCTCGGCACGCCCTTCGACATCGGCCTCGCGCATCCGGCCGATCTCGCCGCCCTGCTCGCCCGACACGAGGAGGGTCTGCGCGCGATGGAGGGCGTGGGGGGCGACGGCGCGCAGCGTGCGCAGGACTCCGGCGCGGAAACCCTGTCTTTCGCCAGCATCGCCGAAGACGCGAGCCCGGTGGTGCGGCTGGTGCGCTCGACGCTGTACGACGCGCTCAAGGCCGGCGCTTCCGATATCCATCTGGAAACCGACCCGCGCGGCCTCACGGTCAAGTACCGCATCGACGGCGTGCTCTCCCACGTGGCGCAGGTGGCCGGCAGCGAAACCGCCGAACAGGCGATCTCGCGCATCAAGGTCATGTCCGAACTCGACATCGCCGAGCGGCGCGTGCCGCAGGACGGCCGCTTCAAGGTCGTGATGCAGGGCCGCGAGGTCGACGTGCGCGTGTCCATCATGCCCAGCGTGTTCGGCGAGGATGCGGTACTGCGCATCCTCGACCGGCAGGCGCTGTCGGAGGAACTGTCGGGGCTGACGCTGGAAGGCCTGGGCTATGCCGGTACGCCGCTCGCGCGCATTCGCAAGCTTGCCGCCGAACCCTACGGCATGCTGCTCGTCACCGGGCCCACCGGCTCGGGCAAGACGACCACGCTGTACGCCGCGATCTCCGAGATCAACACCGGCCGCGACAAGATCGTGACCATCGAAGACCCGGTCGAGTACCAGCTCGCAGGCGTGCTGCAGATTCCGGTCAACGAAAAGAAGGGGCTCACCTTCGCGCGCGGACTCAGGTCGATCCTGCGCCACGACCCGGACAAGATCATGGTCGGCGAAATCCGCGATGCCGACACCGCGCAGATCGCGGTGCAGTCCGCGCTCACCGGTCACCTCGTGTTCACTACCGTGCACGCCAACAACGTGTTCGACGTGATCGGCCGTTTCATCCACATGGGCGTCGATCCCTACAGCTTCGTCTCGGCCTTGAACGGCATCGTGGCCCAGCGCCTGGTGCGCGTGAACTGCCCGCATTGCGCGGCGCCGGCCACGCCCTCCGACGAGCTGCTGGAACTCTCGGGCCTCACCCGCGAGAAGACGCGCGATTATGCCTTCCGCCAGGGCAGCGGCTGCGGCCATTGCCGCGGCAGCGGCTACCGGGGCCGGCGCGCGGTCGCCGAAATCCTCGTGCTCACCGACGAGCTGCGCGAGCTCATCGTCGCGCGCGCTCCCATCGGCCAGATCAAGGACGCCGCCGCGCGCGGCGGCACCCGCACACTGCGCGATGCCGCACTCGCGCTGGTGAAGACTGGCGACACCACGCTGGAGGAGATCAACCGTGTCACGCTGGTCGGCTGAACCACTGCGCATCGCGCTGGCGCCGGGCGAGGTCGCGCTCGCCCGCGGCGCGCGCCGGCACACCGTGCCCGCAGGACGCGACGCGACGAGCCTTGTGCCCGTGCTCGACGCGGCGCTCGCCGACGACGCCTGGCAGACGACGCGCGTCGAGGTCGTGCTGTCGCAGCACTTCGTGCGCCACGTGCTGACGCCGCCGCCGGGCAAGCCGCTTTCGCCGGTGGAGGAACAGGCACTGGTCGCCGCCAGCCTGCGCGACATCTATGGCGATCTGGCGGCGCACTGGGCCGTGCGCGTGTACAGCCAGCCGCCGCACGCGGGGCTGGCCGGCGCCGCGATCGATGCCGAGCTTGCGCAGGCGCTCGATGCCCTGCTGGCGCGCCGCGGGTTCCGCCGCATCGCGATTCGCCCGTTTGCCAGCGTGGCCGCGCGCCGCGCCCCCGTCCGGCTGGAAGGCTGGTGGGTGCTGGTCGAACCTGGCTGGCTGTCGCTCTTCGGCGGTGCGCAGGGCTGCTGGCAGCATGTGGCCGGCCTGCCCATCGACGGCCGCTGGCAGGACACCCTGCCAGAATGGCTGGAACGCGAGCGCGGCAGTGCGGCGGCGTCCATCCCCAACGCCGTCTGGCTGCATGCGTCCGGCATGGGTGCGGTGGTCGCGCCGAACGATGCCCGGATGCGCTGGCACGTCCTGCCCCATGATGCCCGGCTCTCCGGTGCGTCCGCCCTGCTCGCCGCCTGACCATGGCCCGCCTGGATTTCGATTTTCATGCCGCGCCTGCCCGCCCTTCTGTCGTGGGCCTCGTGCTGGCGCTCGCCGGCGCGGCGGCGCTGGCGTGGAGCGTGCACATCTGGCAGGCCGCGCGCGACCGCGAAGCCGGGCTCGACCTGCAGATTGCCGCGCTGGAGAACGTGCGGCCAGCCAGTACGCGGCGCGCCGAACCGGCCAACGTCGCGGCGCAGGAAACGCAGGCGCGCATCGCCGCGCAGCTCGCCTGGCGCTGGCAGCCGGCGTTCGATGCGCTGTCCGGCGCACGCGACAGGCGCATCGCGCTCGTCGCGCTCGACGCCAACCAGGCCAAGGCACGGCTCAAGCTCACCGCCGAGGCGCGCACGCTCGCGGACGCCGTCGCCTGGATCGAACGCCTGCAGGCGCAACCCGGCGTGTCGCGCGCCGCGCTCATCCAGCACGAGCTGCAGGCCGATGCCGACCAGCAACCCGTCCGCTTCGTCGTCGACGTGGCGCTCAGGACATGAACACCCTGCTCTGGCACCTGCGTCGTCATGTCCGCCGCCTGGGCGTGGCCGGACTGGGCGGCATCGCGCTCGCACTGCTCGCGCTTGTCCTGCACGTGGCAGACACCCTGCCGCGCGAGACGCACATCGCCGCACTGGAGGCCCGGCTGGATGCGCTGCGCCGGCAGGCCGCCGCGCCGGCGCCCGCGGTCCAGGCCGCTGCTGCCGATCCGCTCGCCACCCTGCCGCCCACCGGCGAAGCCGCCCGGCAGATCGGCGAACTCGAACGCCTCGCGCGTGCCCACGGTATCGCCCTGCCGCGCGGCCAGTACAGCGCCAGCGCGCAGACCGGTACCGCCCTCACGCGCTGGCAGCTTGTGCTGCCGGTCGAAGCCCGGTACCCCGCGCTGCACGCCTGGCTCGCCGCCGCGCTGGAGCGCCTGCCCAATCTCGCGCTGGACGAACTGAAGCTCAAGCGCGAACGCATCGAGTCGCGCACGCTGCAGGCCGAACTGCGCCTGAGCCTGTACGTGGAGGCCACGCCGTGACCGAAGCCCGGCGTCGCCTCGTGCTCTTTGCCCTGCTGGCCGGCGCGCTCGGCTGGTCGGCCTGGCTCGCACTGAACGAACCGGTCGAAGAAGCGGAGAGCATCGAACTGGCGAAACCGGATCGGCCCGCCGAACAGGCCGGGCAGGCCGCGACGAAGCTCGCAGCATCGGACAGCGCGGGGCCGGACGGTCCGCGCCTCGCGCAGGCCGAGGCGGACCTGTTTCCCGAGCAGACCTGGTATGTGCCGCCCCCCCCGCCTCCGCCGCCGCCCTACGTGCCGCCCCCCCCGCCACAGGCGCCCGCCCTGCCCTTCGCCTACATGGGCCGCTGGCTCGAAGGCGGCGAAACCACCTGGTATCTCACGCGCGGCAGCCTGCCGCTCGCGGTGCGCACCGGCCAGGTGCTCGATGGCGTCTGGCGGCTCGAAGAGGCCCGCGCCGGCATGCTGAATTTCACCTACCTCCCGCTGAACCAGACGCGCAGCCTGCGCACAGGAGACTGAGTTGCCTTCCCCTCGCTATCTACTTCCGCTCGCGCTGGCCGTCTGGACGCTGGCCGGCTGCGCGAACACCGGCCTCAAGGAAGGCCGCGCGCTGATCGCGGCCGGCCAGCCCGAAGCCGGCATTGCCCGCCTGCGCGACGCACTTGCCGAGGAACCGGACAACCTCGAACTCAAGGCCACCTACCACACCCAGCGCGAACGCCTCGTCAGCGACTGGCTCACCCGCGCGCAGGGCGACTTCGACGCCGGCCGCTTCGATGCCGCCGAGGTCACGCTCAACCGCGTGCTCGAACTCCACCCGGAAAACCCGCGCGCGACGGCGCAGCTCGCCAATCTGGCGACCGCGCGTGCGCACGCCCATGCGATCGGGATTGCCGCGCAGGACATCGCTGCGGGCCGGCTGGAACCGGCGGAGCAGGCCGCGCGGCTGGTGCTCGCGCAGTCGCCCAACCATGCGGGCGCGCAGGCCGTGCTGCGCCAGGTGCAGGGGGCGCGCGCGTCGGCCGAACTTGCGCCGCGCGACCTCGGCGAAGCCGCACGCAAGCCGATCACGCTGGAATTCCGCGATGCGCCGCTGAAGAACGTGTTCGACATGATCTCCCGCCAGTCGGGCATCAACTTCATCTTCGACAAGGATGTGCGGCTGGAGGCGAAGGCGACGCTCTTCGCGCGCAACACGCCCATCGCCGACGCGGTGGACATGCTGCTGATGACCGGGCAACTGGGCAAGAAAGTGGTCAACGCCAACACCCTGCTGATCTATCCGGACCAGCCGCAGAAGCAGAAGGCCTACCAGGACCTGGTCGTGAAGAGCTTCTACCTCGGCAACGCCGACGCCAAGGCGACCATGGCGATGCTGCGTACCCTGGTGAAGTCGCGCGACATGTACGTGGACGAGCGGCTCAATCTTCTGGTGATGCGCGACACGCCCGAGGCCGTCCGCTTGGCCGAGAAGATCATCGCGGTGCAGGATCTGGCCGAACCCGAGGTCATGCTCGACGTCGAGGTGCTGGAGATCAAGCGCGGCCGCCTGCTCGACCTCGGCGTGCAGTATCCCAACCAGTTCTCCCTGCTGAACACGATCACCACCGACACGTCATCGACCACCGGCGGCGTCATCGTCAACACCACCACGACCACGCTGTCGCCGCTGCCGCTCACGCTGGAGAACCTGCGCGGCATCAACCGCGCGCAGATCGCGATCAACAACCCGCAGGTCAACATCAAGAAAGAGGACAGCGATGTCAACATCCTCGCCAATCCTCGCATCCGCGTGAAGAACCGCGAGAAGGCCAAGATCCACATCGGCGACAAGGTCCCGGTCATCACCTCGAACACCACTTCGACCGGCGTGGTGTCGGAATCCGTGTCCTATCTCGACGTGGGTTTGAAGCTCGACGTCGAGCCCAATGTGCTGATGCGCGAGGATGTGCAGATTCGGGTCGGGCTGGAGGTGTCGAACATTGTGCGCGAAATCCGCAGCAACAGCGGCACGCTCACCTACCAGATCGGCACGCGCAACGCCGGCACCACCCTGCGCCTTAAGGATGGCGAAACCCAGGTGCTCGCCGGCCTCATCTCCGACGAGGACCGCAGCGCCGCAAGCCGCGTGCCGGGACTCGGCGACCTGCCGCTGCTGGGGCGCCTGTTTTCCAGCCAGCGCGACGAACGCAGCAAGACCGAGATCGTGCTGCTCATCACGCCGCGCGTGCTGCGCAGCACGCAGGCACAGCAGCCGACGCTCACCGAGTTCCGCAGCGGCACCGAGAGCAGCATCGGCGGGGGACTGGGCGCGTCCGTGCCCGCCCCGCGCCTGCCTTTCACGCCGCCGGCGCGTCCCGCTCCCCAGAGCATCGAGGCCCCGGAAGTGCCGCCCGCCCCCGAGTTGCCGGAGGCGCAGCAGACGCCCGGCGCAGCGCAGACGCCGGATTCGGCGCGGGGCGGCGATTAGGCATGGTGCGCTGCAAAGGCGGCTTCAGCCTGATCGAGCTGATGGTCACCCTCGCCATCCTGGCGCTGCTCGCCAGCGTGGCCGTGCCCTTCGGACAACTCGTGCAGCAGCGCCAGAAGGAAACCCAGCTGCGCGACGCGCTGCGGCAGATCCGTACCGCGCTCGATGCCTATCAGGCAGCCTGGAAGGATGGCCGCATCGAGGCCCAGAGGACCGAAGGCGCCAGCGGCTATCCGCCCGACCTGGATGCGCTGTGGCAAGGTGTACAGGATGTGAAGCAGACTGATTCCGCAAAAAAAATCTACTTCCTGCGCCGCCTGCCACGCGATCCCTTCTATCCCGATGCGTCCGCGCCGCCCGCCGAAACCTGGGGCCTGCGCAGCTACGCCAGTCCGCCCGACGCCCCTGCACCCGGCAAGGACGTGTTCGACGTGTACTCGCTTTCCACCGGAACGGGCCTCAACGGCGTGCCCTACCGCGAATGGTGAGAAATTGAACCCGGATCGTCTCCTGGCCATCTCGCAGTCCGCGGATGCCGCGCGCAACCGTAGGTCGGCAACACTTTGCCGACGCCCGGCCCGCAACTCCGGCCTGCCCTGTATGGGGAATACCTTGCCGGGGCCGCAGCAATTCCCCACCCGATACCCAGACGTGCCTGGCACTCATGCGGCGGGAAAGTATTCCCGCCCTACGGCTGCTCAACGGTATGCCCTACCGGGAATGGTGAAGCCATGAAGACACGCGGTTTCACCCTCGTGGAGCTCATGGTGGTGATGGCCATCGTCGCGCTCCTGCTGGCGCTGGCGCTGCCGCGCTATTTCAATCATCTGGACAGTTCGCGCGAAACCATCCTCAAGCAGGACCTCGCCGTGATGCGCGACGCCATCGACAAGTTCCACGGCGATCGCGGCCGCTATCCGGACAGCCTCGACGAACTGGTGAGCGCACGATACCTGCGTGCGCTGCCGGTCGATCCGATCACCGAACGTGCCGACACGTGGCAGCTCGTCGCGCCCGAAGGCGACGCCGCCGGCGCGGTCTACGACATCCGCAGCGGCGCGCCGGGCGCGGCGCGCGACGGCAGCGCGTATGCCGACTGGTAAGCGCGAGCGCGGCTTCAGCTATCTCTTCGTGCTGATGCTGGTTGGCCTCATCGGCCTGGGGCTTGCCGCCGCCGGCACGCTGTGGAAGACCGAGGCACAACGCGAACGCGAGGCGGAACTCCTGTTCATCGGCACGCAGTACCGCCAGGCGATCAAGAGCTACTACGAGCTCGATCCGAACCAGCCGCGCCTGCCGCAGAGCGTCGACGACCTGCTGGAGGACAACCGCCGGCCCGAGCCGGTGCGGCATCTGCGCCGTGCCTGGCGAGATCCCTTCGGCGGCGAATGGCAATGGATACAGTCCCAGGACCCGCGCGGCATCGTCGGCGTGCACAGCAGCTCGACGCTGGCACCGCTCAGGACTTCGGGATTCACCCCGCCATTCGAGGGCTTCACCGATGCCCGGAGCCACGCGGACTGGCGTTTCGTCTTCGATCCGCCGGCTGCCCCGCGCGTCGCGCAGTAGGCCGGGCTATCGTGCCGCGCCCTCATCCTGCAGCAGTTGCCCGGATTTCTCGATCCACTCCCTGACGCGTACGCAATCCTGCCCCGCAGGTACCAGGTCGTTCCAGCGCCGCTGGGTTTCCTTGATCACGTTGGCAATCATCCAGCGCGACTCCCGAAGCATCAGGTGCATTTCCATCAGGGCGATTTCATCGTCCCGCATGCTGTCGATCAGCATGGACATCTTGTTCGGCTGGAAACCGGTTTCGAGCAGGGAGCGTTCGACATCTACGACCCGCTGGCCGACGAACGCGGCCAGCGGCGACGGCACCTCGTCCGAAGCATGCACCGCGTGCCAGAGCCGGAACACTTCCGCCAGATCATCGAGCTGCTTCACGATCACGTCGGCGGGCGGCGTCGAGCCGTTCTCCGTCTCGGGCTGCAGCAGGCCGGCGATGTGGTCGATCAGCGCCGGCGCGAACCGGCGGCGGTTCATTTTCAGCATCATCGACAGGCGCGTCGTGCCGTGCGCTTCCCAGCTCTTCTCCGACAGCGTGGCGATCACTTCGGCCAGCATGAGAATCTGCCCGATGGGGCTGATTTCGTCGCCCTTGAGTCCGCGCGGATAGCCGCTGCCGTCCATGCGCTCGTGATGCTCGAACACGGCCTTGCTGATTTCGGGATGGTATTGCGGGTATTCCTGCAGGATCATGTAGGCCGTCGTCGGATGGACGCTGATCTGGCGCAGGGCGGCCGCATCGAGCCGGTCGGCCGAGCCGAGAATGTGCGGATCGATGTGCAGTTCGCCCAGGTCGTGGAACATGCCCGCCGTCGCGACGGCCGCCAGTTCGCGATCGCTCATGCGGCTGCGCAGCCCGAGGAACACGGCGACGATCGCCACGAGCAGGCTGTGCCGGAATAGCTGGGGATGCTGTTCGCGCGCGACGGTGAGCTTGAACGCGAGCGGCGCGTTCAGAGGAATCGCGTAGAAGGCGTTGAGCACGCGGTCGAGTCCCGGCAGCGCATTGCGGATATGGTCGAGGCAGGCTTCCTCGCGCAGCAGCGTGCGTGCGGCATCGCGCAGGTGCGTATTGGTGACGCCGTTCTCGACGACCAGGCACTGGTCGATGTCGGGGATCAGCTTGTGCTGGACGAGTTTCTCGCGCAGCGCGGAATTGATGCGCGTACCCGCGTCGATGAGCTTGATGCCGTTGCGGGTGAAGATCGCCTGGGTGGTCGACACCGCATGCGTATCGCCCATCGCGGCGACGCTCGCGATGTAGTGCTCATCGTAACGCTCGGTCATCTCCTGATCCGCATCGTGTCGTTATCGGCCTGATCGATCGCTCAGGCAGGCAGGAAACTGGCGGAGAGGGTGGGATTCGAACCCACGGTAGGCTTGCACCTACGCCTGATTTCGAGTCAGGTACATTCGACCACTCTGCCACCTCTCCGGCGGCGCGTATTGTAACCGAGCCGACGCGAATCCGCCCCCGCTGGACGAAATTTTCCCGTCGCGGCAGACTGCCGCCATGCCTCGCACAAAAACAAGGGCACGCTCCGGGAGCGCGACTGCAAGGACAACGCCGTTCGTACTGGCGCTCCTGCTTGCCGCGTGCGGACAGCCCGTGGCGCCCCCCGAGACCACCGGCGAACTCGTGGTCGGCACGCGCAACAGTCCATCCACCTACTTCATCGCCGCGAACGGCGCGCCGGCAGGCTTCGAACACGACCTCATCGAGGCCTTCGCGCAGACCCGTCAGTGGTCGCTGGAATGGGTCGAGAAGGACCGGCCCGACGCCCTGTTCGACCTGCTCGACACCCGGCGCATCCATCTGGCCGCTGCCGCCCTGCCGCTGGCGGTGGTACGCGACCGCCACCTGATCGCCAGTCCAGTGCTGCTCGATACGCCGGTGCATATCGTAGTCCCGGCCAACGGCAGGACGCCGCGCAGCGTCGCCGATCTCGCCGACCGGCAGCTGGCCCTGATCGTCGGTTCCGGCCACGCGCCCATGCTAATGCGCCTGAAGCGCAAGCACGGCAGGTTGTCCTGGGCCGCACTCGAGAACGTGTGGCCGGAGGAATTGCTGGCACAGCTGCAGGAAGGCCGATACGACGCCGTGGTGATCAACGGCTTCGACTTCGATCCCCTGCGCAATCTCTACCCCGACCTGAAGGTCGCGTTCGACCTGCCCGACAGGCAGAAGATCGTCTGGGCGCTGCCGACGCGCGCCTCGCAGGCCTTGCGCGTGGAGCTGGCGCGCTTCGTCGAGACGGCGCGCAAGGACGGCACGCTGGAACGCATCCGCGAACGCTACTTCGGCCATGTGCGGCAGCTGGACAGCAGCGACGTGCTCGGCATCCTCGAACGCCGTCCGCTGCGCCTGCCCGCGCTGCGACGCCACTTTCACGAGGCGCAGACGCTCACTGGCATCGACTGGCGGCTGCTCGCGGCCATCGGCTACCAGGAATCGCAGTGGAATGCTTACGCCACGTCGCCCACCGGCGTGCGCGGCCTGATGATGCTCACCGGCGAGACGGCCGACCGCATGGGCGTGACCGACCGGCTCGACGCGCGCCAGAGCATCCTCGGCGGCGCGCGCTACCTGGCCCTGCTGAAGGATGCACTGCCCGCGCGCATTCCCGAGCCCGACCGCACCTGGCTCGCGCTCGCGGCCTACAATCAGGGCCAGGGCCACATGGAAGACGCGCGCCGCATCGCCCAGGCGCGCGGCGGCAATCCGGACAGCTGGGCCGACGTGAAGGAGGCGCTGCCCTTCCTGTCCCGCGGCACCTATGCCCGCGTCATGAAATACGGCTACGCGCGCGGACGGGAAGCGCTGGGTTTCGCCGAGAATATCCGCAACTACTACGACATCCTGCTGCGGCTGGAACCCGAATACGACCCGCTCATCAACCTGGGCGACCGCACAACGGATGCGCAGCTGCCGGGCTGATCACCCGCGGGCGAGGATTTCCACCCCGCCCATCCAGTGCCGCAGTGCCTCCGGCACGGTCGCGCTGCCGTCGGCGTTCTGGTTACGGCCGCGCTTCGCGCCTGACTTGCTGCGCAAGTCAGCCTGCACCGAAACCATCAGCGCGCAGGCTCGATACGCTCCGCGCCTCCCATGTAGGGAACCAGCACTGCCGGGATGTCCACCCCGCCATCGACGCGCTGATAGTTTTCCAGGATCGCCACCAGCGTGCGCCCCACCGCCAGGCCCGAGCCGTTCAGCGTGTGCAGCAGTTCCGGCTTGCCCTGCGCGTTGCGGGTGCGTGCCTGCATGCGGCGCGCCTGGAAGGCCTCGAAGTTTGAGCACGAGGAAATCTCGCGGTAGGTGTTCTGCGCCGGCAGCCACACTTCGAGGTCGTAGGTCTTGGCCGACGAGAAGCCCATGTCGCCGGTGCACAGCAGCATCTTGCGATACGGCAGGCCAAGTTTCTGCAGGATCGCCTCGGCGTTCGCCGTGAGGCTTTCCAGCGCGGCGTAGGAGTCCTCCGGCTTCACCATCTGCACGATCTCGACCTTGTCGAACTGGTGCTGGCGGATCATGCCGCGCGTGTCGCGGCCGTAGGAGCCGGCCTCGGAGCGGAAGCACGGCGTATGGGCGACGAATTTCAGCGGCAGCGCCTCGGGCGGCACGATTTCGTCGCGCACCAGGTTGGTCACCGGGACTTCGGCGGTGGGAATGAGATACCAATTTTTCTTCTCAACTTTACGAATATTGCCCTCCGCGTCCGCATAGACCTCGGCGGCCGCAGTTTTGGTATCTGTTCCTCCCCAACTCACCTGAAACAAATCCGCTTCGAACTTCGGCAGCTGCCCAGTCCCGCGCATCGAATCATCATTGACCATGTAGGGAACATAGACTTCGGTGTAGCCGTGCTCGCGGGTGTGCACGTCGAGCATGAACTGGGCAAGCGCGCGATGCAGGCGGGCGAGTCCGCCCTTCATCACGGTGAAGCGGCTGCCGGTGAGCTTCACCGCTGCCTCGAAATCGAGCTGGCCCAGGCCCTCGCCGAGGTCGACATGGTCGCGCACCGGAAAGTCAAAGCTGCGCGGCGTCCCCCAGCGGCTCACTTCGACATTGCCGGTTTCATCCTTGCCGACCGCGACCGATTCGTGCGGCAGGTTGGGCACGCCCATGAGGAAATCGTTAAGTTCGGTCTGCAGTTCGCCGAGGCGGGTTTCCGATGCCTTCAGCTCGTCGCCAAGCCCGGCCACCTCGGCCATCACCGCCGTCGTGTCCTCGCCCTTGCCCTTCAGCATGCCGATCTGTTTGGAGAGCGCGTTGCGTTTGGCCTGGGCGTCCTGGGTGCGGGTCTGGAGCGTCTTGCGTTCGTTCTCAAGCGCTTCGAAGCGTGCGGTATCGAACTGGAAACCGCGCGCGGCAAGGCGTTCGGCGACGAGGGCTGCATCCTTGCGCAGCAGCTGGATATCAAGCATGGGAGTCCGGAAAGTGCGTCGAAAGTGGCATTTTCGCCGATCGCCACGCCATCCGGCTAGGGGCGGCAGCGAAATTACGCCGCTTCGACCATCCCCACCGCCTCCTCCACGTCCACCGCGACGATGCGCGACACGCCGGGCTCCTGCATGGTGACGCCGGCCAGATGCTGGGCCATCTCCATGGTGACGCGGTTGTGGGTAATGAAGAGGAACTGCGTCTGGTCGGACATGGCTTTCACCAGATTGCAGTAGCGGTCGGTGTTGGCGTCGTCGAGCGGCGCGTCGACCTCGTCGAGCAGGCAGAACGGTGCCGGGTTGAGCTTGAACATGGCGAACACCAGGGAGAGCGCGGTGAGCGTCTTCTCGCCGCCCGACAATACATGGATGGACGCGTTCTTCTTGCCCGGCGGCTGGGCGAAAACCTGCACGCCGGAATCGAGCAGTTCCTCGCCTGTGAGGATGAGTCGGGCCTGACCGCCGCCGAAGAGGCGCGGGAACAGCTCGCCCATGTGCCGGTTCACGGTGTCGAAGGTTTCCTTCAGCCGCGCGCGCGACTCCTGGTCGATCTTGTGGATCGCATCCTCCAGCGTGGTGACGGCTTCGGTGAGATCGGCGCATTGCGCGGCGAGGTATTCGCTGCGTTCCTTCGCCTGGGTCAGTTCGTCCAGCGCGGCGAGGTTGACCGCGCCGAGCGCGGCGATCTCGTTCTGCAGGCGGGTGATCGCGGCCTGCAGCTGCGCCGGCTTGGGGCTCTCGGCAAAGCCGGATTCGAGGCTGGCCTCGTCGGCCGCCGCCTCGCGCAGCTGCAGTTCGAACTGCGACTGCATGAGCATGGCTTCCTGGTCCTTGAGCTTCAGCTGCTCGATGCTGCGGCGCAGCGGATCGAGGCTCTGCTCGCAACGCATGCGCGCCTCGTCGTGCGCGCGCAGTTCGGCTGTCAGACCTTCCAGCGCGTCGCGCGCGGCGGCGAGCTGGGTCTCGGCCTCGGTACGCGCGGCGAGCGCGGCCTGCAGCGCGTCGTCGAGCGCATCCGCCGGCAGGTGGGCGAGTTCGTCGCGCGCCTGCTCAAGGCGCGCGTCGTCTTCGGCGATCTCCTGCTCGACGCGGGCGAGCGTCTCGGACAATTCGCGGATCTTGTTGCTGCAGGTGGCGACGGCAAAACCGGCTTCCTGGTGGCGACGCTCCATGGTGCGCTGCAGTTCGCGCGCATCGAACACGGCGCGGTCGGCCTGATCGCGCTGCTGGCGCGCGGCATACAGCGCGTCGCGCGCCATCTCGTCCTGCTCGCGGTAGGTTTTCAGGCGGGCTTCGAGCGATTCGGCGTTGGCTGTCTCGTTCGCCAGGAGACGGGCCACCTCCTCGAGTTCGGCGCCAATCTGGCTGGTGCGGCTCATGACGCGTTCCACCGCCTGCTGCAGGCGCAGCAGTTCCATCTGCGCGGTGTGGTGGCGAGCTTGCGTCTGGCCGGTCTGCGCGCGCAGCGCCTGGATCTCGCGCTGGCGCTCGGCGTGGGCCGTCTGCGCTGCGGCATGGGCGGCGTCCAGGCGCGCGACCGCGTCGCGCAGGCGGACAATCTCGGCGGACAGCTGTTCCATTTCGCGACCGCGTGCAAGCACGCCCTCGACCGCGGTATGCGGACCGTGGAAGGTGACGCTGTGCGGGGTGAACACGTGGCCCTGCGGCGTGACCACGCATTCGCCGGCCACCAGATGCGCGGCCTTTGCACGCGCAGACGCGGCGTCCTCGGCCCAGTACACGCCGGCCAGCCAGTCGGCGAGCGCGGCGTGCGCGGCGAGATCCTCGCTGGCGATCTTGCTGGCCAGCCAGGTGTCCGGCGGATTGGCCGCGGCGGCCCCCTGCGCGGTCCACAGGGTCAGGCGCGCCGGCGGCGCATCGGCGAACCAGCTGGCTTCGGCATCCGCGGCCACCGCCTGCAGGCGTTCGCGCAGCACGGCTTCGACCGCGGCTTCCCAGCCCGGCGCGACGGCGAGTTTTTCCCACAGGCGCGGGGCGTGTTCGAGATTGCGCTGGGCCAGCCAGCCGCCGAGCTTTTCGTCGGCCTTCAGCGATTCCTGGAGCTTCTTCAGCGCGGCGAGCTCGGCCTCGGCCTGGTGCAGGGCGCGACGTGCATCCTCCAGGTCGCGCTGGTGCCGGCCGCGCACGGCGTCGAGCTCGGGCAGCGCGGTTTCGGCGTCCTTCAATCTGCTCTGGGCGGCGGCCAGCGTCTGCGCCAGTTCGTCGACTTCAAGCTGCTTCTGCGACAGGCCGGCCGCATCCGGGCGCGGCAGGTGGGCCTGCTCCTGCTCCAGCCGCTTGCGGCGCGCGTCGAGTTGTTCGATCTGGCGCCGGGTATGGCCGAGGCTGTTCTCGTCCACCTGGCGCGCGCGTTCGAGTTCGGAGACGGCGCGCTGCGCCTCGCCCACGGCCTGCTGCGCTTCGCGCAGGAGCTGCTCCTTTTGCGGCAGGGTGCTGTCGGTGGCCTGGCGTGCGGCGGCTTCCGCCTCGACGAGCACGCTTTCCAGCCCCGGCAGCTGTGCCTGCACCTCGGCCAGCGCAGCGGCCGTCGCCGTACGGCGTGCCAGCTGGGCCTCGAGTCGCGCGGCCAGGTCCTGCACCTGCCGGACCAGGCGCTCGCGCGTGGCGTTCTGATGCGCCATCGTCTGCTCGATGCGCGCCACCTCGGACTGCGTCTGATAGTAGGTCGCCTGTTTCGCATTCAGCGCGTCCTGACCGGCGAACTGGGTCTGGCGCGCGGTTTCGAGCACCGATTCGATGTGACGCAGGCGCGCGGTCTCGGCATCCAGCCGGTTCTGCGCTTCGGACAGGTCGCGGTCGATGCGCGCACGCTGCTGGGCGGCATCGTGCTTCTTTGCAAACCAGAGGCGGTGCTGGGACAGCGTCAGCTCATCCTGCAAGGCGCGGTATTGTCGGGCGACCTCGGCCTGCGCAGCGAGCTTTTCGACCTGGCCGGTCAGTTCGCGCCGGATGTCCTCCACGCGGTTGAGATTGTCGCGGGCATCCTTCAGGCGCGCCTCGGTTTCCTTGCGGCGTTCCTTGTACTTGGACACGCCGGCGGCTTCTTCCAGATAGCCGCGCAGTTCCTCGGGCCTGGCCTCGATCAGCTTGGCGATCATGCCCTGCTCGATGATGGCGTAGGCGCGCGCACCGACGCCGGTGCCGAGGAACAGGTCGGCGACGTCGCGCCGCCGTACCCGCATGTTGTTGATGTAATAGGTGGACTCGCCGCTGCGGTCGAGCACGCGCTTGACCGCGATCTCGGCGTATTGCGACCACTGGCCGGCAGCGCGGCCGAGTTCGTTGTTGAAATGCAGTTCCACCGAGGCGCGCGAAGCGGGCTTGCGCGTGCCCGAGCCATTGAAGATCACATCCTGCATGGTCTCGCCGCGCAGATGCTTGGCCGAGGATTCGCCGAGCACCCAGCGCACGGCGTCGATGACGTTGGACTTGCCGCAGCCATTGGGGCCGACCACGCCGGTAAGCTGCGCGGGCACGGGGATGACGGTGGGATCGACGAAACTCTTGAAGCCGGCGAGTTTGATGTGGGTCAGTCGCAAGACAGGGCACCTGGGGCTTTTATAATGACGGACTTCCAGCGGGCGCCTCGCAGCGCCTCTTTTCTGTTGGCCGCATTCTACACCGAGCGATTCCATGCCTTCCCAACCCAGCAAAACCCTCGAGACCTTTCCCAACCCCAAGCCGGGACGCGACTTTCACATCCACATGGAAGTCCCTGAATTCACATGCCTTTGCCCCAAGACCGGCCAACCGGATTTCGCCACGCTCATCCTCGACTACATCCCCGACAAACTGTGCGTCGAACTCAAGAGCCTGAAGCTCTACATGTGGAGTTTCCGCGAGGAAGGGCACTTTCACGAGGACGTCACCAACCGCATCCTCGACGATCTGGTCAAGACGACCAAACCCAGGTTCATGCGGCTTACCGCCAAGTTCTACGTGCGCGGCGGCATCTTCACCAACGTGGTAGCCGAACATCGCAAGAAAGGCTGGCAGCCGGCCCCGCGCGTTGACTTGATGCAGTTCGATCTCAACTCGAACACACGCGGATAAGACAATGAATTTTAATGGTTGTCAGCTTGCGTGCTGTTTGACAATGTCCTGAATTCTGGACATCTCGAACGCCACATCCCAGGCCCACGAACCAAACCCGCCCTTTGCATTCACGCCCTTGATCCAGGCATCCAGTGCCTGCCGCTTGGCCCGGTTCTGCGGGTTGTCTTCGCCCTTGATTTCCAGAATCAGCATCTTCCCGTTGGCAAGCCGAATCAGAAAATCCGGAACGAACCGGCGGCGCGTGCCATTCCACAAGTAGTGCAACTGAAAACCCAGGTGGTCGTTTTTGGCGTAGGCCAGCACCTCCCGAGCCTGCTCCAGCACATTCGCGCAATGCGCCTCCCAGGCGGAATCTGCAACCAGATGACTGATTTGCGACTTCTGCGTGGGCTGACAAGGCTTCGTGGTGTACCAGGTGCGCATCGCCCGCGTTGAGCCGATCGGGTATTCCTCGTCAAAGACAGGCTCGATGCGCTCCAGATTCTGTTCGGTCAATCTTTGCATCAGGTGGCCGACCACGCCATCCATGTTGAGCGCGATCAGAATGCGCTTGCGCAAGGGGTCTTGATGAAACAGTGAGGGAATGTCCAGTTTGTCCGATACCAGGAATTGCTCGACCAGCCGGATCAGTTGCAGGGCAAGGTAATCGCGGCTTCCCGTAAACCTGTCCTGAAGGGCATCGAATGCCTTGCGAGCGGCCTTGAAAATGAGGCGTTGCTGGCGGAATTCATCAGGCAGCTTCTCCAGATCGATGGTCCGTATCTGATCCCAGGCCGTTGCCCCACCCACCGCCGGTGCGATATCGGCAATCAGTGGCGTGTGTGCGGGATCGAGCCGCAGCGGTTCAACTGCGTCCCAATCCAGCACCAGAACAGGCTGAACCACCGTATCCACGCGCAGCACATTGGGCCAGCGGATTTCCAGGTCGTTGCGCTCGGGCAAGGATTCGATCTGCGTGCTGGGCCGGGGCGGCGGCGGCGGCTCGCCGCCGTCGCCCACGTCCTGGAAAATCGACAGCGGCACGCCAAACACATTCACGTATTCTGGCCTGAAAAGTTGCCGCTCCGCCCCATCCGGCCCGATCACTGCCTCCGTGTCGTAGCCCACGCGGCGCAGCCCC
>JBFMCW010000032.1:0-18221 GCA_040754275.1 Pseudomonadota bacterium
GGGGTTAGGGGTTAGGGGTTAGGGGTTAGGGGTTAGGATTTAGGGATTAGGGGGTGCGTGCGGCTGCGCCGCGTTTCTTGAATTCATGGGGCGCGGCACAGCCGCACAACATTCCCTAACCCCTAACCCCTAATCCGCGTACCCGAACGCGCCCACCCACTCGCCGCGGCGATAGTCGATGCGCAGCCAGCTGGGGACATAGGGACGCGGATTCTCCAGTGGAAAGCTCTCCGACGGCGGTGCCACACCGCTTTCCGCCACCGTGCACCTGCGTGTCATGATGGGCCTGAAACGCACGGCAAGCTGCGCGTTCACCGGCGTGGCCCCCTCCGCCGCATCAACGAACAGCACGCGCTTGCGCAACAGGCAGGAGAACAGGAGCTCCATCTCGGCCACCAGCGGACGCCCGCGACGTTCGAGTGCGCGTTCGGCCGCGGCGCTCAGCTTCACCTCCAGCGTCTTGTCGTGCAGGGTGATGTGCATGAAGGGTCTCCGGTTATCGGTATTGCCTCCATTAACGGCCAGAGCCGCCCCGCCTGTAATGCGCTCAAATCCAGCGCCGCACGCGGGCCTTGTAGCGCCTGTAGGCATCGCCGAACTTTGCTTCGAGATGGGCTTCCTCGTGGCGGATCACACCGTAGCGCAGCATGGTCCAGATCAGCGGCGCGAAGAGAAGCGGCCACAGGGTATGCAACAGTAGCGATACACCGGCCAGGATGAACCAGTCGCCCACGTAGATCGGGTTGCGGCTGAAGCGGAACGGCCCGTCCGTGCACAGCGTGCTGGCCGCCCCATAGGGGTTCACCGTGGTGTGATGGCGGTGAAAGGTCCAGAGCGTCCAGACAAAGAGGGCCAGGCCAATGCCGACCAGCAGCCAGCCGAGCGGCCGCGTCGCGGCGCCGAGGTCGAGTGGCAAATCCAGAACGTGACGATCCAGCCACCAGCCGCCGAGCAGCGCGGCGGCGTACGGAGCCGGCGGCAGGATCAGGGTGCGCGGGCGCGAGCGTTCGTCTTTCATGATTCGGTCCGGATCGGCGAAGCGCCGATGATACGCCGCCGCTCAGCAGGGCGAGGCATCGAGTCGCTGGCATTCGCCCGCAGTGCTCCCGCCATTGATCAGCGCGTCGAGCCGCTTGCCCAGGGCGCTGGGCGTGGTGAAGCCGGTTTCCTCGATGCCGTCGAAAGGTTCAATCCCTACGAGTAGATTCTGCACGGTGACGGCGCAGAACAGCGGCGGCGTGGGCGCAGCCTCGCGCATGCGCTGCTGGATCGTCCGGAAAGCCTGCGGCTGCAGGCGAAAGCGGTACAAGCGCACCTTCGGTCCGTCGGTCGTCTGGTAGCGCGCGTAGTCGGCCAGCGTGGGGCCGGCCCATTGCTTGTCCTGCCCGCGCATGCCGAAGTAGCTGCCCGCCGGATCGATCAGCAGCGTGCCAGCGAACAGGCCGGCGTGGTTGCCGCCCAGCGCATTGTCGTTCACCACGATCACGACTTCGTCGGGCGCGGGTTCGGCCAGCCGGATATCCGCCTCAGGAAAGGGCTCATCGAGCCAGTTGGGGGCGTACTGGGCGTGCAGCGGGCCTGCGGCCAGGAGCGCCGTGCACAACAGCAGGGGTTTCATGCCGCCATTGTGCGCCCTGCAGATTGCGCGTGCGTGACGCACGGAACAGCACCTGCTGCGCCAGGATGCGTCAACGCAGCTCCCGCTGCGCCGGGCCCGATCAACGCAGCTCCCGCTGCGCGGTCGCGCGCAGGAATTCGTTGCGCAGCTGTTCGCTGTCGCGGAAGCAGCCCGTGAAGGCCTGGGTGACCACGCATTCGTCGCCGCGACGGTCCTCGCCCAGCAACAGGCACAACTGTTCCGCCTCGACGATACACGCGCCGCCCTTGGCGTAGCCATGCGTCATAAGCGCCTCGGCAATGTCGCGCGTCATCCATTCCTGGTAGGTGAACCGATGGCCGATGGCATCGACCATACGCGCGATGCGGCCGAAGCCGTGCAGCCGGCCGCCGGGAATGTAGGCGACGTGGGCCACCCCGCGGAACGGCACCAGATGATGCGGGCAGACCCCGTGCACGGCGATCCCGCGCACCACCACCATGTCGTCGCGGTCGTCGGCAAAGCCGGTGCCCAGCGCGTCGGCGGGATCGATGGCGTACCCTCCGAGCAGGCGCTTCTGCCACAGTTCGCGCACGCGCTCGGCGGTACGGCCTGTGTGGACCGAATCCGGCGCCACACCGCAGGCGCGCAGCATGTCGTTCACCGCGCGCTCGAATGCTGCCGCATCGAAACGGCCAGTCTGCGGGATGCCGAGGCTGCCTTCGCCGTGCGGCGCGTGGTAGTCGTCGTGGTCGCAGGCGTCAGCCATTACTTGAGCGTGGCTTTCAGGAATTCGAGGGTACGCGCCCAGGAATCCGTGTCGGCATGGTTGTCGTACTTGAGCGGCAGGCCGAACTGCGCGGCATAGCTGTCGGCTTCGCGGTTGGTGAAGGTGTGCTTCACGCCGGGATACGCCACCAGCATGTAGTCGGCCTTGGCATTGCCCATCTCGGTCTTGAAGGCCTCGACCTGCTCGGGCGGCACGATGGGGTCGGCTTCGCCATGGAAGACGCGGATCTTCGCCTTGATGGTCCCGGGCGCGGCACCGGCATCGGTGGCCAACACGCCGTGGTAGCTCGCCACCGCTTTCAGCGGCATGCCGGCGCGCGCCATGTTGAGCACCACGCCGCCGCCGAAACAGTAGCCCAGCGCCGCCGTCTCGCCCTTCTTGACGTTGGCCTGCCTGTCGAGGAAGGCGCGTGCGGCATCCATGCGCGCATACGCCAGTTGCGGATTCTTGTTCACGCTACCGGCGAGCGCACCGGCATCCTTGGGATTGTCGGCCACCTGGCCGTTGCCGTACATGTCCACCACCAGCGCCACATAACCCTCGGCTGCCAGCATGCGCGCGCGTTTGCGCGCATAGTCGTTGGCCCCCCACCATTCGGGTACCACCAGCACCCCGGCACGCTTGCCCTTCACTGCATCGTCGTAGGCGAGGAAGCCTTTCATCGTGGTATCGCCAGCCTTGTAGCTGACGTCCTTGCCGACGACAGCGGCTAGGGCGGTGGAAGTGAAGAACAGCAAGGACAGGGCAAGTGCGGTTTTCATGGTCGTCTCCTGGAAATGCGATCGCGAACGCTGCGCGACCTTTGTGGCAGCGCACAGCTTACCGCGAGGCATGCGGCAACAACAACCGCATTCCGGGCAGGGGCGGCGCCCTTCAGCCTGCCAGGAACAAGGTCAGCAGATCGTTCAGGAACTGCCGTCCGCGCAGGCTTGGCTGCAGCCGGTCGTGCGCGGTTTCCAGCAGCCCCTGATCGCGCGCCTGCGCGAGTGCCGACGAACATACAACCAGCGGAAGCCCGGTCCGCGTCTCGAACAGCTCAGCCGGCACGCCCTGATTCAAACGCAGCGCATTCATCATGAACTCGAACGGCAGGTCGTCGCGCGTGAGCCTGCGCACGTCTACGACGTGCGATCCGGCGCGCACCGCATCCATGTACTGCTGCGGATGCTTGACACGCATCTGGCGCACGATGCGGTCGTGGAAGCTGAGCTTCGAATGCGCACCGGCACCGATGCCGAGGTAGTCGCCGAACGTCCAGTAGTTGAGGTTGTGGCGGCACGCATGGCCAGGCTGCGCGTAGGCCGAAGTTTCGTAGTGTGCCATCCCCGATGCCTCCAGTCGCGCCGCGATGGCGAGTTGCATGTCGGCTGCGAGATCGTCGTCCGGCAGGCTCGGGGGCGCGCTGTGGCCGAAGGGCGTGTTGGGTTCGAGCGTGAGGTGGTAGGCCGACAGGTGCGGTGGCCGGAAGGCCAGCGCAGCCTCGATGTCGGCAAGCGCCTCGTCGAGAGACTGGCCGGGCAGCGCGTACATCAGGTCGAGATTGAAGGTGTCGAAATGCATCGCCGCGAGCTCGGCAGCCACACGCGCCTCGCGGTCACCGTGGATGCGCCCGATCACCTCGAGATGGCGCGGGTTGAAGCTCTGGATGCCGAGCGACACACGCGTCACGCCCGCCGCGCGGAAGCCGGCGAAGCGCCCCGCCTCCACCGTGCCGGGATTGGCTTCAAGCGTGATTTCCGCCCCCGGTACCAGTTGAGTCATCGTGCGCACGCCGGCGAGGATGCGGTCGATCCCCTCCGGCGAAAACAGGCTGGGCGTGCCGCCGCCGAAGAAGACGGTGTGGATCCTGCGCCCCCAGATTCCCGGCAGGGCGGATTCCAGGTCGGTCAGCAGCGCATCAATGTAGGCCGCTTCTGGAATGGCGGTGGCGGCGTGCGAATTGAAGTCGCAGTAGGGGCACTTCCTCACGCACCACGGCAGGTGGATGTAGAGCGCCAGCGGCGGCGGCACCCCGAGACCTCCGTTGTGCAGATGGACGACGCGTTCAGCCAATCCGGTTGAGGCGCTTCAGCTTGTCCACCAGGTCGCGCAGGGCCTGGCCGCGGTGGCTGATCGCATTCTTGGTGTCCTCGTCGAGCTCGGCGCCGGTCTTGCCGTATTCGGGCAGCAGGAAGTACGGGTCGTAGCCGAAGCCGTTCACGCCGCGGGGCGTGTCGATGATCTCGCCGTACCAGCGGCCCTCGGCGATCACCGGCTCGGGATCATCCGGGTGGCGCACGAAGACCATCACGCAGGTGTAGTGTGCGCGGCGGTTGGCCTCACCCTGCAGCGCGGCGACGAGCTTCTCGTTGTTGCGCGCATCCGACTTGGGCTCGCCGGCGTAGCGCGCGGAGAATACGCCCGGTGCGCCGCCCAGTGCCTCGACGCAGATCCCGGAATCGTCGGCCAGCGCCGGCAGGCCGCTGTGCAGGCTGGCATGGCGCGCCTTGGCGAGACAATTCTCCACAAACGTGACATGCGGCTCGGGACAGTCCGGCACCTTAAACTCCGACTGCGGCACGGCCTGGATGTCGAGCGGCGCGAGGATGCGCGCGATTTCACGCAGCTTGCCGGCGTTGCCGGACGCGATGACGAGCTTGCTCATGCTTTGAGGGCCTCCTCCTGGGCTGCCGTGATCCGTGCGATGCCCGCCGCGGCGAGATCGAGCAGGGCTTCCAGCGTGGCGCGCGAAAACGGCGCGCCCTCGGCAGTGCCCTGAACTTCGACCATGCCGCCCGCGCCGGTCATGACCACGTTCATGTCGGTGTCGCAATCGGAATCCTCAGCGTAGTCGAGGTCGAGCACGGGCACCCCCTGGTATACGCCGACCGACACGGCGGCGACGCTGCCGGTAAGCGGCGATTCGGCGAGCTTGCCCTCGGCGAGCAATCCGGCCACCGCCTCCGCCACTGCGACGTACGCGCCGCAGATGCTCGCGCAACGGGTGCCGCCATCGGCCTGCAGCACGTCGCAATCCAGATGAATCGTGCGTTCGCCCAGTTTCGCGAGATCGACCACCGCCCGCAGGCTCCGCCCGATCAGGCGCTGGATTTCCTGCGTGCGCCCGCTTTGCTTGCCGCGTGCGGCCTCGCGGTCGGTACGGGTATGCGTGGAGCGCGGCAGCATGCCGTATTCGGCGGTCACCCAGCCCTCGCCGCTGCCTTTCTTGTGTGGCGGCACTTTTTCCAGCACGCTGGCCGTGCACAGCACGCGGGTGTCACCCATGGCGACGAGCACCGAGCCTTCGGCATGCTTGGTGTAGCGGCGGGTGAAGGACAGGGCGCGCAGCGCGTCGGGGGCGCGTCCGCTGGGGCGGGTAATGGCAGACATGGTGGCGTTCGGAAAAGGCAAAGCGCGATTCTACCGCGCCGGCCTCGGCTTACTTGCTGGAGATTTTCTGGATGGCCTGCTGGATTTCGGCGATGGCGCGTTCGATCTCGTCGTCCGACACCACCGGCATGCCCGGCATGGGACGCATGGCGTTGATCTGCGTGGTGACGCCGCCGGACGGCAGCGCGAGGGTGGAAATCGAGTCCTTGCTGGGCATGCGTGCCTCACCCCAGGTCATGGCCACCAGGCTGAGGTTGTCGCCGTGTTCGCCGCCGCGGAATTCGGCGTGGTCCATCAGGTGGCGAACGGCATCTTCCAGCGTGTAGGCATGCAGCAATGCGGACAGTTCGTGGACGTTGATCATGCCCCAGATGCCGTCGGTACAGAGCAGCAGGGTATCGGCGTCGTGCAGCGGGATCGGCGCCGCGCATTCCACCTGCGGAATGACGTAACCGCCCAGGCAGTTGGACACCTTGTTGCGTTCGGGATGATGGCCGGCTTCTTCCTCGGTGATGAGCCCTTCCCGCACGAGCTGGGCGACCGCCGTGTGGTCTTCGGTGCGCGCGATGAGCCCGCCGTCGCTGAAGAGATACAGGCGCGAATCGCCGACGTGCGCCCAGAAGGCCGTATTGTCCTGCACCACCGCCGCGACCACGGTGGTGTGGGGGATTTCCAGCAGGTCCTGTTCGACCGCATAGTCGTTGATCGCGTAATGCGCACGGGTAATCGTGTCGGAGAGGAAGGCGAGCGGGTCGGCCAGCCGTGGCCTGGCCTGCTTCTGGAACTGGTCGGTGAGCGTCTGTACCGCGATCTGAGCGGCGATCTCGCCGTGCATGTGACCGCCCATGCCATCGGCCACCACCATCAGCAGGGCGTCGCGGCTGTAGGAATACGCCACGCGGTCCTCGTTGTTCTTGCGCCCGCCCTGCCGGGATGCCTGATAGATCGTGAATTTCATGGCGCTACTTTAGAACAAATCCTTGCCGAGCGTACGCTTGAGGCTGCCCAGAAGCGAACCCCGTTTCGGCTCCATGGCGCTGCGGTCCATCAGCACCTTTTGCAGGCTGAACACGCTTTGCGGCCGCTCCATGTAGTTGAGTTTGAGACAGTGGTCGATGGTTTCCAGCAACTGGTCGGAATACTGGCCGCGCCAGTTGGTCGTCGCCGGCACCAGCTTGTCGTTGAGCAGGCGCGCGTCGGCGGCCTGCGGCGGGTAGCCGGATAGACAGGCATAGAGGCTGGCGCCGATGCTGTAGATGTCTGTCCAGGGGCCGAGCCGCTCGCGGTTGTGATACTGCTCGGGGGCAGCGAAACCGGGCGTGTACATGGGCTGCAGCTTGCTTTCTTCCTGGGTGAGCGTCTGCCGTGCGGCGCCGAAGTCGATCAGCACCGGCGAGCCGTCGAGACGGATGTAGAGGTTGGATGGCTTGATGTCCAGGTGCAGGAGCTTGTGGGTATGTACCTCGCGCAGGCCGTTGAGCAACTGGGCGAACACACGGCGGATGAAGCTCTCGCGGATGGTGCCGCGGTTGGCCTGGATGTGCTGCTGAAGCGTCTTGCCGCGCTCGAAGCGCATCACCATGTAGACGGTGTCGTTGGCGCGGAAGAAGTTGGTCACGCGCACCACGTTGGGATGGTTGATGCGCGCCAGCGCCCGGCCTTCCTCGAAGAAGCATTTGAGGCCGTGGCGGAAGATGGCGTTGTTTTCCGCGGAATTTGCCTGTACCAGCACCGAGCCCTCGGTGCGCAGTACCAGTGCGCCGGGCAGGTATTCCTTGATCGCGACCGGCTGGCTGGTGTCGTCGCGTGCAAGGTAGACCATGCTGAACCCGCCGCCGCCGATCTTGCGGACGATGGTGTATTCGTTCAGCCGGTAGCCGTTGGGCAGCGCCTGGTTGGGTTGAGTCGCCATAATCGAACGTCTATTATCTTTGTCCATCCGCCGGCTCCGCACCGGCATGTCCCTATCTCAAACCGACCGCGCACACCACATGACCGCCAGCATGACCGGGTTCGCCGCCCATAGCCTCACCCTCGAACATGCCAGCGTCAACATCGATCTGCGTAGTGTCAATCAGCGCTACCTCGAACTGCACTTCCGGCTCGCCGACGAATTCCGTGCGCTCGAACCGCAACTGCGCGAACTCCTCCAGCACCGTCTGGCGCGCGGCAAGGTCGAGTGCCGGATCGGCTTCATGCCGTTATCTGCCGGCTCGCAGGATAACGGCCTGAACCCCGGCATTCTTGAGTGCCTCGCAGCATGGCAGGCCGAAGTGCGCGCACGCCTGCCCGAGGCCGCGCCCCTTACTGTCAACGACATCCTGCGCTGGCCCGGCGCCCTGCCTGCGGCGACGCAATCGCAGGATACGCTCGCCGAGGCGGCGCTTGTGGGCCTGCGGGCAGCCCTCGACGAACTGGTCGAAAGCCGCCGTCGCGAGGGCGCCCAGCTCAGGCAACACATACTGGACCGGCTCGCCGCCGCCGAGGCCCAGGTGGCGACGCTGAAACCGTTGCTGCCCGCGCTCGCCGCCGCGCAACAGGAAAAACTGCGGGCACGGCTGCAGGATGCGCTGGGCGAGGCCGGGCACGAGCGGCTCGCACAGGAAATCGCGCTGGTCGCGCAGAAGCTCGACATCGACGAGGAGCTCTCGCGCCTGGAGACCCATTTCACCGAGGTGCGCCGCGTACTCGACCAGACCGGTGCGGTCGGCAAGCGTCTCGACTTCCTGATGCAGGAACTGCACCGCGAGGCCAATACCCTAGGCTCGAAATCGGCGGCCATCGAGACCTCGCGCGCCGCGCTGGAACTCAAGGTCCTGATCGAGCAAATGCGCGAACAGGTGCAGAATATCGAATGAACTTCTCGGACCCCAGATGATTAATGCCAACCGCTCCGGCGTGCTCTACATCGTTTCCGCGCCTTCGGGCGCGGGCAAGACCAGCCTGGTCAAGGCGCTGCTCAAGGCCGACCCGGCGATCCGGCTGTCGGTGTCCTACACCACCCGTGCACCGCGTCCAGGCGAGTCCGACGGCCGCGACTACCATTTCGTCGATCGTGAGCGCTTCCAGCACATGCTGGCCGACGGCGAATTTCTCGAACACGCCGAGGTGTACGGCAACTATTACGGCACCTCGAAAGGCAGCATCGCGCACGATCTGAATCGCGGCCACGACATCCTGCTGGAAATCGACTGGCAGGGCGCAGCGCAGGTCAAGCGTCATTTCCCGGAAGCGGCTTCGGTCTTCATCCTGCCGCCGTCCTTCAACGCCCTGCGCACCCGCCTGAAAGGCCGCGGTCAGGATAGCGACGAGGTCATCGAGCACCGGCTCGCGGCTGCGGCCGACGACGTCTCTCATGCCGATGCGTTCGACTATATAATTGTCAACGATGATTTCGACCACGCCCTCGCGGATCTGGTCGCGATCACCCGCAGCATCCGCCTCGAAGGCCCGCGCCAGCTCAAACAGCACGCAGCGCTGTTCGAGGAATTCCGTCGCAGCTGAATCCCGCAGGAGAATCCGCATGGCCCGCATCACCGTCGACGATTGCATCGACATGATCCCCAACCGCTTTGAACTGACCCTTGCAGCAACCTACCGTGCGCGACAGCTGGCGCAAGGCTCGCAGCCCATGGTGGAATCGAAGGACAAGCCCATCGTCACTGCGCTGCGCGAAATTGCAGCCGGCAAGGTTGGCCGTGAAATCCTCAATCGGGGCCGCGCCTGAGACGCTCGAACCCGACGTGCCGGCGCACGGTGAACGCGCGCCGGCGATGACGCACGCGTTCGACGCGTTGCGCCCCGCACTGTCCTACCTGTCGCCGGCCGAAGTCGACGTCATCGAGGACGCCTACGAGTTCAGCCGCGCCGCCCATGAAGGGCAGTTCCGCAAGAGCGGCGAACCCTACATCTCGCACCCTCTGGCCGTTGCCGGCATTCTGGCCAGCTGGCATCTCGACGCGCAGACGCTCGCCGCGGCACTGCTGCACGACGTGGTCGAGGATACGCCCGCCACCGCTGGCGAGATCGAGGCACGCTTCGGCAAGGCCGTCGCGCTCCTGGTCGAGGGCGTATCCAAGCTCGACAAGCTGGCATTCGAATCGGAACAACAGGCGCAGGCCGAGAACTTCCGCAAGATGCTGCTGGCGATGGCGCAGGACGTCCGCGTGATCCTCGTCAAACTCGCCGACCGCCTGCACAACATGCATACCATGGGCGCGATGCCGCCCGAGAAACGCAAGCGCATCGCCAGCGAGACGCTGGAAATCTACGCCCCCATTGCCAACCGCCTCGGCCTGCACGCGGTGTATCAGGAACTCGAGGACCTCGGCTTCCGCTTCAGCCATCCAAACCGCTACCAGGTCCTGTCCAAGGCGGTGAAGGCAGCGCGCGGCAACCGCCGCGAACTGGTTGATAAGATCAAGATCGCCATCCAGGACAAGCTTGAACAGGCCAGTATTGAAGCGACCATCACCGGCCGCGAAAAGCACCTGTACAGCATCTATCGCAAGATGCAGGAGAAGAATCTGGCGTTCTCCGAGGTATTCGACATCTACGGCTTTCGCGTGGTGGTGCGCGACCAGCCCTCGTGCTACCTCGCGCTCGGCGCACTGCACGCGCTGTACAAGCCCATTCCGGGCAAGTTCAAGGATTACATCGCGATCCCCAAAGCCAACGGCTACCAGTCGCTGCACTCGATCCTGTTCGGTCCCAGCGGCACGCCGATCGAGGTGCAGATCCGCACCGCCGAAATGAACCGGCTGGCAGAAACCGGCATCGCCTCGCACTGGATGTACAAGTCGGCCGACACGGCCCTGTCCGACGTACAGACGCGCACCCACCGCTGGCTGCAATCGCTTCTCGATATCCAGGCCGATCACGGCGACTCCCCGGAATTCCTCGAACACATCAAGGTCGACCTCTTCCCAGACGAGGTCTACGTATTCACGCCCAAGGGCAAGATCATGGCGCTGCCGCGCGGCGCGACCGCAGTCGACTTCGCCTTCGCGGTACATACCGACGTCGGCCACCGCTGCATCGCGGTGAAGATCAACTACGAGCTGATGCCGCTGCGCACGCAGCTCCGCAACGGTGATCACGTCGAAATCCTCACCGCGTCGAACGCCACGCCCAACGCGGCCTGGCTGAATTTCGTCGTCACCGGCAAGGCGCGCTCGCACATTCGCAACTACCTGCGCACGGCCCGTGCGACCGAGGCGGCAGCCTTGGGCGAACGCCTGCTCAACCATGCAATCGAGACCCTGCATCCGGAGAAGATGGAAGCCGATGCAGCCGTATGGGAACGCCTGCTCAAGGACTATGGCATGCAGGCGCGCACGGAACTCTATACCGCGATCGGGCTGGGCCAGAAATTGCCGCTGGTGGTCGCGCACCAGCTGCTGCACATGCACGGCGACCGCACGGGCGAACCGGCGCATCCGCACGCCATCAGCATCCGCGGCACCGAGGGCATCGCGGTCGAGCTCGCGCAATGCTGCCATCCGATTCCCGGCGACCCCATCCTCGGCTTCATTCACAAGGATCGCGGACTCATCATCCATACCCACGACTGCCCCTCGATACGCGCCTTCCGCGCCGACCCCGACAAGTGGCTGGACGTGGAGTGGGAAGCCGAACCCGGCCACCTGTTCGACGTACAGATCAAGGTCATCGTCGGCAACCAGCGCGGCGTGCTCGCCAAGGTGGCCGCAGCCATCGCCGAGCAGGGCTCCAACATCGGCAATGTTTCGATGGAAGAGGAGGACGGCAGCCCCTATACCGTACTGTTCTTCACCGTACAGGTGGAAAACCGCATGCACCTCGCGCGCGTCATGCGCGGCCTGCGCGTACTGCCCGATGTGGTGCGCATCTTCCGCATCAAGGGCAAGAAGGACGGCCGCGCGCTATCCCAGTAACCCTCACCCCTACGACATGAACAAACGCATCATCCAGACCGTTGACGCACCCGCTGCCATCGGCACTTACTCTCAGGCCGTCCGCGTCGACAATACCGTGTATCTTTCCGGCCAGATCGGTCTCGACCCTGCCTCCATGCAGCTGGTCGAAGGCATCGAGGCGCAGATTCACCAGGTCTTCAGGAACCTCGCCGCTGTGACCGCCGCTGCCGGCGGTTCTCTGGCCGATGTGGTGAAGCTCAATGTCTTCCTTACCGATCTCGGTCATTTCCCCAAGGTCAATGAAATCATGGCGCAGTACTTCGGCGCACCCTACCCTGCACGGGCGGCGGTGGGCGTGGCCGCGCTGCCGCGCGGTGCGCTGGTCGAGGCCGACGCCGTGATGGTCGTCGGCTGATTCCCGATTGAACCCGGCCATCCCATCGGGGTACGCAATCTGGCGGACGGCTGGCAGCCTCCCGACACACGTACTTCGCGTCCATAGGCCAGGCCATGGGCTTGTCGCCCCTGCGTCGCTCAAGCCGTGCCTCGTCTCGCCAGCATCGCGCATGGTCTCGCGGGGCCACCTGACGGATTTTCCGGGTTGAAGGCGTCGTCGCCGTTTTCCTTTCCCGTCAGTCCCGCGCTCGCCGCAAGACTCGCCAAGCTCGGCCTGTATCGCGACGCCGACCTGGTACTGCACGTACCACTGCGCTGGGAAGACGAAACCCGGATCACGCCGGTCCACGACCTGCTGCCTGGCGAAACGGCCCAGGTGCAGGCCACGGTACGGGATGCGAAGATCGCCTATCGTCCGCGCCGCACGCTGACGCTGACGGTGGAAGACTCGGCCGGCGGGGTGCTTGGCATCCGTTTCCTCAATTTCTACCCCAGCCACGTCAAGCTCTTCCAGCCAGGTGAAACCTTCCGTTTCACCGGCGAAGTGCGCGGCGGCTTCCTCGGCCTGGAAATGGTGCATCCACGGTTCGGCAAGGCCGGGGAGGCCACCCCGCTGCCCGACGGGCTGACACCTGTCTATCCCACCACTGCCGGTCTCGGCCAGCCCGCTTTGTGCAAGGCCATCGCACGCGCACTGGCGGTGCCGCTCGTCGACACCTTGCCGGCGGAATGGCTTGCAGGATTGGGCCTGCCCGATTTCGAATCCAGCATCCGCCTGCTGCATCGGCCGCCGCCCGATACGGCAATGGCCGAACTCGAGTCGCGCCGCCACCCCGCCTGGCAACGACTGGCTTTCGATGAGTTGCTGGCACAACAGCTTTCCTTGGCGACAGCACGTGCGGCACGGCGGCGCCAGCGCACGTCCCCGCTTCCTGCCCGTTGCCGTCTGACCTCAGCCTTCCTCGCAGGCTTGCCGTTTTCGCTGACCGACGCGCAGCAGCACGCCTGGTCTGAAATCGCCGCCGATCTGGCCGCGCCGCATCCCATGCGTCGCCTGCTGCAGGGCGACGTCGGCAGCGGCAAGACCGCCGTCGCCGCACTGGCCTGCCTGCAGGCCGTCGAGAACGGCTTCCAGGCGGCTTTCATGGCGCCGACCGAAATCCTGGCCGAACAGCATGCGAAAAAACTTGCGCCTCAGTTCGAATCGCTCGGCCTGACCTGCACCTGGATTTCAGGCAGCCAGCGCAGGACGCAGCGCATGACTGCCTGGGAAGCGGTCGCCGCCGGCCAGGCCGATGTCGTGTTCGGAACGCATGCCCTGTTCCAGGAGGCCGGGCGCTTCAAGCGACTCGGACTGGTGGTGGTTGACGAACAGCACCGTTTTGGCGTGGGCCAGCGCCTGGCGCTGATGCAGAAGGGCAGCGAGCCGCACCAGCTGATGATGAGCGCAACCCCCATTCCGCGCACGCTCGCCATGAGCTTCTTTGCCGATCTCGACGTTTCCACCATCGACCAGTTGCCGCCGGGGCGCACGCCCATCGTCACCAAGCTGGTCAGCGCGGCGCGGCGCGACGACGTGCTGGCACGCGTGCGCGAGGCCTGCCTCGGCGGCGGGCAGGCCTATTGGGTCTGCCCGTTGATCGAGGAATCCGAAAAACTGCAGCTGCAGACCGCGGAGGATACCTTCACCGCCCTGTCCGCGCAGTTGCCCGAGCTGCGCATCGGCCTGGTGCATGGGCGCCTGAAGCCGGCCGACAAGCAGGCGGTCATGGCCGCCTTCCTGGGTGGCGAAATCGACCTGCTGGTCGCCACCACGGTTATCGAAGTCGGCGTCGACGTGCCAAATGCCGCGCTAATGGTGATCGAGCATGCCGAACGCATGGGGCTCGCACAATTGCATCAACTGCGTGGACGCGTGGGCCGCGGCAGCCGCGAATCGGTGTGCGTGCTGCTGTACGAGAACCCGCTGTCCGAACTGGCACGGGCACGACTCAAGGCCATCTACGAATCGGTCGACGGCTTCGAGATCGCACGCCGGGACCTGCAGCTCCGCGGTCCAGGTGAACTTCTGGGGCATCGCCAGAGCGGCCTGCCCATGCTGCGCTTCGCCGATCTGGAACGCGATGTCGTGCTGCTCGAAGCTGCGCGCGACCTGGCGCGCCGCTGCCTTGCCGAGCGGCCCGACGTCGCTGCGGCACATATCGATCGCTGGATCGGCCATCGCCAGGCACTTTCGACCATCTGAGCTGCGGCATAATTCTGCTTTTGCCCGCTCCCGATACCCGTGCACGATCTCCGGCAGGGCTGGATCGCCCACCCGCATTCGATTCCACGCCCGCTGCGCCAGTGGCTCAGCGATCGCGGTTCGCTCACGCAACGCCTGAAGGCACGCTGTGCGTCTTTTCGCGTCGCGCCGCGCGTAACCGGGCATGCACGCCCGCACGTAGACGAATCCGCCCTGCTGGGGCTGGAGGCCGGGATGCGGGCCTATGTACGCGAGGTGATGCTGATGTGCGGCGATACGCCGGTGGTTTTCGCGCACAGCGTACTGCCGCTGGCCGGGCTGCGTGGCGGCTGGAGCGGGATCACCCGGCTCGGCAGTCGCTCTCTGGGCGAAGCCCTGTTCAGGGACCGACGCATCGTGCGGGAAACGCTGGCTTACCGTTGTGTGCGACGCGGTCATCCGCTCCATCGCGCCATTGCACTGCAACGTCCCGCCATACCCGGACGCCTGTGGGCGCGCCGTTCCATTTTCTGCCTGAACGGCCACCCCCTGCTGGTGACCGAGGTCTTCCTGCCTGCGATCGAAACCCTATGACGCTGACCGAACGCCTGATCCAGTACGAAAAGCTGATGCGACTCGACAAGCCCATCGGCATCCTGCTGCTGCTATGGCCAACACTCTGGGGACAGTGGCTCGCCAGCCATGGTCGCCCCGACTGGATGATTCTGTGGATCTTCGTGCTCGGGGTGGTCCTCATGCGCTCGGCCGGCTGCGTCATCAACGACTATGCCGACCGCGACTTCGATCCGCACGTGGCACGCACCCGAGACCGTCCGCTGGCCGCCGGCAGGGTGTCTGCGCGCGAAGCGCTCCTGCTTGCAGCGGGCCTTGCGCTGCTGGCCTTCCTGCTCATCCTGCCGCTAGACGCCCTGGTACTGCAGTTGTCCGTCGTCGCGCTTTTTCTCGCCGCGAGCTACCCGTTCACCAAACGTTTCTTCGCGATTCCGCAGGCTTATCTCGGCATTGCATTCGGCTTCGGCATTCCGATGAGCTACGCGGCCCTGTGGGGGGAAGTGCCACCGGAAGCCTGGCTGCTGCTGGCCGCGAACGTCTTCTGGGCCATTGCCTACGACACCGAATACGCAATGGTCGATCGCGCAGACGACCTCAAGATCGGCATCAAGACCTCGGCGATCACTTTCGGCCGCTTCGACGTGGTGGCGATTGCGCTCTGCTATCTGGCGACGGTCGCACTGCTTGCCTGGGTGGGATGGTCGCGTGCGATCGCCTGGCCGTTCTACGCAGGCCTTGCCGCTGCGACGGGGATCGCGCTCTACCACCTGCGGCTGATCCGTGACCGCGAACCGAAGGCCTGTTTCCGTGCCTTCCTCCACAACACCTGGTTCGGTGCCGTGATCTTCGCAGGCATCACGCTCAGCTATTCATGAGGGACAGGCCACACGCGACTGCCGGCTGTTGGTATACGGCTGCTTGATGTCCCCGAGACTCTTGAGCGTATCCGGATCCTCGCTCTTGATGATGAAGTAGAACTCGGTGCCCTGCCTCGGCAGCAGTTCGACCCGTGTACCGAGCACCCCCCTGGCTTCCAGTTCGTCCACGCGTCGCCCAGCAGATTCGGCATTCGCGTACAAGCCCAGTGAAAGCGCGTTGCGCCAGGCACCCTCCTTGACCACGAAGGCATCCTGTACGCCTGCGGCGTTCAGTTCGTTCAACTTTTCCGCTGCCGACTGCGCACTCGGCAGCGGCGGGAAAAGCACCCAATGCCGCGTATTCAGCGGCACTTCGGTAAATGACATCACACGCTCGCCGGCGAGCGTCTTCAGCTGCTCGCGTGCCCTGGCGAACTCCTCGGCGTTGAGACCACGCCACTCAACGCATAGCGCCCTGCGTTCGGCGTCCTCGCGCGGTACCGTGCGAGCCCCATCCTCCGCTCTGGAGTGGCTGCGCAAGCTCAGCCGCTCGACATGGAGCGCGGCATTCCGGTCCGCTGTACCAGCTGGCCACTGGCTCTCGACAACGAGGTAGCCTGCCACCGCGAGATTGACAACGAGCAGGAACAAGACCACCCATTTCATGCAGCTTCCTTTCCGGCTACGCAGTCGATACCTTCGAGCACCAGATTCGGCACGTGTTCCGCCGCGATTGCGAGATGAGGCAGCAGGTATGCCGCATCACCGCCCGTCAGGAAGCAGCGCGGCCTGACCGACGCACATGCGCCAAGGCGGGCGTACTGGGTACGGACGGCTCCCGCCAACGCTGCAAGGATGCCGCTTTCCACGGCATCTGCAGTTTTGCGCGGAAAGTCCCGCACTTCGCCGTCGATATCCTCTATCCGCGCCGTGCCCTGCTTCAGCGCGGTACGCATCAGTGCGCAGCCCGGCACGATCATCCCTCCGAGGAAATCGCCATCGGCAGCCAGTGCATCGATCGTCACTGCCGTGCCCGCCGACACGATCAGGGCCGCCCCCCGCGTCCGTTGGCGGATCGCGATCAAGGCCATCCAGCGGTCCACGCCGAGCTGTTCCGGATGATCATACCGATTGCGCAGGTCGCCGAACGCCGCTTCCACACCGAGCCAGCGAACGGGAATACCCAGCTTGCCGCACCAGGCGCGCAGACGTTCCTCGTTTTCCGGATGCGTCACGCTGGCAACGTAGGCGTGCATTGGCAAAGGCACTGCTTCTGGCAATGCCGTATAGTCAGCGGCGCCGTGCGTCTGCCATGTTCCATCGACGACCACGGCCCATTTCAGCCGGGTATTTCCGGCATCGAGCAACAGGCGAGGCATGCTCATCGGTGTTCGTCCAGGCGCAGGCTGATTTCGCCACCGCTGTAGGCGGACTCGGTGCCATCCGGCAGGCGCAGCAGGAAAGCCCCGGTGGCATCCACGCCTGCGCCAACACCTCGCACAGTCTGCCTGTTCGCGAGGTGCAGCGTGACGGGTTTGTCGATGTAGGCATCCAGTGCAAGCCACTCCTTTCGCAATGCCGCAAAGCCGTAGCGACGGTATATATCGACAACCTCCTGCAGCTCGACCAGACAATCAGCCAGAAGACGATTCCTGCCCACGTCCACCCCCATTTCGGCAAGATCGATCACGGCCTGATCGATGGTGTCGCGCTGTGCCTCGCGCAACTGCACATTGAGTCCCACGCCTACCACTGCAAAGGCCGTTCCGTGCATGTCTCCCTGCACTTCGATCAGGATGCCCGCCAATTTCCGGTAGTCGACCAGCACGTCATTCGGCCACTTGAGCAAAGCGGGATAGCGACTGTGGCGGTTGATGGCGCGTGCGATTGCCAGACCGACAGCCAGACTCAGTCCAGCGAGGGCCTGCAGGCCGGCGTCGAAACGCCACAACACCGAAAATGTCAAGCTGCCGCCGGGAACGGCATGCCAACTGCGACCGCGCCGGCCGCGCCCGGCAAACTGATGTTCAGCTGCCATCACCGTCCCGTCGCGGGCGCCGCGCGCAGCCTCGGACATCAAGCAGCTGTTTGTGGAGTCCACAGTCTCCAGGATATTCAGATCATACGCTGTGTGCGCCGCCCCCAGATGACGCCCCACCTCCGCGTGCGACAGCCACTCCACCGCATCGGGCAAGCGGTAGCCGCGGCCTCGGACTGCGTGAATGATCAGCCCAAGCCGTTCCGCCTGCCTCAACACATTGAATATGCTGGCACGGGAAAGTCCGAACTCCCGCGCCAGTTCCTGACCCGAATGGAACGCGCCGTCAGACAGACGTCGCACGATGGGAAACAAGGCTTTTTGAGTACGGATGGGCACCTGCCGATTTTATTCGCCTTCGTCTTTCCTCCCAATAAAAAACCCCTCCTGTTGGGGAGGGGTTTGGTTGTGCGTGTGGCACGGAGTGAGGAGTCTGACGATGACCTACTTTCACAGGCGGGAGCCTACTATCATTGGCGC
>JBFMCW010000033.1:0-18158 GCA_040754275.1 Pseudomonadota bacterium
GCGGTCGCTCGATCCCTGCTGCATTGCACCGAGGGAACCCATGCCACGGTAGGACTTGTAGGAGCGGCCCTGGAACAGCTCGACCTCGCCCGGCGCTTCCTCGGTACCGGCGAGCAGGCCGCCGAGCATCACGCAGTTGGCGCCTGCCGCGAGCGCTTTCGCGATATCGCCGGAATAGCGGATGCCGCCGTCGGCGATCACGCCCACGCCGCTGCCGGCGAGTGCATCGGCCACGTTGGCGACGGCGCTGATCTGCGGCACGCCGACGCCAGCGACCATGCGGGTGGTGCAGATCGATCCGGGACCGATGCCCACCTTGACAGCATCCGCGCCATGTTCGACCAGAGCGGCAGCGGCCGCTGCGGTGGCGATGTTGCCGCCGATGACCTGCACGTCGGGGAAGGTCTGCTTGACCCACTTGACACGGTCCAGCACCCCTTTGGAATGGCCGTGTGCGGTATCGACGACAACGACATCGACGCCTGCTTCGACCAGCGCAGCCACGCGTTCCTCGGTGCCCTCGCCGGTGCCGACCGCGGCGCCCACGCGCAAACGTCCCATCGCATCCTTGCATGCATTCGGGTGTTCGCTGGATTTCTGGATATCCTTGACAGTGATGAGACCGCGCAGCTCGAAGGCGTCGTTGACCACCAGCACGCGCTCCAGGCGGTGCTTGTGCAGCAAGGCCATCGCCTCGTCCCGGTTGGCGCCTTCTTTCACCGTTACCAGCCGTTCCTTCGGCGTCATGATGTCTGCGATGGGCTGGTCGAGCCGGGTTTCGAAACGCAGATCGCGGTTGGTGACGATGCCGACCACCTTGCCCCCCTCGATCACGGGCAGGCCGGAAATGCGCTTGGCGCGCGTGATTTCCAGCACCTGGCGCACCGTCATCTGCGGCGCGATGGTAATGGGGTCCTTCACCACGCCGGACTCGAAACGCTTGACCGCCGACACCTGCGCGGCCTGCATCTCGGCATTCATGTTCTTGTGGATGATGCCGATACCGCCTTCCTGCGCCAGGGCAATGGCCAGACGCGCCTCGGTCACCGTATCCATGGCGGCCGACAGCAGGGGCAGGTTCAGGGTGATGGAGCGCGTCAGCTGCGTGGACAGGCTGACGTCGCGGGGAAGGATGGAAGAGTGGGCGGGAACGAGCAGGACGTCGTCGAACGTCAGCGCTTTTTGCAGAACACGCATGGTCTTTCCTTAACGCAAAGCCGGATTATACGCGGGCGCCCACCCCCGCACAAACCGCACGCGCGCATGCTTGGTTGGAATCTACCAAACGGAAATTCGCCGGAGCGGTTGACTCACGCTGGCGATGCGGCTAACTTTGCCAAAGCATTGCAATTGCCAGGGCTCGGTCAGACGGCCCGATCATTGAAAGCCATACAATTCGAGGAGATAACACAATGTCCAAAGTTCTGCTTGCCCTGACTTCCGCTGCTCTTCTGGGTCTTGCCGGTTGCGCCGACATGAACGCCAAGAAGGCCGACAGCGCGCCCGCCGCCAAGCCTGCAGAAGCCGCCAAGCCTGCATTGAGCGCCGAGGCTCAGGCCGCTCTGGACAAGGCCAAGGCCGATGTCAAGAACGCACAGTCCAAGAATGCCCTCTGGACCACTGCCCAGAACGCCCTGAAAGCCGCCGAAGCCGCCGCCGCCAAGGGCGACAGCGAAACCGTGATGAAGCAGGCCAAGCTCGCCAGCGATCACGTTGCCAAAGGCCTGGCCCAGCTCAATTACCCGATGCTGAAAGTCGGTGACTAAACCGTCCCGGCTCTCCCTGAACAAGGCCTTCCGGATACATGCCGGAAGGCTTTTGTATTTGGGCATGCTGCTGCTCGCAGGCCCAGCTCACGCCGATCTCTACAAATGGGTCGACGGCCAGGGCAAGGTGCATTATTCGGATCAGCCGCCCACGGTCGAAGTCCAGACGATCAAGTCCTCTTCCCCATCCGAAGCCGCAACCACCAGCGAAGCCACACAGACGCTGAACGCCAGGGAGCAGGAATACCAGAAACGCCGCAAGGAAGCCGAGGAAGCCCGTGAAAAGGCGGAAAAGGAAGCCGAACAGGTGCGCATCAAGCGCGAGAACTGCGATAAGGCGCGCAGCAACCTGTCGAACCTGCTGAACAAACCCCGCGTCTACACGACCAATGCTGCCGGCCAGCGCGTGTACATGGACGAGAGTGCTCGCGCAAGCGCTCTGGCCAACAGCCAGAAGGCCGTTTCCGAATACTGCGAGTAGGCACCCTGGCTGGCTGGACTGGCCGTCAAGCCGTATCGGCAGGTGCATCGCCCCCGCCTTTCTTCGTCACCTTCCCCTCTTCCGCGCGCTTGCGGCGCACCTCCTTGGGATCGGCAATCAGGGGGCGATAGATCTCCACCCGATCCTTGTCGCGAACCTTCTCGTCCAGCTTGACCAGCTTGCTGAATATGCCGACCTTGTTCCTGGCAAGATCGATCTCGGGAAAGGCGTCAAGCACGCCGGAGGCACGGATGGCCTCTTCCACCGACGCCCTCTCAGGCAAGGCGACGCGCCACAGCGACTGTCTGGCCGGCAGGGCATAGATGACCTCGACCTGGATCGTCGGCGCACTCATGCGGCGTAGACCTCGTCGGCCCTACGCACGAAGGCATCCACGAAGGTGTTGGTGATATGGCTGAACACCGGCGCCAGAACGGTTTCCAGCATGCGGCTGGAAAAGACGTATTCCAGCCTGAACTCGATCTTGCAGGCATCCTCGCCCAGAGGCGTGAAGGTCCAGTCACCCTCCAGTTCGGCAAACGGCCCGTCCTGCAGCCTGATGCGCATTTCCCGCGGATAGGTCTTGGTGTTTTCGGTGGTGAAGCTCTGGCGTATGCCGAGGTAGGCAATGTGGATCGTCGCCACGGTGCTCTGGTCGTCGCGCCATTTCAGCTCGGTGCCGCCGCACCAGGGCAGGAATTCAGGGTAATCCTCGACCCGGTCCACCAGTTCGAACATGCGTTCCGGGGTGTGCGCCACCAGAACGCTCTTCTCCACGCGCGCCATCTCGACCCAAAGGCTTGTAAAATCAGGCATTGTACGCAAGCCGGCCAACCATGAGCATCGTCGATAACAAAAAAGCCTTTCACGATTATTTCATCGAGGAAAAATACGAGGCCGGACTCGTACTCGAGGGCTGGGAAGTCAAATCGATCCGCGCCGGCAGGGTGCAATTGAAAGAAGCCTATGTGGTCGTGAAAAATGGCGCGATCTGGCTGATCGGCTGCCACATCAGCCCCCTGCCCACGGCATCCACGCACATCCATCCCGATCCGACCCGCTCGCGCAAGCTGCTGCTGCATGCTGCGGAAATCAACAAGCTGATCGGCAAGACCGAACGCGCGGGCTACACCCTGATGCCCCTCGACCTGCACTATTCGCGTGGCCGCATCAAGCTCAGCGTCGGTCTCGCCAAGGGCAAGAAGCAGCACGACAAACGTGCCGCGGAGAAGGAACGCGAGTGGCAGCGAGAAAAGCAGCGTCTGGTGCGCACGGCCCAACGCTGAAATCTCGACCCGAACCGACGAGCGGCGGAATTTTTCGACCAGCCGGCTGTCCAGGCAACTGTAAATTTGTTGAATTTCCAACTAGAATTGTCAACATCTCGACACGTTGGGATACATGCCATGGCTGCCCTGCCCGTATATCACGTTGAATTCATCCCGCTGGAACGCCGTCTGGGCGACCGCCGGGTTGCGCCGCGCGGCGCCGCCCTGCCGCCGGACGTTGCCGCCGACCGCCGCAAAGTCACCGGCCGTCGTGCGGATGACCGCAAGGCGGCAACGCTCAAGGTCGTCTAACCGATCCGAACCCGTGGCGCGTCCGTATCCCGCGCGCCAATCGTTCCTGCCTCGGCGAAGCCGTGCCGGCGGAACGTTTGCAGCACTTCGGCTTCTGCCCGCTTCCCGCACACCACCAACAGCCCCCCCCGCTGGCCTGCGGATCGCAGAGGAAATTCCTTTGCCAGTCGGCGATGCCCGCCCCGTTACCCACCTCGTCGCCATGGCGTGCCCGGTTGCGGCCGCCCGCCCCCTGTTTCAAACGTGCGGCGACCGGACTGCGCCGAGGCGACGATCACCTGTCCCCGTTGAGGCGCGGACCGCCGCGTCGTCACGAATCTCCGTCCCAACCGGCAGGCCGGCAAAATGGCCCATCGGCTTGGCCTGATCAAGGATCTTCTTAAATCCATCGGGCGCGATTTTGCAACCGCAGCCGCCGCCGTGGGAAAATTGCGTGAGCTTGATTGCATTCATGAACCGGGTACCTGATTTTGCGCGTCGCCACCGTTGCAGACCTGAACGCCTTTGACGAGGTGATCGACGTGCGCTCGCCCGGCGAATTCGCGGAAGACCATGCGCCCGGCGCGATCAACCTTCCTGTTCTGGACGATGCAGAACGCGCACGCGTGGGCACCCTGTACAAGAAGGCCTCGCCCTTCGAGGCCAAGAAGGTCGGCGCCGCGCTGGTCTCGCGCAACATCGCCCACCATCTCGACACCTGGTTTGCCGACAAGCCGAAAACCTACCGGCCGCTGGTGTATTGCTGGCGCGGCGGCAGCCGCAGCGGGTCGATGACGCATATCCTGCAGAAGATCGGCTTTGCCGCCGTGCAGCTCGACGGCGGCTACAAGGCCTACCGCCGGCACGTGGTCACGGAGCTCGCCCGGCTGCCCGCCACCCTGCACTACCGCGTGGTCTGCGGTCCGACCGGCAGCGGCAAGAGCCGCCTCCTCGCGGCGCTGGCCGGGGCCGGCGCGCAGGTACTTGATCTCGAGGAACTCGCCGCCCACCGCGGCTCGCTGCTCGGCGCCCTGCCGGATGCACCGCAGCCGGCGCAGAAGGGATTCGAAAGCGCCGTCTGGTCCCGGCTCGCGCGCTTCGATCCGGCGCACCCGGTTTATGTCGAATCGGAAAGCAAGCGCATCGGCTCGCTCTCTGTGCCCGATGCGCTCATCGCCGCCATGCGCGCCAGCCCCTGCATGCGCATCGAGGCTCCGCTCGAAGCCCGCGTCGCCCTGCTGACCGAGGAATACGCGCATTTTCTTGCCGACCCGGAAGCGCTCAACGCCCGCCTCGCCCACCTGGCCGAACTGCGCGGCAACGAAACCGTCGCCGCCTGGCAGGCGCTGGCACGCGCGCATGCCTGGCCGCAACTGGTGACCGCCCTGCTCGAGCAGCACTACGACCCGGCCTACCGGAAATCGCTGTCGCACAACTATGCCGCGAGCGAACGCGATATGACCGTGGTTGCGGAGAATTTGTCACCCGAGCACCTGCGCACCCTGGCTGCGGAAATTCTTGCGCGCCAGAGTTAGGGCCAGGATTTAGGATCTAGAAAATGAACAGCTTGGCCGTACCCCATGAATTCATGGAGCGCGGCGCAGCCGCACAAGCCCACCTGGCCCCTGAATCCCAGCTGCCACCCCCTAGACCAGCTTGCCGATCACGAAGCCAACGATGA
Source organism: Pseudomonadota bacterium (assembly GCA_040754275.1). GTDB lineage: Bacteria > Pseudomonadota > Gammaproteobacteria > Burkholderiales > Thiobacillaceae > Thiobacillus. Next base: position 5,488 of record JBFMCW010000033.1, read on the forward strand.
TGCCGATGAGAAGCGCCACGGTGAACCCACGATAGGTCAGCACGTCCTTCGAGTAGCCGCGCCGGATCGCGATGTAGGACACCAGGTATCCGAGCGCATTGAGCAGCCAGATGAAGCCGATCGACAGCACCTTGACGATGAGCGGACCGATCAGCGGCACCAGGGCAATGAGGCCCATCAGCCAGGCGAAGGCATTCGAAACCAGGCCCACGGCCACCACGCTGCCCGCGATCACGCTCTTGTCGACGTTGTAGCGCAACCCCAGCCAGGCCAGCGCACCCATGGCCAGCCACAGCGGCAGCATGATCTTCCAGTTGCGCCACCAGGACGTACGGCCGGTCCCGCCCTCGTCCTGATTCGGCGGTAGCGGCCCGGGCTGGCTCACCTCAGGGCCGTCAGATCGGTCGTGCCGCCCTTGATCGGCGGGCACCAGTAATAGCCGCCCGTGAGCGGACGCGTGAAGCGGAACAACGCATCGGTGATGCCGTCGTCGTGCCCGGTCATGCGACGCAACTGTGCCTCGAAAGCGTCGAAGGATTTGCCGAAGGCGAGAAACACCAGCCCGGCGTCTTCGCCTGCCACCCAGGGCATCGAGCGACGTACGACGAAGGCCTCGGGCTCGAAGTCTTCCTGCGCTGTGCGTTTCACGTGCGCGGATTCCGGCGCGTCATCGAGTTCCTCATTGCTCACGCGGTCGCGGCCGAAACAATGGTTCTGCTCGGGGGGCGTCATCGCATCGAACTTTCTGAAATCGTGCAGCCACTGCTGAACGGCCGCGTAGCTGGAGCCGTCGATGCCCGGGCCCTGCCCCTTCGCACTGGCCGCATCCAGTGCAGCCTCGCCTTCCGGGTTCTCGGTGCCGTCCTCGTAACCGGTGAGGTCGCGATAGTCCTGATGGCGAAAACTCACGATGGCCTGTTGCAGCGTGAATGCCGGCGCGGCAAGCGCTTCAAGTGCATGGCCACGCAGCAGCAGATTGCCTGGTTCGTCGCCGCGCAGCCAGAGCCACAGGGCATGCTGGGTGGCAGGAATCGGCGTCTTCGCCTGCGGCAGGTGCGGGAAAGGTCTCAAGCCGGGAACGGGAACGCCCAAGGCCTGCACCACGGGTTCGCCCAGACCAAGAACGACGGACTGCCCGTCGCATACAGTTGCCAATGCCTTCAGCGCGGCACGCAGTTCATTTGCGGATTGGAGATCGAAGAAAAGATGGCGCCCGTGGTCGGGAATCGGTTCGAAAATGGCAACGGGAGCGGTCATGGTGGAATCGGTCTAAGAGTGGCCGTCGGGTTCAGGTTCAGGCGCGACGCGCCTCGATCACATTCTGCACGTGCTGCAGGCGCGCGAGCAAGCGCGACAGCTGTTGCAGTTCACGCACGCGCACGGTCAGCTGCATCGTGGCGTACTCGCCGCGGCTTTCGGTATTGACGCGCAGCACGTCGAGCTTTTCCTTGGCGATCACGTCGGAAACGTCGCGCAGCAGGCCCTGACGGTCGAATGCCTTCACGGCAATATCCACTTCGAAGGCTGCGCCGGCATCGAGCGCCCACTGCGCCGGCAGCACACGTTCGGGATTGGCACGCCTGAGCGATGCGCAGTCGGCCCGATGCACAGTGAGACCGCGTCCCACGGTGGTGTACGCAACGATGGGGTCCGGCGGCGTCGGCTTGCAGCAACGTGCCAGTGCAAGCGGCACGTCGCCCAGGCCCGGGATGACGATGGGATTGCCGGATTTCGGACGCGCGCGTGGCCTGGCGGTTGGCAACAACATGGCTGTTGCCTGTTTGCCGGGCTCCTGCAAGGCGTTGATGAGATCGCGCTGTCCCAAGTCGCCCCGACCAAGCGCCGCGAGAAACTCGTCGAGCTTGCCGAACTTGAGTCGCTGCGCAAGCTTCTCCAGATTGGGTTCGCCTGCGCCGAGGCGCTTGATTTCCTTTTCCAGCAGGCCGCGCCCCAGCGCAACCTGCTCGCCGACATCGCGCTGGCGGAACCAGGCCCGTACCTTCGAACGCGCACGATGCGTGACCAGATACCCGAGTGCCTGGTTGAGCCAGTCGCGGCTGGGTTCGCCCTCCTTGGCGGTGACGATCTCGACGCGCTGGCCGTTATCCAGCGGCGTATTGAGCGGCACCATCACGCCATCGACCTTGGCGCCGCGGCAGCGGTGGCCGAGATCGGTATGCAAGGCGTAGGCAAAATCCACCGGCGTCGCACCGCGATCCAGTGCCACCACGCGGCCCTGCGGGGTCAGCACATATACCTGGTCCTGGAACAGCTCGGTTCTGAACTGTTCGGTGAACTCGCTGCTGTCGGCAACGTCGTCCTTCCATTCCAGGATGCGCCGCAACCAGGCGATCTTCTCCTCGTACTGCGCGTCGGCCTTGCCGCCTTCCTTGTAGCGCCAGTGCGCGGCCACGCCCAGTTCGGCATGACGGTGCATGTCGAAGGTACGAATCTGCACTTCGAGCGCACGGTCCTCCGGACCAATCACGGCGGTGTGCAGTGAACGGTAGTCGTTGCTCTTGGGCTTGGAGATATAGTCGTCGAATTCGCCGGGAATCGGCTGCCACAGGTTGTGCACGATGCCGAGCACGGTATAGCAGTCGATCTCGTGCTTCACCAGCACGCGCACGGCACGGATATCGTAGAGCTGCTCGAACGACAGGCGCTTGCGGCGCATCTTGTTGACGATGCTGGCGATATGCTTGGGTCGCCCGCTGACCTCGCCCTCGATGCCGTGGAGCGCCAGTTCCGCCTGCAGGCGCTCGATGATGCCGAGGATGTAGGCCTGGCGATCGGCACGCTTCTCGTCGAGCTGTGCGGCAATGCCCTTGTAGGTATCGGGCTCGAGGAAACGGAAGGCCCAGTCCTCCATCTCCCATTTGATCTGCCATACGCCCAGGCGATTGGCCAGCGGAGCGAACAGTTCGCGCGCCTGCTGCCCAAGCGCCGCGCGCGTGGCAGCATCCTGCTTCGCAGCGCAGCGCAGGGCATGGGTGCGTTCCGCAAGCTTGACCAGGACCACGCGTATGTCTTCGACCATCGCCAGCACCATCTGGCGCAGGGCTTCGAGCTGTGCATGCGGATCGACACGGCGGTCGGTGGTGCTCGTCGCCAGTGCCTCGATGCGCGCCATGGCAGCCACCCCGCGTGCGAGCCTGGCCGCGGTACCGAAGCGCTGGTCGAATTCGGGCGTCGTGTCGAGGCACGCATGCAGCAGTGCCGTCGCCACGGCGTCCGCCCCCAGGCGCAGTTCCGCTACGATCAGAGCTGTGCCAACCGCATGGCTGAACGCCGGGGTATCGCCGAGTTGCGCGTGCGCCCATTCCAGCGCCCGCCAGGGCAGGTCGTTCTCGGCCACCGGCAGTGCGCGGGCCAGAACCTGTCGCGCCGCTTCGAAATCGGCCACTTCGGTACAGCGCGGACGGACAGCTTCGTTCATGGATAAAAACCGGCTTGCCAGTAGCGGCGTTGGACTGAACGGTATTGTGCGGCTTCGACCCCTGCTTCGCCAAACCGCAGACGGATCAGGCCATCGCGGTCGCTGCGCAGCACCTGGCTGCCCAGCGCGCGGTAACGCGCGACCACCTCGGGATGCGGATGCCCGAAGCGATTGCGGTAGCCCGCCGTGAACACGACATGACGCGGCCGGACATGCGCGACGAATTCCGCAATCGACGAGCTGCGGCTGCCATGATGGCCTGCAACCAGAACCGCAGCCGTCAGGGGGACGCCGGACTCCAGCAGCTCCAGTTCGCCGCGTCGTTCCGCATCGCCCGTGATCAGAAGACTCGACTCGCCCCGGCCGACCCTGAGCACGCAGCTGAAGTCGTTGTCGCGGCGATTCCCCGCATCCCATGCGTGCGGTTGCGGATTCAGGATCTCGAAACGCACGCCGTCCCATTCCCAGTGCTGACCGCGCACGCAGCGGCGCGGCGCCGGCGCGTCTTTCAGCAGCGGGCTGTGTGCAGGCAGACCGTGCAGCAGCCAGCCCGTCGGCATGTCGCGCAACACGGACAGCAGCCCGCCGCTGTGGTCATTGTCGTCGTGCGAAACGATCACGCCGTCGAGCGCAGCCAGTCCCGTGGCGCGCACATGAGGCACCACGATGCGCTCGCCGGCATCGCTCCCGGCAAAGCTTGCCCCGGTGTCGTACAGCAGCGCGTGGCGAGCGGTACGTAGCAGAATGGCCGTCCCCTGCCCGACATCGATGACCTCAGCGATGAAGCTGCCGGGTGCAAGGTCCACGCGCGGCGGAAAAGCCAGTGGCAACCACAGCAGGAAGCCCAGTGCGCGCAGTGGGAAACCGCGTGGCATCATCAGCCACAGGCAGCCAACCAGCGCCAGCGCGACCGCCCAGGCAGCGGGCGCCGGTCGCGCCAGCGTTGCCCACGGCCATGCGCTCGCCCATGCGAGCAGGTCGCCGAGTTGCGCCATCAGCCAGGCGGCCAGTTGCCAGAGGGGCGGCGCCAGCGTGCCCAGTAGTGCGAGCGGCGTGACCAGCCAGCTCACGACCGGGATCGCGACGGCATTGGCCAGTGGCGAAACCAGCGACACCTGCTGGAAGAGCAATAGCAGCGCCGGGGCGAGCGCGAGCGTGACGGCGGCCTGCACGGTCGCCCAGCCGTGCAGCGCGGCGGGCCGGGCAACGCGGCCGAAGGTCACCCAGATGATCGTGGCCATCGCGCCGAACGACAGCCAGAAACCGGGCGACACCACCGCCCACGGATCGATCAGCAATACGATACCAAGCGCCGCGACCAGGGCCGAGAAGGGGCGCGGCTCGCGCCGGCCCCAGAACGCCAGCGCCAGGGCAAGCAGCATGAAGAGCGTACGCTGCGCCGGCACCTGGAAACCCGCCAGCACCGCATAGGCCGTGGCCGCGGCCACGGCGGCAACCAGGCCGGCCTGGCGCGCTGGCCAGCGCTCCACTGCGCGCGGCAGGCGCCTCCAGACGAAAACCAGCAACCAGCCGGCCAGCGCCGCGATCATGGTAACGTGCAGGCCGGAAATGCTGAGCAGGTGGTTCACCCCGGTGCGCGTGAACACGCGCCATTGCCCATGCGGGATACTCTGCTGGTCGCCGAGCACCAGCGCGGCGATCACGCCGGCATAGGGCGCGTCCTGCAGCGTGGCGAAGATGCGCGCGCGCAAGCCCTCGCGCATGGCCGCCAGCCAGGCGCCAGGCGTCGGCGCCAACACATCGAGACGGTGAGGTGGCGGCTGCTCGCGCACGTAGCCGGAAGCGCCGATGTTGCGTTCCAGCATCCAGGCTTCGAGATCGAAGCCGTGCGGATTGTGCGTGCCGTAGGGGCGTTTCAGGCGCACCGTCAGGCGCCAGCGTTCGCCTGCATGGAACTGCGCCTGCCTCGCCCCGTCGCGCGGCCAGTAGCGCGTGACCTGCACGCGCGCGAGCCGGGGCAGCCCCGGTGTCAGCACACGTTCGACATCGAGGATGAAGCGCTCGCCGCGTGCATTGGCCTGGGGCAGGTCTGCGAGCACGCCAACGAGTTCCACGTCCACACCCTGCCAGTGCTCGGGCAGGCGTTCGGCCAGTCGTGCATCGGCCCGCCATGCTGCCCATGCAAATCCGAGCGCCGCACACAGGCAGGCGATGCCGAGGCGGCGTACGGCCACCAGCAAGGGACGTTGGAAAGGCGGCAGCCAGAGTACGCCGGCCAGCAGGGGCAGGACAGCGAGCCAGCGTGCCGGCGGCAAGGCCGCCTGCAACTGCAGCACCCCGATGCCGAGACAGAACGCGATGAGATAGAGCCGCATGCCGTGCGGACTCAGGCGGCCTGCAGCACTCCGTCCACCAGCCGCAACTGGCGATCCATGCGTGCGGCCAGCGCGTTGTCATGCGTCACCACGACCAGACTGGCTCCCTGCTCCCTGTTGAGTGCGCGCAAGAGGTCGAACACGGCATCGGCTCTGTGGCGATCGAGGTTCCCGGTCGGCTCGTCGGCCAGGATGCAGGCCGGCCGGGTGACCAGAGCACGCGCAATCGCCACGCGCTGACGCTCGCCGCCGGACAGTTCGCCCGGTCGGTGCGTCAGGCGATGGCCAAGGCCGACGCGGGTCAGCACCTCGGCTGCGCGCGCCAGGGCATCGTGTCTTGGCATGCGCCGCACGAGGAGCGGCATGGCGGCGTTTTCCGCTGCGGAAAACTCCGGCAGCAGGTGGTGGAACTGGTAGACGAAGCCGAGCGCCCGGTTGCGCAGCGCGCAACGCGCCGTCTCGGACAGATCGAAGGGGTTGCGGCCTAGCAGCTCGATCTGTCCGGCACTCGGCGTATCGAGTCCGCCCAGAAGATGCAGGAGCGTGCTCTTGCCGGAACCCGATGCGCCGACGATGGCCAGCGATTCGCCAGCACGCACGTCCAGATCGACGCCCGTCAGGACCGGCACCGCATTCCTGCCCTGGCGAAAAGTCTTGCCCAGTCCGTCGCAGCGCAGCACGCTGTCACTCATAACGCAGCGCCTCCGCCGGCTGGATGCGCGAAGCACCCCAGCTCGGGTACAGCGTGGCGACGAGGCTGATCGCCAGCGAGATGCCGCCGATGATGCCGACGTCGCTCCACGCCAGTTTCGAGGGCAGTTCGTTGATATAGTAGACGTCCGCGGGGAACAGGTCCATGCCGGCCATGCGCTCGATGAAGGGCACGACGGTTTCGAGATTGAGTGCAAGCAGCACGCCAGCAATCACGCCCAGCGCCGTGCCGAACACCCCGATGAAGGCCCCCTGCACGATGAAGATCTTCATGATCGAGCCCGGCCGCGCGCCGAGCGTACGCAGGATGGCGATGTCGGACTGCTTGTCGGTCACCGCCATGACCAGGGTGGAAACGATGTTGAACGCCGCCACCGCGACGATGAGCAGCAGGATCAGGAACATCATGCGTTTTTCGATGGCGACGGCGCGGAAGAAATTGGCGTGGCTCTGCGTCCAGTCGGTGAGGTAATAGTCGCCGTCAAGGCTTTGCGCAAGCGCGCGCGTGACAAACGGTGCCCGGAAGAGCTCGTCGAGCTTCAGCCGCACGCCGGACACATCCTCGCCCAAGCGCAACAGTTTCTGCGCATCCTGAAGATGGATCAGCGCCAGGCCCGAGTCGTACTCGAACATGCCCGCCTCGAAAATGCCGACGACCGTGAACTGCTTGACGCGCGGCATGACGCCGGCCGGGGTGATGTTGCCCTGCGGGGTCAGCAGCACCACCTTGTCGCCGGGGAAGACATTGAGCGTGCGCGCCAGCTCGGTGCCGAGAACGATGCCGAAGCTGCCGGGTTTCAGGTTCGCAAGCTGGCCTGCCTTCATGTGCCGGGAGAAATCGGCGACGCGGTTTTCGAGTTCGGGCAGCACACCGCGGATGATCGCACCGCGCACGCTGCCGCCGTTGGCCAGCATGCCCTGGGCATTCACGTAGGGCGCGCCGGCCATGACTTCCTGATTCCGCTTCGCCTGCACGAGCACGCTGCGCCAGTCGGCCAGCCGGTCGCCCGGCCCGCTGATTTCCAGATGCGCCGCCACGCCTAGGATGCGCGCGCGCAGCTCTTCCTGGAAGCCGTTCATCACCGACAGCACGACGATGAGGGCCATCACGCCCAGCGCGATGCCCGCCATCGACACGACGGAAATGAAGGAGATGAAATGATTGCGGCGCTTGGCGTGGGTGTAGCGCAGGCCGATGAAAAGTTCGTAGGGAAACAAAACGCGGCTCGTCGGATCAATTCGGCGAGTATGCCATAGACGCTATTCGCCCAAGAGGTGCAGCACGACGTGTCGGGTCTGCGCCGCGTGCCGGTGCTCGAATACGTAGATGCCCTGCCAGGTGCCCAGTACAGGCAAACCGTCGGCAACCGGGATTGCGAGATGCGTCTGCGTCAACGCGGCGCGGACGTGTGCAGGCATATCGTCTGCACCTTCGAGCACATGCTCGAAGATAGGGTCGCCTTCCGGCACCAGCCGCGCGAAGAAGCGTTCGAGATCACCCTGCACGCTGGGATCGTAGTTTTCCTGGATCAGGAGACTGGCCGAAGTGTGGCGGATATAGAGCGTCAGCAGGCCCCGGCGGATACCGCTCGTTTGCACCCATTCGGTCACGGCGGACGTGCAGGCGACGAGTCCCTTGCCACGGGTGGGCACGCTGATTTCGGTGAGCATCTGGCGCATGGCGGCATTGTACGGCCTGCTACACTCGCCACATGCTGTGGCTGGTTCCCCACCTTTTTGCCGATCCCCGCCTGATTGAGGTGGCTGCCGCCGGCCTGCGTCTGCCCGGTCTGTCCACCCTGCTGGGGCGCGGCAGCGTTTCCCGTGAAGCGCCTCCGGGTACGGAAGGCGCCCTGTGCCGGGCGCTCGGCATTTCACCCCAGCATGACTGGCCATTGGCCCCGATCACGCTGGAAGCAGAAGTCGGGGCAGCCGGCAAGGACTTCTGGCTACGCGCCGACCCGGCGCATTTTCAGGTGATGCGTGATCGCATCGTGCTCGCCGAGGTCGGCATGACTGACCTTTCCCGCGAGGAGACGGATGCCCTGTCAGCTGCCATTTCCGCCCACTTCGGCACTGCCCTGCCCTTGCATGCCCTGCATGCCGAACGCGGCTATCTGCGCTATGCACATTCTCTGCATCTCGCCACCACGCCGCCGTCTCTGGCAATCGGCCGGGCGCTCGATGCAGTCATGCCCCGGGGAGAGGACGCCTCGGGGCTGCGTGTGCTGATGAACGAATTGCAGATGCTGCTGCATGCGCACCCGGTCAACCTGGCGCGCGAGTCGCGTGGCGCCCCGCCCATGAATGCGCTGTGGATATGGGGCGGCGGTACGAGACCCGCTGCCGTCACCTGCCCGGTCCATGTCTACGCAAACGGCGACACCGCCGCGGCACTCGCCCTTTACTGCGAAGCGCGACTGCATGCGCTGCCTGCGGCGCTCGATGTATCGATGGTCGGGGCGCCTGGCGTGGTGCTGCTAGACGCTCTTGAAGTCCCGGCCCAGTGCGGCGACGCGTCAGGCTGGCGTGAGAGGCTCGGCACCCTGGAAAGAAACTGGTTTGCGCCGCTTGCCGGCACCTTGCATCGAATCGGGACAGAGGGGGTTAGCATCCTCGACCCGATCGGCGGGGGCTGCATCCAGTTGCGCCGTACCGATGCCTGGAAGATCTGGCGCCGGCCACGCGACCTGCTGTCACGTTCAGGCTGAGTCAATGCCCTGCACGTCCCGTTCTGCCCGGCCTGGCGATCAGCAGTCCCCTGCCACGACGATGGCCTGATCGTCACGTGAACGTTGGGGGGCACACGGGCATCGCGCCGCGCGATCCGCCATGAGGCTGTCATGCTGCTGCTTCAACAGCGCCAGGGCGCGGGCATTTCCCTGTGCCTGCAGGAGACGCTTTTGCTGCAGGTAGAGACGACATTCCATATCGGTCATCAGCATCACCGGGTAAGCGCCACGACAAAGCTGCGCGTCAGAGTTGCCTGCGGTTTCCGCAGCAGAGGCCACACTCGCCGCACACAGCAGCCCTGCCAGCCACACGCCTGCTTTCATATCGTCTCCACAAATCGCGTCATGGTGCTGTATGTCCGTGAAGGACATGTGTCATCAAGCAGGAAGCATGCCATTCCGTCGAATCTACGCAACCCCTGTATTGAAGCGGCATGCGTGGCCCGGCATGCAAGTGAACGCACCCCGCTTGTGCATTACGCACGTTTTCGATTCATACACCAAGCGGCGTAGCCCAGAGATCGTGTTCGTCCGCACTCTCGACCACGGCTTTCAGGCGGGTTCCGGGCGCAAGGCCGAACACGCCCTCCAGATACACCACGCCATCAATCTCGGGGGCATCAGCATGACTGCGCGCAAGCGTCCCGACTTGGTCCTCCTCGTCGACGATCACCTCGATCTCGCGACCGATCTTGGCATCCAGCCTGGCGGCAGAAATTTCCGCCTGTATCTCCATGAAGTGTTCGAGCCTTTCCTCTTTCAACGTCTCCGGAACAGGGTCGGGCAAGGCGTTGGCCGCTGCCCCTTCGACCGGCGAATACTTGAAACACCCCACACGGTCCAGCTGTGCCTCCTGCAGGAACGCAAGCAACTCCTCGAACTCGGCATCGGTCTCACCCGGGAAACCCACGATGAAGGTGGAGCGCAAGGTGAGGTCCGGCACGGCGGCCCGCCACGCCTGGATGCGTTCCAATGTCTTCTCGACCGCACCCGGACGCTTCATCAGCTTTAGAATCCTGGGACTGGCGTGCTGGAAGGGAATATCGAGATACGGCAGGATGCGGCCGTCGGCCATGAGCGGAATCGCCTCGTCCACACTCGGATAGGGATAAACGTAATGCAGGCGCACCCAGGCCCCAAGGCTGCCGAGTGCGCGGGCCAGTTCGGTCATGCGTGTCTTGACCGGCCGTCCATTCCAGAAACCCGGACGGTACTTCACATCCACGCCATAGGCAGACGTATCCTGGGACACGACGAGCAACTCCTGTACGCCGGCCCCGACCAGCGCCTCGGCCTCGCGCATCACCTCTCCAATCGGCCGCGAGACCAGGTCGCCGCGCATCGATGGAATGATGCAGAAGCTGCATCGATGATTGCAGCCTTCGGAAATTTTCAGGTAGGCATAATGGCGCGGCGTGAGCTTGATGCCTCCCGGCGGGATCAGGTCCTCGAAGGGATCGTGTGGCTTCGGCAACGCGGCATGCACCGCGCTCATGACCTCTTCGAGTGCATGCGGTCCCGAAACGGCCAGCACCTTGGGATGCGCCTCGCGCACCACATCGCCCTTTGCTCCGAGACAACCGGTCACGATCACCTTGCCGTTCTCGACCAGCGCCTCGCCTATGGCTTCCAGTGATTCCTGAACGGCCGCATCGATGAACCCGCAGGTATTCACCACCACCACGTCCGCATCGTCGTACGTTCCGACGATGCCATAGCCTTCGGCGCGCAACTGCGTCAGGATGCGCTCCGAATCGACCGTGGCCTTCGGACATCCGAGCGAGACGAATCCTACAGTGGGTGTACGGGCACGCTTGGCTTTGGTTACCATGTGGTTCGACTCATCTGGTTGGAATGTGATCCGGGCTGACAATGTACATCGTAGCGATCGGCTGGGCCTACGTAATCCTGATGATGGCGCTCACGGCCAGCAGCATCGGCAAGGCCCTCGCCATCCTGTTGTTCCTGGGCGTATTGCCGCTGGCCCTGTTTGTCTATGCCTTGGGAGGGCGCAAGCGTCGATCAGTGGCCATGGCCGATCAGATGCCCGACCAGGGCAACCGTACCGATACCCAGACCGATCAGGACAAGCTGCTGTAGCGTGGCGCCGATCTCGGCCCGCTTGTGCAAGCCGGGAATCAGGTCCGACAGGGCGACGTACAGCATGCTGGCTCCTGCCAGCCCGAGCAGAATCGGCGTCCAACCCTCGAGCGCCTTCAGGGCAAAATACCCGACCAGCGCACCAACCAGCATGGCCAAGCCGGTCACGAAATTCAGCATCAGTGCCCGGGTACGGGAGTAGCCAGAGTGCAGGAGAATCAGGAAATCGCCGATTTCCTGCGGAATCTCGTGTGCGATGATCGCAAGCGACGTCACGACCCCAAGCCGGAAATCCGCCAGGAACGCTCCAGCGATGATGATACCGTCGACGAAATTGTGGAAGGTATCCCCGACCGTGATCATCAGGCCCGAACGACCATGATCGTGGCCATGGCCATGACCGTGGCTGCCATGCGCCTCGCAAATTTCATCATGACAGTGTCGCCACAATACCAGTTTTTCGAGCAGGAAGAAAAGCAGGATGCCGACTAGAAGGGTCTTTGCAACCGTGTCGACCTCGCCCCTCATTTCGACAGCCTCCGGCAGCACTTCCAGCAAGGACGCCCCCAGCAGTGCGCCGATGGCATAACTTACGAGCACGGGAACCCAGCTTGGGCGGGCCGAATAGGCCAGCACGGCAGCCAGGAGCAAACTGAACGCACTGCCGGCGGCCGTTGCGATCAGTATGACGGCAAGGGTGGACATCGAATTGGACGAACCGCAGGAAATGCCGGATTATACTGGCGGGGGTATCCCGAACACCATGGAGTGTGGATTGTCCACGCTGCAGCGCGCCCCATTCCGGGGGCGCGCCGTTCTTTTCTTATTTCTTCCCGGAAGTCTCCGCGCCAACGCTCAGTTCACTCTTCAGCTTGTCGATCGTGGCCTTGCCGAAGCCCTTCACGTTGTTCAGATCATCCAGACTCTTGAACTTACCGTTCGCCTCGCGATACGCGATGATGGCTTTCGCCTTGGCTGGTCCCAGGCCTTTGACTGCTTCCAGCTCGGACTGGGTAGCAGTGTTCACGTTCACCGTCGCAAATGCGGGCATGGCAAGCAAGGCTGCCAACAGAACGCCGATCAGTTTTTTCATGGTTTCCTCCTTGATAACGAGTGGATGTGACCACATGGCCACGCACCGAAGGTACTCAGGATGGAGAAACCAGGATATACAACTTTAGTTGTATTTGAATGTAAAGCATTGAATATAAATAACAAATATATCGCGCCTTCGTCTTTCCTCCCAATAAAAAACCCCTCCTGTTGGGGAGGGGTTTGGTTGTGCGTGTGGCACGGAGTGAGGAGTCTGACGATGACCTACTTTCACAGGCGGGAGCCTACTATCATTGGCGC
>JBFMCW010000034.1:0-14736 GCA_040754275.1 Pseudomonadota bacterium
GAATACCTTCTTCCAGTCTTCGGCCGGAATCTGCTCGGGCCAGATCAGGCTGCTGCCGTATTCGGCAAAGTCCATGTAGCCGGACAAGGCATCGACCACGACGGGATTCTCGTCGGCATGCACGGTGGCGGAATACAGCGACAGGATCGCGCACAGGGCGGTCAGGATGCTTCTCATTGCGGCAGTTCCTCTGAAAATCGAGCCTGTATCCTCCCGCAGCACAGTGGATCCCGCAATGGCCCGAATCGACCACCGGCCCGCCCCGGCGTCACCCGGGACACACGCGGGCAAGCTGGTGCACAATGCACCTGGATCAGACGTGCCGACCCCGCCATGCACAACACCCTCCCCCTTCTTCAGGTCACCGACTTTCCGCCGCTGGTACGCGGGCGCCTCGCCACGCTCCAGGTCAACCTCGGCTACCGCTGCAACCAGCGCTGCCTGCACTGCCACGTCAACGCCGGGCCGAATCGCAGCGAGATGATGGACGATGCGACGCTGGAACTCATCCCGCACGTGCTGCAGGCGCGCGGGCTTGCCACGCTCGACCTCACCGGCGGCGCACCGGAACTGCATCCGCGCTTCCGCTGGCTGGTCGCGGCGGCGCGGGCGCAGGGCGTGAAAGTGATCGACCGCTGCAACCTCACCATCCTCTCCGAACCGGGGCACGAAGACCTGGCCGAATTTCTCGCCGCGCAGCAGGTCGAGATCGTCGCCTCGCTGCCCTGCTATCTGGAAGAGAACGTCGATGGCCAGCGCGGCCGCGGCGTGTTCGAACGCAGCATCGCCGGCCTGCAGACACTCAATGCCCTGGGCTACGGCCGGCCGGGCAGCGGCCTCGTCCTGAACCTCGTCTACAACCCGCAGGGGCCCAGCCTGCCGCCGGCGCAGGCCGGTCTGGAAGCCGACTACAAGCGCGAACTGCAATCGCGCTACGGCATTGCGTTCGACCGCCTCTACACGCTCGCCAACATGCCCATCCTGCGCTTCGGCAGCACGCTGGTATCGAAGGGCCAGTTCGCCGACTACATGGCGCTGCTCAAGTCCAGCCACCAGCCCGCCAACCTCGACCAGGTGATGTGCCGCGATCTCGTCAGCGTCGACTGGCGCGGCCGGCTGTACGACTGCGATTTCAACCAGATGCTGGGCATTCCCGCCGCCGGTCCCGCCACGCTGGCCGGGCTGCTGGACATGGACATCTCCGGCCAGCCCGTCCGGGTGGCCGACCACTGCTACGGCTGCACCGCGGGGCAGGGCAGCAGTTGCGGCGGTGCGCTCGGCGCATGAGTCGCTGGAACAAGCCGCGCCGATTCGAGCGCAACCTGATCGTGATCGGCGCCGGCGCCGGCGGGCTGGTCGCCGCCTACATCGCCGCCGCGCTCAAGGCCCGCGTCACCCTGATCGAAAAGCACCGCATGGGCGGCGACTGCCTCAACACCGGCTGCGTGCCTTCCAAGGCGCTGATCCGGTCTGCGAAACTGCTCGCGCAGATCGCGCGCGCGCAGGAGTTCGGCATCCGCGACGCGCGCGCCGACTTCGATTTCGCCGAAGTGATGGAACGCGTGCAGCGCGTGGTGCGCGCGGTCGAGCCGCACGATTCCGTCGAACGCTATACCGCGCTCGGTGTCGAGGTGATCGCAGGCACTGCGAAACTCGTGACGCCCTGGGAAGTCGAGATCGCGCGCAACGACGGCACGACGCAGCGGCTCACCGCGCGCGGCATCGTCGTCGCCGCCGGCGGACGCCCGCAGGTGCCCGACCTCCCCGGTCTGGAAGACGTCGGCTATCTCACGTCCGACAGCGTGTGGCATCTGCGCGAGCAACCCCGGCGCCTGCTGGTGCTCGGCGGCGGCCCGATCGGCTGCGAACTGGCCCAGGCCTTCGCCCGCCTCGGTTCGCGCGTCACGCTCGTGCAGAAGGGCCCGCGCCTCCTGCCCGGCGAAGACCCGGACGTATCCGAACGCATCGCGCAGCAATTCGAGGCCGAAGGCATCGACCTGCGGACCGGGCACGCGGCAAAAGAATTCGTCATCGAGCACGGCGAAAAAATCCTCGTCGCCGAACACGCCGGCGGCGAAGTGCGCCTCCCCTTCGACGCCCTGCTGCTGGCCGTCGGCCGCAGCGCCCATCTCGAAGGCTACGGCCTGGAAGCCCTGGGGGTGAAGACCGCTCGCACCATCGAAACCAACGCCTTCCTGCAGACCAATTACCCCAGCCTCTATGCCGTGGGCGACGTCGCCGGACCGTTCCAGTTCACGCACACCGCCGCGCACCAGGGCTGGTACGCGGCAGTCAACGCCCTCCTCGATCCCTTCTGGAAATTCCGTGCCGATTACGCGGCGATCCCGCGCGTCACCTTCACCGACCCCGAAGTCGCCCGCGTCGGGCTCAGCGAAACCGAAGCGCGCGAAGCGGGCATCGCCTTCGAGACCACGCGCTTCGATCTCGCCGAACTCGACCGCGCCATCGTCGACGGCGCGGCGACGGGCTTCGTCAAGGTGCTGACCGTGCCCGGCAAGGACCGCATCCTCGGCGCGACCTTCGTCGGCGAACACGCCGGCGAGCTCGTCGCCGAATACGCGCTGGCGATGAAGCACGGCCTCGGGTTGAACAAGATCCTCGGCACCGTGCACGCCTACCCGACCTTCGCCGAAGCCGGCAAGTACGCCGCCGGCGTCTGGAAAAAGGCGCACGCGCCGCAAAATCTCCTGCGCTGGGTCGAACGCTTCCACACCTGGCGGCGCGGATAAGTTCCCCCTCGAACCCCGGACACACCATGCACCACATCGACCGCCTCCCGATCCCGCTGCTCGTCTTCCTGACGCTGTTCATGCTGGGCGCGCCCTTCGTCCCCGAGCCGCACCTGGTGGAAAAGATGCGCATGCTGTCCGAAGGCAGCCTCACGCGCGCCATCGACATCTTCGACGTGTTCTGGCACCTGCTGCCGGCCGCGCTGCTGGCCGTGCGCCTCGTCCGCTTGCGCGACAGGGCGTGAGCCGGCATGCGCCTGTCCGTCGTCGTTCCGGTGCTCGATGAGGCGGCAGGCATCGCCGACGCACTCCACGCCCTGCAGGCACTGCGCACACGGGGACACGAAGTCATCGTGGTCGACGGCGGCAGCCGCGACGCCACGCAGGCACTCGCGCAGCCGCTCGCCGACCGCGTCGTCGTCAGCCCGCGCGGACGCGCGACGCAGATGAACGCCGGCGCACGCGTCGCACACGGCGAGGCACTGCTCTTCCTGCACGCCGACACCCGCCTGCCGGACAACGCGCTTGCCGGCCTCGAACAGGCTTTGCAGCATCGCGCCTGGGGCCGCTTCGACGTGACGATCGCCGGCCGTTCGCGCTGGCTGCCGCTCGTCGCGGCGATGATGAACCTGCGCTCGCGCCTGACCGGCATCGCCACCGGCGACCAGGCCATGTTCGCCACCCGTGCCGCCTTCGACGCCGCCGGCGGCTTTCCCGAACAGCCGCTGATGGAAGACATCGAACTGTCGAAGCGCCTCAAACGCATCGGCCCGCCAGCCGCCCTGCGGGCACGTGCAACCACCTCGGGCCGCCGCTGGGACACGCACGGCGCCTGGCGCACCATCCTGCTCATGTGGCGGCTGCGCTTCGACTACTGGCGCGGCGTGCCGGCGGAACGGCTGGCCGCACGCTACTACGCCAACGTCTCCAGGCCCAACGCATGACAGCCGTGCGCCTCCTCGTCTTCGCCAAGGCGCCCGTGCCGGGCAGGGTGAAGACGCGCCTGATCCCCGCACTCGGCGCAGACGGCGCCGCGCGGCTCGCCGCGCACCTGCTCGGGCTCGCGCTGCAGCAGGCGCAGCGCGCCGCCGTCGGCCCGGTGGAACTGTGCATGAGCCCCGCGCCCGGCACGCCCGAGTGGGCCGGCATCGCCCTGCCCGACACGCTCGAAACCAGCGACCAGGGCGAAGGCGACCTCGGCGCACGCATGGCGCGCGCGGCGCGACGCAGCCTCATTGCCGGCGAAGCCGTGCTGCTCACCGGCACCGACTGTCCCGAACTCACCGCCGCCCGCCTCGCCGAAGCCGCGCGCCAGCTCGCGTCGCACGACGCCGTGCTCATCCCCGCCACCGACGGCGGCTATCCGCTGCTGGGCCTTGCACGCTTCGACGCCAGCCTGTTCGCCGGCATGCCCTGGAGCACCGACGCCGTCGCCCGCCTCACCCTCGAACGCCTGGCGGCGCTCGGCTGGCGGGTGTGGGTCGGGCCGCCGCTCAACGACATCGACACGCCGGAAGACCTGGCGCGCGCTGGCCCGATTCCCGGTTTTGCGTTTGAATGCCGGAATTCCCCGTGCCCCGCCAAGACACCATGAACCTCCCGCGCCTGATCCAGGTCAGCGCCGACGACCCGGCGGCGATCCGTGCCGAGCTCCTCGCCGGCCTCGCCGCGCCGCACGCCGCGCTCTCGCCCAAGTTCCTCTACGACGCCCTGGGCGCGCGCCTGTTCGCGGCCATCACCGAACTGCCCGAGTACTACCCCACGCGCACCGAGGCGGCAATTTTCGACGCGCACCGCGACGCCATCACCGCCGCCGTCGGCCCGGCGCCCACCCTGGTGGACCTCGGCGCCGGCAATTGCGAGAAGGCCGCGCGCCTGTTCGACGCCCTGGCGGTGCAGCGCTACGTGGCGGTGGACATCTCCGCCGCCTACCTGCTGCAATCGCTGGAACGGTTGCAGTACGAGCACCCGGCCATGCAGATGCTCGGCGTCGGCCTCGATTTTTCCAGCCGCCTCGACCTGCCGGCGGAAGCCGGCCCCGGCCCGCGCCTGCTGTTCTACCCCGGCTCCAGCATCGGCAACTTCGCGCCCGACGCGGCGCTGGCCTTTCTCGAACGCATGCGCGCCGCCTGTGCCGGCGGCAGGCTGCTCATCGGCGTCGATCTGGTGAAGCCCGTCGACATCCTGGAACCCGCCTACGACGATGCGCTGGGCGTGACCGCGGCCTTCAACCGCAACCTGCTGCTGCATCTCAACCGCCTCATCGGCACCGACTTCGCGCTTGCCGACTGGCGCCACGTGGCCTTTTTCAACCGCGCCGAATCGCGCATCGAAATGCACCTCGAAGCCGTGCGCGACGTAAACGTCAGCTGGTCCGGCGGCATGCGCCGCTTCGCGCAGGGCGAGCGCATCCACACCGAGAATTCCTACAAGTGGCGTGCCGACGATTTCGCCGACCTGCTGCGCGCGGCGGGCTTCCGCGAACCCCGTTCGTGGCGCGACGAACGCGACTGGTTCGCGGTGTTCGCGGCAGAGGCTTGAACATCGTATGCGGCCGCCCACCGTGGATACCGTCTTTCCTGTCCAGACAAGGCGCTGGCATTTTGCCGGTAATTTTGTTGATGTTTGATGCGTTGGCCGTAGGTCGGCAATACCTTGCCGACGCAACGGGCCGTGGTGTGCAAAAACGTCGGCAAGGTATTGCCGACCTACGAAATCTGCTAACCACCGCGGAAATCAAGATACAAGGTCGGGAATACCTTCCCGACTTCCCCGCTTCGCTTCGCTTCCGCCTACACGGCGCAACTGCGGAACCCGGCGTAGATGTCGTTGCGTTCAGGCGTGAAGTAGTTGCGGTAGCGCGGGTGGACCATGCGCGGCGCGGTGGCGCCGCAGGCGCCGCGCAGCACCCTGCGGTCGCCGAACCAGGGGGCGGAATAGTCGCGGTAGGGATGCGGCACGAAGCCGGGATAGGGCTGGAACGCACTCGCGGTCCACTCCCACACCGCGCCCCAGTGGAAGTCCGGCTGCGTCAGGGCGGCGCATTCCCACTCCGCCTCGGTCGGCAGGCGCCGGCCCGCCCAGCGGCACCAGGCCTCGGCTTCGTGCAGCGCGAGATGCACCGCCGCGCTGTCGAGATCGAGCGCCTGCCAGGCGCCGAAGCGCCGGCATTCCCAGCCGTCGCCGGCGCGGCGCAGGTAGCGCGGCGGTGCGGCCCCCGTGGCCTCCAGATACGGCAGGTAGCGCCGCCAGCTCACCGGCTGGCGGTCGATCTCGAAGCTACCCAGCTCGACTGCATGGGCACCCAGCTCGTTGTCGAAGGCGAAGCCCGCGCCCGGCCAGCCCAGCAGCCAGACCTGGCCGGACACGGCCAGCGGGTCCGTCTCCGCCAGACGCGCCGGCCCGGGACGCAGGCCGTGCGGCAACGGCATGTCCAGCGCCTGCGCCATGTAGGTCGCGGCTTCGCCGTGCATGTCCTCGTGGAACAGCACGAGGCGGTAGAAATACAGACCGGCGTCGGTCTCGGGCGCGCCGGCCAGCAGCGCCAGAGTCTCGTCCAGACCGGCAGCGAGGTACGCGCGGGTGGCGGCCAGATCCGGCAGCGGCAGCTGCCAGCGGCGCGCATGCGCGACATGGCTGGAGTCGTACAGCGCGTCGGCGCCGGACAGGCGGCCTGGCGGCCGCGCATGATCAGGTTCGCAGTCCACCCCGCGGTCGCGCTGCCGGTTGCGGGCAATCCACCAGTCCTGGAACCAGCCCACGTGGCCCGCTTCCCACAGCGGCGGATTGAGCTGCGGCGAATCGGGCACGGACAGGCCTTCGCCGAGCGCGGCGACCTGCGCATCCAGCAGGGCCAGGGTGCGCGCGCGGCTGTCCGCGAGCGCCGCGGCGAGGACCTCGCGGCCGCCCCGGCGTGCGGTTTCGGCAGTGTCATGCAGCATGATCGGGGATCCCGTGTCTAGGCAGCCCAGTATGCCCCAAGTCGTCATCGTCAGCCCCTACCTGCGCGCCGCCAACAACGGCAACTGGCGCACCGCCGCGCGCTGGCGCCACTACCTGGCCGATACCTGCCGCGCCCGCATCGTCGATGCGTGGCCGGATGCGCACGCCGCGTCGGACGCGGCCATGATCGCGCTGCACGCGCGACGTTCCGCCGCCGCCATCGCCGCCTGGCACGCCGCGCATCGCGAGCGCGGGCTTGCCGTCGTGCTCACCGGCACCGACCTCTACCGCGACATCCACACCGACGCCGCAGCGCGCCGCGCGCTGGACCACGCGCAATTTCTGGTGACACTGCAGGAACGCGCGCCGCGGGCCCTGCCCGAGGCGGTGCGCGGCAAGGCACGCGTAATCTTCCAGTCCGTTCCCCCGCGTCCGCCCCTGGAAAAAACCAGCCGGCACCTGCGCGCGCTGGCGGTCGGCCACCTGCGCGAGGAAAAATCGCCGGACACCCTGTACGCCGCCGCCCGCCTGCTGGCCGCACGCGACGACATCCGCATCGACCACGCCGGCGCCGCCCTCGACCCCGCCCTGGCCGACGCGGCCCGCGCCACCATGGCCGCCGCGCCGCATTACCGCTGGCTCGGCGGGCTGGCGCACGAGACAGTGCGGCGCCGCATCCAGCGCGCGCACGTGCTGGTCCACCCAAGCCGCATGGAAGGCGGCGCGCATGTCATCATCGAGGCCGTGGCCAGCGGCACGCCGGTGCTGGCTTCGCGCGTGGACGGCAACGTCGGCATGCTGGGCGAGGACTACGCAGGCTACTTTCCCTGGGGCGACGCCGCCGCACTCGCCGCGCTGCTCGTGCGCTGCCGCGAGGACGCCGCCTTCCTGCGCACACTCGACCTGCAATGCCGCCGGCGCGCGCCGCTGTTCGAACCCGCCGCCGAAGCCGCGGCGCTGCGGCGCCTGGTCATCGATTTGCTGAAGGATCATTGAATGAACACCCCGGAATCCCCCGTCCTGCGCGACATCGTCCTCGTCGGCGGCGGCCACAGCCACGCCGTCGCGCTGCGCATGTGGGCGATGAAAC
Source organism: Pseudomonadota bacterium (assembly GCA_040754275.1). Lineage (GTDB taxonomy): Bacteria > Pseudomonadota > Gammaproteobacteria > Burkholderiales > Thiobacillaceae > Thiobacillus. The sequence continues at coordinate 7,783 of JBFMCW010000034.1, forward strand.
CCGTGCCCGGCGCGCGCCTCACGCTCATCTGCACCGACACCGAAACGCCCTACTCCGGCATGCTGCCCGGCTTCATCGCCGGCCACTACAGCTGCGAGGACGTGCACATCGACGTGCGCCGCCTGGCCGAATTCGCCGGCGCGCGCTACTACCAGGACGAAGTGACGGGCATCGACCGCACCGCACGGCGGGTGATCTGCCGCAACCGTCCGCCGGTCGCCTACGACCTGCTCTCCATCAACATCGGCTCCACGCCGCACCTGGCGAGCGTGGCCGGCGCCGATGCCCACGCCGTGCCGGTCAAGCCCATCCGCCAGTTCACCCAGCGCCTGCGCGATCTCGTGGACCGGGTGCGCGGACACGCGGGCCCGTTCACCCTCGCGGTGGTCGGCGCCGGCGCCGGCGGCGTCGAAATGGCGCTCTCGCTGCACACCCGCCTGCGCCAGGAAATCCGCGCGCAGGGCCGCGACCCGGACACGCTGGCCGTGCATCTCTTCGGTGCCGACGCCGACATCCTGCCCACGCACAACCGCAGGGTGCGCCGCACCTTCGAAGGCGTGCTCGCCGAACGCGGCATCGTCGTGCACCGCAACGCGGAAGTGGTCGAGGTAAGCGCGGGCCATCTGACAACCCGCCACGGCGACACCGTGGCGGCGGACGAAACCATCTGGGTCACCCAGGCCGGCGGCGCCGACTGGCTGGCCCACACCGGCCTCGCGCTCGACGACGCCGGCTTCATCCGCGTGACGGACACGCTGCAGACCGAAACCGACCCGCGCATCTTCGCCACCGGCGACTGCGCATCCATGATCGGCAACCGCCTGGAAAAGGCCGGCGTGTTCGCCGTGCGCATGGGCCCGGTGCTCGCCGGCAACCTGCGCCGCGCCGTGCTCGGCCAGCCGCTCAAGCCCTACCGCCCGCAGCGCCGCTGGCTCGCGCTGATCAGCACCGGCGACCGTCATGCCATCGCCTCGCGCGGTGCCCTCTTCGCACGCGGCGACTGGGTGTGGCGCTGGAAGGACTGGATCGACCGCCGCTTCATGACGCGCTTCGACGAATTGCCCGCCATGGACGATGCCGACGCCCGGCCCCAGCCCGAAGCCGCCGCGATCCCGCTCGACGACGCCGAGCAGACGCAGGCGATTTCCGCGCTCGCCATGCGCTGCGGCGGCTGCGGCGCCAAGGTGGGCACCAGCGTGCTGTCGCGCGCGCTGGCACGCGTCGAGCCGCTCGCGCGCGACGACGTGCTCATCGGCCTGGCCGACCCCGACGACGCCGCCGTGCTGCGCGTGCCGCCCGGCAAGGCCGTGGTGCAGACCGTGGACTTCTTCCGCGCCTTCGTCGACGACCCCTGGGTGTTCGGCCGCATCGCCGCCAATCATGCATTGGGCGACATCTTCGCCATGGGCGGCGAGGCGCAGTCCGCCGCCGCCATCGCCACCGTGCCGCCGGGGCTGGAAAGCAAGGTCGAGGACACCCTGTTCCAGATGATGTCCGGCGCCGTATCGGTACTCAACGAAGCCGGCTGCGCGCTGGTCGGCGGCCACACCGGCGAAGGCCGCGAACTGGCGCTGGGCTTTGCCGTCAACGGCCTCGTCGACGACAGCCTGGCAGGCACCATGACCAAGGGCGGCCTGCGCCCCGGCGACGCACTCATCCTCACCAAACCCATCGGCACCGGCACCCTCTTCGCCGCGCACATGCGGCTGGCCGCCAAGGGCCGCTGGATTGACGCCGCGCTCGCCTCCATGCAGGTGTCCAGCCGCGCCGCCGCCGCCTGCCTTGCCGCCCACGGCGCGCGCGCCTGCACCGACCTCACCGGCTTCGGCCTCGTCGGCCACCTCGTCGAAATGACCCGGCCATCCGGCGTGGACGCCGAACTCGAACTCGCCGCCCTGCCCCTGCTGGAAGGCGCGCGCGAAACCGTCGCCGCCGGCATCGTCAGCTCGCTGCAACCCGCCAACGTGCGTCTGCGCCGCGCCCTGGCCAACCCCGAAGCCGCGCGCGCCCACCCCGTCTACCCCCTGCTGTTCGACCCGCAGACCGCCGGCGGCCTCTTGGCCGGCGTGCCCGCCGAACGCGCCGACGCCTGCCTGGCCGAACTGCACCGCCTGGGCTACGCGCAGGCCGCCGTCATCGGCCGCGTGCTGCCGAAGAGCGAGGCCGACGCGCCGATCCGGCTGGTGGTGTAGGTACGGGGCATACTGTCGGGGCTCGGGGACTGGGGGAAGGATGCGTGTTGTTCGGGCGAAGCGACCTGTCCAATGGACCATTGTCGGCTCGGCATGAACAATGAAGCTGATGCGGATGTTATTGATGTTGGCCTTGGGTTTACGCGGTTCGGCCAGTCCGCGCGTTCACGCACCAACTACAAGACAAACCCCGTCGCAGCGGGGTCGTTTATGCTTGTCGGGATCAAGCGAATTGGCGTTTCCTGCGGCGAGCGACGAGGCCCACCCAGCCTAAACCCGCAAGCATCAGGGCGTAGGTTTCAGGTTCGTGAACTGGGGTTAGCACGTATGCCCTAGGAGACACTGTATTGGCATCTTCCCAAGCTTGAACAAGAACATTGTTGTGATCGTCGACATCGATAACATTCACTGAGTAGTGTGAAACTCCGACAGCTTGATCAAGCAAGGCTTTGATGTCGAAGCCCCCAATATTGGTCTGAACAAAAGCCGTATCTGTCGTGGTTGAAGTTACATTCAAGGCGTAAACCGGTTGGCCGACATCCCCCATCTCAACAATTTGATAGAAATAGTCAGTGTGGCTTATGGTGCCCCATACCGTGCCCACATCGTTAATCCCTGCCGCACTGATCTGATCGAAACTCAGGTTCGCCGTAGGATCACTGAGGTCAAACGGGAGGGGTAATACTTCAACCATGCCTTGCCGTTCCACAAATGCACGTCCGTCTACCAATAGGCTCCCGCTTCCTGCCGTGAGCAGAGTCCCGTCGGGACCTTGCATTGCATGAAAGACGTACTCAGTGTTTTCAATTGTTCCGGTGATTGTGCCGGAGGCGTTCATCGCTCTCAGGTTTGTCGGCGTCGAATTCTCACTGAGGTACATTCTTGTGCTGATCGGCATATCTCCAGTTGGCGTCGGCAAAGAAGGCGCAGGAAGTTCGCGATAGCTGCCATCGACATCGACACGGAATACACGTCTTCCTTCCGGGGTACTCAGATTTCCGGCAAACCCGCCCTCGCCATTCAGTGCTACAGCTTTTATCTCTCCATACTTTTCGTTATGCGGGTTGGTAAAAACATCGGAGCCCTGCGTGCCCTTCGCGATCACGGAATAATCACCACCCCCAGCCTTATGCGTGTTGATCAGGATCGTATTGTCACTGGAAATTCCGACTACCCGGCTGTGCTGCACGGGCACCTCATCGTAGAGGTCGCGGTATACCCCATTGTGATAGATGAAGCCTGCGGATGCCGAACCGCTACTGTTCGTCGCATCGTACCAGCCGTAAACGATTCCGTCGTTTGTAAGTCCTCTGGCATGAGTGGCGCCAACGAGGAGGTAGGGACTGTAGGATGACTGGCGCGGGATCTGAATTGGTGTCCAGGCCGCCCCTTCGATCAGATAACTTTTTGTACCTTGCGTCGTATAGGCATTCGCGACTATCTGCCCAGATGCATTGATGGCCATAGGCGCGATTGAAGTTGCATCGGTGGGGTTTCCAAGATTGGTCAGATTGCCGGCTTCATAGACCACGATCGAAGATGGTCCATTTTCTGAGTACGAGACTCCGGCGATTTGATTTGGCGATGACCAGGCCCAGGGCGAAAAATCACCTATCGCCTTGACGTGAAATTCAGTTGCGGCACAAGCAAAAGTGTTTACAAGGCATAAAGCAACGAAAGCAACTTTCTTCATTTTTTCCCCCGGATGGCACGATGGCGAGGATCGATCTTTCTTCCCAATCGAGATACACATCAAACGATGCCTAGCTCAAGCGACGCTATGATGAAATGCCGCTTGATACGTTCGTACGCTGCCGAAGAGCGAGGTGGATGCGCCGATTCGGCTGGTGGTGTAGGGGCAGGCCGGCACCATGGCCGCCCCGCAAGACCGAAGATGGCACACCCGTTTTTTTGGGTTATGCTTAGTCCACACACTTAGTCCATAGGGTGTCGCGCCATGTCCATCATCGTCAACGTGCACGAAGCCAAAACCCATTTTTCCAGGCTGCTGGAACAGGCCCATGCCGGCCAGGAAATCATCCTCGCCAAGGCGGGCCAGCCCTATGCCCGCATGCTGCCGCTGGAAACCGTGCCCGGCAAACGCCAGCCCGGCAGGCTCAAGGCACGCATCGGACCCGAGTTCTTCGAGCCCTTGCCGGATGCGGAACTGAAAGCCTGGGAAACCTGATGGACATCCTGCTCGACACCCACACGCTGCTGTGGTGGTGGACGGACGATCCGCAGCTCCCCGCCACAGCCCGTGCGCGCATCGCCAACGCAGACAACCGGATCTTGGTCAGCGCCGCCAGCGCCTGGGAAATCGCCACCAAACACCGGCTCGGCAAGCTGTCGGAAGCCGGCGAAGCCCTCGTCCGCTTCAACGAACTCGTGGCGGCGGATGGCTTCCAGCATCTGCCGGTGAATTACCTGCACTGCCTCAAGGCCGGTACCTACCCGGTCGAACACCGCGATCCCTTCGACCGGATTCTGGCCGCCCAATCCGAACTGGAATCCGCCAGCCTGCTCACGCGCGACCCCGCATTTGCCGACTTCGGTACCCGGGCGATCTGGTAAGCGCCTGTTCGCGCAGGCCGGCCAGCGGAATCGCCGCCCCGCTCTGCTAGCATCCGTCCGTCCCCACACCGCCCGGCCGCCCCGATGACGCCCGAACACTTCATCGCCACCTGGAAGAACAACCCGCTCACCGAACGCGCGGGGGCGCAGCCGCATTTCGACGACCTGTGCGAGCTGCTCGGCGCGGACAAGCCGCGCGACCCCGACAACTACTGCTTCGAGCGCGGCGCGAAGAAGGCGGGCGGCGGCGACGGCTGGGCCGACGTGTGGAAGCGCGGCCACTTCGGCTGGGAAAACAAGAAGCCCGGCCGCGACCTCGACACCGCGTTGAAGCAGCTCACCGACTACGCGCTGCAACTGGAGAACCCGCCGCTGCTCGTGGTGTGCGACCGCGAGCGCATCGTCATCCACACTGCCTTCACCGGCTACCCGGACGAGCCGCGCGAAATCCGCATCGACGAACTCGTCGATCCCGACAAGCGCCAGCTCCTCAAATGGGTGTCACCGACCCGGCGAAGCTGCGCCCGGAAAAATCCACCGCCGCCATCACCAGAACATTAGGGGACAGACCACGATTTCCTATTCCCGAACAAAAGATGCCGGGGCTTTCCGGCATTTTTTTCTTTCGTTTGCAGCTACTCGCGCCGCCTGCATAGATAGCCGCCCTTGCGTGCTTCTGGGTGGAAACTCCGAAGCGCAAACCAGGCCCTCACGATTCCCGCCTTGAACTTCCGCTCTGGCCGAGAAACGGATGTCGATCTATTGGGCCCAAGACAGCCGCGTCAAACCGCTAGCCCTCATCCTGACTGCCCGAAAACCCTGCGCAGGCGACCAGACCAGAAGGAAACCGGTCAACGCCCCCAGCGGTTGCGCTCGATCTGGCGTTGCAATTCGCTTTCCTCTTCTTCCCAACTGGCGTCCACATCGCTGGGGTGGCAGTCTTCGGCCCGCTCTTCCCGCCGGGTGGGGGGCGGGGCGGGGGGCGGGGCCCCGGCGCCGTTCCAGCCAAAGGGGTTCTTGAACTGGGGCGGGTCCGGCAGGCAGTCGTATCGGTAGGACGGCGGCCAGCCGGTTTCGAAGGGCTGCAGGGAAATCGTCTTCTCGAAGATGAGCGGCTCGCCGGTGGGGGTGGGCGGCAGCGGCGGCATGGCGCGTATCGCCTGCAGGGCGAGTTTTTCGACGAGCTCGGAGGTCGACCAGAGCACGTCCACTTTGGCGAGCGTGCCGGCGGGCGCGATCTCGACCCGCACGCGCACCATGCCCTGGCGTTCGCCTTCGATCGCCGTGCCCATCATGCTGCGCACCTGCTGGCCCCAGTTGTAGCGGTAGCGCTTGCTGTTCTTGAGCGTGTAGGTGGCGGCAAGCTGCCATTCTTCCGCCGTGGGCGCGGGCGGCGCGGCCAGGGTGGCCGGCGGCCTGGCGGGTGGCGTGGCCTCCGGGGCGCGAACGGGTTTGGACGGCTTCGCCTTCGGCGGCGCGGGCTTTTCTTTCACTTCGGGCGGCAGCGTGAGCGTGACCCGGACGAGGTCGGGCTCCGGCGGCGGGGGCGAGGGCGGCTGCACGGCCCACAGCAGCAGGCCCGCATGCACGCCCAGCGAGAGCGCAACGGCAAAAATCGGCCTGATCCGGACTGGGAGCATGAAAGGGCAAGACGCTAAGCTGGGCGCGCCATCCTGACAGGCAGACGCCAAAAAATCTGTAGTCCAGGCCGACTAGTGGACTCGACGGGCCCGGCCTGAGTGGGGGAAAGGGCGAGCCGAACCTCAGTGGCCCGCCGGCTGGCTGGCGCGCGCATGCGCCTCGAAGCCGCCCTTCTTCTTCCAGCCTTCGATGCCGTCCTGCAGGACCTTGACGTTGTCGTGGCCCAGCAGGCGCAGCGCAAATACTGCCTGCGCCGACAGCGAGCCGGAGTTGCAGTACATCACCACCATACGGTCCTGCGGCAACTCCGCGCGACGCGCTACGGCCTGGCGCCAATCGATGTTCACCGCGCCGGGAATGTGCTCCTTCGCAAACTGCGCGGCGTCGCGTGCGTCAACGATGAACACCTTTTTCCAGTCCTCGGCCGGAATCTGCTCGGGCCAGATCAGGCTGCTGCCGTATTCGGCAAAGTCCATGTAGCCGGACAAGGCATCGACCACGACGGGATTCTCGTCGGCATGCACGGTGACGGAATACAGCGACAGGA
>JBFMCW010000035.1:0-14630 GCA_040754275.1 Pseudomonadota bacterium
GCGTTGCATGAATTCATGAAGCGCGGCGAAGCCGCTCATCCCCTAGCCCCTAAATCCTAGCCCCTAGCCCCCAGCTCCACTGGCAGGCCCTGCGCCCGCCATTCCGCCACGCCCTCTTCGAAACGCATGGCGCGAAATCCTTGTTTGTTCAGCAGTTCCGCCGCCTCGACTGCCATCAGGCAGAAGGGCCCGCGGCAGTAGGCGACGATGGGCTTGTCGTGCGGCAGTTCCGACAGGCGTTTCTTCAGTTCGTCCAGCGGCATGGACTGGGCATAGGGCAGATGCCCTGCCGCGTATTCGCTCGGCGGGCGCACGTCCAGCACCATGACGTCGCCGGCGCGGGCCAGGCCCAGCAGTTCCTTGCCGGAGAGCGGCTTGAGCTCGTGGGGATGCTCAGTGAGTCTGGCCAGTGCCGCCTGCAGGTCCAGCAGGCGATCCTCGGCCAGCGAACGTATCGCCACCCAGAAATCGGCCACGGTGTCGCCGGTCAGCCGGTAGTAGACGTTCTTGCCTTCCTTGCGCGCTTCCACCATGTGGGCAAGGCGCAGTTCCTTGAGGTGGGCGCTGGCCAGCTTGAGCGAAATGCCGGCCTCTTCCGCCAGCCGCTCGACCGGTTTTTCGCCCTGGCACAGCAGGTCGATCAGCTCCAGCCGCTTGGGACTGCACACAGCCTTCCCGATGCGGGCCACCTGCGTATAGAGCACATCTTTTACTTGCCTTCCGGGTGTCTTCATCTCATACTCCAACGAACGTTTGATTATTAGACATAGATTCACGGGCAGCGTCAAGCGCTTTTTCACGGAGGATCGAAATGGACGTATTCGCCATACTCGCCGGCCTGGCCACCGGGGTCGTGCTGGGCCTGTTCGGCTCGGGCGGCTCGATCATTGCCCTGCCTGCCCTGCTGTATCTGCTGCACGTGGAACCGAAATCGGCCATCGCCATGAGTCTGGGCATCGTGGCCATCACCGCGACGCTATCCGCCCTGGACAACTGGCGCCGCGGCCTGATGGACGTTCGCGTGGCATTCGTGTTCGGGCTGTTCGGCGTGGCCGGCACCTTCGCCGGCGCGCGCCTGGGCCTGCTGACGCCGGTCGTCCTGCAGCTCGGCCTGTTCGCGCTGGTCATGTACGCCGCCGCCTGGCGGATGCTGAAGCCGGCCAGGGTGGCAACACCTTCGGCCGGCACAGGCGTCGTTGGCGGCGGTGACGGCGCTGCTGCACTGGGCGGCTGCCGGGACTTCTTCTCCCCCTGCATGGGCCACATCGCCCTGCACGGCATTGGGGTCGGCGTGCTTACCGGCCTGGTCGGCGTGGGCGGCGGCTTTCTCATCGTGCCGGCCCTGGTGCTGCTGTCCGGCATACCGATGAAAACGGCGGTGGGCACCTCGCTGGCCATCGTCGCCGCCAAGTCCTATGCCGGCTTCGCCGGTTACATGGGCGGGGTGCCGATCGACTGGGCCGTGATGGGCAGCTTCACGGCGGTTACCGTGATCGGCAGTTTCATCGGCGCCCGCTTTTCAACGCGCATTTCCCAGGAGGCCCTGAAAAAGGCGTTCGCCTGGTTCCTTGTGGTGGTGGCCAGCTACATCCTGTTCAACAGCGTGATAGGAGTCTGAAGTGGATCTGAAAGTGAAGGTGATTTCGCAACAACCGCCCGGCGGGCGCTGCACCCTGTATTCCGGCTATGCCGACGCGCTCGCGCAACATTTTTCGGCGCAGGCCGAGGTGGTCTACAGCGAGACACGCGGCGCGCACGGCGAGGGCTTCCCCAGCCTGTGGGTCAACGGCATCGCGGTGCAGCCGGAGGATGGCGCAATCGTCTCGCCGGCCGATATTACCGAGGCACTCGGTGCGCAGGGTTATCCGGCGGCGGCCCTGGCAGGCCTGAGCGAGGCGCTCGCAGCGCCGCTCGACCGAATGCTGGGCAAGAAATAGTCTTCCGGCCCACCGCCTGAAGCGTCCACGGCCCCGGGTCACGGGGCCTGGCGCCTGTAAGCGCGGAACATTCGCGGATACAATGGCTTACTCTTCGTCGTTCACGCGAATCTTCCGCATATCCATGAAAAGCAGCGCCATCCGCCAGAGCTTCCTCGATTTTTTTGCCTCCAAGGGCCATACCGTCGTCGCGTCCAGCCCGCTCGTGCCGGGCAACGACCCGACGCTGCTGTTCACCAACGCGGGCATGGTGCAGTTCAAGGACGTGTTCACCGGCCAGGACACGCGCAGCTATACCCGCGCGGTCTCGTCGCAGCGCTGCGTACGCGCCGGGGGCAAGCACAACGACCTGGAAAACGTCGGCTACACCGCGCGCCACCACACCTTCTTCGAGATGCTGGGCAACTTCAGCTTCGGCGACTACTTCAAGCAGGACGCCATCAAATATGCGTGGGAATACCTCACGCAAGTGCTGAAGCTGCCGACCGAAAAACTCTGGGTGACGGTGTACGCGGAAGACGACGAGGCCTATGACATCTGGCACAACGACATCGGCGTACCAAAGGAACGCATCGTCCGCATCGGCGACAACAAGGGCGCACGCTACGCCTCCGACAACTTCTGGGCGATGGGCGACACCGGGCCGTGCGGGCCGTGCACCGAGATTTTCTACGACCACGGCGAAGGCATTTATGGTGGCCCGCCCGGGAGCCCGGAAGAAGACGGCGACCGTTACATCGAAATCTGGAACAACGTCTTCATGCAGTTCAACCGCGACGAAGCCGGCGTGATGCACAAGCTGCCCAAGCCTTCGGTCGATACCGGCATGGGTCTGGAGCGCATTTCGGCGGTGATGCAGCACGTGCATTCCAACTACGAAATCGATCTCTTCCAGGCGCTCATCCAGGCCGCCGCGCGCGAAACCGCGACAGAAGACCTCGCCAACAACTCGCTCAAGGTGCTCGCCGACCACATCCGCGCGTGCAGTTTTCTGATCGTCGACGGCGTCATCCCGGGCAACGAGGGGCGCGGCTACGTACTGCGCCGCATCGTCCGACGCGCCATCCGCCACGGCTACAAGCTCGGCGCACGTGCTGCCTTCTTCCATCGCATCGTGCCCGACCTGGCCGCACAGATGGGCGAGGCCTATCCGGAGCTGGTGAAGGCGCAGGCGCGCGTGATGGACATCCTGAAGCAGGAAGAAGAGCGCTTCTTCGAGACCATCGAAAACGGCATGGGCATCCTCGATACCGCATTGAAGGCCCTGCCCGCAGACGGCACGCTGGACGGCGAGCTCGCGTTCAAGCTGCACGACACCTATGGTTTTCCCCTGGACCTCACCGCCGACGTCTGCCGCGAAGCCGGCGTCCAGGTGGACACTGCCGGTTTCGACGCCGCGATGGCGCGGCAGAAGGCGCAGGCGCGCGCGGCCGGCAAGTTCAAGATGGCCGGCAGCCTCGATTACGCGGGGGCGGCAACCGCCTTCCACGGGTACGACACGCTGGCGCACGACGGCACGGTGCTGGCCCTGTATCGCGACGGCGCGGCAGTCCAGGCACTGAACGAAGGCGAACTCGGCATCGTCGTGCTCGACCACACGCCCTTCTACGCCGAATCGGGCGGCCAGGTCGGCGACCGCGGCGCGCTTCTGGGCGCGAATGGCCTGTTCGAGGTCGAGGACACGCAGAAGATCCAGGCGCAGGTGTTCGGCCATCACGGCGTGGTGAAGACCGGCAGCCTCAGGGTCGGCGACGCCGTACTCGCCAGGGTGGACGAAGCCACGCGCGCCGCGACCATGCGCAACCACTCGGTGACCCACATCATGCACAAGGCGCTGCGCGAAGTGCTCGGCGAGCACGTGCAGCAGAAGGGCTCGCTGGTCGATGCGGAAAAAACCCGTTTCGACTTCGTTCAGCCCAGTCCGATGACGCCGGCGCAGATCGCCGAGGTGGAGCGCCGCGTGAATGCGGAAATCCTCGCCAACACGGCCACGCAGGCGCGCGTGATGCCCATCGACGAGGCGCAGAAGACCGGCGCGATGATGCTGTTCGGCGAGAAATACGGCGACGAGGTGCGCGTGCTCGACATCGGAAGCAGTCGCGAGCTGTGCGGCGGGACCCACGTCGCGCGCACCGGCGACATCGGCGCCTTCAAGATCATTGCCGAATCGGGCGTCGCGGCGGGCATCCGACGGGTCGAGGCGACCACCGGCACTGGCGTGCTCGCCTACATCGGCGAAACCGAAAAAAACCTTGGTCGCATCGCCGGCCTGGTGAAGGCGCCCCCTCTTGAGGCGGCCGAGCGCGTCACGCAGATCCTGGAATCGACCCGCGCGCTGGAAAAGGAACTCGAACGCCTGAAATCGAAACTCGCCAGCGCGCAGGGCGACGAACTGGTCGCGCAGGCGGTCGAGGTCGGCGGCATCAAGGTGCTGGCCGCGCAGGTGGACGGGCTGGACCCCAAGGCCCTGCGCGAAACCGCCGACAAGCTGCGCGACAAGCTGAAATCCTGCGCCCTTGTGCTGGGCACCGTGGCGGATGGCAAGGTCAGCCTGATCGCCGCCGTGACGCCGGACGCCACGAACCGCATCAAGGCCGGGGAGCTGGTCAGCGCCGTGGCGCAACAGGTGGGCGGCAAGGGCGGCGGCAAGCCGGATATGGCGATGGCAGGCGGCAGCAACCCGGCGGCCCTGCCGGCGGCGCTGGCTTCGGTACGGGGGTGGGTCGAATCCCGCCTCGCCTGAAAAGCGGGTACAGGTTTTGCTGTAACTGCCGTAAATAGTCACCAGTTGACCGCACATCGAAATCATGGCTGCCCCAAAAACCACACTGGCCGGTAAATTTGCATCGGGATTCGCCCGCCTGACCAATCTGGGCAAGCGCGACGACGATCCGCTGACCAACATCAAGGCAGCCACGCGCTGGTTCGAGACCCTGCCCATCGGCGATGCCTTCAAGTGCCAGCAGTCGATCCTGGAGGAACTCAAGCGCTTCAACGAAAACTCGTCGGAGCTCACGAAAGATCGACTGGCCGTGCTGATGCTCATGGACGAGAAATCGCGCGACCTGCAGGACACGCTGGTGCGCCAGTACCTGCGCAACCCGCGCATGTCGCGCCCGGTGGAAAGCCAGCTCTGGCACGCCGTGTACAGCCTCTACTGGGAAGTCGCCCGCGGCTACCATGCCTTCGTGCTGCAGTTCGCGCGCGGCGCCGGCAAGAGCCCGCACGAAAACCAGATTCCCCTCATCACCCTGCGGGCCATCCGCACCTTCGGCCAGTTGCTGAAATGGCGCGCCGTGCGCTATCTGGCGGCCGGCGAGAAGCTCTGGCTGCGCCTGCACAACCTCTATCGCGTGGCCGAAGCAGAGGGATTCCACAGGCTCGCGCTGCATGCCTACGCCGACGACACCGAGCCGGGTACCTGCGAATCCGCCTACCTGCACATCCTGATGCTGCACCTGGCGAACTCCGGCACGCTCTATCCCAAGCAGCTCGACCTGTTCGACCGCTGGCTGGGCAACTGGGACAAGCAGCTCCAGCTCGACACGCGCCCGGACGTCGCGCGCCATACCTTCGCGGTCGACCTGTCCGCCGACCATGGCGCGCGCCGCATCCGCAAGACCGACACCGAGAAACCCATCCGCTACTGGGCGACCGCCGACCTGCTCGCCAGTCTGCGCGAGCTGCAGGACAAGCTGCGCGAAGGCGGCACACCTGCGAGGCTCGGCCTCACCGAAGACGCCCGCACCAGCGAAAGCCTCGAACTCCTCGACCACCTGCAGCATCACTGGGCCGCGCTCTCCGCCCGCGAGCAGCGCCGCGCACCGCGCGAGGCGGTCAAGCGTCTGGTCGACGTGGCCCACGGCCTGGGCACCATCATCGCCCAGGTCAAGTCGGCGGCGAATCCGGCCACGGCCGCCTCGCCCTACGGACTGGGCATCAACTATAACGAGGCCGATGACGTCCAGGTCTACGGTTTCGTCACCGAACGCACCCGCGAACGCGTGTCGCAGATGAAGATGCCGACCATCATCGTGTCGCCCGACGTCGAGCGCTGGGTGATGCAGGACGAAAGCGAATGCGGCTACGGCGCCGTCGTCGAATCGCGCGACAAGGACTGGCTGCGCGTCGGCGCCCTGCTCGGCGTGAAATCCCACGATGCACCGACCTGGAAGCTCGGCATCATCCGCCGCCTGTCGCGGCTGAACGACGACACCAGCTCCGTCGGCATCGAAACCCTCGCCGAGCTGCCGTCGCTGGTCATGCTCTACGACACGGCCTCCTCGTCCGGCTACACCGCGAACGGCCTCGACAACAGCGGGGCCGCCCTGCCCAATGCCGCCCTGTGGCTGGACGGCCAGGCGGACAGCGTCATCCTCGATCCGGTGCATTTCCTGCCCGGCAAGATCTTCCAGGTACACGGCACGCAGACGCCGAAGTTCATCGCGCTCGGCCACCCGATCGAACGCAGCGAGGGCTGGATCCGCGTCGCGGTCGAACCGGTCAGCACCTGAGCGTCGCGCTGCCTCCGCCCGTCCCGGGCGTCCGCCGGTTTCCAGGTTTAACTTTCACCGGCTCTCTGGCACAATCGTCGAAAACCCGACACACGCGTCCCCTGCCCAGGGAGCTGGACGCGGCCAGTGCCCTGAACGGAGGAAAAGTGGCTAAAACAAGCAAGCCCAGTCTGCTGATCGTCGACGACGATCCCCTGATTTCCGATACTCTCACCTACGTCCTCAGCAAGGACTTCGAGATTTCCGCAGCCGAGTCGCGCGCCCAGGTCAGGAGCCTGATGATGCAGCTCGACGAGCCGCCGCAACTGGCCCTGGTGGACCTCGGCCTGCCGCCGCAGCCGCACAAGCCCGACGAAGGCTTCGCGCTCATCGCCGATCTCCTCGGCATCTCGCCCAGCATCAAGATCCTCGTGCTCTCCGGCCAGAGCGACGAAGCCAACGCCCGCCACGCGCGCGCACTCGGCGCCATCGACTTCGTCGCCAAGCCATGCGAACCGGAGCGCCTGAAATCGCTGCTGTTCAACGCGCTGCTGGTGCAGGATGCCGAACGCAGCGCGGAGAAGGCGCCCGCCCCCGTGAAGGACTCCGGCATCGTCGGCACCAGTCCGGCGATGGACAAGCTGCGCGAGCAGATCAAGCAGTATGCCGCCGCGCCCTTCCCGGTGCTGATCGAGGGCGAGTCCGGCAGCGGCAAGGAACGCGTCGCTTCCAGCCTGCACCAGTTGTCGCCGCGCTCGAACAAGCCCTATCTGGCGCTCAACTGCGCGGCGATCTCGCCGACGCTCGTCGAACCCACCCTGTTCGGCTACGCCAAGGGCGCCTTCACCGGCGCCACCAGCGCACGCGCAGGCTACTTCGAGGAAGCCGAGAACGGCACGCTCTTCCTCGACGAGATCGGCGAACTGCCACTGGAACTGCAGGCCAAGCTGCTGCGGGTACTGGAAAACGGCGAATACCAGCGCGTCGGCGAAACCCAGCCGCGCTTCTCCAATGCCCGTGTCGTCACCGCCACCAACCGCGACCTGCGCGCCGAGATCAAGTCCGGGCGCTTCCGCGCAGACCTCTACCATCGCCTCTCGGTGTTCTCCATCGCGGTGCCGCCCCTGCGCGAAATGGGCGAGGACAAGGTCACGCTGCTCAACCACTTCCGCGACTTCTACGCGCGCGAGGCCAAGAGCCAGCCGTTTTCGCTCGACGCGCGCGCGCAGCAGATGTGGGAGGACTACCACTTTCCCGGCAACGTCCGCGAACTGCGCAACATCGCCATCCGCCTGACGACCAAGTACCCCGGCATGGCGGTCAACGCGCAGCAGCTCGAAGCCGAGCTCGACACCGACCAGGCCTATCCGCAGGAAATCCCGCTCGCCAGCGACGGCAAGGCGCTCATCGAACTGGCGCGCAAGCAGCTGCAGAGCGTGGCCAATTTCAATCTCGACGTGAATCTGCGGCAGTGGGAAAAGGCCTACGTCGAAGCCGCGCTCAACATGACCCACGGCAACCTGTCGCAGGCGGCCAAGCTCCTGGGCATCAACCGCACCACGCTATACAGCCGCATGCAGACCTACGGAACCGACTAGGCGCGACGTGTATTTCGACTTCTTCGGCCTGAAAGAAGCCCCCTTCCGCATCACGCCGAACACCGAGTACTGGCACGACGGCGGCCAGCGCGGCGACGTGCTGGCCGCTTTGCTGTACGCCATCGGCCAGGGCGAAGGCATCGTCAAGGTGGTCGGCGAAGTCGGCAGCGGCAAGACCATGCTGTGCCGCAAGCTCGTCGCCCAGCTTCCGGACAGCATCGACAGCGTCTACCTCGGCAACCCCACGCTCGATCCCGACGACATGCTGGCGGCCATCCTCGCCGATCTCGGCATCGACGAGCCCGAGAACGGCCGCCAGGCCCGCCTGGCGCAGCTCAACGCGACGCTGCTGGAACGCCATGCCGCCGGCCGGCGCGTGGTCGTATTCGTCGAGGAGGCACAGGGCATTCCGCTCGACAATCTGGAATTCCTGCGCCTGCTCACCAACCTGGAAACCGCCACCGATAAGCTGCTGCAGATCGTGCTGTTCGGCCAGCCCGAACTCGACACCCTGCTGGCCGATCCGCGCATCCGCCAGCTGAAGGACCGCATCACCGTCAGCCTGCGCCTCTCGCCGCTGTCCGCGACCGAAGTCGGCGACTACGTCCGCGCGCGGCTCGCGGTCGCCGGCTACCGCGGCCCCGACCTGTTCGCGCCCGAACTCGTCGCGCAGCTGCATCGACTGTCCGGCGGCCTGTCGCGCCGCATCAACGTGCTCGCCGACAAGACCCTGCTCGCCGCCTACGCCGGGCAGACCCACACGCTGACCCGGGCACACGTCGATGCCGCGGCCGGCGATGCCGATATCCAGGACAGCCCGGCCACGGCGGCACGCCTGCCGCGCTGGCCCTGGCTTGCCGCCGGACTGGCGGCCGGACTCGGGCTGCTGGCCTTCGTCGCCTGGCTGGCGCTGGACCGCAGCGCTCCGCCCGCCCCTGCCGCAAGGGCCGTGCTGCCAACAGCGCCCGCATCTGCCCCACCCCCGCCTGTACCCCTGCCGCTTGCCCGTGTCGACGCGCTCGCAGACGAAACCGCGCGCTGGCTCGCGACCGCCCCCGAGAACACGCACGTGATCCAGCTCGGCTCGGCTAAAGAAGCCGGCGCCGCGGCCGTATTATTGGGGAGCCTGAACGCCGCGACACCGCAGCCCGTGCGGGTGCTTCACGGCCTTTCCAGGGGAAGGCCCGCCTGGATGATCCTGGCGGGGGAGTTCCCCGACCGCGAGACCGCGATGGCCGCCCTGCGGGCCCTGCCCGC
Source organism: Pseudomonadota bacterium (assembly GCA_040754275.1). Lineage (GTDB taxonomy): Bacteria > Pseudomonadota > Gammaproteobacteria > Burkholderiales > Thiobacillaceae > Thiobacillus. Next base: position 9,286 of record JBFMCW010000035.1, read on the forward strand.
CGGGCCTGAAGCCAAGCCGTTTCTGCGCACGGTCGGAAAAATGCGCAGGGTAGTTTTACCGACTGGATGACGATGAACGCTGTGTTGAACCTGCCCGCACGGGCGCTTGCGCTGGCCGGCCTGCTGGCCGTGGCCGGATGCGTGCCGCCCAAGGCGTTCGACACGTCCTCCGGACACATTTCCCGGCCCGCACCGGTCACCGCGCCCGACAGCCCGCCGCCTGCGCCCGTGCGCGCTGCCCCCGCCCTGCCGCCGCCGAAGACCGGCACGCCGGTCCCCACCTACACCGTCGTCGTGAACGACGTACCGGTGAAGGAACTGCTGTTCTCGATCGCGCGCGACACCCAGTACAACATCGACCTGCATCCCGGCATCGCCGGCAGGGTGTCGCTCAACGCTGTGCAGGAACCGCTGCCCGCCATCCTCGACCGTATCGCCCGGCAGGCCAACCTGCGCTACGAGATGAACGGACGCACCGTGTCGGTGATGCCGGACACGCCCTACGTCAAGACCTACACCGTCAACTACGTCAACGTCTCGCGCAACACCACGTCGAGCGTCGGCGTCGCCGCCCAGATCGCCAGCACCGGCGTCGGCAGCATCGGAAGCACCTCCGGCAACTCGAACAGTTCGACCACGGGGAATTCATCCACCACCACCGTTGCCAGCCAGTCCAACAACGACCTGTGGACCGTGCTCGCCGACAACATCCGCACCATCCTCGCCGGTACCCGCGCAGTCACGCAAAGCAGCGAGGAACGCGCCGCCCAGCAGGATGCCGAGAAGGCCGCGCGTGCCGAACGCGTGTCGCAGGCCGAGGCCGCCAGCAAGGCCGGGCCCGGCGCGGCGAACCTCTTCACCGCCGCCTTTTCCAGCCAGCCCGTCGGCGATGGCAAGTACGACGTGGCAGTCAATCCCGTGGCGGGCACCGTGACCGTGCTCGGCACGGCGCGCCAGCAGGAACTGGTGCAGCAGTATCTCGACCGTGTCATGCAGTCGGCGCAGCGCCAGGTGCTGATCGAGGCGACCATCGTCGAGGTCACGCTCAAGGATCAGTACCGCGCCGGCATCGACTGGTCGAAAGCGCTGGTAGGCGCAGCCGGCTGGAGCATCCAGACCCTCGGTGGCGGCACGAATGCGCTTGCCGGCAGCCTGACCCCCTTCATCCAGGCAACCTATACCAGTACCGCCAACGACTTCACCGCAGCGATCGACCTGCTGGAGTCCTTCGGCAACACCCGGGTGCTCTCCAGCCCGAAGCTGATGGCGCTGAACAACCAGACCGCTCTGCTGAAGGTGGTGAACAACCTGGTGTATTTCACCATCACGGCGGACACGACCACTGCCGCCAACGTGGCGCAGACGACCACCTTCACTTCCACTCCGCAGACCGTGCCGGTCGGCGTGGTCATGTCGGTCCTGCCGCAGATCAACGAGAACGGCATGGTGTCGCTGACCGTGCGCCCGACCATCTCGCGCCAGGTCGGCACGGTCGAGGACCCCAACCCAGAACTGAAGAAGAACAACCTCAACATCAGCAACCGCATCCCGGTCATCCAGGTGCGCGAGATGGAGTCGCTGCTGCAGGTGAAGAGCGGCCAGACCGTCATCCTCGGCGGCCTGATCCAGGACGACACCAACAACGCGCGCGACGGTCTGCCCGTTCTCTCGCGTCCCGAAGGCGCCGGCGCGGTCTTCGGCCAGCATGAGCGACTCAACAACCAGACCGAACTGGTGATCTTCCTGCGTCCCATCGTCGTCACCAACCCCACCCTGGAAAGCGAGGAGCTGCGCCAGTTCCAGCGTCTGCTGCCGACCAGCGCCGGGAGCGCACCTTGAGCTTGCTGCTCAAGGCATTGAAGCAGGCCGAAAGCGGCGACAGGGCCGGCGCGGCCGGCCGGCGCGATCCCGATCTCGAGCTCGAACCGGTGGCCTCGACCGGAAGCGCGCAGGCGCGCGAGTGGGTGGAGCCGCCCGGCCTGCTGTTCGGCAGCAGCGGGCTTACGCCCGCAGCGCAACCTGCCGCCGGTTTCCGCTGGCCGCAGCTCTCCCTGGTGCCGGCGGTTGCACTGTTCGCCGTGCTGATCGCGCTGGGCTACGGCGTGTATCTGTATTTCGCCCTGCAACCGCCGGAGGCGGCGCTGTCTCCCCTCCCGACAGCAGCGCCAATGCCCGCAGCACAACCCGCCGGCGCCCCGGCCCCGCAACCGGCCCCGCCCCGGCCTGCTCCGCTGGCGATCGACAGCGCGGCCGCCGTGGCGGATCCCGCCATGCCGTCTTCGCCTCCGCAGCCTGCCGTGCGCTCCGCGACACCGGCCAGCCCGTCGCCGCGCGCAGCGAGCGTGCCGCGCGAGACCGCGCCGGCCCCCGCCGTGCCCACGTTCCAGCCCGATGTCCAGTCCGGCCTGCTCGCCCACGCCTACGCCGCCTACCAGCGCGGTGCGCTCGACGAAGCCCAGCGCCTGTATGCACAGGCGGCAGCAGGCAGCCGGAGCGTCGATGCCCTGCTGGGGCTGGCCGCCATCGCCAGCCTGCGCGGCAGCGACGCCGACGCCCAGCGCCTGTACCGCCAGGCGCTCGAACTCGATCCGCACAACGCCGTCGCGCAGGGCGCCCTGCTCGATCTGTTGGGCAACACCGACAGCCTCGCGACCGAGAGCCGGCTGAAGATGCTGATCGAGCGCGAGCCCAGCCCGCATCTCTACCAGACCCTGGGCAACCTCTACGCCGACCAGCAGCGCTGGAGCGAGGCGCAGGGCGCCTATTTCGAGGCCAGCCGCGGGGCGCCGGACAATGCAGACTACGCCTTCAATCTGGCCGTCAGCCTCGACCAGCTGCGGGAATATGCCGCCGCGCTCGCCTACTACGAGAAAGCGCTTGCTGCCGGCGGCGCGCACCGCTTCGATCGCGCCCGTGCCGAGGCGCGCGTGCAGCAACTCAAGGCCCTGCGCTAGGAGCCGCGCGATGGAGCGCCGCAAGAAACTGCGCATGGGCGAAACCCTGGTCTCCCAGGGACTCATCACCGTCGACCAGCTGCGCATCGGCCTGAAGGAACAGAAAGCCACCGGCCTGCCGATCGGCCGCCAGCTCGTCGCGCTGGGGTTCATGACCGAAGCCGTGCTGCGCGACCAGCTCGCCAACGCGCTGGGCAGCCAGGGCATCGACCTCACCCAGGTCGTCGCCGACCCCGACGCCATGCGGCTCGTGCCCGAGGCTTTCGCCCGCCGCCACCACCTGCTGCCGATCGCCTACGACACGGCGCGCAACGTGCTCACGCTCGCCACCACCGACATGTTCAACGTGGTCGCGCTCGACCAGCTGAAAGCGGCGCTGGGCGGCGGCCTGGAAATCGACACCGTGCTCGCGGGCGAGGCGCAGCTGCTCGAACACATCGACAAGTTCTATGGCTTCGACCTGTCGCTCGACGGCATCCTGCGCGAAATCGAAACCGGCGAGGTCGACTACGCCAGCCTCAACCTCGAAACCGAGGAATACACCCAGCCCGTGGTGCGCCTGGTCGGCGCGCTGCTCACCGATGCAGTCAAGCGCGAGTCGTCCGACATCCACTTCGAACCCGAGCACGCCTTCCTGCGCATCCGCTACCGGGTCGACGGCGTGCTGGAACAGATACGCAGCCTGCACAAGACCTACTGGCCCGGCATCCTGGTGCGGCTGAAGGTGCTCTCGGGCATGAACATCGCCGAGACCCGCGCGCCGCAGGACGGCCGCATGTCGCTCACACTCAACGGCCGGCCGATCGATTTCCGCGTTTCCAGCCAGCCCGGCATCCACGGCGAAAACCTGGTGCTGCGCATCCTCGACCGGGAAAAATCCATCATGCCGCTGGAGCAGATGGGCTTCACCGACGAGGCGCTGCGCGAACTGCAGCTCATGATGGCGCGTCCCGAAGGCATCCTCGTCGTCACCGGCCCCACGGGTTCCGGCAAGACGACCACGCTGTATTCGATGCTCTCGCATCTCAACAACGAGACCGTGAACATCATGACGCTGGAGGACCCGGTCGAATATCCGGTCACGCTCATGCGCCAGAGCTCGGTCAACGAAACGCTCAAGCTGGATTTCGCCAACGGCATCCGCTCGATCATGCGGCAGGACCCGGACATCATCCTGGTCGGCGAGATCCGCGACAAGGACACCGCCGAAATGGCCTTCCGCGCGGCGATGACCGGCCACCAGGTGTTCACCACCCTGCACACCAACTCCGCGCTCGGCGTGTTTCCGCGCCTGATGGACATCGGCATCCAGCCCGGCATCCTGGCCGGCAACATCATCGGCGTCGTCGCCCAGCGCCTGGTACGCAAACTCTGCCCGCATTGCCGCGAGGCCTACCTCCCCGACGAGGACGAAGCCCGCATCCTCGGCTGGACAGCCGGCGACGCACCGATCTATCGCGCAGTGGGCTGCCCCGCGTGCAGCCACAAGGGCTATCGCGGCCGCCTCGCGCTGATCGAACTGCTGCGCATGGACCCCCGGCTCGACGAACTCGTCGCCAACCACGCGCCCCTGCACGACATCCGCCGCGCCGCCTTCGAGCTTGGCTATCGCCCGCTGGCCGAGGATGGGGTTGCCCGGGTGAAAGACGGCATCACCTCGCTGGCGGAAGTCGCGCGGGTGGTGGATTTGACGGGGCGGGTATGACGATGGCCTTCGCTTCTTCGATTTCATCGCTGGCTCCACAACGGCTTCGCATTTCGCCTGTGGACGAGTTTCTTTCTTTTGCGTGGCCAAAAGAAAGAAACCAAAGAAAAGGCCACCCCTGCTGCGTCGGCCTTCGGCTGCCCTGCGCTGCTCGCCGGCCGGGGCGGCGCGGGAACTCGCCCTTGCGGGCTCAGACACCCCGCGCCTTTTCCCCCCGTCCATCTGCGCTGCTCGGCGACGCAGAAGGGGCTTCTTTGCGCACGCCAGCGCTTGGCGAGCCATGGGCATTCCGCGCGAACGGTACCCGGTGTTGTTCCCCTTCAGCGCTGCCGATTTGGCGTGTGCGGACGGGGAAAAAGCGGAACCGTGTCCGAGCTCCGCAGCACGGGGCGTTTTGTGCCCCGTGCCAGGGCGAGTTGGTGGAGCGCCCGGCCGCACATGCCAAATCGGGCACCCGAAGGGCAGCGATGTGGGGTCGCCTTTCTTTGGTTACTTTCTTTGGCGAAGCAAAGAAAGTAACTCGCCCAAAGGCGAAACCCTGTCTCGGCACCACGCGAAGCTGACCCATGCCCTTCTTCGCCTACCGCGCCATCGACCAGACCGGCCGCATGACCCGGGGCACGCTCTCGGCCGTCAACGACGTCGACCTCGAACTGCGCCTGAAGCGCATGGGCCTCGACCTCGTC
>JBFMCW010000036.1:0-10129 GCA_040754275.1 Pseudomonadota bacterium
CGCGCCTCATGAATTCATGGAGCGCGGCGCAGCCGCACGCACTTCCCTAAACCCTGAATCCTAGCCCCTAACCCCTAACCCCTAAACCCCTCAGCTGCGCTGATAGATATCCTCGAACCGCACGATGTCATCCTCGCCCAGGTAGGAACCCGACTGCACCTCGATCATGTGCAGGTCGATCTTGCCGGGATTCTCCAGGCGGTGCGAGGTGCCCAGGGGAATATAGGTGGACTGGTTCTCGGTCAGCAGGGTGACCGTATCGCCACAGGTGACGCGCGCGGTGCCGGACACCACGATCCAGTGCTCGGCGCGATGATGGTGCATCTGCAGGCTGAGCTTCTCGCCCGGCTTGACCATGATGCGCTTGACCTGGAAGCGCTCGCCGTCGTCGATGCCCTCGTACCAGCCCCAGGGGCGGTAGACCTGCTTGTGGATCAGGTGCTCGCAGCGGTTTTCCGCCTTGAGGCGGTCGACCAGTTTCTTCACGTCCTGGACCTGATCCTTCTTCGCCACCAGGACCACGTCGGCGGTTTCGACGATCACCAGGTCGTCCACGCCGAGCGCAGCGACCATGCGGGTTTCCGCCCGCACGAAGTTGTTACGGGCATTTTCCAGCATCACGTCGCCGCGCGTGGCATTGCCGGCCGCATCCTTCTCGGCCACGTCCCACAGCGCCGACCACGCGCCGATGTCGTTCCAGGCGATGTCCGCCGGCACCACGGCTGCACACTGGGTTTTCTCCATGACCGCATAGTCGATGGATTCGGACGGGCAGGACTCGAAGGCCGCGGGGTCGAGGCGCACGAAATCGAGGTCGTTCTTCGCCCGGTCGAGCGCGGCGCGGCTGGCTTCCAGGATGTCCGGCCGCAGTTTTTCCAGTTCGGCCAGAAAATCCGCGGCACGGAACAGGAACATGCCGCTGTTCCAGAAATACTCGCCGGATGCGACATAGGTCCTGGCCGTGGCCAGATCCGGCTTCTCGACGAAAGCCGCGACCTGGCTGGCGCCGGCGGTGTCGGCGAGCGGCTGCCCTTTCCGGATGTAGCCGTAGCCGGTCTCGGGCGTGGCCGCGACGATGCCGAACGTGGCGAGATGGCCATTCTTCGCGGCGTCGGCCGCCACGCGGATCGCTGCATGGAAAGCCGGAATGTCGCCGATCAGGTGGTCGGCCGGCAGCACCAGCATCAGCGCCTCCGGATCGTCGCGACTCAGCATGAGCGCGGCCACGGCGATGGCCGGCGCGGTATTGCGGCCGACCGGTTCCAGCACGATGGCGTGCGACGGCACGCCGATTTCGCGCATCTGCTCGGCGATCATGAAGCGGTGCTCCACGTTGCACACCATGAGGGGTGCCGCGATTTCCGGCATGTTCGCCAATCGGCCGACAGTCTCCTGCAGGAGGCTGCGTTCGCTGGCCAGCGGCAGAAGCTGCTTGGGCAGCGCCGCGCGCGACAGGGGCCACAGGCGGGTACCTGAACCGCCGGAGAGGATTACGGGATGGATGGTCGTCATGTCGGGAAGGTCGTGTGCGTGGTTTCGTCGTCGGCTGCAAATCGCATTCCAGCTCCGCCGGACGCGGAGCCCCGGCATGGCGGGACGATTGTGCCACGATTATCGGGTCGTTTTCGTTGCAGGCCGGGCAGTCCTAAAGTTCCCCGCGCGCGTGCCGATACTTCACTCAATACCGGCAACCGGGCGATCGGATCGCCATCAGTAGCCGGTAGGTTTCCCTTGTAGATTCACCCGGTACGGGGTTTACCCCAGGCGCTCCTCCTCCTGCCACACCGGGTTTCAGCGGCGCTCGGTGGCGCCGCTTTTTTCTTGTCCGTTCCCCCGGCCGATGATGCCACAGGGCCTGTTCGCACGATCTTCGCGCCTGTGGCGAGGCCGATTCGGGATGGCTCGCGTAGCGTGGGACCCTGCCCGTAGCCGGGCAGCGAAGCGAACCGTCTCAACCCCCTATCCCGGGCGCGAGCCCGTGTTCGCCCCCTAGCGCCCGCCTTCGGCGAAGGCGCGCACGCCAGTGGTCCGCCGGGCCTCTTCGAGCGCCCGCGCGGCACGCTCGCGTGCGCTGTTCAGTGTCTCGGTCGAGGCCACACCCGGGTCTTCCTCGTCGAACGCGCTGATCTCGCTCGAGCTGCGCACCTCGGCCAGGGCCTGGGCCGCACGTTCGCGTGCGCGTCGTTCTTCCTCTTCGGCCTGCAGGGTCAGCGCGGCCTGGCGCTCGCGTTCCAGCCTCGCTTCCTCGAGCTGTTTCTGGCGCAGGGCCACCTGCGCGGCCTTGGCAGCCTTGGCTTCGCGTGCAGCCTCGGCTTCGCGCTTCTGGTCCTCGGCCAGCTGCCTGCGCTCTTCGGCCTCGCGCTTGCGCGCCTCGGCTTCGCGCGCCTTCTGGGCTTCCAGACGCGCCCGTGCCTCCCGGAGGTCAGCGCGCAGCTTCTCGCCCGTCTGGCGGATGCGTTCCCCGACGCTGGCCAGGTCCGGACCGTTGAGTGTGGCCTGCTCTTCCGCCAGCACAGATGCGGGCGCAATCGCCAGCAGGATCGCTGCAGACAGGCATGCAAGATGCGGTTTCATGAAAGTCCCCTCGCGTTCGTTGGATCGAAACGGCGAGCGCGGGCATCCGCTGGACGCCCGTCTGCCATTCAGGGGACTATCGGCAGGAATCGAGTCCGGCTTGATGGCACATTCATGCCGGGACGGCTTCTTCGAACTCCAGTTTCACCTTGTCGTCCGGGCCAAGGTCGATGACGACCTTGCCGCCGCCGGACAGACGTCCGAACAGCAACTCGTCGGCCAGCGCCTTGCGGATGGTGTCCTGGATCAGGCGCGCCATGGGGCGTGCCCCCATCTTCGGGTCGAAACCATGCCGGGCCAGGTAGGTCTTGAGCGCGTCGGTGAATACCGCCTCGACCTTCTTCTCGTGCAGCTGCTCTTCGAGCTGGATGAGGAACTTGTCCACGACCTGCAGGATGATCGGCTCGTCCAGCGGCGCGAAGGGAATGATGGCGTCGAGCCGGTTGCGGAACTCGGGCGTGAACAGGCGCTTGATATCCTCCATCTCGTCGCCGCGCTCGCGCGCATTCGAAAAGCCGATGGTCGACTTGTTGAGCGTTTCGGCCCCCGCGTTGGTGGTCATGATGAGCACCACGTTGCGGAAATCCGCCTTGCGTCCGTTGGTGTCGGTCAGCGTGCCGTGGTCCATCACCTGCAGAAGCACATTGAAAATGTCCGGGTGCGCCTTCTCGATTTCATCCAGCAGAACAACGGCATAGGGATGCTTGTTGATCTGTTCGGTGAGCAGTCCGCCCTGGTCAAAGCCGACGTAGCCGGGCGGCGCGCCGATGAGGCGCGACACGGCATGGCGTTCCATGTACTCGGACATGTCGAAGCGGATCAGCTCCACGCCGAGCACATAGGCGAGCTGGCGCGCGACCTCGGTCTTGCCGACCCCGGTCGGGCCGGAGAAGAGGAAGCTGCCGATGGGCTTCTGCGGATTGCCGAGTCCCGAGCGTGCCATCTTGATCGCCGCGGCCAGCGCGTCGATCGCGGCATCCTGGCCGAACACCGTGGCCTTGAGGTCGCGGTCGAGCTTGGCCAGCGAGGACTTGTCGTCGGACGACACGTTCTTGGGTGGGATGCGCGCGATCTTGGCGATGATGTCCTCGATCTCCTTTGGCGTGATGACGCGCTTCTGCCGGGATTTGGGCAGGATGCGCTGCGCCGCGCCCGCCTCGTCGATGACGTCGATGGCCTTGTCCGGCAGGTGGCGGTCGTTGATGTAGCGTGCCGAGAGCTGGGCCGCGGTGGTCAGCGCCGCAGCGGTGTATTTCACCCCGTGGTGGTCCTCGAAGCGCGACTTCAGGCCGCGCAGGATGGCCACCGTCTCGTTGACCGAGGGTTCGGGCACGTCGATCTTCTGGAAGCGCCGCGACAAGGCATGGTCCTTCTCGAAGATGCCGCGGTATTCGGTATAGGTCGTCGCGCCAATGCAGCGCAGCTGGCCGGACGACAGCGCCGGCTTCAGCAGGTTGGACGCGTCCAGCGTGCCGCCCGAGGCCGCGCCGGCACCGATCAGCGTGTGGATCTCGTCGATGAAGAGGATGGCGCGCGAATTGTCGGACAGCTGCTTCAGCACGCCCTTCAGGCGCTGCTCGAAGTCACCGCGGTACTTGGTGCCGGCCAGGAGCGCGCCCATGTCGAGCGCGTACACCGTGCTCTGCGCCAGGATGTCGGGCACCTCGCCTTCGACGATGCGGCGCGCCAGACCTTCCGCGATCGCGGTCTTGCCCACGCCCGCCTCGCCCACCAGGAGCGGATTGTTCTTGCGGCGGCGGCACAGCGTCTGGATCACGCGCTCGAGTTCCTGGTCGCGTCCGATCAGAGGGTCGATCTTGCCGGCCAGCGCCTGGGCGTTGAGGTTCTGCGCAAAGCTGTCGAGCGGCGAGTTGGACGCGGATTCGCCGCTGCTGCTTTCGGCCGGTTCGTCGGGGCGCGGCGTCGGTTCGCTCTGCGGCGTCTTGGTGATGCCGTGGGAGATGAAGTTCACGATGTCCAGCCGGGTCACGCCCTGCTGCGACAGGAAATACACGGCATGCGAATCCTTTTCGCCGAACACGGCGACCAGCACGTTGGCACCGGTGACTTCCTTCTTGCCCGAGGACTGCACGTGCAGGATGGCGCGCTGGATCACGCGCTGGAATCCCAGGGTCGGCTGGGTATCGACCTCGCCGTCGCCGGCCACCCGGGGCGTGTGCTCGTCGATGAACTTGACGATCTGCTCGCGCATCTGGTCGAGGTTGGCGCCGCAGGCGCGCAGCACCTCGGCCGCGGAGGGATTGTCCAGCATGGCCAGCAGCAGGTGTTCCACGGAAATGAATTCGTGGCGCTTCTGCCGCGCGTCCATGAACGCCATATGCAGCGTGACTTCGAGTTCCTGGGCAATCATCTAACTCTCCTCCATCGTACATTGCAGCGGATGCTGATGCTGCCGCGCGAAATCCACCACCTGCTCGACCTTGGTATGCGCGATATCCCGAGGATACACCCCGCATACCCCCACGCCCTCAGTATGCACTTTGAGCATGATTTGCGTCGCCCGTTCTTGGTCGATGCCGAAAAACTTTTTCAGGACATGGACCACGAACTCCATCGGCGTGTAGTCGTCGTTGAGCAGCAGCACCTTGTACAGGGGCGGCGGCTTCACCCGGGTCGCAGCCGGTTCCAGTAGGGTAGTGCTTTCTCGCTTGGTAGCCATAGCCCGAATAAGCCCGAATTACTGGCCTTATTTTGATGGGATGGGGGGAATTTTCAAGCCCGCTGGGAGTGGGGCCAAGGCCCGCACGGGACGGTACGGGACAGGAGGGGGTGAAACGGCGGACGGGCGGGTCCGCCTTACGCAGGCTTACTTGCCGGACTTGGCTTTCTTCTTCTCTTCCATTTCCTTGATCTCGGCCATGCTGGCTCGCCATTCGGCGAGCTCCTCGTCCTCGATCTCCAGCTGGATCGCCACGGCCTCGACCGGCGTCAGCTTCTTGTCCAGCAGGCGGCGCATGAGCTTGTTGCGGGAGCGGGACAGCAGGCGTTCGGTTTCGGCCTTGCTGAGCTTGGCCGCTTTTTCCATATATTCATCGGAGGGCGATTTGGGCATGACGATCTTCCTTGTTGGGTAGAGAGTTTTTTCCGCGTGCGAAGCGTATCCCCAAAACGGGTCCGGGCGCTACCTCGCAAATGTGACGCGCGGCTTACCGGCTGCCTCCGCCCTGTCCCCGCGCCTCCGACAGGCGTTCCCGGTCGGCCGCATCGCGCCAGGTTTCCAGCAGGTTCTCCACCTCGACCCGCTTCAGCCCGGTGAACGGCTCGGCCTGCGCCAGTGCGTCCTGGCAGGTCTTGTCGCGGTACTTCGCCATCATCTCGCGCGACAGGCTGTAGAGCCGGCCATTGTGCGTGCGACACTGGCCGAGATCCTGACGCGTGCCGGCGAGCTGCGATTCGGTCTGCTTCTTCGCCGATTCGGTCTGCGTCAGGGTCTGCGCCGTCGCCTGGAGTTTCGCCTGGGTGTCAGCGAGCTTCGCTTCCGTCTCGGCGAGCTTCGACTTGAGTGCCTCGATCTCGCCCTGCGCGGTCTTCAGCTCGCCTTCGGCGCGGCTACGCGCTGCACGTTCGCGCGAGAGCTTGCGCCCGGTCGCCTTCGCCTGGTCGAGTTCGCGTTCGATCTTGTCCTTGTCCGCCAGGGCCGCGGCCTTTTCCTGCTCGGCCTGGGCACGCGCCTGCTCCACCTGCTGCATCTGCTGCTGCATGCGGCGCAGCATCAGTTTTTCGCGGCTTTCGTCTGCGGCCCAGGCGGGCGCGGCGGCGGCCACCACGACCAGTCCAATCAGAAGGAATCGTTTCATTGCAGGGTCTCCACGGGCAGTTGGCCAGGCTGGGCGCCCAGTTTCAGCAGCAGGCGCGCCATGTCGAGGTCGGCCACCGAGAACGCCCACCACAGCGGCGGGCGAAACTTCCTGTCGCCCCACTCCAGCGGCGCGCCGGCGCGTACCAGCGCTTCGGCGGCGGCATACTGGCCATTGGCGGCCGCCACGGCCAGCGGCGACAGGCCTTCGCGGTTGTACAGGCGCCAGTCGGGACGGGCCCGGGCGAGTGCGGCGATCACCTCGGGCTTGCCCATCAGCGCGGCTGCGTGCGCGGGCGTGTCGCCGTCGTCGCTCTTGCGGTCGGGGTTGGCACCTGCGCGCAACAGCATCTCGACCAGGCGCACGTTGCCGTTCTTCGCGGCCAGGCCCAGCGGGGTGTAGCCGCGTCCCTTGGCGTCCGGCACGGCGCCGGCGTCGAGCAGGATCTGCGCGAGTTCCAGATTCTCCTGCCGCGCCGCCTCGACCAGGGGCGTGTCGCGCCAGTAGTCCCCGATATTGGGACTGGCGCCGGCTTTCAGCAGCGCACGCACGGCCTCGATGTCGCCGCGCCGCGCGGCATCCATCATCTTTGCCTCGTCGCCGCGCGCCTCCAGCGGCAGCACGAAATTGCCGTCTCTGGAAATCAGCACGAAGCGCTCGGGCGGCGGCCGCAGGCGCGCCTCGCGCGGCGGCCGCTCAGACTCTTCCTGCACCAGCCAGCCGAGTTCGCTGTCGGCCAGCGGCTGCGAACAGGCAGCAGCGGGGACGAAGGCAAGCGCCAATATCAACGGGAAGTCGGCAAGGTGTTGCCGACCTACGGAAAGCAGACGTAGGGCGGGAACACTTTCCCGCCGCAACCGGCTAATCATCCCGAAACCCTTGTCAGAACTTGGCATTAAGATCGAGCTGGAAGACGTCCACCGACAGCGGCAGGCCGCTGATCTCGTCGGACGACATCCACTTCGCCGACAGCCAGGTGTTCTTGAACAGCGCGTACGAGCCGCCGATCATGAAGCCCTTATGGTTGGTGCCGCCAAGGTGGAAGTCGGAATCGGTGAAGGCATCCAGCACGGCGTCGCGTTCGAGGTAGCGGTAGCCGACGAAGGCCTGCCATTCGTGGTCTTCGAGGTAGGTGAATTTGGGGTGGCCGATGGTCAGCTTGAACTGGTAGCCGTCCACCTCCTCGTCGAGGTTCTGCCCGGTACGCGCCAGGATGTCGTCGCGGTCGAAGCCGAAGTTGTGCGCCCAGTCGAAGCTGGCGATCACATGGATGGGATAGAAATCGGCGAAGTCGGCGACCAGGGAGAGGTTGCCGATGCGGTACTCCGAGGCCAGCGCCCACAGGTTCGTGGCGGCGTTGCCGTCGTTGTCGATATTGAACAGGCTGTTGCCCTTCTGGCGGAACTGCGGCGCGCTCGCATTGTAGAAAGTGTCGCCCAGCGCGGGATTGGGTATGCCCGTGATGTTCTCGTACTGGTAGTAGGCCGCTCCCAGCTTGAAGCGCATGCGCGTGCTGGGCACCCATTCCACGCCCGCCTGCGCGCCGAACAGCCACTTGTCGTCGACCCGCGTACCGGCGTTTTCCTCGATCTCCTGCAGCGGAAACACACCCGCGGTGACGAAAGGCTTGACCATGCGCTGCGGGTCGAGCGCGCCGGGCGCGTAGCTGACGGCGGCGCCTTCGAAGTTGAGGTCGTCGTCCCACACCAGGTCGGTCGAGAAGAAGGGACTCGGGATGCGGCCGCCCGACAGCGTCAGGTCGTCGATGGGGCGCAGCTTGAGAAAGGCGCGGTCGAGCACCACGGTGTACTTGTTGCCGGTATTGCCCAGCGTCTGGTTGGTCGAGACCGGGTCGGACGTGTTGCCCGTGGTGATGCGCACGCCGGCATCGACCCCGGGACCGACGTTGGCGTTCAGGCCCAGGCGCAGCCGCACGCGCTCGCGGTGGCGGTCTTCCTGCGTGTTGTCGATGTCCTGGCCGATGGCCTGGAACGCGGCTTCCGGCGCATTGTTTTCCGAAAGCAGGTCGCCCTGGTAGCGCAGGCGGATGTCGCCTTCCCACTTCAGGCGATCCAGCCACTCCGGCACGGCGTTGACGTCGCCCCAGCGTTCGAGCTTGGCCTGGGCGACGACTTCCTGCCGCACCTGTTCGCGAATCTCGCGCTTGACGGTTTCCGGCACGTAGGTGACGCGCACCACGCCCTTTTCCGCTTCCGCCTCGGCGGTTTTCTGCTGCGCGACCTTCTCGGCGGCCTGCTGCTTCGCCCTGGCCAGCATGGCGTCGGCAGCTTCCTGCTTCAGCACGCCCTGCTCCACCAGCAGCTGGATGAGGTTGAGCGTGGTCTCGTGCAGCATTTCCACGCGCGCGCGATCGTCGTCGGCGGCCCAGGCCGGGCCGGTACAGGCGGCGCTCACGGCGATGGCCAGCAGGGTTTTACGCAGTTTCATTTTCCTCTTTCCAGCAATATTCGTCGGCAAGGTGCGGCCGACCCCGGGAACGACTTTCCCGGATGCAAAAAACGTCGGCAAGGTATTGCCGACCTACGACTACGGCAAGCAACGTAGGGCGGGAACACCTTCCCGCCGCAACAGGTTCAAACGCCATGCCTTTCATTTCCTCATTCTCAAGCGCGCGAGGTCACGCGGATTCTCACGGGCTGCGGCATGTCGGCCGGCGGCCCCTCGCGCAACGCTCGCATGTCGCGCAATGCGTCCTTCAAAATCTCGTCGGCCCGGGCGTCGCCCGTGCTGTCAACCAGCGCCGCGCGGTTGACCTTGCCGGTATCGTCCAGCCACACCTTCACGATCACCTGGTAACGCTTGTTCTTCAGCGCTTCGTGCCGTGCAAGGGCCTTCTGGAAGGCGTCGTTCGCCGCCTCGTTCAGGAGCGCGTCGTACCAGGCCCAGGGATTGCCGCGCACGCCACCGCTGCCCGCCAGCGTCGGCGTACCGCGCGACCCACCGACGTCGATCCCCCCCTCGGCGCCTTCGCCGACGTTCAGCGGCGCCGGCGCAGCCTCTGCCGGCTGCGGATCGGGCGTCGGCTCCGGCTGGTCCATCTTCACCTCTTCCTTCACCTCCGGCTCGGGCGGCTTCTGCTCGGGCGGCGGCGGAGGCGGCGGGGGCGGCGGCTTGACCAGGGTGATCTGCTGCACCTTCATCTTCTGCACCGGCCCCTTGGGCGTCAGCAGATCCTTCAGCCACAGCGCGATCAGCACGGCCGCGACCAGTCCTGCCACGACCAGCCCCCAGCGCATCCAGGCCGGCTTGCGCTTGTTCTGCTCCATGCCCTATTTCGCGGCGGGCTGGGTCACCAGACCCATCTGCGTGATGCCCACCTGCCCCAGCAAATCCAGCACTTCCATCACCTTGCCGTACTGCACCACCGTGTCGCCCTTCACCACCACCGGAAGGTCCGGCACCGCGGCCTTGGCGGCGAGAAGCTGGGTGCGCAGTTCGTCGAGCGTGACCGGATAGGTGTCGAGATAGACCTGCCCGCTGTCGCTGACCGTGATCGCCTTGGTCTTGGGCTTGGCCAGCGCCGGCTGGTCGCTGGCCTTGGGCAGGTTGACCTTGATGCCCTGCACCGAGGCCGTGGTCATGATGATGAAAATGACGAGCAGCACGTACGCCAGATCCAGCATCGGCGTGATGTTGATCTCGTCGTAGGGCTTGTCGTCCTCGTGTGCGCTGGCCATGGCGGATTCCTCAGCCGTAGGTCGGCAACACCTTTCCGA
>JBFMCW010000037.1:0-7752 GCA_040754275.1 Pseudomonadota bacterium
GCAATTGAGTTTCTGGAACTCGGGGTAGTACTTCGCGAACGCAGTGAACTCCGTGGTGCAGACCGGGGTGAAGTCGGCGGGGTGCGAGAACAGCACCAGCCACTTGCCTTCGTAGTCGGACAGTTTCCTGACACCGTGGGTGGTGCGCGCCTCGAATTCGGGGGCGCGTTCGTTGATGCGGGGGAGGGCGACGGGTTCGGACATGGCAGGCTTCCTTTCGTAGAGGTGAATGTTTATTAGCGATTGCTAATGAATGCCACTCTACGGATGCGGCGTTCTCATGTGAAACAGATTGTTTCCATCCGATTGATCGAGGATATCAATCGTTCCGGGGGGCAGGCGGATACAGGCCGGCACGATGTCATCCAGGGTGCGACAGCCGCACAGGGCCATGGTTGCTTCGAGTTCGTCGCGCAGCAGGCGCACGACGTGCGCCACGCCGAGCGCGCCGGCCTGCGCGAGGCCCCAGATGGCGGGGCGGCCGATCAATACGGCGCGCGCGCCGAGCGCGAGCGCCTTGAACGCGTCGCGTCCGTCGCGCACGCCGCTGTCGAACAGCACCGGCACGCGCCCACTCACGCGTGCTGCCACGACGGGCAGCAGGTCGAGGCTGGCAGGGGCACTGTCGAGCACGCGGCCGCCGTGGTTGCTGACCACGAGGCCGTCGCAGCCCAGGGCCACGGCATGCTCGGCATCGTCGGGGTGCAGGATGCCCTTGACCACCAGCGGCAGCCGGGTGGAGTCGCGCAGCCAGGCAAGGTCGTCCCAGGTAGGCGCGTTCGCCATCCAGCCGTCGAAGACCTGACTCTGGCCGGGGCCGACCGGCGCGGACGCGAGCGCTTGCTCCAGGTTGACCGCCGTGATCCCGCCGGGCAGGTCCAGGGTGGCGAGCTTGACCGGGGCGTCGAGGGTGAACAGCACGGCCGGGTAGCCGGCCGCCTCGGCGCGGCGCAGCAGGCGCAAGGTGCGTGCACGCTCGCCTTGCCAGTAAAGCTGGAACCAGGGCGCGGCGCCGGTTTGCCGTGCGGCGTCGGCGATGTGTTCCAGCGGCTGGCTGGCGAGGCTGCTCACCCATGCCGTGCCACCCTGCGCGGCTGCGGCCATGGCGCTCGCCGCTTCGCCGTCGGGATGGAACAGGCGCTGGTAGGCGATGGGTGCGAGCAGCAGGGGATGATCGAGTGTCTGTCCGAACAGCGCGAGTCGCGTGTGGCCGCCGCGCACGTCGGCGAGTACGCGCGGCATCAGTGCAGTGCGCGCGAAGGCGTCGCGATTGGCGGCCAGCGTGAGACCTGTACCGCTGCTGTCCTGCAGATAGCGCCAGGCGACCGGGTCGAGCGTCGCGCGTGCCAGCGCCTCGTAGTCGCCGGCGCTGGCGATGCCGGCGGGCAGGCTGTCGCGGCGCGGCGCGTTCACGACTCGGCCCAGCGCCGCAGCAGGTTGTGGTAGACGCCGGTGAGGCGCACCGCCGGGCCGGTTTCGCCGGTCTGCGCGCGCAGGTCCATCAGCGCCATGTCCATGTCGAACAGCAGCCGGCGCTGGCCGGGGTCGCGCACCATGCTCTGCAGGAACATGAAGCAGGCGATGCGCTCGCCGCGTACGACCGGGGTGACCTGGTGGATGGACGACGAGGGATAGACCACCAGGCTACCGGCCTTGAGCTTGACGCCGTGCGTGCCGAAGGTGTCCTCGATGACGAGTTCGCCGCCTTCGTAATCCTCCGGGTCGTTGAGAAACAGCGTGGCCGACACGTCGGCGCGCACGTAGCCGCTGCGGTCAGGCAGCATGCGCATGGCGTTGTCGGTGTGATAACCGTAGCGATTTTCGGCACCGGCGTAGCGGTTGAAGAAGGGCGGCAGGATCTTCAGCGGCAGCGCGGCACTGAAGAACAGCGCGTTGCGCTGGAGCGCGCCGAGCACCAGTCGACGCAGGGCCGACAGGTGCGGCGCATCTTCCGGCAACTGCTGGTTCTGCTTGGCCTGTGCGGCCTGCACACCGGCGGTGACCAGACCGCTGGTCCAGCGTGACTGGGCCAGCAGGGTGCGCGTGGTGGCGAGCTCGTCTGGCGTGAGCACGTCGTTGATCGTGATCAACATGTCAGATGTCCTGTTCGGGGTTCATTGTCTGGGTGGCGGAACTGCATGGTTCCGCAATGCCGCCACCCCGCCAATGACGGCGGGGGTGGGCTGGATCAGAACTTGATTTCGCCGGTGAGGACGTAGCGGCGACCCTGACCCGGCACGGTGAACGGGCCGTTGTCGTAGATCGCGTCGTAATATTCCTCGTCGAACAGGTTCTGCACGTTCAGACGCACGTTCCAGGTTTTCTGTTCGTAGGCGACCATCGCATCCCAGCGCTCATACGCGGGCGCGGTGTTGGGGTTGAAGCCGCTGGGCGCACCGTTGGTGGTGAACTGCGCGTTGGCGGATTCGGACGACGGGTTGTAGCCGTAGCGATCGCCCTTGACCTCGACGCCGCCGCCGACTTTCCAGCCACCGCCGAGCTTGTAGGTCGTCCACAGGTTGAAGGTGTACTCCGGCGTGTTGCGCGGCCGCTGGCCGCGATAGCGCGGATCGGCGACTTCCGGGTCGGTGTCGGCGTCGTTGTTGTCGAGGTTGACGGCGGTTTCCAGAATCTCCGCATCCATCAGCGCGAGGCCCGCGAAGACTTCCCAGTTCGGGGTGATGCGGCCGGCAGCCTCGAACTCGATGCCGTCGGTGCGGCGCTTCTTGGTGAGGATCGCTGCGGTCGATTCGAGGTCGGTACTGCGTTCGTTTTCCTTTTCGGCGCGGTAGATCGCGGTGCGGAAGGTGAGATCGCCATCCATCAGCAGCCATTTCGCGCCGGCCTCATAGACCTGGCTGGTCTCGGGCGGGTAGGCGCCGCCTGAGAGCTGGTAGAGGTCCGCGGTGGGACTGAACGAATCGCTGAAGCTCAGGTAGTAATGGGCTTCCTCGGTGGGCTGGTAGGACAGGCCTGCGCGCGTGCTCCACTCGCCGAAGTCGAGCTGCGGCGAGGTGAGGCTGGAATACTCGGCCTCGAGTTCATCGCGGCGCACGCCCAGGGTCAGTTTCCAGAACGGCATGAACTCGACCGTGTCCTGTACGTAGAACGCGTAGGAATCGCCGGTGAAGTTCACCGGGTTCGCGGTCGTCGATTCGACATAGGGCAGGAACAAGGGGGGAATACCGGACGCGATGGTCGTCCCACCGAGATTCTGCAGGCCGACGCGATGGCTGTCCTCGTGCAGGTATTCGATACCGGTGACCAGTTCGTGCTTCATGCCCATTGCGCGGAAACGGGTGTTGAAGTCGGACTGCACGGTGAGGGTCTCGTAATCCATCGAGCGGGTGGGGCCTGCATTCCAGTTGCCGCCGTTTCCGGGGATGGTTCCATCCGCGTTTGGCGCAACGGTGGCGCTCGGCGTCCGCGCCCAGTAGCTGCGCTCGTAATCGCCGTAGCGCACACTGGTGCGCAGCTCGGTGCGGGGCGAGAAACGGTGCGTCCAGGTACCGGTGGTGACGTTGACGTCGCTGTTGTCGAAGTTGCGGTCGATGCCCCAGAAGGTGCTGGACGGGAAGTTCGTGTTTGGACGGTGGGTGTTGTTGTCGAACGAGAAGCCGTAGTCCGGGATGTCGCGGTTGCGCATGTACACATGCGAGAAGTTGAACTCGTCGTCGGTCTGCATGCCGAGCGACAGGCTGATCTGCGCGCCGGTGCGGTCGAGCTCGGGCTCGGCGCCGGTGGCCGGGTTCTCGCGCCAGCTGCCTTCGTCGCGCTTCATCAGGTTCACGCGCATGGCGCTGTTCTCGCCGATGCGCTTGTTGAGGTCGGCGGTGACTTCGGTGTAATTGTCGGTGCCGATGCTGCCGGTCAGCGCGTACGCGTCGGCGCGCTTGGGCGTCTTGGAGACGAGGTTGATCACCCCGCCGGCCTGGCCGCGCCCGAACAGCATGGAGGCTGAGCCGCGCAGCACGTCGACCTGCTCGAGGAAGAAGGTTTCGCGGTTGTACTGGGCGGTGTCGCGGATGCCGTCGAGGTATAGGTCACCGAAGGTGTAGAAGCCGCGCAGCATCATGTTGTCGCCCGCGCGGCCTCCCTCGGCGGCGTTGAAGGTGAGGCCGGATACGTTGCGCAGCGCTTCCTTCAGACTGCCGACCTGCTGCTCTTCCATGAGCTGGCTGGTCACGGTGGTGATCGCCTGCGGGATGTCGTGCGGATCCTGCTTCGTCTTGCCGACGCGGGTCTCGGTGGCCTGGTAGCCGTTGTTGACTTCCATGGGATCGGCGGTGTCTTCCACCTTCACCGTGGGCAGGGTGGTTTCGTCACGGTTCTGGGCCAGTGCGGCGGGGGCCAGCATGGCGAAGGCGAGCGAGGTGGCTGCAACCGGTGCCATGGTCGCCGGCTGAAGGCGCGCCATCAATCGGCGCAGGACGCCCGAGGTCGGGCGCAGTCTTGGGTGTGACATGGAAGTGCTCCTGGTCGTTGAAACGGGCTGGCGAGCAGGAACGCTTGGCTGGCTGGTCGTTGGAAAAGTGATCCGCGCGTACGCGCGGTGGTCGGGGAAGGGTCAGCGCGCGTCTCCGGGATCGGTGACGAAACCGAGCTTGGTGAGGCCGGCGCGTGCGGCGTCGGCCATGATCTGCGCGACGTTCTTGTAGGCCAGTTCGCCGTCGGCGCGGATGTGGATTTCCGGCTGCGGTGTGCGGGCGGCGGCCAGGTTCATCTGCGCGCGCCACGCCGTCTGGTCCATGGGTTCGGCGTTCCAGTACACCGAGCCGTCGGCCTTGATCGACAGGTTGATGGTCTCGGGCTTCACGTCGTTGGGCTGGCTGCTGGCAACCGGCAGGTCGACCTTGACCACGTGCGTCATCAGGGGCGCGGTGATGATGAAGATGACGAGCAGCACCAGCATCACGTCGATCAGCGGGATCATGTTGATTTCCGCGTTGTCGCCGTCGCCGGCGTCGTTCAGGAGTCCGCCGAAGGCCATTACGCGCTCCTGGCCGCGGCAGGAGCGGAGTAGACCTGCGCGCTGTCCTTCTCCACGCGGGTGTCGAAGCGCTGCCCGGTGGACATGAAGGCGAACAGGTCGTGCGCGAAGCCGTCCACTTCGGTGAGCATCTGGCGCTTGGCGCGGTTGAAGAAGTTGTACGCGAGCACGGCGGGGATGGCGACGGCCAGCCCCAGCGCGGTCATGATCAGCGCCTCGCCCACCGGGCCGGCCACCTGGTCGAGGCTGCCGGAGCCGCTCATGCCGATGTTGACCAGCGCGTGGTAGATGCCCCACACCGTGCCGAACAGGCCGACGAAGGGCGCCGAGGAGGCGATCGACGCGAGCATGGTGTGGCCGTATTCCAGGCGGGCGGTGTCCTGGTTGATGGCGCGGCGCAGCGCGCGGGTGAGGAACTCGTCTTCCGAACCGGATTCGATGAGGCGCGAACCGGTCTTGTTGCGGAACTGTTCGGCGGCCTTGAGGCCGTGGTGGGTGAGGTGCGAGAAGGGGTCGGTCACGCCGTTCTTCTGCAGGGTGTCCGCCACGGCGGCGAGACTGGGCGCTTCCCAGAAGCGCGCGAGGAAGGCCTGCGCGTGTTTCTTCATCTTCATGTTGGCGAGGCTCTTGGAGACGATGAGATACCAGGTGATCACCGACATCGCTAGCAGGATCACGAGCAGCACGTGGGCAAGCGTGTCGGCCTGCGCGATGAAGTGGGCGAAGCCCAGCTGGGGAGGTTGGGTGGTGGCTTCCATGTTTTTAACTCCTGGTTAGTTTGAAATCGATATCGAACTTCACCCACTCCGCCACGGGCTTGCTGCCCTGTCTTGCAGGCTCGAATTTCCAGCTGTTCTTGACGGTGCGAAAGGCACTGTCATCAAGGCGTTGATGACCGCTGCTCTTGTGTATTTCGAGTTGGGATACGCTTCCATCCGGGCTGATGTAGGCGCGCAGCCAGACCACACCCTCTTCACCCAGCCGTTTCGATAATGCGGGGTAGGGTGGCTTGGGATTGATGCCATAGCCTGCCGGCCGGGGTGGCGTAGGCGGCGGGGGCGGCGGCGCAGGCCTGGGCGCCTCGGCAACCACCACGGGGGGTGCGGGCGGCGGCAGCACCTCGGGCACCGGCTCGGGAACCGGCACTGGTTTCGGCACTTCGATCGCCGGTTGCGGCGTCGGCTTCGGCGTCTCGGCGACCAGTACCGGTGGCGGGGGCAGCGGTTTCACCACCGGCTTGGGCGGCACGGGTTTCGGTTCGGGTTTGGGCTGCGGTTCGGGATCCACCACTTCAGGTTCGATCAGGCTGACCGTGAGTGGGCGCGGCGGCGTGACGGGCTCGGGTACGGCAGGGGCGATGAACAGCAGCGCCAGTAAGAAGGCGTGGACGCCTGCAACCGCTGCCAGCGATGTAGGTGAAAGTCGCGGTGCGTAGATCGATGTCAGCGCGTAAGCGCGGACCGGCACGGGTGCGCGTGGCGAAACATGCATCGATGCGGTGAGCGAGGGCGTCATCCCGGGCATATCCAGTTCGTTCAAGAATGCGGGCTGGGGACTGACGTCCTTGGCTGGCGGCTTACCTGCGCATGCAGGGTGTTCCGCGCCGTCGGGTCGGGTATCGACTAGGTCGGCATGGATACAAGGCTATGAATGATAATAAGTCGCATTAACTATGTCAACGATCGGCAATCGCCTTTCGCAGGTGTTGCCAAGGGTGCGTTGTGTCAGGTCTACATTCGCACCGTTCATGCCGCGCGCTTGCCGACGCGCGGCGCAAACTCCTCCTCGCCGATGTCAGTCTGGATCGGTGCGGCGAAGGCCTCGCGTCCCAGCCCCATGCCGTTGAGCATCCAGACGCCGACCCAGGTGCGGGTGAAGCGTTCGAAGCTCGACTGGTTGTCCCAGGCCAGCATGAGCGTGAAGGCCTGGCGCTTGTCGCGCGGGTGATTGAGTTCGAACGACACCAGCCCGAGTGCCTGTTCCAGCGAATCGCGGGCGGCGCGCCAGGCGTGCTGGAACTGGTCCTGGTAGCGGGGCAGGACGTGGAAGTGATAGGCGATCGCGAGCATCAGCGGGGCTCCATGCTTTCGGCCAGCATGCGCCAGCCGGTGGTTGAGAGGGAAAAGACGTGCGAAGCGATACGAGGTTGCCAGCGTTCATCGCCCCGGTCTGTGCGCGCCGCGCGCATGGCAGGAACCTTCGGTCGATCTGCTGGCGTGTCCTCGCGCACCATATCGAGATCGTCTGCGAGCACGCGACAGGCTTCGCGCTCAGCCGCAGTGAGGCTGTCGTGCTCGGCTGCGCGTTCGGGCAGCAGGCGGGCGGCGGCCCTGTGCGTCTGCAGGGCTGGCGTAGCACGACCAGTGCGGCGACCAGCAGGGAGGCGACGGGAGAGTGGCGCATGGCGGGCTCCTTCAATGCAGTGTGGGAAGCGATGCGGGTGGGGACGTGTCCGTGGAGAGCGCGCGCCATTCGAAGGACAGGCGCTGGCAGGCATCGGCGAGGCGCGGGCTGGCGGCACGGTCGTGCATCCAGGCGAGATGCTGTTCGATCATGCGTGCGAGCTTGCGGCAGGCGGTCTGCTGGTAGCGATGCATCAGCCAGAGCGTGGCGGCGATGACGATATCGCTGGTGTCGTGCGGTGTCGGTGTATGCATGCCAGTCTCCTGTCGGTTGCGAGGCTGGCTGGCGCGGATGCGCGGGCGGGCGGGGGTGTTTCGGCTCGGCCGGGGGGGGCCGGTACGGCTTACTTGGTGAGGATC
>JBFMCW010000038.1:0-7294 GCA_040754275.1 Pseudomonadota bacterium
CGTTCGATAAATTCATGTGACGCGGCGCAGCCGCACAAGACCCCCTAGATCCTAGCCCCTAAATCCTAACCCCTAACCCCTGAATCACACCGCCTCCCAGTGCTGCACCTTCAACTGCAGCGACTGCTGGCC
This sequence comes from Pseudomonadota bacterium, assembly GCA_040754275.1. Taxonomy (GTDB): domain Bacteria; phylum Pseudomonadota; class Gammaproteobacteria; order Burkholderiales; family Thiobacillaceae; genus Thiobacillus. The sequence continues at coordinate 133 of JBFMCW010000038.1, forward strand.
ATTGAATTCGTTGGGCATGAGGGCGTAGACGGCGCGGATGCGGCCGGGCAGGGGATCGGGGTGGAAGAAGCGCATCGCATCGAAGACCTGGCCGTCGCGCGCAAGTTTCAGCTTGAGATGCTTTTCGCCGACGACGCGCTGGGCAGCGACGTCGAACGTGCCGGTGAACAGAGGGGGCGGAAAGCCCTGCCCCCACACGGCCTGGTCGAGCGATTCGGCGAGCGCGTAGCTGTGTTCGGCCGGGTCGAGTTCGCCGTCGGTTTCGAGGATGCCGTCGAGGTCGGCGGGGGAGAGCCATTCGCGGACCACGGTTTCGAACGCGGCGGCGAAGGCGTCGTGTCCGTCGGCGGCGAGGGTGAGGCCGGCCGCCATGGCGTGGCCGCCGAATTTCACGATGAGGCCGGGGTGGCGTTTGTCGACGAGGTCGAGCGCGTCGCGCAGGTGCAGGCCGGGGATGGAGCGGCCGGAGCCTTTGAGTTCGCCGTGATCGGCGCGCGCGAAGACGACGGTGGGGCGATGGAATTTGTCCTTGAGCCGCGAGGCGAGGATGCCGATGACGCCGGCGTGCCAGGCGGGCTGGTAGGCGACGAGCGTGTGGCTGTCGGCGGGGTTGAAGGTGGCGAGGATGGCGAGCGCTTCGTCGAGCATGCCGGCTTCGACGTCGCGGCGTTCGCGGTTGAGGGCGTCGAGCCGCTGGGCGAGTTCGCGCGCCGCGGCGGGGTCGTCGGCGAGCAGGCATTCGATGCCGAGCGCCATGTCGTCGATGCGGCCGGCGGCGTTGAGCCGCGGGCCGAGCGTGAAGCCGAGGTCGAACACGGTGGCGCGCGCGGGGTCGCGGCCGGCGACACGGAACAGGGCGTTGATGCCGGCGGAGGCCAGCCCGGCGCGCATGCGCGCCAGGCCCTGTGCGACGAGAGTGCGGTTGTTGGTGTCGAGCTTCACCACGTCGGCGACGGTGCCGAGGGCGACGAGGTCGAGCAGTGCGCGCAGGTCGGGTTCGGCTGCGCTGGCGTAGTTGCCGCGCGCGCGCAGTTCGGCGCGCAGCGCGAGCAGGACGTAGAACATGACGCCGACGCCGGCCAGGTTTTTCGAAGCGAAGCCGCAGCCGGGCTGGTTGGGGTTCACGATGCAGGCCGCGTCGGGTAGGGCATCGCCCGGCAGGTGGTGGTCGGTCACGAGCACCGGGATGCTGCGGGCGTTGGCTGCGGCCACGCCGGCGATCGCCGCGATGCCGTTGTCGACGGTGACGAGCAGGTCGGGCTGGCGTTCGGCGGCGAGCGCGACGATTTCCGGCGTGAGGCCATAGCCGTGCTCGATGCGGTTGGGCACGAGATAGTCGACGCGCGCGCCGAGCAGGCGCAGGCCGCGCACGCCGACGGCGCAGGCGGTGGCGCCATCGGCGTCGTAGTCGGCGACGATGAGGAGCCTTTTCCCTGTGGCGATGGCGTCGGCCAGCAGCACGGCGGCGCGCTCGATGTGCAGGAGGCCGGATGGCGGCAGCAGACCGTTGAGGCGATGCGCGATCTGTTCGGGGTCGGTGACGCCGCGCGCCGCGTAGAGTCGGGCCCAGGCAGGGGGCAGGCCAGCCTGTTCGAGGGCGGCGCGGGTATCGTCGGGGCAGGGGCGGGTGGTGATCGCGGGCATGGCGGGATTGTAAATGCCCTGTTTCGATCACTGATTCAGAATCTGGTGAATTGCCGTTTTTGCTTGCCGGAAGCGTGGGAGTAGACTCGCCGCATGAGTCATTTGTTGCCCTTGTCGCGCGTTGCCAGGCTGGTGGGACAGTCGCGTCACGTCCTGCAGGAGATGATCCGCAGCGGCGCGCTCGCGACCTTCGACGGTATGGTGGAATTCGACGAACTGCTGCGTGCCTTCCCGGAGGTGAAGTGGGACGACGACGCGGAATTCCGCCGCGTCAGCGAGATCAAGGACAAGGCCTTCGCGAAGCGGGTGCTGGAGCGCGCGCTGCCGGACAAGGAGGTGCTGGCGGCGCGCCTCACCGAGCTGGGCAACGACTATGCGGCGGCGAAGGCCCTGCTCGCGCATTACGCCAACGTGATGCGCTGGCTCGATGAGAAGATCGATGAAATCGAGGAAGATGGCAGCGAGGAAACGCGCCATGCCCTGCACACGGTGCGCGCCTTCCTGCTGCGCAACCTGGCCGAGGCCCCGGACGACGCGGCGCAGGCGCAGGCAGCGATCGCGCGCGAAAGGATACTCAGGATCATGTCAGCCCACGTCACCATCCAGCCCAGCGGCCACGAGTTCTTCGTCGAGGGCAACGACACCCTGCTCGAAGCGGCACTGCGCAACGGCGTGTCGCTCAACTACGGGTGCAGCAACGGCAACTGCGGCGACTGCAAGGCACGCCTGGTGTCGGGCGAGGTGAAGAAGGTGCACGCCCACGACTATGTGCTGAAGCAGGCGGAAAAGGACAGCGGCGTGATCCTGCTGTGTTCCTATGCGCCGGTGAACGACGTGGTGATCGAGGCCAATGTGGCGGGCGCGCGCGACATTCCGGTGCAGACCCTGCAGGCGAAAGTGAAGTCGGTGGAGGTGTTCAATCCGCGGATGGCAGCGCTGCACATCCTGGCGCCGCGCAGCCAGCGCCTGCGTTTTCTGGGCGGGCAGGGCATCCGCCTGTCGGCCAACGGGGCGAGCGGCCGCTACGCCATCGCCAGCTGTCCGTGCGAAGACCGCCACATCGAGGTGCAGGTGCCACGGCGCGAAGGCGATGCGTTTGCAGAGACGCTCTTCACGGCCCTGAAGGCCAACGATACGGTCGAGGTCGAGGGACCCTACGGCGAATTCGTGCTGGACGAGGATTCGCCGCGGCCGGTGATCTTTCTCGCTTTCGGCGCGGGCTTCGCGCCGATCAAGAGCCTGGTGCAGCATGCGATGTCGCTGGATCTTGCCGAATCGATGGACTTGCACTGGCTGGCCGACGATGCCGGCCACTACCAGGACAACCTGTGCCGGGCCTGGGCCGATGCGCTCGACAATTTCAACTACGTACCGCATGCGCCGGCCGAGGATCTCGATGCCATGCTGCGTTCGATTGCGGTGGATTACCCCGACCTGCACCGCTTCGACGTGTATGCCGCCGGCACGGCGGCGCAGCTCGAACGCGCGCGCGAGCATTTCGTGCGCGAGGGCATGCACCTTGCCCGCTGGTTCGCGGGGACGCCCGACGCCTGATGCTGCGCCTGCTGGGCTATCTGTGGCCGCTGCCGGTGACGCTGCTGGGGGCGCTACTGGCCTGGCTCGCACGCGCAAGCGGGGGTGAGTGGCGATGCGTGGATGGCGTGCTGGAAGCGGCCGGCGGCTGGCCCGCACGGATGCTGCGACGTGGCTTTCCCTTCAGTGGGGCCGTGGCGGCGATCACGCTGGGCCACGTGGTACTGGGCGCGAGCACCCGCGACCTCGAGGCGACGCGCGTGCACGAACGTGCGCATGTGCGACAGTTCGAGCGCTGGGGTGTGCTGATGCTGGTGTTGTATCCGCTGGCGGGCCTGCTGGCCTGGATGCGCGGCGGCGATCCCTACCGGGACAATTCCTTCGAGCGCGACGCGCGTGCGGCGGAGGGTAAGCGGTGAGCCGTGAGCGGGTGTGAGCGGCCAGGCCGCACAAGAGCCCTGAATCCCTGGCCCTAGTCGATGGGGCGATGCGAAATTTCGCTGGGATCCCCCGTGTCCGGGTCGATCCAGTCTGTGATGCCCAGTTCGTCTTCGGCTTCTTCCACGCTTTCGCCCGGCTCGTAGTCGCTTTCTGCGTTGTACTCCATGTCCTGGATGGCTTCGAGCAGGCTGGGGAACGGACCGTATTCCTCGCCGGTTTCGGCATCGACCCAGTAGACGCCGTCTGGGCGTTCGACGATGCGGGTATGGTCGTAATCAGCGGGCGTTTCGGGTATGGGCTGCTTCATGGCGTGTCCTCCGTTTTCCCACTATAGAAAGTCGTGCGGGCGAGGGCAAGCGTGACGCTCAGGTGATCAGGCCCAGCGTGACCAGGACGCCGGCAATCGTGGCCAGATGCCACCAGCTCCACAGCCGGAAATGCCGGCTCAACGCGGCCACCTCGCGGTTGGCGATGATGAAGGGACGGCCATGGGCGGGCTTGCGCATGAGGTGCACGCCGTCCTTGAGACGGATGTCGAGGTGCGCGCGATCGACTTCGTCTGAGGCCGCCTTGCGTGCCTGTTCCCACTCTGCCTCGCTGATCTCGCCGTCGTGGTCGGCATCGAAGCGGGCGAGCAGGGCAGCCTTGTCGCGTTTCCATTCGCCCAGCAGGTCGGAGAGATCGCCGCGTTTGTCCAGCACGGCGTTGGGACCACCGAGGGTGACGTGCTCGCCGATGACGTAAAGCGTTTCGTTTTCGATCAGCGTCCACTCGGTACGGCGGTAGTCGCCCTGCTGACTGACCTGCTTGCGCGAGGTGAGGATTTCCGCGCCATCCGGGTCGACCAGCACCTGGCCGCTGCCGTCGTCGACGCCGAAGGTGTCGTGCGAGATGCCGGATTCGACGTGTTCCCAGCGGTCGCCATCCCTGCGTTCGATGCGATAGCGGAACCACAGGCAGGGCAGGCCGGTGAGCGGGCTGACGAGTGTCTCGCCGGGAGGCTGGCGCCCGCGTCCGACGATCTCGATGTAGCCTTGCGGGGCCGAGGCGATGCGCGAGGTGGGCGTGTCGGCCACCGTGCGGTAGCGCTTGAGATTGGCATACCACGCCCAGCCGCTGGTCAGGCCGATCAGGCCGAGGCTGAGGTTCCAGCCGAAAGCCGAGCCGATCTGGAACCCCAGCAGCAGCAGGATGAGGTTGCCGCCGGTCAGTGCAAGGTTGGCGTAGTCGTGCCGCCTTTCCTCGAACGCCCCCGCGTTGATCATCTTTTTCAGCTATTGAAGAGCTGCTTGATGTTGACGTCCTTCTTCTCTTCGGCCGCGAAACGCAGCAGCGGGAACTGCCGGAAGCCGAACAGACGGGCCACGACGGTGTCCGGAAACTGTTCGACGCGCACGTTGTTGACGTTGACCGATTCGTTGTAGAACTCGCGGCGGTCGGCGATGGCGTTCTCCAGGCCGGTGATGCGCGCCTGCAGGTGCTGGAAGGTTTCGTTGGTCTTCAGTTCGGGGTAGGCCTCTGCCACGGCAAAGAGGGTGCCCAGTCCGGCCCGCAGCGCGCCTTCGGCCTGGCCGAGAGCCGAGATGTTGCGCGACTCGCGTGCGCTGGCGACCTGATTGCGCGCCTGCATGACCTTCTCCAGGGTTTCCTGCTCGAACTGCATGTACTGCTTGCAGGTCTCCACCAGTTTGGGCAGTTCGTCGTGGCGCTGCTTCAGCAGGATGTCGATGTTGGCCCAGGCCTTGCCGACATTGTGCTTCAGTTGCACCAGATGGTTGTAGATGAAGACGCCGAAAATGGCGGTGAGGGCGAGAAGGATCAGCAGAATCAGGCCACCGGTCATGGCGTAGCTCCAGAAGTTGGGTCGATGAATTAGCGGTCCCGCGTTCGCCGAACTTGAGATACCCGGCCTACAGGCGTGCAGCGACGATGGCTGCAATTTCCGGGTCGTCCAGCACCACCGGATTGGTCTTCATGCTGCTGCCGCGGCTGTTGGCGACGATGCGCGGAATGTCGCCTGCGGTGACACCGTAGTGTGCGAGCCTCGGCAGTCTAAGGGCATCCGTCCAGTCGTTCAGCGTGTCGACGAGTACCGCGTGTGCGGCGTCCCGTTCGAGATCGCCGCGACGACCGAGCAAGCGGCCCGCCTGGGCATATTTTTCGAGCGCGGGATGCGCCGGTGCACGTGCACGCAGGGCCTCGATATTGATGCGGGTCGCCGTGGCGACCAGCGTGCCGCAGGCGACGCCATGCGGGATCGGGAAGAAGGCGCCGAGCGGAGCGGCAAGTCCGTGTACCGAACCCAGGCCGACCTGGGCCAGAGTGATGCCGGACACGAGTGCGGCGTAGGCCATTTTTTCTCGGGCGGCAGCGTCGCCTGCATCGGCATGCAAAGCCAGCAGGCCGTCGCGTGCCGCCTTCATGCCGCCCCAGGCGAGCGAGTCGGTGAAGGGCGCTGCGCGGCTGGACACATAGGATTCGAGCAATTGCGTGAATGCGTCCATGCCGTTCGCTGCAATCACTTCAGGCGGGCAGGTGGCGAGCAGATCGGGATCCACGAGCGCGTAGGCCGCGACCAGTTGTTCGTCGCGAAAGGATTTCTTGAATCCGCCCTCGCCCCGCACGCTCAGCACGGCATTCTTGGTGGCTTCCGAGCCGGTTCCGGCCGTGGTCGGCACGGCAATGAAGGGTGTGGCTGGCCCCTTGTAGGGGCGTTCCGGGCCCACGCCTTCGAGGTGATCCATGACCGAATTCCCGGGGCGGAGCAGGCCGGCGATCGCCTTGGCTGCATCCAGTGCACTGCCGCCGCCGATGCCGATCACGACATCGATACCCTCGTCTCGAAAGCTGCGCACGGCTTCATCCACCATGTCGGGGGAAGGCTCGCCCGGAATGCTCAGATGCAGCCATTCCAGATTCCGCGCGTGCAAGCCACCGATGATGCCGTTCCACACCGCCGAGCGCTGCAGAGAGCCGGCGCCCGTTACCAGCAAGGCGCGCGTGCCGAACTCCGGGGCAATCGCCGGGAGGCGATCGATGATGCCGCTGCCGAATTCGATGCGCGGCAGTCGGGACAGTGAAAATTGCGTGATATGCACGGCCAGCCGGGACGATGTGTTGAGTAGCGGCAATGGTAGCTGCTTTATCAATCAGTGCAGGTGCGCTTCGGGCACAGGGTGCCGGGATGGTTGACGCATTTGTGGAAGCTTTGCTATAGTTCCGCTTCTCGATTGACGCGAAGTTTGCGACAGGCGCGGGGTGGAGCAGTCTGGCAGCTCGTCGGGCTCATAACCCGAAGGTCGTAGGTTCAAATCCTGCCCCCGCAACCATTTCGAAAAATGTGTTGACGTTTTGCGGCGAGGCCGTAGAATGCGCACCCTTCGAAACGGCGCCGGCGATCCGGTGTGCGATCGAGCCGATCTTTAACAATTAACAGCCGATAGGTGTGGGTATTTTTGCGGTAGCTGTCCTGGTTTAGGCTGGGGTGGCAACTAGCATAGATGCTCACACTTGAATGAAGACCGTTTTAATAGATGGTTGAGTT
>JBFMCW010000039.1:0-6037 GCA_040754275.1 Pseudomonadota bacterium
GGGGCTAGGTAAATTTCGCGGCCTCCGGCCGCTCATCCTCTAAATCCTAGCCCCTAAATCCTAACCCCTAGATCGCGTGCAGCGCGCGCAGGTAGGCCACGTCGACGAAGGGCTGGCCGAGGTCGGGGCCGGTGACGACCCGGTTCGGGGCGCCGGGGTCGCCGAGGTCGGAGAGTACGACGGCGGCACCGGTGAAATCGTGGTCGAGGGTGTAGTCGTTGACGGTGACCAGCGTCTTCAGGCCGGCGCCGAGGCTGGCGCGCAGGCCGTTCTCGGAGTCCTCGAAGGCGAGGCATTCGGCGGGTGACACGCCCATGTTCTCCATGGCGTAAAAATAGATGTCCGGCGCAGGTTTCTTGGCCGGCACGATGTCGCCGGCGGCAATCACCTCGAACCAGTCCTGTGTGCCGGCGCCGAGGCTGTGTTCCAGCAGTACGGTGACGTTCTCGGGCGTGGTGGTGGTGGCAATCGCCAGGCGCAGGCCGGCGGCGCGGGCTTCCATCAGCAGGCGCTTCACGCCGGGGCGCATGGGAATGCCGCCGCGTGCGGCCAGGTCGGCGTAGTGGCGGGTCTTGGCTTTGTGCAGGTTGGCCACCATGTCGTCGAAGTCGGCCGGCTTCCTATAGTCCGGCCGATACTGGTCGATATAGTGCTTCATCCGTTCCTTGCCGCCCGTGACGGCGAGCAGTTTGCCGTAGAGGGCGACATCCCAGTGCCAGTCCAGGCCGGCTTCCGCGAAAGCCTGGTTGAATGCGGGGCGGTGGCCGTCGCGCTCGGTATCGGCGAGCGTGCCGTCCACGTCAAAGAGCAGGGCGTGTAGGGTCATTTGGGGTCAGGGAATACTTGTGATTGAAATCGGCGTTCGGGGCGCGGCCCGGACAGACAGTGAAAGAGATCGAGATGGCTGAAACCTTGATGCGCTTCGAACCCTACAAGGCGAAAAAGGGCGAAGACTACATGAACCCGAAGCAGCTCGCGCATTTTCGCAAAATGCTCGAAGCCTGGAAAGCCGAACTGTCGCAGGACATCGACACCACCCTGCATTCCATGCAGGACGAGCAGACCGTGTTTGCCGATCCCAACGACCGCGCCACCCAGGAATCCGACATGGCGCTGGAACTGCGGAATCGCGACCGCGAACGCAAGCTGATCCGGAAGATCGACGAGACCATCGCCAGGATCGATAGCGGAGACTACGGCTATTGCGAGGCCTGCGGCGTGGAAATCGGCCTGGAGCGCCTGCAGGCCCGGCCCACCGCGACCCTGTGCATCGACTGCAAGACTCTGGAGGAAATCCGCGAACGCCAGCTCGCCCGGTAAGTTCTGGCACAATACTCCGACAACAGATAGCAAAGACCGGCACAGCCGGCACGACGCGGAGATTGCCATGCCCGACACTACCGATTTTGACCGCTATTACGACGGCCTGCTCTACAGCGTGATGCGCTGGGACCAGCTCACCGCCTTCTGGGACAAGCTCGACGCCGATGCCGGCTGGTACCTGTATGCCGTGGGGCAGGGCGTGCCCGATGCCCCGGCGCCGGCCGACAAGGTAAAGCAGTTCATGCGCGAGCTCGACGCACTGCTGCGCCGCGAACACCACGAGGACTACTGCGCCATTGTCTACGCCGACAATCTGGATGCGCCCAACTTCGTGAAAATCTACGATCCCAACCACCTTGGCAGCTCGTGCGGATCCAGCACCATGAAATCCTCCGTCCTGCCCGGCTGGCTGATGAGCAAGACCCCGCCGCGCGAACTGGAAAGCCGTATTCCCGTCACCGGGCAGCGCAGGCGATGGTGGGAGGCGTTGCTCGGAACCAGCCGGGCATGAATGCAAACCGCGCTCCAGGGCGCGGTTTGCATTCATGCCCGCCCAGGGGGGCGCCGCAGGCGACTGCGAGCAGGCCGGAAATGGGTGGTGCGCTGGCGTTGGTATGCTGATGGCGTGCGTGCTAGTCGGCTAGAGGGACTGTCCGGTTGATCGCTCCGTGTGCATGTGTCCGCCGTTTGCCGGTCAAAGCTCAATTGCCCGAACCATCAGCAGCGAGCCGCGTGGGCGAACGGCATCTTCCATGTCGCCCGGGCCCGTTCCACTGACTGCCCGGGCCCAACAAAAAGCCCCCGCATCGCGGGGGCTTCTCGTCGGAGCCAGAGCGGCAGTGATCTTATTGCCCGCCTTCGGTCGTCGGCGCGGGGGCCGGAGCTTCCAGCAGGGCTTTCATCGACAGGCGCAGGCGGCCTTTTTCGTCGGCTTCCAGCACTTTCACCTTCACGACCTGGCCTTCCTTGAGGTAGTCGCCGATGGTGTTGACGCGCTCGTGGGCGATCTGCGAGATGTGCAGCAGGCCGTCGCGGCCGGGCAGAACGTTGACGATGGCGCCAAAGTCGAGCAGTTTGATGATGGGGCCTTCGTAGACACCGCCGACTTCGACTTCGGCGGTGATTTCCTCGATGCGCTTCCTGGCGAGTTCACCCTGTTCGATGCTGGTGCATGCGATCTTCACCGAACCGTCTTCCTGGATGTCGATCTGGGTGCCGGTTTCCTCGGTGAGGGCGCGGATGACGGCGCCGCCCTTGCCGATCACGTCGCGGATCTTCTCGGGGTTGATCTTCATGGCGATGATGCGGGGGGCGTAGGCGGACATCTGGCCGGTGCCGCTGACGGCGCCTTTCATGATGCCGAGGATGTGCATGCGACCTTCCCTGGCCTGGATGAGGGCGGCCTGCATGATTTCCTTGGTGATGCCGTTGATCTTGATGTCCATCTGCAGGGCGGTGACGCCTTTTTCGGTGCCGGCGACCTTGAAGTCCATGTCGCCCAGATGGTCCTCGTCGCCGAGGATGTCGGTGAGCACGGCGAAGCGGTTGCCTTCCTTGATGAGACCCATGGCGATGCCGGCGACGTGTGCCTTGAGCGGCACGCCAGCGTCCATCAGAGAGAGGCAGCCGCCGCACACCGAGGCCATGGACGAGGAGCCGTTGGATTCGGTGATCTCGGACACCACGCGCATGGTGTAGTCGAATTCTTCCTTGGGCGGCAGCACGGCGAGCAGGGCGCGCTTGGCGAGGCGGCCGTGGCCGATTTCGCGGCGCTTGGGGGTGCCGACGCGGCCGGTTTCGCCGGTGGCGAAGGGGGGCATGTTGTAGTGCAGCATGAAGCGGTCGGAGTAGCTGCCTTCGAGTGCGTCGATGGTCTGCTCGTCGCGGCCGGTGCCCAGCGTGGTCACGACCAGCGCCTGGGTTTCGCCACGGGTGAACAGGGCGGAACCGTGGGTGCGCGGCAGCACGCCGTTGCGGATGGTGATGGGGCGCACGGTGCGGGTATCGCGGCCGTCGATGCGCGGCTGGCCACTGAGGATGCGGTTCCTCACCACGCCGGCTTCCAGGCGGTGGAAGGCGTCCTTCACCACGTTGGCGGCGACGGTGTCCATGTCGGCAGTGATGAGTTCGGCGTAGGCGGCGTTGCGGATTTCGTCCACGGCGGCCATGCGTGCCTGTTTCTGCTTGATGTTGTAGGCCTCCTGCAGGCGGGTCTCGGCGAGTTCACGGAGGCGCGCGACCATCGCGGTATCCTCGGCGGGCGGCGTCCACTCCCAGGCGTCGGCGCCGGCTTCGTCGGCGAGTTCGTTGATTGCGTTGATTGCAGCCTGCATCTGGGTGTGACCGAACACGACCGCACCGAGCATCACGTCTTCGGGCAGTTCCATCGCCTCGGATTCGACCATGAGCACGGCGGTTTCGGTGCCGGCGACGACGAGATCGAGTGCGGAGTTCTTGAGTTCGGAGTTGTCCGGGTTGAGCACGTATTCGCCGTTGATGAAGCCCACGCGCGCGGCGCCGATGGGGCCGTCGAAGGGCACGCCGGAAAGCATGAGCGCGGCCGAGGCGCCGAGCATGGCGGGGATGTCGGCGGAAACTTCCGGGTTGGACGACAGCACGGTGGCGATGATCTGCACTTCGTTGAAGAAACCTTCGGGGAAGAGCGGACGGATCGGGCGGTCGATCAGGCGCGAGATCAGGGTTTCGCCCTCGGACGGGCGCCCTTCGCGCTTGAGGAAGCCGCCGGGAATGCGGCCGGCGGCGTAGGTTTTTTCCTGATAGTCGACGGTCAGGGGGAAAAAGTCCTGGCCGGGCTTGACGTCGTTCTTGGCGACCACGGTGACGAGCACGACGGTGTCGTCGACGTTGACGATGACTGCGCCGCCAGCCTGGCGGGCGATTTCGCCGGTTTCCAGAATGACCTGGTGGCGGCCGTAGGTAAACGTTTTCTTGATAGCGCTCACACGAGTTCCTTTCGAAGCAAAAACGCCCCGCGAGTGCGGGGCGTGCGAATCACGGGGCGGAATGCCCCATCCACTGTGCGGCTGCCGAAGGGTGCCGGAGCATCACAGGGAGAATGCGTTACTTGCGCAGACCGAGGCGGTCGATCAGGGCCTTGTAGCCTTCGAGATTGGTGCGCTTGAGGTAGTCCAGCAGCTTGCGGCGGCGGCTCACCATCTTGAGCAGGCCTCGACGCGAGTGGTGGTCCTTCATGTTGGCCTTGAAGTGCTCGGTCAGGTCGTTGATGCGGGCCGTGAGCAGGGCAACCTGCACTTCGGGGGAGCCGGTGTCGGCGGCGGCGCGCTGATAGTCGGCAACGATTTGCGCTTTTTGCGCGGTGGTAACAGCCATGGTGTACTCCTTGGTTAATCGCGTGGCCTGCGGCTGTGCGGGACACGTTCTGTAAACGTGCGATTTTACGCGAAAACCCCGGCCTTGTTCAAGTTGCCATGAGCCGGCGGGACTTGAGGCGGCCGTCTTCCGCGTCGGCCAGGCCGAGAAAGCGCGTGCCCTGGTAGATGCGGACCAGGCCGGCTGCGGGCAGGGGCTGTTTGACCGTACGGCCCTGGCGCAGGGCAGTGGCATCCGCCGCTTCGAGCTGCAGGGCGGGCAGGTGGGCGACCAGGCAGTCGGGCGGCAACAGCAGGGCGCGGCGCGCGTCCAGGGGCAGGGCTTCCAGGGTGTCCAGCCGGTGGGCCTGGGCGAGTTCGAAGCCGCCGGCGGCGGTGCGCGTGAGTCCGGTGAGATGGGCACCGCAGCCCAGCGCCGCGCCGATGTCCTGCGCCAGGGTGCGCACGTAGGTGCCGGCGCTGCATTCGACGTCGAACACCACGCGCGGCGGCGCGCATTCGACGAGGTCGAGCGCGGCAATGCGCACCGTGCGCGACGGCCGGTCGATCTCGATGCCGGCGCGCGCGTATTCGTACAGCGGGCGCCCCTGGTGCTTGAGTGCGGAATGCATGGGCGGCACCTGTTCGATCACGCCCATAAAGCCCGGCAGGGTCGCGGCGACGGCCGTGCAGTCGGTGTCGACCGGGCGTTCGGACAGCACTTCGCCTTCGGGATCGCCGGTCGAAGTGGTGATGCCCAGACGCATGGTGGCGTGGTAGCGCTTGTCGGAATCGAGCAGGAAGGCGGAAAACTTGGTGGCTTCGCCGAAGCACAGCGGCAGCAGGCCGTCGGCGAAGGGGTCGAGGGTGCCGGTGTGGCCGGCCTTCAGGGCGGCGAGCAGCCACTTGGCTTTCTGCAACGCGGCATTCGAGGTGAGCCCGGCGGGCTTGTCGAGCAGCAGGACGCCGTCGACGGGCTGGCGCGCGATCTTCACGCGTCCTTGGGGTGCTTGGCATCCTCGGCGACGGCGGTTTCGATGAGCCGCGAGAGTTCCATGCCGCGTTCGACCGAGCGGTCGTATACGAAGGTGAGCTTGGGCACCACGCGCAACTGCATGCGATGCGAAAGCTGCGAACGCAGGAAGCCGCTGGCGCGCTGCAGGCCCTGCAGGCAGGCGGCGTGCTCGAGTTCGCCGCCCAGGGTGGTGAAGTAGACCTTGGCGAACTCCATGTCGCGGTTCACCTCGACCTCGGTGATGGTGAGCATGCCGACGCGCGGATCCTTCACTTCCTGACGGATCAGTTCAGGCAGTTCGCGCTGGATCTGGTCGGCGATGCGGCGGGTGCGGGGGAAGTCTTTGGGCATAGGGGTAGGGGGCAGGGGT
>JBFMCW010000040.1:0-4679 GCA_040754275.1 Pseudomonadota bacterium
GCCAACCCCGTTGCCGCCGGCAGCGACCTGCTGAAGAAAGTCTTCAGCGCCGTCACCGGCAAGTAAGCCGGCCGCCCGGCGGTCATCCGCCGCGGCGATGCCTTGCGGTATGCTTGCCGCAACGCATACCGACAATGGCAGCCATGACAATCAATACCGCCACCCTGGCCCTGCTCGCCAGCCTCGTGCTCGCCCTGCCCGCCCATGCCTGGGAAGTCGGCGAATTCAGGAACGGCATGACCCGCGACCAGGTCGACCAGGCCCTCAAGACCTGGAACTTCGACAAGACCCTGCCCGTGGGCAGCGACGGCCTCTTCGCCTACGACCTGCCCAACAACCCCGCCGGCCGCCGCTTCCTCTTCACCTTCTGCAACGACAAGCTCGTCGGCTTCGACCAGGAAGTCGAACCCGCCTTCCGCCACTTCGTCATCATCGCGTCCAACTATTCCAACCTCTACGGCAACCCGCTCAAGGTCATCCCCTACACCAGCGTCGTCGCCAACGGTGAAAAGAACCTGCTCGCCATGTTCTGGCGCAAGGGCTCCGACTACATCGGCTTGAAATACGTCATGTTCCCGGCCGGCGAACAGCTCTCGATGAGCTGGCAGGTGAACAACAATTGCTGGCAGGCACCGCGGTGACGCGGCAAACGGACGAAGGCGTGTTTGCACTTTCAACCAGTCCCGCCAGTTTCGGGGAGCGCCATATGGATCAGGCAGTTACACGCATTCGATCTGGATTAGGCACCGGTTCGTTGCCGATATATACACCTGCACAGGTGCATATTGCACGTTAGGCATCTGAATGAGTTCAGTTCGTACACGACTTGGAGCGTTCATCTCGCTTTGCTGGCTTGTGACTATCGTCTACTTGGCCGTCAGAGACCCCGCTGCGCTCGATAAGATGAATCCAAACGAATGGGGGGATTTTCTCGCAGGCGCATTCGCGCCTCTAGCCTTCCTCTGGCTTGTACTTGGGTACCTGCAGCAAGGCGATGAACTTCGCCTCAGCACAGACGCCCTTCGCCTACAAGCGGAAGAACTCAAAAACTCGGTGCAACAACAACGTGAGTTGGTCGAGGTGTCGCGACAGCAGGTAGAAAGCGAGCGCGAGGCACTAGCCTTTGAGAGACGACTCAGAGAAGACCTTTCGGAGCCCAAGTTCTCGGTACTTGGCGGCGGAGGATCATTCCGTGGAGATGGCCAATCCACCTACGGCATCACCATCAGCAACACAGGTCATGACGCGACGGCATTCTCTGCAAAGATCAACCTTCTCGAATTGGGCTGGCGGGAGATCATGTCCTATCCGTTGTTCGGAAAGGGAGCCAGTTACACGGCACGAGTAGAACACCCAACCCCGCTAGAAGAAGGCAATTCGCTGCTTGTCCTTACCTTCACCGATGGGCTGGGCAGAGTAGTCGAGAAAACGTACCAAGTCAGCCGAGATAGTGAGCATCCTCACGCAGGCCTCAAGTTTGAGCGCACTGATGCCTAACCCTTTCATTGAGAGGGACGCCCAAGGACTAGTGCCCTTGGACGTCCCTCATGTCAAACGTTAATAAACGCACTGCCGTCAGCACATAAGCTTCCGCACCCGCGCCGGCTGAGCCTCCGCACACCGTCCCACCGCAATCACCAGCGCCGGCACCTCACCAACCCCGATCCCAGCTGCTCTCAACGCGGCCTCGTCGAATCCCCCGACCGGACAACTCCCCAGCCCCAGATGCGCGGCCTGCAGCAGGATGTTTTCGGCCGCAAAGTTGCACTGGCCGCAGGCCCAGGCGGCGATGTCGGCGGGGCGATGGAAGGCGCGGTAGGCTGCATGGATGGACGCGGGATCGCCGCCGCGCGCTTCCGCCTGGAAGCGTTCGCGCACGTAGTCGGTGCCGGGTTCGAGCGCCTCGACGAGGGCGACGACGACGATGAAGGCCGGCGCGCTGCGCGCGACCGGCTGGTCGAAGCAGGCACGGGCGACGGCGGTCCGTTCGACGGGATCGGTAACGACGACGAAGCGCCAGGGTTCGAGCCCGAAGGCGGACGGCGCGAGCCGGCCGGCCTCGATCAGTTCGGCAAGCTGTTCCGGGCTCGGCGTCTGGTCAGGGGCGAAGTCGCGGCAAGCGAAGCGGGCCTGGATGGCCGGAAGCAGCATGGGGTCTCCTGAAAGCGATCTGTGCTTTCCAGACTAGACCACGCGTCGCCGTACGTGCCGCCGGCTTCAGGCTGCGAGTTTTTCCATGTTCTTGAGCGCCCCATCGATCAGCTTGCGCGCTTCCTCCAGGTCGTAATCCGCCTGAAGGACCATCCAGAATCCCTCGCTGGTTCCGAACGCGCGGGACAGGCGCAAGGCGGTGTCGGCGGTGATGCTGCGCTTGCCCAATACGATCTCGTTGATGCGCCGGGGTGATGCCTGCCTTGGCCATGGTGCGCTCGATGATCTACAGGTCTTCTGGTTGCAAGCCAGTGTGTTTGGCCAGGCGTGCAAGCATGCGCGGGCCGATTTCGTCGCCATCATGAAACGCAAACACCACATCCGGCCAGCCCGTCCGTGAGAGGGTCTTGTGCGACCCGGTTTGACGTTTGACGACCCAGCCGATGCGTTCGAGTGCAGACAGTACGCGCCTGGCCTTGGTCGAAGGCCATATGCTCATGCCGCAAGCGAGATGGAAATGCTTTCGGGCAGCGCCTCATCGTGTTCCAGCCGTTCCGCCAGCGCGCGAAACGCCAGGGCTTCGGCCTTGGCCATGGCCTGCATGCGATTGGCCCCGTAAGCCATGACACCGGGCAAGCCGACGACTTCAGCCAGCCAGCGGCCGTCTTCTTCCTGTTCGGTTTCGATGCGGATATCCATGGGGCAATCCTCTTGATGGCATGAATCCCGGACATGGTACTGGAAGTTTGCGGAATTCCGGTTCCTAGACCAGCAGCCCCTGCCGCACATACAGCCAGAGCTGCTGGCGGGTGAGTTCCTCGATCTGTTCCAGCGGCAGGGCGAGGCCGTTTTCGGCGAGCCGGGCCTGCATCCAGACGGCGAGTTCGTCAAGGTTGCGGCTGCCGTCGAGCGCGCCGAGCAGCAGGCGGCCGGCGAAGTCGAGGTCGACCGCCACGTGGCGCGCGCCGCTGACGATCCAGCCGGCAGTGCGGGCCTGCGCGCGGGCGAGATCGTGCGCGCGCGGCAGTTCGCCGGGTTCGTCGGCGAAGCTGCCGGGCCACATGGTGGGCGTCACGCCGTGCAGCATGGCCAGGTCGAACAGCGCTTCGCGGAACGCGGGTTCGTCGAAGCGCGCCGGGTCGAAATCCGGGGGACCGTGCTCGGCGAGCAGCGCACGCGTGGCGTCGGCGAGGCTGGCGTAGTCGAGTGCGGCGGGATAGCGCATGGACAGCAGCATCAGGGCCGCCTTCAGGGCGGGCGACACGACCGGAAAGTGATTGCCGGCCGGGTTGACGAAGCGCTGCTCCACGTCGTCGTCGAGATCGATGTCCTCGTCGCAGGCCAGGTCCGCATGGAAGGCCAGGTCCGCCACGGCATCGGGGTGCGGCGGCTGCGCGCAGGGTGCGTCGTCACGCGCGATCATGGCGCGGCGAAAGCGCGTGGCGAAGGCGTCGTCGAGCGCGATCTCGGCGTCCTGCCAGCGCCCGGCCATGCTTTCCGGAATCAGGCCCCAGGCATCTTCCAGCGCCACCCGCGCACGGCGCGGGCCGGCCTCGCCGACGTAGCGCAGGCCGTGCGCGTCGAGGGCGGCGGCGAATTCGGCAAACGGCATCGGCGCGTTGGTATCGGCCAGGTATTCATGGAAGAGGTAGGACGGCGCAGCGGTCTTGAGGTAGGCGATTTCCTTCAGCAGCAGCGGATCGCTCCACTCGGCTTCCAGGTCGTCGAGCACGCGCAGCGCCTGGCGGTGCCGTTCGTGCGCGGGCAGTTCGGCGGCGGTGCGCTCGAGCAGCGCCGCGCGTAGCGGCTGCAGGCGCTGCCAGCCGGCGGCAACGTTGAAGCTGACGTAGGCCAGTCCGTTGGGCGACAGGTGCCGGCGGCACACGTCGAGCAGCGCCTGCTGCACGGCCGGCGGCACCCAGGAAAATACGCCGTGGGCCAGGATGTAATCGAATGTGCCCAGGTCGGCGGGCAGCGCGGCGAGGTCGGCGTGCAGGATGCGTGCGTTGGCCAGCCCCAGCCGCTGCACGAAATCGGCCCCGGCCTGCGCCTGCACGCGCGAGAGCTCCACCCCCACGCAGTCGGATTCAGGCCAGCGCCAGGCAAACGGAATCAGGTTGCCGCCCTGCGCACAGCCCAGTTCGAGTATGCGCGCGCGGCGCGGATCGGGCGCGTCGAAGCCGTGCAATTTTGCCAGCGCGGCGAGCACGTCCGGCTGCGTTTCCGGCAGCGGCAGGCTGTCGTAGGGGAGTTCGTCGTAGCTGGCGAGGGTATCCATGGGCAGATTCTAAGTCTGCCGCCTGGCATTTGCTTCTTTGCTTTTTTGTTTACTGGGAGGAAGGAGAGGCAAGGGAGGGGGTTACAGGGATTCCTCCCTTATCATCCCTGTACCGCCCCAATCCTAATGCCCGCGCGTCCCCGGCTTGGACGAGAACAATGCCGCCTGTGGGCGCGGCTTTTTTGGATGGGATGCGGGTTGGGGGCCGGGTTTGGCGGCCGGCTTGGCGGCGGCGGGCTTGCCCTGGGGT
>JBFMCW010000041.1:0-3952 GCA_040754275.1 Pseudomonadota bacterium
AGCCCCTAGTCCCTAGCCCCTAAATCCTAGCCCCTAGCTCCTGCCCCCAACCCAAAACCCCAAATCAACAACGGAGGGACTTCCCATGCAATTCGAACAGTTCATACTCGCCAACGAGCCTGCCATCCGGCTCGGCTTCTTCCTTGGCATCTTCGCCGTGGTTGGGATATGGGAAGTGCTGGCGCCGCGCCGTGCGCTCACCGTCTCCAAGGCCCTGCGCTGGGCCAGCAACCTGGGCCTGGTCGTGTTCAACACCGTCCTGCTGCGCCTGCTCTTTCCGCTGGCGGCCGTCGGCATCGCGGTCTTCGCGGCGGACAACGGCTGGGGCCTGCTCAACCACTTCGCGGTGCCGTTCTGGATCGCGGTGCCGGCCGCGGTCATCGCCATGGATTTCGTTATCTGGCTGCAGCACGTGATGGTCCATGCCGTGCCGGCGCTGTGGCGGCTGCACCGCGTGCATCATGCCGACCTCGACTACGACGTGACCACCGGCGCGCGCTTCCATCCCATCGAGATCATCCTGTCGATGCTGATCAAGTTCGCCACCATCGTCGTGCTCGGCCCGCCCGTGGTCGCCGTGGTGATCTTCGAGGTGCTGCTCAACGCCACCGCCATGTTCAACCACGGCAACATCCGCCTGCCGGCCGCGCTCGACCGCGTGCTGCGCTGGGTCCTCGTCACGCCCGACATGCACCGCACCCACCATTCCATCGAGGACGACGAGACCAACTCCAACTTCGGCTTCAGCCTCACCTGGTGGGACCGCCTGTTCGGCACCTACCGCGAGGCGCCGCGCGGCGGCCACCAGGGCATGACCCTCGGCATCCGGGACTATCGCAACCCGGGCGAGGTGGACCGCCTCGACGGCATGCTGTGGCTGCCGTTCCGCGGCGAGGTCAAGGACTACGCCATCAACCGCCGCACCTATTCCGGGGAGGCGGCGAAATGAACCGCACCGTCCTGCGCGTGGTGCTGGGCGCCGTGCTGCTCGCGGCGGTCGGCGCCGCCATCGTCTGGCGCGACCGGATTGATCCCGCCGCCCTGCAGGCCTGGGTCGAAGGCGCGGGCGCGGCCGGGCCCGCCGTGTTCGTGGCGCTCTACGCGCTCGCCACCGTGCTGTTCCTGCCGGGCTCGGTGCTCACGCTTGCCGGCGGCGCGTTGTTCGGGCCGCTGTGGGGCACGCTGTGGAACCTCACCGGGGCGACCCTCGGCGCATCGCTCGCCTTCCTCGTCGCGCGCACCCTCGGCGCCGACTGGGTGGCGCGCCGCGCCGGCCCGCGCCTGCAACGGCTGAACGACGGCGTGAGCTCGGAAGGCTGGCGCTTCATCGCCTTCGTGCGCCTGGTGCCGGTGTTTCCCTTCAACCTCCTGAACTACGCGCTGGGCCTCACCCGCATCCCCTTTCTCACCTACGTGATTGCCAGTGCGGTCTTCATGCTGCCGGCGGCCTTCGCCTACACCTGGCTCGGCTATGCCGGGCGCGAGGCGCTGGCCGGCGGCGAGGGCATGATCCGCAACATCCTGATCGCGCTCGCCCTGCTCGCCGCCGTGGCCTTCCTGCCGCGCTTCGTGCGCAAGCTGCGCGAAAAGCCCATGCTGCCGGTCGAGTCGCTGAAGCGGCAACTCGACGCCGGCGAAGACGTGCTCATGCTGGACGTGCGCGCCGCAAGCGAATACAACGGCGACATGGGCCACGTCGCCGGCGCGCGCAACCTGCCGCTGGAAGAACTGCCGGCGCGGCTGGCGGAACTCGACGCGCACAAATCGCGCCCCGTGCGCATCCTGTGCCGCACCGACCGCCGCTCGGCGCAGGCCGCGCGTCTGCTGGGCGAAGCCGGCTTCGCCGACGCCCAGGTGATCCGGGGCGGCATGACGGCCTGGTGCGCGAAGGGCTGGCCGGTCGAGGGCGGAAATTGAAGAACCGAAGAAGGAACGCACATGCATGAAGTAGTGAAGGACTACTACGGCAACCAGCTGAAAGGCACGGCCGATCTGCGCACCTCGGCGTGCTGCGACGCCAGCCAGATGCCGGACTGGCTGAAGCCGCTGCTCGCCCGTATCCATCCCGAAGTCACCGCGCGCTATTACGGCTGCGGCCTGGTCTGCCCCGTGCTGCTCGAAGGCCTGTCCGTGCTCGACCTCGGCTGCGGCTCCGGGCGCGACGTCTACGCGCTGGCGCAGCTCGTCGGCGAACACGGACAGGTCGTGGGCGTGGACATGACCGAGGAACAGCTCGCCGTTGCCGAAGCGCATCGGGAACACCACCGGCAGGTGTTCGGCTTTGGCCGCAACAACGTCGAATTCAGGCTCGGCTACATCGAGCGCCTCGACGCGCTCGGCCTCGCCGACGCCAGCTTCGATGTCGTCGTCTCCAACTGCGTGGTCAATCTCTCGCCCGACAAGGAAGCCGTGCTGCGCCAGGTTCACCGCTTGCTCAAAACCGGCGGCGAACTCTACTTCTCCGACATCTACGCCGACCGCCGCGTGCCGCCGGAACTGCGCAACGACCCCGTGCTGTACGGCGAATGCCTGGGCGGCGCGCTGTACTGGAACGACTTCCTCTCGCTCGCGCGGCGCTGCGGCTTTGCCGATCCGCGCCTCGTCGAAGACCGGCCCATCGCCATCACCGACCCTGCGCTCGCCGCGCGCGTGGGCAACACCCGGTTCCATTCGGCCACCTACCGCCTGTTCAAGCTCGACGGCCTGGAGCCTGAATGTGAGGACTACGGCCAGGCGGTCGTCTACCGCGGCGGCATTCGCGGGCAGGAAACGCGCTTCCGCCTCGACAAGCACCACGCCATCGAAGCCGGCCGCGTCTTCCCCGTGTGCGGCAACACCTGGCGCATGCTCGCCGGCACCCGCTTCGCACCGCACTTCGATTTCATCGGCGACTTCTCGCGCCACTACGGTATCTTTGCCGGCTGCGGCGGCGGACTGCCGTTCGACGCCGACGCGACAGGTGCGGGGGCCGCGTGTTGCTGAAACGGTCGCCGCGGCACGAAAGGCACACATGAACCCAACCATGCGGACGCGGGGCAAGCCCCTTTCCTGGCCAGCGCTGATGGGCCTGCTCGTCGCGATGGCCGCGATCGTCGCACTCATGACGGCTGCCATCGGAATCCGGCATACATGGTGGCACTTCAGCCGCGGCATCGAGCTTGCCGAGTGGGCGGCCTATGGTGCCGGCCTGGCTCTCGTCCTCTCGGTAATCGGTTTGATCCAGACGCGGCCGGGCGCGAAGCGGCGCGGTTTTGTCCCCGCGGTTGTGGGCGTGCTGCTGGCCCTGCCGCTGGTAGGCATGGCAGCACATTGGGAATACGCCGCCCACAGCTATCCGCCGATCAACGACATCAGCACCGATATCGAAGACCCGCCCGTGTTTTGGGACATGCCCACGCCCACCGACTATCCCGGTGGGGAAAAGGCGGCGCTGCAGCGCGCCGCCTATCCCGACCTGGCGCCGCTGGTGCTGGCGGTCCCGCCGGACAGGGCTTTTGCCGAGGCCCTGGCGCTGGTCGAAAGGCGGGGTTGGGAAATCGTCGCCAGGGTGCCGGAAGAAGGCCGCATCGAGGCCACCGCGAGTTCCAGGCTCTTCGGCTTCAAGGATGAAATCGTCGTGCGCGTTACGCCGAATAACGACGGCGCCAAGGTCGACGTGCGCTCGCGTTCACGCACCGGGTTTATCGATCGCGGTGTGAATGCCCGGCGCATTCGTGCCTATCTCGCAGACCTGAAGCGCCGGGTGGCAGGATGAGCGATGGAAGCCGTTCCAGTTTTTTGAAGGAGTCCCTGCAATGGGAAAAAGCCTGACCGCCCTGTGCGCGATCCTGTCGCTGTATTCCGTCACCGTGCATGCCGACGAGAATCCCGTCGTGGTCGATGCCTTGTCCGGCTACATGGACTTTGCCGAATACGGCAGCAGCCTGATCTGGCCCGAGCAGATTCCGGCCGA
>JBFMCW010000042.1:0-2931 GCA_040754275.1 Pseudomonadota bacterium
TTCAGTCATCACCGCACTGGTTTTGACTTTCCTCCCCTCACAGCCCCGTCGAAAATCGAGCCTGCCGGGCGGATCAGCGGCGAAGCTGTTTGAGCCCCGCCCACAAAAACCAATTAAACACATCCAAGGCGGGGCGAGTTCTTCGCCGCCCGTCCGGCGGGCTCGATTTTCGGGGTTTCGGGGATGTGGGGGTCGCCTTTTCTTTGGTTACTTTCTTTTGGCGAAGCAAAAGAAAGTAACTAGTCGCCGGGCTACCCCCGGTCAACGTGCGACAGCCCTGCACAGATTTCAGCTTGGGTCAGTTTCCCCCTCCCCAACCCTCCCCCGCCTGCGGGAGAGGGTGTAGCGACGGGCTCGTCAGCCCAGCGTCTCCAGCGGCTTCGGCTCCCCGATCAAATACCCCTGCACGCAATCCACCCCCAGCTCCGTGAGCTTGGCAAGGTTGCTCTCCTCCTCGACATAGCCTGCAACGGTCTTGATGCCGAGGAAGCTGCCGGTCTCGAGGATGGAGCGCACCAGTGCCTCGTCGATCATGCTGGTGGCGATTTCGCGCACCAGCGCGCGGTCGAGCTTCAGGTAATCCAGTTTCATGCTCTTCAGGCTGGTGTAGGAGCTGGTACCGACGCCGAAGTCGTCGAGCGTGAAGCGGCAGCCGTAGCGCTGCAGCTGGCGCATGAATAGCTGGGTCTGGGCGTGGCCTTCGACGGCGTCGGCCTCGCTGATCTCGAAGATGAGCTTGCTGCCCGGAATGTCGCCGTGCGCGAGCTCTGACTGGACGAACTTGAGGAACAGCGGATTGATGACCGACTGCCCCGAGAGGTTGATGGCAAAACCGCCGATGGCGGCAGTACGGTCGGCATGATCGCGCATCCATTGCAGCACATGGCGGACGACCCAGCGGTCGATCTCGGTGATGCGCTGCAGGCGCTCGGCAACGGCGATGAGGTCGCGCGTCTCGATGTTGCGTTCGTCCTGCACGACGGGGTGCAGCAGGACTTCGTAGTAGAGCGCGGTACGTGCGGCGTCGGCAGCGGCGACGACGGGCTGGATGTTGAGGCTGAGCTGGTTGTCCGCAAGGATGCGGGTGAGTTCGTGCGCCCATTCCGCCAGCGCGAGCACGCTGCTGTCGCCACTGTCGCCGGTTTCGCCGCGGTACTGCACGATGGGTACGCCGGTTTCGCGCGCGCTGGCGCAGGCGGCGTTGGCGTTGTCGTAATAGGTTTCCGGCTTGAGGCAGTCGGCTGTCCACATGAGGCCGACGGCAGGATGCACGGTGTAGCGCACGCCGCCGATTTCCTGTGGCTGGGCGGCGATGAGGCCGAGCAGGGCCTCGGCCTGCTTCACGGCGGCGGCGCTGTCGGCGGCTTCGCACCAGAACGCGAGGCCGGATTCGCCGGCGCGCGCGAAATGTGCCTTTCCATTGAGGTGCTCGGGCAGCAGATGCGAGAACACGCGCAGGATGGGCGTGCGGATTTCCACGCTGGCCGCTTCGCCCGCCGGGTTCGTGATCTCGAACTGCATCACGCCGAGCACGTAGCCCTCGCCATCCTTGCTGCGCAGCCAGGCACGGCGGATGGCCCTGAAGAAGGCCTTGCGGTTGGCCAGCCCGGTGGCGGGATCGTGCGAGGCCTGCCACACGAGGTCGCGCTGCATCTTCTGGATCATCGCGCTGTAGGAACGATCCATCAGCGGAAGTTCCAGATCCTCGGTCCATTCGGCCTCGCCGCTTTCCAGCGAGTCGAGCAGGTCGGCGCGCTTGAGGTCGAGCTTCTTGATGCCGCGGTAGTTGGCGAACACGTAGACGTGTGGCTTGTCGCCGATCCAGATCAGGTTGAGAGGTGAATCGAGCGACTTGAACTGCAGCCAGTCGCCCACGCGCAGGCGTTCGACCAGGTTGTCCTGCGCCTCG
Organism: Pseudomonadota bacterium; assembly: GCA_040754275.1. Classification (GTDB taxonomy): domain Bacteria; phylum Pseudomonadota; class Gammaproteobacteria; order Burkholderiales; family Thiobacillaceae; genus Thiobacillus. The sequence continues at coordinate 1,910 of JBFMCW010000042.1, forward strand.
GTCAGCGGTTCGGCCGTGGCGTCGTTGAGGCGGGCGGTGACGGCGGTCTGTTGCTGTTGCGCCTTCTCCTCGTCGAAGAGCGCGGCGGCGAGCTGGTCGACGATGCGGTCCTGCGCGAACTTGTCGGCGCATACCTGGGTGAGCGACTGGTCGATGCGCTGGAGCAGGGTCTGAACCTCGGTCGTCGTCGGGGCGATGTCGTGACTGGGGTCGAGCCAGGCCGACAGCAGCTGCAGCACCTGCCAGGCTTCGCGCGCTTCCTCGCTGTCGACGCCGTAGCGCATCTCGGCGATGAGCAGCACGTTGCGCCAGCCGCCGTTCAGCAGCTCGATCACCGGGTTGGGTACCGGCCGTTCGTCCAGCCGGCCGAGCAGGTCGCGCAGGATGCGCTGTTTGGCGACTTCCGCGCTCTGCCGGCCTTCGCACATCTCCTGCAGGCGGAAGACGCGCGCGGCGCGTTCGTTCAGAAGCGGCTTCACCACGCGCTCGAGCTGGGTGCGCGCTTCCTCGAACACGCCCGGATTCTTCTCCGCCTCGGCGTTGATGCGGTCGGTCCAGCGGTTCATCAGGCGCAGCAGGCGCTGGTCGGCGATCTTGCCGTCGTCGCCCGCCACCATGCTGATGCGGTCGAGTGTGTTCAGCACCTTGTGCGCGGGGTGGACGGGCGAAGCGAGGAATTGCGGATCCGACATCGCCAGCTTGATCAGGCTGGTTTCCAGCTGGTGGAAAAAGGGCTTCATGCCCTCGGTCACCGATTTCTCGGCGTGCATGGTGTCGAACAGTGCGCCGAACATGTCCACCGAGCGCTGCATCTCGTGGGTCACGGCGGGCGGCAGCGCGCCGGCGGCGGCCAGGCGCTGCAGCACGGGCGAGTGCGCCACGCCGAGGGCCGGCCCCTGCGGCATGGCCTGCCCGCCCGCCTGCGCGCCGGTTTGCGCACCGGCGGGCATTGCCGCGCCGGGCGTGTCGCCCGCGGCCATCGGGGCGCCAGGCATGCCGCCGGGGGGGGGCGGCGCGCCGCC